>DDTJ01000005.1:0-47096 GCA_002344525.1 Akkermansiaceae bacterium UBA2367
TATTCGATGTCCGTCATCATCTCCCGCGCCTTGCCCGACGCCCGCGACGGATTGAAGCCCTCGCAGCGGCGCTTGCTCTACGCGATGCACCACGACCTCTCGCTCGCGCCGAACAAGAAGCACCTCAAGTGCGCGCGCATCGTCGGGGAGACGATGGGTAAGTACCACCCCCACGGCGACGGCGCGATCTACCCGACCCTCGTCAACATGGCCCAGCATTGGTCCATGCGCGACATCCTCGTGGACGGCCAAGGCAACTTCGGCTCCGTCGAAGGCGACCCGCCCGCCGCGATGCGCTACACCGAGGCCCGCCTCACCCATTGCGGATCGGCCCTGATGACCGACTTGGAGAAGGACACCGTCGATTTCGTCGCCAACTACGACGAGACCAACGAGGAGCCCTCCGTCCTGCCGGCCGCGATCCCGAACCTGCTCGTCAACGGCGGCACCGGCATCGCCGTCGGCATGGCGACGAACATCCCTCCGCACAATCTCGGCGAGGTCGTGGACGGCATCTGCGCCACCATCGACAATCCCGCCATCAGCATCGCGGAGCTGCTCACCCACATCAAGGGGCCCGACTTCCCCACCGGCTGCACCATCCTCGGGATGCAGGGCATCCGGGACTACGCCGCGACCGGACGCGGCAGCGTGAAGGTGCGCGGCAAGGCCGAGATCGCCGAGGACGCGAAAGGCCGCGAGCAGATCATCATCACCGAGATCCCCTACGCGGTGAACCGCGCCAAGCTCGTCGAGCGCATCGCCGAACTCGCCAACGAGAAGATTTTGCCCGAGATCAGCGCCGTCCGCGACGAGTCCGACGAGAACACCCGCGTCGTCGTCGATCTGAAGCGCGACGCCCGCGCCCAAGTCGTGCTGAACAACCTCTACCGGCACACCGCCCTGTCCTCCAGCTTCGCGGTGAACATGCTGGCCATCGACCAGCGCCGGCCCAAGCTGCTGAACATCAAGGACGCCATCCTCTGCTACATCGAGCACCGCCGCGAGGTCATCCTGCGCCGCACCCGCTACCTCCTCGGCAAGGCCGAGGAGAACGCCGAGAAGCTCGAAGCCTACCTGCTCGCCCTCGGCAGCCTCGACGACTTCATCAAGATGATCCGCGACTCGAAGACGCGGGACGAGGCGCGGGCCAAGATCAAGGGCTATACTTTCGCCGCCGAGGCCGCCGCCGCCCTCGGCATCCTCCTGCGCGGTCAGGAGAGCCTCAGGATCGAGCCTGGCCGCTACGTCCTCACCGATCGGCAGGTGGACCACATCCTCGAGCTGCGCCTCTACCAGCTCGTCGGGCTCGAGCGCGACAAGATCAAGGCCGACTACGAGGCCCTGCTCGAAACCATCAAAGACCTCCTCGACATCCTCGCCCGCGAGGAGCGCGTCCTCCAGATCATCAAGGACGAGCTGCAGGAGGTGAAGGCCAAGCACGGCACCCCGCGCCGCACCGGCTTCGCCGCCGCCGAGGAGGGCGAGATCGCCAACGTCGATCTCATCGCCAACGACGCCAACATCATCACCATCACCCACCGCGGCTACATCAAGCGCACCCCCGCCACCGAATACCGCACCCAAGCGCGCGGCGGCAAGGGCTTGAAAGGCATGGAGACCCGCGAGGCCGCCGACGAGGACGAGGCCGCCGACTTCGTCGAGCACCTCTTCACCGCCACCGCCCACGACTACCTGATGTTCTTCACCGACACCGGGCGGGTCTATGTCGAGCGCGTCTTCAACATCCCCGAAGGCAGCCGCACCTCGAAAGGGCGCTCCATCAAGAACTTCCTCAACCTCCAGCCCGCCGAGAAGATCGCCGCGACCCTGCGCATCGAGGCCCACGGGCAGGAGGACAAGGACGCCACCTTCGTCGAGACCCTCTTCGTCCTCTTCGCCACCCGCAGCGGAAAGGTGAAGAAGACCTGCCTCTCCGACTTCCGCAACTACCGCAAGGACGGCATCATCGCCATCAACATCGAGGAGGGCAACTCGCTCATCGGCGTGGTCCTCACCGGCGGCAGCGACGAGCTTTGCATGGTCACGAACCAAGGCTACTGCGTCCGCTGCAAGGAGACCGACATCCGCCCGATGGGCCGCAACTCCGCCGGCGTCATGGGCATCCGTCCGCGCGGCGACGACTACCTCGTCTCCCTCACCGTGGCCCGCGAGAACGCCCAGCTTCTCGTCGCCAGCGAGCGGGGCCTCGGCAAGCGCACGCCCTTCGAGGACTACCCGACCAAGGGCCGCGGCGGCAAGGGCGTCATCACCATGAACGTCACCGACAAGACCGGCCTCGTCGTCGGCGCGCTCCCCGTCACCGACGAGGACGACGTGATGCTCATGACCACCGGCGGCCAGAGCGTGCGCATCCGGGCGAAGGACATCCGCGTCACCGGACGAAACGCCCAAGGCGTGAAACTGATGAACCTCAAGGACGGCGAGACGATCCAGGATATTGCCCGGGTGGTTTCGGATGAGGTGGATGAGGAAAGTCCGGCGGCGGAGGGGGAGGAGTGATGCGGTAGCACTTTGAACGAATCGCTGTTGAATCAGCCATACCAGCTTCTCGAATCCGATGGAGGAGGTCGAATCCGGCAGTTATTTTCGATATGGAAGACGTTTTCGGCCCCTTTTCTTCTCGGTTCTTGGACTGCAGGAGCAGTCGAGCAGGAATGACGCGATCCGATAGCCAGAGATTTTACTGACTTCGGAACAGTGCCCCGCGAGTTCCTTGGCAGCCGATTTGGGAGTCTTGCTTTTGGTATATTGCCTCTCTTCCCATATCCCTTGGGTGTAAAACCACGCGACGAGATAGATGCCGTGGTTCCATCCGAGATTTGGTGCGAGGTATTTTTCGACCAATTGGTCCTTGATCGAGCCGGGGATCTCGGGGTTTTGAGCCCGCTTAACTTCGATGATCAGAGTGATCGGAGATCTGTCGGAATTCCCGAATGAAACGGCTTCTATCTTAAGATCGACACGCTCGTCGAAGCGGTTCACCTCGACTTCACGGTTTACCACAACCCGTTTCAGGTCACGCTTCAGCCAGTCTTCGACCTCCTTCGAGACGAATTCTTCGTGTTTAGGCGAGTGACCGTCCCAGACGCGATGGACGTGTTGGGATTGGAGATCGTGCTGAAACCGGGCCAGAGATGCGAGAACGATTTCGAGTAGATCGTCTTCGTTTCGGATCAAGGAGCCTTCGGCGATCCGGACGAGCCGGAGTATCTCGGCTGGCTGATTGGGTTCCCAATCGAGGAGAGCACGGTTTTGCTTCGCCTCGTCAAGATTCCAGCGGTAGAGATCGGCCTCAAGTGCGGGAAGCGAATCGAGAAAACGCTGAATCTCAGCCATTTCACCTCGCCGGGTCAGCAGTTGAAGCAAGGCTCGCCGCAGACGAATGCATTGGTCAGTGGGAGTCACCCTCGTGGATTCATTGAGCGGAGGGTCTTGCTCCGAAGGAAATAACTGGAAGACCAGAATCAGCAAGTCGGCAACCTGACGGGAGTCGATCAAATCAATGGTCTCCCGCTCGTGCCGTTCCATTTCGGGGACGTTTTCCAGAAAAAGCAACTTTGCCGTCGCTCGATTGTCCGCAATGAGTGGCCACACAGATTCCCTCGACCCGGAATCACCAAAGAACATGGCGACAGCTGCGACGACCCGGTTGATCGGTTTGGCGAGACCTGGATCGGACGACTTGATGGATTCGAGACGCTTCGAAATCAATTCCCGGCCAAATTCGGAATCATGCTCAAGCAAATGGAGGAGTCCATCACGGACGGATTCAGGCTTGATCTTCGAAATAGACAAGAAATCTTTCAGGTCTTCACTTAACTGTCTATTCCAGACAGTCTTGAATGCCCTGAGCGGCAGCAACCAACCAGCGTCGCACTCGACCAAATAACGATCTAACGTTATTCGAAGCCATTGCCGCGTTGCGTCGGGGTTCCACCGGTAGGCCCGAGCGACAAGTTCTTGGTGTTCGTCCTCTCCGTTGTTGAAGGCGTCGATGATCGCTCCGATCCACTTTTGGCTCACCTCCCTTCTCAAGTCCGGGTCGGCATCGACTTCATTGCGCAGCCAACTGATGGCCCAATAGGCGGATTCAGACCAATTACTTCGATGGTTCTTGTCGCTTCGTATATCGGTGAACTCGAACAGAAAATTCCGTGCACAATCCCGGATCAGTTGTTGGTCTCCTTCCGATTGGTCGAGAAAAAGTTTCGTGTTTCCAATTCTAGTCACCACGAAATCCATGGGCTCGGATGACCAGATGATTCCGCGGGAAATGTCGATCCACCCTCCTGTATCGCCATTCCGGCAATCCTCCAATCCCATCAGAAAGATATCGTGGGCGGTGGGATGTCTTTTGCGAATCCTTTGTCGCTTCTTTTGATTTCGTATTTGTCTTCGCTTAAGAATTAAATCGCCCGCCTTTTCAAATCGGATCAACGTCTCATGGATATCCAAGCCCTTCTTCTGAATCGGTGGAAACACCTTGCGAACCTCTTCGAACTCGTTGAACCGTTGTTGTAGCAGTTTGCGATGCCCTTCGCGCTCCTCGGGACTTGCGGAATATCGGATCGCGAGCGCCCAATTGCTTCTCTTACTCTCCGGAGCCTTGGCGATCTGATCAAGCAAGAAACCTAAACCAAGCGTCGATACGGGGGAGAAGAAATGTCGCACGTCGTCGTTGGATACTTCCGTATGGTTCAAAAAAGTTTGAACAAAAACCTCGCAGGTGTCCGTATCGGAAAAGATTGCGAGTGACTCCGTCGGATCAGATTGGCGAGGGAGGGGAAGGTGCCTTCGCACTTTCCCGAGCCAAAGCCTCAGCAACGAATCGGCGATTTTCTGGCAGTGGAGGTTCTCACATGCCAAGTCAAAAACTTTGATCGAGAATCCGTTGTAAAGAGACAGGGAATCGAAACAGCCGGGCTTCGATTGAAGGAACTCAAGGCAGGCGGGCACGTCGTCGGCTGTAACGGCTTTCGGAAGGTAGAGTCGGAGGAATAGTTGATAGGCACCGCCGTAGAACTTTTGTTTCGGAGGCCCAAGCCATTCTAGTGCTTCTCGGACGGGAACGCATCTGGGAACCAAAAGGCGCAAGGCCGCTCCTTTCAGCATATCGACAGAATCACTTTCCCTTTCACCCGAGGCAAGCCTTACAAGTTGGTCCTTCCACGGATCGGGATTCTCCTCGATCACCTGCAAGGCATGGCCAGCCTCATATTCCATCGGATCGCCGGGCCGATCGAGAACCTGCCAGATTGCATCGGCCAATTCGGCAGCATGGCAGATTCGAGCAAGGCTGAATGCGAAGCGTCGCGCGTGGAGATGACGGCTCTCGTCGAGGATTACGGGGCGCAACAGATCTTCGATTCCAGGATAGCCAAGAGAATGGCTTGCTCTGGAAATGGCGCGGTCAGGGCCGGGATCGCCAGCGTCTGCCTTAGCGATCAGACTTACGACGACAGCAGCCTTTTGTTCGCTGCTGAGCGGACTCAGATCGGCGTGGAGCAAAGCTTCGGGGTGGAGGGAAAGGAGCAGATTGGAAAAGGCTTCCTCCTCTTGGTGTCCCGTCAGCCATGCCGCTGTCTGGAGAAGCTGGGGTGCGACGCACTCCTCTCCGTTTGGTTGGGTTACAAAAAAGAGCCGCCGCAATTCCTCGGCGGGCAGCCCCACCACGAACTCTCCCGCAAGCAGTTCCGCGAGCGTTCGATGGGAGAATCTCATCGCTTGCCCGGCATCCATATTTCCCGAGGCGGTGCACTCAAAAAGGCGTGTTTCGGTGATTCGATCAATTTTGTTGAGATCAAGGGCGACAGAGCCTCCTGAAGGAATTTCGAGGATGCCGTCGTTTCCGAGGACATCGGCGTAAGTCAGGAGATCGGGATCGGAACTGTGCCTGCTGCGGACGAGGGCCTTTTTTCCTCCGAAAATTGCCATCGCAGCGATGCGTCGGGCAAGTTGGAGTTTCTCGCCGGGAATCCAGTTGGGATCCGTCGATCGCAGGTTTCGCTCGCGCACAGGGCTCCATTCCTCGATCAGACGCTCGATGGCACTATGGTAGAGCACACGTCGGCTGGAGGGAAGGCTTCCAGTGTCCCGGAATTGGGCGATCAACATGTTCAGCGTAATTGGCCAGCGTGCCAGAGGGACCGCCTCGCAACGGGCGAGTTCCTCGAAAAACGAATCGAGTCGGTCAGGGATTTCTTCTCTTAGCGCCAAGGCGGCGTCGGCTCGACGAAGCGGGCAAAGTTCATAGACGAATTCGCTCCTTTCCCGGTCCCAAAGACGAGCAAGCGCCTGTCCGGTTTCGGATAGCCATTGGGCGGAACGGCAGGCGAGAACGAGTCGGATCCTTTCGAGCGACGATTCGGTTTTGAGCAGCTCGATCAGCGAAGACAGCAGGGTTTGCTCGCGCTGCAAGGCCTCGTCGAGACCATCGATCAGAAATAGGATTCCCTTTCCATTCTGCTGTGCGTTTTCCCATTGAGGGGAACGGACCGAAAGGTCCGGCAGCGGGCTTGAGGCACCAAATGCGGCGGCATTTCTGGAAATCACTTCGAATTCTTCAATCGCATTCAGACCGACTTCTTCGACCAGTTCCAGTTCCGTGGATTTCCCGCTTCCGGGAGGACCGCACAAGACCAGAATGGGATTTCCCGCAAGCAGATCGGGAAGAGTCCTACATTTGGGATTGTAAGACCAGACTCCCTCCCGCTCTGGATCATCCAGAAACCCGTCGCCTGCACCGCAGGACACATCGAGACCTTGCGGCCTCCAGAATCGTCTCCATCCGTAGCGGGGCGTATCACTCATTTATCCGGAACAGTAGCGCAAATGAACCAGTTTTTGGAGCATTCTTACTTCGTTTTGCGTCAGGCGCTCCCCACTCGGCCAACAACAGATCCTTAATCGGTATTTTTATCATGGCCATCTTCGGGCTGCGCCTTGCATGGTGGACTCGTCCGGGCGTAGTTGCCCCCTTCAATCTCGAATCCTTCCCCCCATGGCCCCTGCCCCATCTACCCTCCCCACCCCCGTCGCTTGACCGAACCCTCTTCCCATGCCGACCGAACCCTCTTCCGTCCTCGGTGTCATCCCCGCCCGCTGGGGATCGACGCGTTTTCCGGGCAAGCCGTTGCACCTCATCGCGGGCAGGCCGCTCGTCCAGCATGTCTGGGACCGCTGCCGGGAATGCCGGAACCTCTCCCGTCTCACCGTGGCGACGGACGATGAACGCATCGCGGCGGCGGTGGAGGGTTTCGGCGGCCACGTCACGATGACGAGGCCCGACCATCCCAGCGGCACGGACCGCGCCGCCGAGGTCGCGGCGGCCTTTCCCGAGGCCTCGCACATCCTCAACATCCAAGGCGACGAACCCCTCATCGATCCGGCCCTGATCGACGCCCTCGCCTCCGCCCTCCTCGCCGATCCGGGCCTGCCGATGATCACGGCGGCGAACCCGGTGGCGGCGGGCGACCCCGTCCTCGACGACTCGAACGTGGTCAAGGTCGTACTCGATGGCCACGGCCACGCCCTCTATTTCTCCCGCAGTCGCATTCCGCATCCGCGCAACGCCCCGGCGGACCTCGTCTGCTACCGCCACAAAGGCATCTACGGCTTCCGGCGGGATTTCCTCTTCGACTTCGTGGCTTGGCCGCCGTCGCTGCTGGAACGGACGGAGGGGCTGGAGCAGCTCCGCGCCTTGGAGAACGGGGCGAGAATCCGGGTCGTTCTCACGGACGACGCCTCGCCCGGCGTTGACACTCCCGACCAGGCGGCGATACTCCACGATTTGCTGTCTCGATGAAGTACATTTTCGTCACCGGAGGGGTGGTCAGTTCGCTCGGAAAAGGGCTCGCCGCCGCGGCGCTCGGCACGTTGCTGGAGCGGCGTGGTCTGCGCGTCCTGATGCAGAAGTTCGACCCTTATTTGAACGTCGATCCGGGGACGATGAGCCCCTTCCAGCACGGTGAGGTCTACGTGCTCGACGACGGGGCCGAGACCGATCTCGACCTCGGGCACTACGAGCGCTTCACCAGCGGCCGCCTTTCCCGGCTGAACAACCTCACGAGCGGCCAAGTCTACGAGACGGTCATCAAGAACGAGCGCGAGGGCCTCTACCTCGGGGCCACGGTGCAGGTCATCCCCCACGTCACCGACGTGATCAAGAACCGCATCCACGAGGTCGCGAAGCGCGACGACGTCGACGTCATCATCACCGAGATCGGCGGCACCACCGGGGACATCGAGGGACTGCCCTTCCTCGAGGCGCTGCGCCAGTTCAAGGACGAGGTCGGTCACGGGAATGTGGCCTTCATCCACACCACCCTTGTCCCCTTCATCCAGGCGGCCGAGGAGCTGAAGACGAAGCCGACGCAGCAGAGCGTGGCGAAGCTGCGCGAGATCGGCATCGCCCCCGACGTGATCCTCTGCCGCGCCGAGCATCCCATCGACATGGACGTCCGCCGGAAGATCGGGATGTTCTGCAACGTGCGCCCCGAGGCGGTGATCCCGTTCCTCGACGTGAAGGGCACGATCTACCGCGCCCCGCTGAATCTGCACGACCAGCACCTCGACAACATCATCTGCGACCGCCTAGGTCTTGTCACGAACGAGCCCGACCTGCTGGAGTGGCGCAACATGGTGGATCGCATCGTCAACCCCACCCACAGCGTCAAGATCGGGGTCGTCGGGAAATACATCGACCTCAAGGACGCCTACAAGTCCATCTACGAGAGCCTCACCCACGCGGGCGCGGCGAACGACACCCATGTCGAGATCATTCGCATCGATTCGAGCGACATCGAGGAGGACGGAGCGGAGAAGCATCTCGAAGGCGTCTCCGGCGTCCTCATCCCCGGCGGCTTCGGCGACCGCGGTATCGAAGGCAAGATCGCGGCGGCACAATACGCCCGCGAGAACGGCCTCCCCTATTTCGGCATCTGCCTCGGCATGCAGATCGCGACGATCGAGTTCGCCCGCAACGCCTGCGGGCTGGAGCGGGCGCACAGCACCGAGTTCGACGAGGGCACGCCGCATCCCGTCATCTGCCTGCTGGAGGAGCAGAAGAGCGTGCAGGAGAAGGGCGGCACGATGCGCCTCGGCACTTGGGAGACCCGTCTCGCGCCCGGCAGCCGCTCCGCCGAGCTCTACGGGAAAACCTCGGTGAACGAGCGCCACCGCCACCGCTACGAGCTGAACCAGAACTACCTCTCCCTTTTCGAGGAGAAGGGCTTCCGCCTCGCCGGCACCTCGCCCGACGGGAAGCTGGGCGAAATCGTCGAGATCCCGGACCATCCCTTCTTCATCGCGGTGCAGTCGCACCCCGAGTTCCAGAGCAAGCCGACGGACCCGCATCCGCTGTTCAAGGGCTTCGTCGCGGCGGCGCTCGAACGAAGGGGATAAGGCCCGGCTCCGGACGCCCAACTGAAATGAACCGACTCGCCGCCATCGCTCCTTCCCGTCCCGGCGTGCGCGGACTGGCGTGCCTGATCGCCGCCCTGCTCTGCCTCCTCCCGGCGGGGCGGGCCGTCTCGCAGGAAAGGCGCGTCGCCCTCGTGCTCGGCATCGACCACTACGCGAAGCTGGGGCCGGAGGCCCAGTTGAGCGTGGCGGTGAGCGACGCGAAGCGGATGGCGGACGCGCTGCGGGCGGTGAGCCCGCCTTTCGAGACGACCCTGCTCACCGACCCGGATTGGAGGACGGCCGAGGACGCCTTCGAGAAGTTCCTCGACCAGGCGTCGGGAGCGGCCTGCGCCCTGATTTACTTCGCCGGACACGGCATCGAATACCACGGGGCGAACTACCTGCTGGTGAACGACACCGAGGTGCCCGGCGCCAGCCCCGACATCGAGCGCATGAAACGCCGGCTCGGCACCACCGCCCTGTCGATGCAGTCGTGGGTCGATTCGCTCGACCAGACCAAGGCGCAGGTGAAGGTCGTGGTGCTCGACTGCTGCCGAGACAACCCCCTCCAGATCGAGGGCGGCTCCGGCACTCGCTCGCTCGTGGGCGCGGGGAAAGGCCTCGCCCAGCTCAGCCCGCCCAGCGGCACCCTCATCAGCTACTCCGCCGACGCGGGCCAGCGGGCCAATGACGGGCTTTTCACCGAAGTGCTGACCAAGCACATGCTGGAGCCGGGAGTGCCCTTGCTCCAGGTGTTCGCCGCCACGCGGGAGGAGGTCAGCGCGACTTCGGCCGAGTGGGCTTCGGAGGACGAGGCCAACGGGCTCCCTCCCGATCGGCGGCGCGTCCATCACGAACCCGCCGAATACACCAAGCTGAACGTGGCCGGTACCCGCTTCGCCTTCAATCTGGCGGCTTCCCGTCCGATGCCGACGCTGAAGAGCTTGGAGGAACTGGGGATTGGCGTGGCCAAGCCGGGCGACGATGCCGTCGAGAAGGCGAAAGTCGCCGAGCAGATGGCCGCGTGGAGAAAGATCTCCGAGTCGGTGAGGGCGATGAAGGAAGGCCAGCCGACGGAGGCTCCGCTGGGGTCGCCCGCCCCCGCCACGGCACCCCCCGGATCGATGCTCTCCAACGCGGGCACGAGCGTCATCGGCGGAGGATTCAGCCTTCAAGCCGCGATGCTGGGCCGGTCGGCGGGAGAGGCCCGGACCATCCACGGCATCCCGGTGAACTGGTGCCCTCCCGGCACTTTCACGATGGGGTCCGGCCCGGGCGAGGAGGAGGGTCAGGAAACCCAAGCCTCCTTCCAAGCGACCCTGTCGCGGGGCTTCTGGATCGCGAGGACGGAGCTTACCCAGGAGCAATGGAAGGAGGTGAAGGGAACAGGGGTTCGCGACTTGATGCTCTCGGACGATTACGCCCAAGGCCCGACGCATCCCGTCGCATTTGTGGGCTGGACCGATGCCCAAGATTGGATCGCGAAGATGAACGAGGAGAAGCCGCTCCCGATGGGCTGGCGCTGGGCTTTGCCGACCGAAGCCCAGTGGGAATACGCCTGCCGCGCCGGGACCACGACTCCTTTCTCCTTTGGTTCGACTCTGAACGGCGAGCAGGCCAACTGCGACGGCAGATATCCCTACCAGTCGTCCCAAGGCCCCTCGCTCGGTCGAGCGGTGGCCGTCGCCAGCTATCCGGCGAATCCCTGGGGTCTCTTCGACATGCACGGCAATGTCGCCGAATGGGTGGAGGATCGGCTCGGCGACTATCCGGCAGGGGCCGCGACCGATCCCCGTGGCCCGCAGGCGGGCGAGAGCCGGGTGCTGCGCGGAGGCAGTTGGATCGCCAATGGTTTCGGATGCCGTTCGGGCTACCGGGCCTACGGCCAGCCGCAGGAGCGCAGCGCCAGCATCGGCTTCCGTCCGGTGATCGTCTTGGATCCGCAGTGAGGGCGGCGCTCCAGTTTATCTGGCAAGGCCGCTTCTTTCCAGCAAAGCGTTCAACTCCGGGTCGCGTCCCATGAAGTCGCGGAAGAGCTCGGCGGCCTCGACGGAGTTGCCTCGGCTGAGGATTTTCTCGCGGAACTCGCGCCCGACCTCGGGGCTGACGACTCCGGCTCCGGCGAAGCGGGTGAAGGCGTCGGCGTCGAGGACCTCGGCCCATTTGTAGGAGTAGTAGCCGGCGGCGTATCCGGTCGCGCTGGCGAAGAGGTGGGTGAAGCGCCGCGCCATCGTGGGCGGATCGGTGGCGAGGGGCATCAGGTAGCCGTCGAGGATCTCGCGGACGAGACGGTCGAGGTCGCCGTGTTCCGGCTTGCCGAAATGCTTGATGTGCAGGTCGAGGTCCATCTTGCCGAAGGCGAGCTGCCGCATCTGGGCCATGCCCGACTGGAAGTTCCGCGCCGCGAGCATCTTCTGGAAGAGCGGCTCGGGGATGGGCTCTCCGGTCTCGTGGTGCTTCGCGAAGCGGTCGAGGCTGACGCGGGACCAGCAGAAGTTCTCCATGATCTGCGAAGGCAGTTCGACGAAGTCCCACACGACGTTGACGCCGTTGAGCGACTTGATCCCGACCTCGCCGAGGAGGTGGTGGAGGAGGTGGCCGAACTCGTGGAAGACGGTCTCGACCTCGCGGTGGGTGAGGAGGGCGGGCGTGTCCCCGGACGAGGGGGTCAGGTTGCCGCAGATGAGCCCGAGGTGCGGTTCGCGCGGGCGTCCCGCGAGCGCGGGCGAGCCGGTGCGCAGGTAGTTCATCCACGCGCCGCCGCGCTTGTCCTCGCGCGGATGCCAGTCGGCGTAGAAGGAGCCGAGGTGTTCGCCGCTGGCGGCGTCGTGGAGGTCGTAGTAGCGCACCTCGGGATGCCAGACTTCGACGTCCCCGCCCGCCGGGATTTTGCCGGGGGAGGCGAATGCCGTCTCGCGCTCGGCGATCTTGAAGCCGAAGATCTGCTCGGTGAGGCGGAACATGCCCTCGATGACGTTTCCGATGGCGAAGTAGGGGCGCAGTTCCTCCTCGTCGAAGTCGTAGTTCGCCTTGCGCAGCTTCTCGGACCAGTAGGCGGTGTCCCAGGGCTGGAAAAGCCCGTCCCAGCCCGGTTCGTGGCGGCGGCGGAAGGCGGCGAGCTCCTCGATGTCGCGGGCGAAGAAGGGTTTCGTCCTTTCGGCGAGGTCTTCGACGAATTTCAGCGCGGTGGCTCCGTCCCCGGCCATGCGCTCTTCGAGGACCTGGTCGGCGAAGTGCTCCTTGCCGAGCAGTTCGGCGCGCTCGTGGCGCAGGGCGAGGATCTGCCAGATGAGGTCGGTGTTGTCGTAGCCGCCGTCGCGGCCCACGGTGATGCTGCCGCGCCAGACTTCCTCGCGCAGGCTCGCGTCGTCGGCGTGTTCGAGCACGGGGAAGTAGACGGGGGCCTTCAGGGTGATGCGGTAGAGGGGGGCCTCGTCGCTGCCGAACCCTTTCGCCGCAGCCTCGGCGCGGAGGACGCCGAGGGCGGTTGTGGGCAGTCCGGCGAGGCGGGAGTCGTCTTCGAGGACGAGCTCCCAGGCGTTGGTCGAGTCGAGGACGTTCTCGGAGAATTTCTGGGTGGCGCTCGCGAGTTCGGACTGCACTTGCTCGAGCCGCGCTTTTTTGTCGTCGGATAGGTCGGCCCCGCTACGGACGAAGTCCTTCACGGTCTCGTCGAGGAAGCGTTTTTGTACGCCTGTCAGGGTCGCGGCCTCCCCGGATTCGGAGTAGGCCTTGATCCGTTTCCACAGCGCCGCGTTCAACGGGATGCGTGAGAAGAACTGCGTTACCTCGGGCAGCATGGCGTTCTGCGCCGCCCGCAGGGGTTCGCTGTTGCGCACGGAATCGAGATGGCCGACGCGGCCCCAGGCCATGGAAAGCTCCTCGGTGGCTTGTTCTAGGGCGAGGAGGGTGTTGTCGAAGGTGAGCGAAGCCGGATCGAACTCGGCGCAAAGGGCGTCGAGGCGCTCCTGCGCCCGCCGCAGGGCCTCGCGGATGTCGGGTTCGACGGCCTCGGGGACGAGGCGGGACCAGCGAATGTGGAAGTCTTGCGAAAGGAAGGGATGGGACGCGTCGGACATGGGGGGACTGTAGACCGCCGCGCTTCCGCGTAAAGGCCGCGTCGGCGTCGCGGGGGATTTCCTCAACGCGCCGCCTCCGCCGTCGCATGGACTTGCGGGCGGCGGAAGGCCGCGTAGGCGAGTCCGGCGAGGAGGCACCAGAGCGTATCGGCGATGAGGGAGTTCCGCAGGAAGACCCAAGCGGGCGGGGAGAACTCGGGCAGGCCCGTCGTCTGGCTCTGCCACCAGCCCGCGAGGGATTTCGCGTAGCCGGGCAGGACCGCCCAACTGAAGGTGTTCGCCACGAGGTAGAAGAGCACGCCGCAGAGGAGGGTGCCGCACCACATCGCGGGCCAGATTGGCACCTTCCGTCCCGCCACACCGCCGCACCAGGCGGCGGCGAGGTAGATCAGAGCCGACACCAAGGTGTAGGTCGCGATGCCGTCGCCGGGGAAGAGGAGGCCGATGGCGAGATCGCCGACGACGAGGACGAGCGCGGGAACCCACCAGAAGCGCGTCCCGAGCAGCATCCCCCCGCCGAAGGCCATGGCCATGAGGGGGGCGGTGTTCCAAGGCAGGTCGAAGACGGGCACGGCGACGCGGTAGCCCGCGCCGAGGAGGACGAGGGCGATCACCCAGAGCGGGGAGAGGGCGGTGCGGCGGGCTTCCATGGAGCGGGTCAGGCGAGGGCGGCGAGTTTCTCGACGATGGCGTCCTTCAGCATGATCCCGGTCTTGGTCTCCTTGACCTCGCCGTCTTTCATAAAGATCAGGGTGGGAACCGCGCGGATGCCGAACTTCACCGCGAGATCGCGGTTGGCCATCACGTCCACCTTGGTCACTTTCGCTTTGCCGCCGATTTCCTCCGCCACTTCGTCGAGGACGGGCGAGAGCATCTTGCAGGGGCCGCAGTGCTCGGACCAGAAATCAATGATCACAGGGACGGAAGACTGTTCGACTTCGTCGATGAAGTTTTCACCAGTGAGATGGACGATGGAGGGATGGGCCATAGAAGGAAAGAGGGTCAAACGAAGGCTTGCGAGGAGAACACCAATGCACTCTCGGCCTCGTTCAGGCAAGCGGCATTTTCCCGACCGTTCCACGGCGCGAAAAAGCGACCGGAACGGAATCCGGGGTCGATGGAAGGGAGGTGTCCCCGGAAAGGGATCAACTGCCCGCGCCCATTTTCGTGAACAGCTCGATGGCCAGCACGGCGAGGGCGAGGATGAGGACGATGATGGCGAAGGGCATGAGTCCGGATTCTGCTTGTTCTTCCTCCCATTCCTCCTCGTCCTCCACGGCGGTGGACTGGATGTTGGGAGCTGCTTTGGGAATGGATTTGGTTGGCGTACCGGGAGTCCCCAGAGGTTGCGTCTGGGTCATTTTCACCGTGGCCTGGGGGAGCGGCTTGGCCCCGCCGGCTTGGAGCGGGGTGGTCGCCCTGCCGACCGCGCCGGGGCCGCTGCTACCGGGGGCCTTGGCGAGGGGGATGGTCTTCGCTCCGATCGGCGAATCGGCGACGGGTGCGGCCGTGGCAATGGGAGCGGTGGAAGGGGAGGGCGGTTCGGCCATCGCGGTCGGAACCGGCTTGGTCGGGCCGAGGGGATCGGGCGCTTTGGAGAGGGGGATGGTCTTCGCGCCACCGGGAGGCGGCGGAGGCGCGGACGGGGGACCCGAAAGCGGGCGAGGGGTGGGCGGCGCGGAAGGCGGCCCCCCGGCGGAACCCGTCGGAGGAGGAGGAGGAGGAGGCGAAGCCACGCCAGCCGAGGGGATGGTGCTCGCGGTGGAGACCGGGCGGGTCAAGTCCGTCGGGGAGACCGAGATGGCGGCAGTGGTGCTTTTCGGGGCGACAGGACCCGAATCCTCCGACGGTGCCCGCAGACTGATGCGAACCGTTTCCTTCTTGAGGGGGACCGTCGAGGTCGCGATGGATGGTTTCGGGTCTTGCTCACTCATGAGGAAAGAATCGCGTTTGCTTTTACTTTTAAAAAGTTCCGGGCATGATTAAGGGCGCGGATGGCCTTCGATGTCAAACCTTTAATCAAAATCGGCGGGCGAATCCAGTTTTTTGTTTATGTCCTTCCCAGATTCCCCGGCGGCCCTCCTGCGTGAACTCGTCCGCATCCCCAGCGTGAACCCGGACAGCGCCCCCGGCGAGGAGGCCGCGGGCGAGGCGGCTTGCGCCCGGCGCGTCGGCGAACTGCTGGCCGTCTGCGGCGCGGAAGTCGTCTTCGAGGAGGTGGAGCCGGGCCGTCCCAACGTGATCGGCCGGTTTCCCGGTGGCGGAGGAAAGCCGGGGCTGCTCTTCGCCCCGCACCTCGACACGGTGAGCGTCGCGGGCATGACGATCAAGCCTTTCTCCGGCGAGATCGCGGACGGTCGCGTCCATGGACGGGGGGCCTCGGACACGAAGGGCACGATGGCCGCGATGCTCTGGGCGCTCCACGAGTTGCGCGACGAGATTCCCCGGCTGTCTGTCGCCGTCGCCTTCGTCGGGCTGATGGGCGAGGAGGCGGGCCAGCCGGGGGCGAAGCATTTCGCCAAGCACCACGGCGGGGAGTTCTTCTTCGCGGTCGTCGGCGAGCCGACCTCCCTGGAGACGGTGCATGCCCACAAAGGCTGCGTCTGGCACCGCCTCTCCGCCTCGGGGCGATCCTGCCACGGCTCGACCCCCGAGCGGGGGGAAAACGCGGTTCGCAAGCTGCTCCCGGTCCTCGAGGCGGCGCTCGCCCATCTGGAGGCGACCCTGCCCGGCTACGCCGACCCCGTTCTCGGGGAGCCTACCGTCAGCCTCGGCACGATCCATGGCGGGAGCAGCCCGAACATCGTCCCCGCCTCCTGCGAGGCCTTCCTCGACGTGCGCGAGACGCCGGCCCTCCATGAGGCGGGCGGGAGCGGGCGTCTCCTCCGCGAATTCCTCGAAGTCTCGGGTTGGTCTGGCCAAGTCTCGCTGGAGACCTTGGGGGATTCCAAACCGCTTCTCACCGACCCGGGGACGGACGGCGTCCGCCGCCTCCTCTCGATCGGATCGACCTTGGCCACCGCGCCGTGGTATTGCGACGCGGGCCGCCTCGCCGACGGCGGCATCCCCTCGGTCGCCTGCGGGCCGGGCAGCATCGCCCAAGCCCACACCAAGGACGAGTTCCTCGCCATCGCCGATCTGGAGGCGGGCTGTGATTTCTACCGCCGCTTCCTGGAGACCTACCGGGATTGACTGTTCGCGTCTTTCAGGCTCGACACGGGAGAGCGATTTCGGCTATCATCGGGCAACTCCCATCGGGAGCCTCCAATCGAAACCCACCCCCCTGAAAACCCCATGAACGAACTCGTCCCCACCCTCGCCGCCGTGGCCCTCCCGGCCTTCATCGGCCCCGTCGTCGCCCTCATCGCGGGCATCCTCATCCTGCTCAAGCCCGACCTTCTCGCGAAGATCGTCGCGATCTACCTGATCGTCGCCGGTGCGCTCGGGCTGCTTGGCAGCCTCTGATCCCCTCCTTTGGCGACGGCTTGTCCCGATCTTTCCACGTGCGCCGACCATCCGGCGCTCGTGGAAGGCGGGGGCGGCTTGCTCTTGTGACGACCGGCTTTCGAGGGGGAAAACGCGACGGAACCGGAAAAAATGCGAGCTTGCGGAGAGGCAAGGAGTTTGAGAGGGTTCGCCCCGTTCCTCCACCACCCCAGACCCCCTCGACTTTCGCGAAGATGAGCCAGCGCCGTCCCTCCGCCCCCGCCCGCCCCCGCAAACCCGCTCCGTCCCCGAAAAAAGGCGGGGCCGGGGCGCCGAAGGACGCTTGGTCGGTCGAGGACGCGGCCGAGACCTACGGCATCCACCACTGGGGCGCGGGTTATTTCTCGATCTCGCGGCGTGGCGAAGTCGTCGTCGATCTCGCTGATCGGGCCACGGGTTCGCCGCATTCGGTGAGCATCCCGAAACTGCTCGACGAGCTCGACGCCCGCGGCGTCCGCCCGCCGCTGCTGCTGCGCTTCCCCCGCCTCCTCGAACGCCGCATCGAGGAACTCTACCACGGCTTCGCCAAGGCCATCGGCGATCTGGAATACAGCGGCACCTACCGCGGCGTCTTCCCCATCAAGGTGAACCAGCAGCAGCAGGTCGCCGAGGAGGTCGCGGCCTACGGACGGCGTTTCCACTACGGCTTCGAGGTGGGGAGCAAGCCGGAGTTGATGGCGGCGCTGGCCTACCTGAAGGACCCCGACGCCCTCCTCGTCTGCAACGGCTACAAGGACGAGGAGTTCATCGACCTCGCCCTCTACGGCCAGCTCATGGGCCTGCGAGTTGTCCTCGTGCTGGAGATGCCGCACGAACTCGGGATCATCGAGGAGCGCTCCGCCGCCCTCGGGATCGAGCCGGTCATCGGGGTGCGGGTGAAGCTCGCCGCCGAAGGCGCGGGGAAATGGGCGAAGTCGGGCGGCGAGAAAAGCCCCTTCGGCCTGAACCTCGCCCAGCTTGTCCAGACCGTGGAGCGCCTCCGCGAGCGGGGTCGTCTCGGCTGGCTGCAAATGCTGCACTGCCACCAGGGTTCGCAGATCCCCGACCTGACCATCATCCGCCGCGCCATCGAGGAGACGGCGCGGATCTACGCGGGCCTCGTGAAGGAGGGCGCGCCGATGGGCCTGCTCAACCTCGGCGGCGGCCTCGCGGTGGACTACGACGGCTCGCGTTCGACCCGCTCGACGAGCGCGAACTATTCCATCGACGAGTATTGCCACAGCCTCGTCGACGCGGTGAAATGGGTTCTCGACGAGAGCGGGGTGCCGCATCCCACCCTGGTGACGGAGTCGGGCCGCGCCATGGTCGCGCACTATTCGATGCTCGCTTTGGAGATTCTCGACGTGAACCGTTTTGAAAACCGCGAGGCCCTCTCCGTCTCGGAGGACGCGAGCGAGGCCCTCGTCGCCCTCGCCGAGGTGGCCAACGGCATCAACGACGACAACCTCCTCGAATCCTACGGCAAGGCGAACCGCTACCGCGAGGAGTTGCACGAGAACTTCCTCACGGGTGACATCGGCTTGCGCGAGCGCGCCGCCTGCGAGCAGTGCTACTGGCGGGCCATGACGGACATCGCGGCGGCGACGCGCGAGCTGCGCTACGTGCCCGAGGAGTTGCGCGACCTCTCCGGCCTGCTCGCCGACCAATACTACGGGAACTTCAGCATCTTCCAGTCGCTCGCCGACTCCTGGGCGATCGATTGCGCCTTCCCCGTGATGCCCCTGCACCGTCTCGCCGAACGCCCCACCCGCCAAGGGGTGATCCACGACGTGACTTGCGACTGCGACGGCATGATCAAGAAATACGTCTCCAGCTCCGAAGTGCTGGAGGCCCTGCCCATCCACGAGACGAAGGACGATGAATCCTACTTCCTCGGCATCTTCCTCGTCGGGGCCTACCAGGAGACCTTGAGTGACCTTCACAACCTCTTCGGCGACACCCACGCCGTCAGCGTCGACGTGGAGAACGGACACATCCGCTTCTCGCGCGAGGTCGAGGGCGATTCCGTCGCGGACGTGCTCGCCTACGTGGAGCACGACCCGAAGAAGCTCGTCGAGCAGTTCCGCGAGCTGGCCGAGACCGCGATCCAGCAGGGCCGGATCAGCGCCGTGGTGCGGCGCAAGGCGCTGGAAGCCTACCGGCAAGGCATGTCGGGCTACACCTATTTCGAAAGCTGACCTCCGTAACGAACGCCATGCCTGGTCCCGTCACCCAATTCGCCGAGCGGCACTTCCGCCATTTCAACGCGGCCACCGTGGTCGATGCGGCGAAAGGCTGGCGCGACCTCCTCGATTCGGGCGGGCGGATGTTCTTCACCCTGGCCGGGGCGATGAGCACGGCGGAACTCGGCCTCTCCCTCGCCGAGATGATCCGGCGGGGGAAGATCCACGCGCTCTGCTGCACCGGGGCGAATCTGGAGGAGGATCTCTACAACCTCGTCGCCCACGACCACTACCGCCGCATCCCGAACTGGCGCGACCTCACCCCGGAGCAGGAGCAGGCCCTCCTCGACGAGCATCTCAACCGCGTCACCGACACCTGCATCCCTGAGGAGGAGGCCTTCCGCCGTCTCGAACACGTCATTTTGGGCGAATGGCAGGAGGCCGAGACCGAGGGGCGGCGGCATTTCCCGCACGAATTCCTCTACCGCATCCTGCGCTCCGGCAAGCTCGCCTCCGACTACCAGATCGACCCGGCGGACAGTTGGCTCGTCGCGGCTTGCGAGGCGGATCTGCCGATCTTCGTCCCCGGCTGGGAGGACAGCACTTCGGCGAACATCTTCGCCTCGCATTGCCTCAAAGGGAACGTCAAGAATCCCCATGTCGTGAAGACGGGAATCGAATACATGATGGAGCTGGCGACTTGGTATCGAGCGACCACGCCGGATTCGCCGCTCGGTTTCTTCCAGATCGGCGGCGGCATCGCGGGCGACTTCCCCATCTGCGTCGTGCCCATGCTGCATCAAGATTTCGGCGCGGAGGACGTGCCGCTGTGGGCCTACTTCTGCCAGATCAGCGACTCGACGACGAGCTACGGCAGCTACTCCGGCGCGGTCCCGAACGAGAAGATCACTTGGGGCAAGCTCGGCATCGAAACGCCGAAGTTCATCATCGAATCCGACGCCTCCATCGTCGCCCCGCTCGTCTTCGCGCAGGTGTTGGGATGGTAGGGCAGCTTGCCCTTTGAATTGCCCCACCAGCTTCGAAAAACGCGCCAGCGCTGTAGATAAGCCGGCCTCACAGAGGCCGGAGCGGACGTCCAAACGACGCTTGACCGAGGTCAATGACTTCGGCCACAGGGTTCCGCCTGCCCACCTTGCTGGAATGGACTGCTACCCCTTGAACTGCCCCACCAGCCCGGCGATCGTCTCCTTCGCGTCGCCGTAGAGCATGCGGCAGTTCTCGCGGAAGAAGAGGGCGTTCTCCAAGCCCGAGAAACCCGTGCCCTTGCCGCGTTTCAGGGCGAAGACGGTGCGGGCCTCGTGGGCCTTGATGATGGGCATGCCGTAGATGGGGCTGCCCGGATCGTCCGACGCCGCCGGGTTCACGACGTCGTTGGCCCCGATGATGATGGCGACATCGACCTGCCCCATCGTCGGGTTCACCGAATCCATCTCGCAGAGCTGTTCGTAGGGCACGTCGGCTTCGGCGAGGAGCACGTTCATGTGGCCGGGCATCCGTCCGGCCACCGGGTGGATGGCGTAGCGAACCTCGGCCCCGTTCCTCTCGAGCAGCGAGCCGAGCTCCTTCACGACATGCTGCGCCTGGGCCACGGCCATGCCGTAGCCGGGGACGAAGACCACGCTCTGCGCCGCCTCCAGCACGTAGTAAGCGTCCTCGGCGGAGACGGCCTTCATCTCTCCCTCGATCGTCCCGCCCGCCGACCCGCCCGCGGCCCCGAAGCCGCCGAAGAGGACGTTGCCGAAGGTGCGGTTCATCGCCTTGCACATGATGATGGTGAGGATGATGCCCGAGGCCCCGACGAGGCAGCCCGCGACGATGAGGACTTTGTTGAGGATGACGAAGCCCGCCGCCGCGCCCGCGAGGCCGGAGAAGCTGTTGAGGAAGGCGATGACCACGGGCATGTCGCCGCCGCCGATGGGCAGCACCCCGAGGACGCCGAGGGCCAGCGACAGCGCGATGATCAGGTAGAGCGCCCAGGCCGGGCCCTGCGCCGCGTAGATCGCCCCGAGGACGAGGAGGGTGACGAAGAGGACCGCGTTCACCGCCTTCTGCCCGGGGAAGAACGTGGGACGGCCGCTCATCTTTCCGGCGAGCTTCAGGTAGGCGACGAAGCTGCCGGTGAAGGTGACCGCGCCGATGAGGACGGCCGCGTAGATCGCGACCCGGGTGACGGCGTCGGGGCTCTTGCCGAACTCGAACTCGGCCCAACCCACCAGCAGCGAGGCGAGGCCGCCGAAGCCGTTGAACAGGGCGACGAGCTCGGGCATGCCCGTCATTTTGACCTTCACCGCCCAGACCCAGCCGACCGCCGTGCCGATGGCGACCCCGGCGAGGATGAGGGGGAAGTCGACGACCTCCTTGTAGAAGAGCGTCGCGACCATGGCCAGCAGCATGCCTGCGGCGGAGAGTAAATTCCCCTTCCGCGCGGTCTCGGCCCGGCCGAGCATCTTGATCCCGAAGATGAAGAGGATCGAGGCGGCGATGTAGGCGAGGTCGATGTATTGTTTTTCGTCCATGGGATCGCGGGGCGGAGAGGGTCGGGTCGGGGGCGCAAGAGGGTCGGGTCACTTACCCTTCTTCTTGAACATGCCGAGCATGCGGTCGGTGACGACGTAGCCGCCGACGATGTTGACGGTGGCGAGGACGATGGCGGCGAAGCCGAGCCATTTGCCGAACGCGCCATCGGCCACGCCGCAGGCGAGGATCGCCCCGACCACGGTGATGCCGGAAATCGCGTTGGTCCCGGACATCAGCGGCGTGTGGAGCTGGCTCGGAACCTTCTGGATCAGCTCGAAGCCGAGGAAGGCGGCGAGGATGAAGACGAAGAGGAGGAGGACGAGGGTTTCCATAGGGTCAGGGGTCACGGGTCATGGGGCGGCGGAGGCCTCAACGGAAGCGCTCGTGGACGACGGCGCCGCCGTGGGTGAGGAGGCAGCCCTTCTGGATTTCGTCGGCGGGGTCGATGCGGAAGGTTTTCGCCTCCTTGTCCCAGAAGTGCTCGATCATGTTGGCGAAGTTCGCGGCGAGGACCTGGGTGGCGTGCTTGGCGACGCGGCCCTCGTAGTTGGCGAGGCCGATCAACCTCACGCCGTTGGCGGTGACGGTCTCCTCGCCGGGGACGACGCCCTCGACGTTGCCCCCGGTCTCGGCGGCGAGATCGACGACGACGCTGCCGGGCTTCATCCCCGCGACGACGCCGGCTTGGATCAGAACGGGAGGTTTGCGCCCGAAGACCTTCGCGGTGGTGATGACCACGTCGCTCTCGGCGCAGACCTTGGCCTGGGCGGCGCGCTGCGTTTCGAGTTGCTCGGGGGTGAGCTCCTTCGCGTAGCCCTGCGCGGTGCCGCCGGTCTCGCCGAGGTCGATGCGCAGGGCCTTGGCCCCGAGCGACTCGGCCTGTTCGAGGGCTTCGGGCCGCACGTCGAAGGCGGTCACGCGCGCCCCGAGGCGCTTCGCCGTGGCGATGGCTTGGAGCCCGGCCACGCCGATGCCGAGGACGAAGACCTTCGCCGGGGAGATCGTGCCCGCCGGGGTCATCATCATGGGGAGGATCGTGCCCATGCGGTCCGCCGCGAGGATCACGGCGACGTAGCCCGCGAGGTTCGCCTGCGAACTGATCGCGTCCATCTTTTGCGCGAGGGTGGTGCGCGGGACCATTTCGAGGC
Organism: Akkermansiaceae bacterium UBA2367; assembly: GCA_002344525.1. Classification (GTDB taxonomy): domain Bacteria; phylum Verrucomicrobiota; class Verrucomicrobiia; order Verrucomicrobiales; family DEV007; genus Arctic95D-9. The sequence continues at coordinate 22,840 of DDTJ01000005.1, forward strand.
TGATCGCGCTGACCCCTTGCGTCGCGAAGGCGGCGAGGAGCTCCTTTTCGTTGAAGGGGTCGAGGAAGCTGATGTGGACTGCGCCGGGCTTGAGCCGCCCGATCTCCTCCGGCGACGGCTTGCGGACGCGGACGACGAGATCGGCCGAGGCGAGGGCGGCGGCGCGGTCCTCCACGACGGCGGCCCCGGCCTCGGCGTAGGCGGCGTCGGGATGGTCGCAGCGCGAGCCGGTCCCGGACTCGACCACGACCTCGGCGCCGAGGCCGACGAGCTTTTTCACCGCCGCCGGATCGAGGGCGGCGCGGGTTTCAATCGGGTCGTTCTCTTTGGGGGCGAGGATCTTCATGCCGATTTCCGGGAGAAAGGCGCACTGTAGCCGCCGATGGGCAAGTGTCATCCCAATTCGTGGAATTTTGCCTCATATCCCCTGCTCGTCCTCATCCTCCGACTNNAGTCGGAGGATGAGGACGAGCAGGAGGCGATCACACCCCCAAATTCAAAAGCCCTTCAAGCAGATCGCGATAAGCAAACGCGGCACGGAGAATGAGCCAGGCGACGAGCAGCAGGACGCCCCAATAAAAGAGCTTCGGCGTCCATTCCGCGAGCCGCTCCATCGCCTCGGCGGCGGATTCGCCGTAGAAGCGGCCCCATTCGGCGAGTTCGCGGTCGAGCTGGCCCGACTCCTCGGCCACGGTCATGCCCCGGACGAAATCCCCCGGAAAGGCCCCGCGTCCACGACGCAAGGCCACCGCGAGCGGCTCCCCCGAGGCGACCACCGCCGCGCCCCGGCGTCCCGCCTCGCGGATCAGCCCGCTGCCCGAGGCGCGGGCCGCCCCGTCGAGGGAGTCGTCCATCTTCCGCCCCGCGAGGAGGAAAATCTCGAAGACCTGGGTGAAGCGCTCCATCGCCGTGGCGCGACGCGCCCTTCCCAGCAACGGCACGCGCCGCAGCAGCGCATCGACCATGGCCGAGCGGCGGCCGAGACGGTGCAGCATCCAAGCCGCGACGAGGACGAGCAGCAGCCCTCCCCAAGCCGCGAGCATGGTCCAGCCGCTGGAGGCGAGGGCCTCGCGCCAGCCCCCGCCGGAGGCTTCGCCATCGAGCTTGAAATTGCCGAAGGTGTTGACCGCGAGCGCCGAGATAGGGATGGCGAGGTGGACGAGCACGAGCGGGTAGGCGAGACCCTTGGCGATGCGGCGGCGCGTGCGGTCGAGACGGCGGAAGTATTCCGCGAGATGGGCGAAGCCTTTCTCCAGCTTGCCGCCCGATTCCGCCGCGACCACGACCTCGTGCTCCAGCGGCGAGACGAAGCCGCCCGCCGAGCCGAGGGCGTCGCCGATGCTGCGGCCCTGCCGCAAGCCCTCGCGAAGGCCGCAGTAGAGGCGGCGCTCGGCGGCGGGGAGCCGGGGCTGGTCGAGGAGAGATTCGCAAGCCTTCTCCAAGCCCATGCCGGAGCGGGCGTATTTTTCGAGGTTCGAGTAGATCAGGGCCTTGGCCCGCACGGAGAGTCGCGGCATGAAGTCGATTGTGGCACGTCCACGGCGCTTGGGAAATGGCAAAAGCGGGAGGAAACCGGGGGATGCCTGACAGGCTCCGCCCCGCGCCCCCGTAATCAGGCATGTAAAAGCCTCTTCCCCTTTTCCTTGGGATGCCTTATCCCTTCCCTTCGTCTATGAAAACCCGATTCATCCGATTCCTCGCGAGCCCCCGTGGCATCGCCGTGGCCGCCGCCCTCGCCTTGGCTGGCGTCGTCCTCGGCCTGGTCCCTGGCGGTGAGAAGATCTTCGCCGCCGCCTCGGAAAAAACGAGGATCGTCCTCATCGCCGGCAAAAAGAGCCACCCTTCGGGCCAGCACGAATTCAACGCCGGAGCCATCCTCCTCGCCCGCGCCCTCAACGAGCAGAGCGGCCTGCCCGTCGAGGTGAAGGTCGTCCACGACGGCTGGCCCGAGGACGAGTCGGTCTTCGACGGGGCGAGGGCGGTGGTGGTCTACTCCGACGGCAACGCGGGCCATCCCGTGAACGGCCATGAGGCGAAGCTGGAGGAGATGCTCGCGAAAGGCGTCGGCCTGATGTGCATGCACTACGCCGTCGAGGTGCCTGCGGGCGAAGCGGGCGAGCGTTTCAAGCGATGGATCGGCGGCCACTACGAGAGCGGCTACTCGACCAACCCCCACTGGACCGCCGAGGTCGAAATCAAAGAGGGCCATCCCATCGGGCGCGGCGTGCCCGGCTTCAGCGCGAACGACGAATGGTATTACAACATGCGTTTCGCCGATCCGAAGGTAGCGGAGGACATTCTCACCGGAGTGCCGAAGCGCGAGAACATCAACCGCTACATCCACTGGACCCCCGGAGGGGAGAAGGGCCTCGGCCAGCGCCAGACGATGCTGTGGGCCGTCGAGCGCTCCGACGGAGGGCGCGGGGTCGGCTTCACCGGAGGGCACTGGCACCGCAACTGGGCCGTCGACGACTTCCGCCGCCTCGCCCTCAACGCCATCCTCTGGACCGCCCGCGTCGAGGTGCCCGAGGACGGGGTCGTCTCCGAAGCGGTGACCGAGGCGCAATTGAACGAGAACCTCGACCCCAAGGACAAGATGGAGCACATCTCCCTGCCCTCGGAGGCCGACCTGACCCAGCCCGCCGCCGAGCCGGTCGAATTCCGCTGGCCGGGGAAGAAATAACCCTTTTCCCGTGAAAATCGGACTGCTCGACTCCGGTGTCGGCGGGCTCTCGGTGTTGCGCGAGATCCGCCTCCTCCTGCCTGCGGCGTCGCTGCACTACGTCGGCGATTCGGCTTGGTGCCCCTACGGGACGAAGAGCCCCGAGGTGATCCAGCGGCGCGTCTTCGAGATCGCCGACCACCTCCTTGGCCACGGGGCGGAAATCCTCGTGATCGCCTGCAACTCGGCCACGATCCAGGCGGTCGGGGCGCTGCGCGCGAGCTACCCTCTGCCCGTCGTCGGGATGGAGCCCGGCGTGAAGCCCGCCGCCGAGCGCACCCGCAGCGGCGTCGTCGGCGTGCTCGCGACCGAGGCCTCGCTCGCGGGGGAGAAATTCCACCAGCTCGTCAGCGCCCACGCCAGCGGCGTCCGTGTCATCACGAGGCCCTGCCCGCGTTTCGTCGAACTCGTGGAGGCCGGGATCCTCGACGGACCCGAGGCCGAGGCGGCGGTGGACGAGGCGGTCGCGCCCCTCGTCGAGGCGGGGGCCGATGTGTTCGTGCTGGGCTGCACGCACTACCCCTTCCTGCGCCCTGTCATCGAGCGCCGCTTGCCGGAAGGGTCCGTCGTCATCGACACCGGGCCGGCCGTGGCGCGGCGGGTCGAGAGCTTGCTGACGGAACGGCAGGAGACGCGCGGCGCCCACCCAGCAAATTCGGATTTCGGGCTTCGAGCTTCGGATTTTCCCCCCGTTTTCGTGGAAACGACCGGGTCGCCCGAGCAGTTGAACCGTCTCCTGCCCAGGCTGCTCCCCGGCGTCGCCGCGACCGTGTCGGGATGCCGCATCGCCGGGGATCCGGGAGGAGAGGAGCGGATTCGTTGACAGGCTTGCCAATGCGCCGGGGAATGCCATAGTGGCTCCCGGACCCGGAGCCGGGTTCATGGCGGCGGAGGCCGTCCGCCACCCGGACCTCCTTGGGATCGTTGCGCGAATAGCTCAGCGGTAGAGCATCTCGTTTACACCGAGGCGGTCGGGGGTTCGAATCCCTCTTCGCGCACCACTTTCGACGCCGGACCGGGGTGGTCCAAGGACGGTTTCGGTGTGCAAAGAGTCGAGGTCGTTCGAATGAACCCTGCCAAACAGATCAAAGGCGCTTCATCCACAGGACGATCACCACTTTCGACAAGACCTCCGCGACCAGCAGCCCAGCGACGAACGCGCCGATGGCCCGGCCGCCCCGGACGTTGCAGCAGAGGGAGAAGGAACGATACATCAGCGCCACCATCCACACGGTGGCGAGCATCGCCACGAGCAGGGTCGAAAAGAACACGGCGGCGTCGGGATGCAACAGGCCCGGGTCCAGCTTTCCCTTCTGGACCTGCTCGACGAGATAGGCGGTGAAACGGCGGTATCCCGGCGGCAGACAGGCCAAGGCGGCGAGGAGCATCGGCCAGCGCGCCAGCGCCTGCGTGCCGAGGAGATCGACGGCCCGGAAGGCGCTGCGGCTGGCGAGGCGTCCGGCCGCGAGCAGCACCAGCGCCAAGGCCAGCCAGTCGATGAGGCCCTCGGCGAGGAAGAACCAGAGCGGCACGGATGCCGGACCCGTGTGCATGTCCAGCACGCCGTCGAAATGCGTGCCGCTCAACGAGCCGATCCAGCCCGTCAGCAGGATCGCCGCCAAGCCGAGTCCGAGGGCCGGCCAGCCGGCCACGCGTCGGAAGGGGTTGAACAAGAGGGTCAGGATGGGGCGGGGTTTCGCTGTGCTCATGGATCGGTGTCGGCGGGGGAGGGCAATTTGGCGATGATTTCGTCGAGGCGGTTGCGAACCGTCGGGTAGCTGACTTTCAAGAGACCGGCCATTTCCTTCAGGCTGCCGCTGGCCCGGACGAACTGGCAGATGAACTCTTGGTCCTCTTGCGGCAACGCGGCGAGCCGTGGCAGGGGGTAGTCGCCCCCGACCTCCGTGCCGCAGTGCTCGCAACCCAGCCGCTTTACGGCCAGTTGCCGTTCGCAGCTCGGGCAGTGGATGGGCAGTTTTTTCACGAGGTGATTTTAATTTTATGTCGATATAAGTAAATAAAATTCATTATATGATTCATTTTATTTAACGAACTCCGCAGAAGTTTTCATGAACTTCGTTGCGGCTCCGTTTGTGGTGAGGCGCTTTTCTTCGAAGCGGGCTTTGGAAGCCCCTTTACTAATCACGACGCTGACGGTATCGTTTCGGCTCGCCTGCCAGGCTTTTTGTAGGAACGCTTTATGAAACCCATCCCGAACCGCGCCGGGCACGCCCTTGCGCAAAGGCTGGCATCGCTCTCGTTGCTGCTCCTCTCCTCTCTTTTCCTCGCCTCCTGCGCCTCCACGCCGACGACGGGAACCAGCACCGGGCTCGCAGGCACTGGCTCCGTGGCCGGGCGTCTCACCCCCGCGCAGCTCAACCATCCCCAAGTGAAGGCCCGCGACGCCATCATCGCGACCGAGCCGCCGGGCAACTACTACATCGGCCGCCGCTGGTGGACTGACGGGACGCGCTTCTGGGGCTACCTGCGCGAGCCGGGCAAGCCGTGGTCCACGGCCAAGCTCGTCATCATCAACGAGAGCATCGCCAAGCAGCCCGACCGCGTTCCCGAGGAGGGGGCCGAGCGGGTCCACGGCTACGATCACAACTACGAATACCGCATGTGGGGCAGCTACACCGGGCAGAAGGTCTACGACCCCAACTCGAATTTCGTCATCCCCGAGTTCCGCCTTTCGCGGTACGAGCTGATCGACAGCAACCCCGGCTTCCTCTTTCATCCCGGCGAGAAATACAGCCCCAACCGCCTCCCCGAGATCCATCCTCCCTTCCCTTGAGGGACGGAGTGTTTGACCTGAACTGTCAGCTCCCACCCCGCTCCCCCGGCGCGGTCTGCCGCCGCTGTTGGCGGTAGTAGCGAACCAGCCCGGCAGTGACGCCGTCGGCGTATTCCTGGTAGATGTTCTTCCGGTAGACCCCGTTGATCTCCCGCAGCCCCGCGTAGGCTCCCTCCTGGACGCGGGCGTGGGTTTCCCGGTGGTTCATGCAAAACGGCTCGAAAAAGAGCACGGGGCAGAGGAAGACGCGGTTGGCGAGGAGGTTTCGGGCCCAGACGTATTCGTTGCCGTTCACCGACTTGCCCTGGATGCCGTCGTAGGAGGCGGCGGGTAGGCGGGTCTCCCGTTGTAGGGTGCGGGAGACGGTGTCGGCGAGGCGGATCTCCTCGTGGTAGATGCGTTGCAAAATGCGCAGGACCATCTCGAAGCGGGTATCGTCCTCGGCGATCTCGGCTTTGGCGTAGCAGCCGTTGACGAGGAGGTGGAGGTGGTTCGGCGAACGGAAGGCGGGCCTGCCCCCCGGCCAGGGCGAGGCGTCGAAGTGGAGACAGAGGGCGAGGTCGGGCTGGATCGAGTCGTTGATGAGGTCGCCGCGGGCGCGGATTTCGCTGGAGATGGCGAACATCACCTTGGCGGTGTCGGTGATCCGCTTTTCCGTGGGGATCTGGCCGCGCCGCAGGAGGTAGGCCCTGGCCTCGTCCCGCAGCGTCTCGGGGCGCTCGCGGGTGACGGGGTGGTTCGACTCGCGGGTGAGAAAGACCTCGGCGCCGAGCAGGCCCAAGTCGCGTTTCAGAAGCTTCGCCACGATGAGGGTCATCTCGCCCTCGCGCACTTCGAGCGTGTCGGGGCCGCCGAGTTTGAAGTGGCGGTCGTCCCAAGTCACCCATTTCCCCCCGATGTGGCCGGGGTCGATGGCGATGCGCAGGCCCGCGAGAGGCTTGGAGGAGTTCGGCGGCAGGTCGTGGGTCTCGACGGGCGGGCGCCAGTAGCGGGCGGTGCCGGAGGGGAGGGGAGCGCCGTTCTTGAAGCGTAGGTCGTACCAGCCGGCCTCGGGATGGTTCGACTGTTTCAAAATGAGGGCGCGGTCGCCCTCGATTCGGATGAGCCCCTCGGTCTCCGCGGGACCCCGGGTGTAGCAGTGGCGGAGCAAGTGGACGAACTCCTCGCGGGTGATGGTGCCTTGGTGGGGGTCGAGCCCGGACCAGTCGGGCACGGTGCCGAGCCGCGCGAGGTTCGGCGGGGGAACGTCCGAGGAGGGCGCGGGGGTGGCCGGGGCGAGCAGGAGGAGGAGGGCGGGGACGAGAACCCCCCTTTTTGCCATCTCTGGCAAGCGCGGCAAGGATCTCGAACCGGGCGAAGTTTTCAGTTTCATGAGCCGGAAAGCGGACGATGGAATAGAAGCATGCTGAGGATTCTATTTCTAGGGGATATTGTCGGGGAGCCGGGACGGAAGGCGGTGATCTCGCGCCTCGCCGCGATCCGGGAGGCGGAGGGGATCGATTTCGTCGTCGCTAACGGGGAGAACGCGGCGGGGGGGCGGGGGATCACGCCGAAAATCGCCATCGACCTGCTCCGTGCCGGGGTCGCGGTGATCACGACGGGCGACCATGCTTGGGATCAATACGAAATCATGGAGTTTATGGAGATGGAGCCGCGAGTGCTCCGGCCGCTCAACTATCCGGTGGGGACGCCGGGAGGAGGGTCCATCGTTTTGGAGACGGCCAAGGGCAAAGTCGGGGTGATCAATGCGCAGGGCCGCAGCTTCATGCAGCCGCCGCTGGAAAACCCCTTCCTCGCGGTGCGGGACGAGGTCGCGCGGCTGAGAGCGGAGGAGGGCGCGGCGGTCCTCCTCGTCGATTTCCACGCCGAGACCACCAGCGAGAAAGTGGCTTTGGGATGGGCGTTGGACGGGACCGTCTCCGCCGTCATCGGGACCCACACCCATGTGCAGACGGCGGACGAGCGCGTCCTGCCGGGAGGCACGGCCTTCCTTTGCGACGCGGGGATGTGCGGCCCGCTCGACTCGGTGCTGGGGCGGGAGACCGGGCCGGTGGTGGAGCGCTTCCTTACCTCGACGCCCCGTCGTTTTCCCGTGGCGCGGGGGCCTGTGGGTCTGCGCGGAGCCGTCGTGGAGGTCGACGAGACGGATGGAAAAGCCCTCGCGATCCGGCGTTTCGCCGAGGAAGTGGCCGCATGAGAGGGGAGGGGGGCAAGGTTTTGAAAACATTCAGGAAGTTTTTTTTGACAGGCGCGGGCGCTCGATTACCTTTCGCGCCTGATTCCGCCGCTCTGGCCCGTGGCCTCGATGCTCCCTCCCGCAGGGGAAGGTTGCATGGGGTTTCTTGCCGTTGGCGGTCTCGGATGCCTGGGTTACTGGATCACTTGGTCTTTGAAGCTCAAGGTGCTGAAAGGCTCTTGTAGCTCAGGGGTAGAGCACTTCCTTGGTAAGGAAGAGGTCATGGGTTCAAATCCCATCAAGAGCTCCACTTGTGAGACGAGAAGAAGAAAAACGAAGCGGCCCCGCCGCAATCGAGCCCCGAGACCCCAGGAGGGACAGATTTCTACGAACACCACCAACAAAAAACCTAACGAAAATGGCTAAAGCAGCATTCGAACGCACCAAGCCTCACGTGAACGTGGGCACGATCGGTCACGTTGACCACGGCAAGACCACCCTCACTGCGGCGATCACCACCACCCTCGCTGAGAAGGGCCTCGCCGAGAAGCGCGCCTACGACGAGATCGACGGCGCCCCCGAGGAGCGCGAGCGCGGCATCACCATCTCCACCGCCCACGTCGAATACGAGACCGAGAAGCGCCACTACGCCCACGTCGACTGTCCCGGCCACGCCGACTACGTGAAGAACATGATCACTGGCGCGGCCCAGATGGACGGCGGCATCCTCGTCGTCTCCGCCGCCGACGGCCCGATGCCCCAGACCCGCGAGCACATCCTCCTCGCCCGCCAGGTCGGCGTGCCCGCCCTTGTCGTCTTCCTCAACAAGGTGGACCAAGTGGACGACGAAGAGCTTCTCGACCTCGTCGAAATGGAGGTGCGCGAGCTCCTCAGCCAATACGAATTCCCCGGCGACGACATCCCGATCGTGCGTGGTTCCGGCCTCAAGGCGCTGGAGGGCGACGCGACCCATCAGGCGAACATCATGAAGCTCATGGAGGCGGTCGATGAATACATCCCGCTCCCCGAGCGCCCCATCGACGGCGACTTCCTCATGCCCGTGGAAGACGTGTTCTCGATCGAAGGTCGCGGCACCGTCGCCACCGGTCGTGTCGAGCGCGGCATCATCAAGAAGATGTCCGAAGTCGAGATCGTCGGCCTCCGCGACACGCAGAAGACCACCGTCACGGACATTGAAATGTTCCGCAAGCTCCTCGACGAAGGGCGCGCTGGCGACAACGTCGGTCTCCTCCTCCGCGGCCTCAAGAAGGACGACGTCGAGCGTGGCCAAGTCATTGCCAAGCCTGGCTCGATCAAGCCCCACAAGAAGTTCAAGGCCGAGGTCTACGTCCTCTCCAAGGACGAAGGCGGCCGCCACACCCCCTTCTTCGACAACTACCGTCCCCAGTTCTACTTCCGCACCACGGACGTGACCGGTTCGGTGAAGCTCCCCGAGGGCGTCGAGATGGTGATGCCCGGTGACAACGTGGCCATTGAGGTCGAGTTGCTCACCCCCATCGCCATGGAGAAGACGATCCGCTTCGCTATCCGCGAAGGTGGTCGCACCGTCGGTGCGGGTCGCGTCTCCGAGATTCTCGATTGATCGCCAGGCCGATCGTCCTCCTGGATGCGGGGCGTGGGTGTCGAATCCCCGTCCCGTCCCCGGGAAGTCGCGGGAGGGGATCCGAAATGTCGGTTCCCCTCTTTCCGCCACTGAAAAAAGCATTTCCAGAAAACAGGGCAGTAGCTCAATTGGTAGAGTAGCGGTCTCCAAAACCGTTGGTTGCGAGTTCGAGTCTCGCCTGCCCTGCCAGTTGCCGGGATCGAGCGCGAGCGGCGCGAATCCCGGCGCGGGAAGAGAACACGAAACATGAAAGTTGGAAAATACCTCGGCGAAGTCCGCGGGGAGCTCAGGAAGGCCACTTGGCCGTGGGATCCCAAGGAGAAGGGCGTCAAGAAATACAAGCAGTTGATCGACTCCACCGTCGTCGTCCTCATCGCGACGCTGCTTCTCGGGGCTTTCGTGGCCACGATCGATTTCGCGATGCGCCAGGTCATGACTTTCCTCACGACCGGGTTTTAGAAATCCGCAGCCTGAAATTCCGAAACCCGATCCGTCCATTCATCCATGCCGACGATCCCCCAAGCCAAAGACCAGTGGTATGTGATCCAGGTGCTCTCCGGACAGGAGCTCAAAGTCCGCGACAACATCGAGCGGCGCATCGCCGCCGAGGAGATGAGCGACCTGATCTACGAGGTGCTCGTGCCGCAGGAGCGCGTCTCGGAGGTGAGGGGGCGGCAAAAGCGCGAGGCCAACCGGAAGTTCTATCCCGGCTACGTCATCGTCAACATGCACCTCCTCCACGAGGACAACACCCTCGTTGATCGCACTTGGTATTTCATCCAGGAGACCGACGGGGTGATCAATTTCGCCGGGACCAAGGGGCATCCCATGCCCATGCCCACGCACGAGGTCGATTCTATGCTCGCCCAGATCAAGGAGCGCGAGGGCAGCGTCAAGCCGGCTGTCTCGTTCGAGGTCGGCGACTCCGTCGTCGTCTCCGACGGCCCCTTCCAAGGGCAGGCCGGCGTTATCGCCGAGATCAACGAAGCCAAGGGCGAGCTGATGGTCTCGGTCAACATTTTCGGACGCGAGACCCTCGTGCCCCTCGAATACTGGCAGGTGGAGGTGGGCTGAGCCGTCCTCCGCGCCGACGATCCCGCATCCCCGACCCAACCCCTTTAAACCTAGAAGCACGATGGCCAAAGAAGTAGTCAAACAGATCAAGCTGCAGATCACCGCAGGCAAGGCGAACCCCTCTCCCCCCGTCGGCCCGGCGCTCGGCCAGGCGGGCGTGAACATCATGGAGTTTTGTAAGCAGTTCAATGCCCAGACTCAGTCGCAGGAGGGCGACATCCTCCCCGTCGTCATCACTGTCTACAAGGACAAGAGCTTCACTTTCATCACGAAGAAGTCCCCCGCCGCCGTGCTCCTGAAGAAGGCCGCCGGTCTTGCTTCCGGATCGAGCGAGCCGAACAAGAAGAAGGTCGGGCAACTCAGCCGGGCCAAGCTCTTGGAGGTGGCCCGCAACAAGATGGAGGACATGAACACCCGCGACGAGGAGGCCGCCTGCCGCATCCTCGCCGGCACCGCCCGCCAGATGGGCCTTGAGATCGTCGATTGATTTTCCGAAACGAACCCCAACCCTGCAGGAGGGCGACGCCCGCACGTACTGCCTAAAGAACATGGCCAAGAAACGCAGCAAACGATACCAGGCGGCCGCCGCGCTGGTGGACGACGCCAAAGTCTACCCCCTCGCCGAGGCGGTTTCTTTGGTGAAAAAACTCCCCGCGCCGAAATTCGACCAGACCGTCACCTTGACCTTCCGTCTGGGCGTCGATCCCCGCCAGTCCGACCAGATGGTGCGCGGCACCTGCCCGCTCCCGCATGGATCGGGCAAGGAGGTGCGCGTGCTCGTCTTCGCCGAAGGCGAGGCCGCGACCGAGGCGAAGAACGCCGGGGCCGACCATGTGGGCTTCGACAACCTGATCAAAGAGGTCCAAGGCGGCTTCCTCGATTTCGACGCCGTTATCGCGACCCCCGCGGCCATGTCCGAGGTGCGGAAGCTGGGTCGGCAGCTCGGCCCCCGCGGCCTCATGCCCAACCCCAAGACCGGTACCGTCACCGACGACACCGCCGCCGCCGTGAAGGCCGTCAAGGCCGGCCGGATCGACTTCAAGCTAGACAAGAACGGCAACGTCTCCGCCCCCATCGGAAAACTCTCCTTCGAGGAGGGCCAGCTCGTCGACAACGGCAAGGCGGTGATCGACTCCGTTGCCGCCGCCCGGCCCGCCACGGCCAAGGGCGTCTTCATCCTCAAGGGCACTCTCGCCGCCACCATGGTCCCGGGCGTCAAGGTGGACGTCTCCTCCTGGCATTGATCCACCGAACCCGCCAACCCTGTAACTTTACCCTTTTGAAGCGATGAAAGTCCTCAAGAAAACCGTCATCGACAGCCTCCTCGCCCGCATCAGCGACTCGCCCTTCCTCATCGTGGTCGATTACTCCGGGCTGAAAGTCTCCGAGTTCGCCGAGCTGCGCAAGCGTCTCTCCGCGACCGGGGCCAAGCTCCAAGTGGCGAAGAACACCTTCGTCCGGCAGGCCGCCGCCTCCGTCGACTACCCCGCCGAACTCGCCTCCACCCTCGTCGGCCAGACCGCTGTCGTCACTGGCGACGGGGATGTCAGCGCCTCGGCCAAGATTCTCAAGACCTACGGCAAGGAGATCAACAAGCTCGCGATTCGCGCCGGTGTCCTCGACGGCAGCTTCCTCGACCAGGCCCAGATCATCGCTCTGGCGGATCTCCCGCCGCTGGAGATCCTCCGTGCTCAGTTCCTCGGCGTGCTCAACTCGCCCGCCCAGAAGCTCGTCTCCGTGCTCAACGAGCCCGCCGCCTCGCTCGCCCGCGTCCTCCAGGCCAAGGCCGACCAAGGCTGAACCCTGTCGCACGACCCTTTACACCCTCTTGGGCGACTCCTCACAGAGGGGCGTCCGCAAACCGAAGAAGAAAACCAACAACCGGGTTCCTTGCCGAAAGCCGAGCGCGGCGTTTTAATTGCCGGGAAGCTTCCCGTCGCGGCGACACCCACCCAAAGACATGGCAGATACCAGCGCACTAGTGGAACAACTGAGCGGACTCACCGTCCTCGAGGTCGCCGACCTCGTCAAAGCTCTCGAAGAAAAATGGGGCGTCAGCGCCGCGGCCCCCGTGGCCATCGCCGCAGCTCCCGCCGGTGGCGGAGGCGGTGGTGAGGCCGCCGAGGAGAAGACCTCCTTCGACGTGATCCTCGCCTCCTTCGGCGACAACAAGATCGGCGTCATCAAGGCGGTCCGCGAGGCCGTCCCCGGTCTCGGCCTCGCCGACGCGAAGGCCCTCGTCGAGAAGGCCCCGACTCCCGTCAAGGAAGGCGCCACCAAGGACGAAGCCAACGCCATCAAGGCGAAGCTCGAAGAGGCCGGTGCCAAAGTCGAGCTCAAGTGATCCGAAGTTTTTGCATCCCGGCCCGGAAACGGGCCGGGAATGCTCTTTTTTAGATTTGCCCAAGAAATTCCTTGCCACAATCGTTAGAGAACCCGGAAAAAGTGCCTTTCTTCCTGCTGCCAAACTGAAGTGACGTCGAATCCCGGACGCTCGTCGAGGCGTCCGGGCTTCGTCGTCTCTTTTTTTGACGACCGCCCTCCGGGTTCGGCGTTCCCGCGTGTACACGCCCCCCGTGGGCGGTGTCCGTCGGTCGCATCCCCGGAGAAAGCGGTGAGACGAGAGAACGAGAAGAGTTCCCCAGACCTCCCCCCAAGACCAACCTCAGCAGTGCCCCCTATGTCAGCAAGACCCGCGAAACTTGAACGTTTGTATTTTGGCAAGATCGAGGAGGCCATCGAGACGCCGAACCTGATCGAGGTGCAGCTCGACTCCTACAAAGAGTTCCTGCAACAGGACGTCGCGCCCGAGAACCGCACCTCCACCGGACTGCAATCGGTCTTCAAGGAGGTCTTCCCCATCCAGAGCTACGACGAGAAGTTCACCCTCGACTTCGCCAAGTACGAGGTCGGCGAGCCGAAGCAGACCGCTCTCGAATCCCTCCGCGACGGCGAGACCTTCAGCGCCCCGCTCTACGTCACCTTCTCCCTCACCGATGAGACGGGGACGAAGGAGGAGCGCGTCTACATGGGCGAGCTGCCCATGATGACCCTGCGCGGCACCTTCGTCATCAACGGAGCCGAGCGCGTCATCGTCAGCCAGCTCCACCGCTCCCCCGGCGTCTGCTTCGAGACGAACCTCCACCTCAACGGCAAGACCCTCTTCGGCTTCCGCATCATCCCCGACCGCGGCACCTGGATGGAGGTCCAGTTCGACACGAACGACCTCCTCTACGTCTACCTCGACCGTCGCCGCCGCCGCCGCAAGTTCCTCGCGACCACCTTCCTCCGCGCCATCGGCTACCCGACCGACGAGGACATCATCGAGCAGTTCTACGACATCGAGAAGCTCAAGATCGACCCCTCCATCAACGAGGCCGAGCTCGCCAACAAGGTCATCTTCAACGACGTCCTCGACGGGGAGATGGTCGTGGCCAAGGCCTACGAGCCCCTCACCCTCGCGACCATCACCCAGCTCCACGCCCTCGGCGTCAAGTCCGTCCCGGTCGTGGTCGCTTCGCATGACGACCTCCTCATCAAGTCGCTCCGCAAGGATCCCGCGAAGAACGAGGAGGAGGCCCTCAAGGACATATACCGCCGCCTCCGCCCCGGCGACCCGCCGACTGTGGCCAACGCCCGCGCCCTGCTGAAGCGCCTCTTCTTCGATCCGAAGAAATACGACCTCACCCGCGTCGGTCGCTACAAGATCAACCAGAAGCTCGCCCTCGACATCGACGAGAACGAGCGCGTCATCACCGCCGAGGATTTCCTCATGGCCATGGCCTACCTCTTCGGCCTGCGTCGCGGCGAGGGCGTCCTCGACGACATCGACCACCTCGGCAGCCGCCGCATCCGCGCCGTCGGCGAGCTTCTCGCGAACCAGTGCCGCGTCGGCCTCGCCCGCACCGAGCGTCTCGTCAAGGAGCGCATGACCCTCTTCGACATCAACCTCGACGGGATGACCCCCTCGAAACTGGTGAACCCGAAGGCCCTCGCCGCCGTCGTGCGCGATTTCTTCGGTCGTTCGCAGTTGAGCCAGTTCATGGACCAGATCAACCCTCTGTCCGAGCTGACCCACAAGCGCCGCCTCTCCGCCCTCGGCCCCGGCGGCCTCAACCGCGACCGCGCCGGCTTCGAAGTCCGCGACGTCCATCCCTCGCACTACGGTCGCATCTGTCCCATCGAGACGCCGGAAGGTCCGAACATCGGCCTCATCAACTCGATGAGCTGCTACGCCCGGATCAACGAGTTCGGCTTCATTGAAACGCCCTACCGCCGCATCCAGAAGGGCAAGGTGATGAAGAAGATCGACTACCTCACCGCCGACCAGGAGGAGAGCTACCTCATCGCCCAGGCGAACAACCCCATCGACGACAAGGGCAACTTCCTCACCGAGAAGATCACCGTGCGCCACCTCGGCGAGTTCATCGAGGTCGTGCCGGAGGAGGCGACCTACATGGACGTCTCGCCGAAGCAGCTCGTCTCCGTGGCCGCCTCGCTCATCCCCTTCCTTGAGCACGACGACGCCAACCGCGCCCTCATGGGCTCGAACATGCAGCGCCAAGGCGTGCCGCTCCTCGTCTCCGAGTCCCCCTACGTGGGCACCGGGATGGAGGGCAAGGTCGCCCGCGACTCCCGTGCCGTCGTCGTGGCGGAGGGTTCCGGCACCGTCGCCGCCGCCACCGCCGAGATGGTCATCGTGACGAAGGACGGCGAGCTGCCCTGCTCCGAGGCGCAGTTCATGACGAATCCCTTCAAGCTGAAGAACGACAAGGAGAACGGCACCTACGTCTACCCGCTGCGCAAGTTCATGCGCTCGAACGCGGGCACCTGCATCAACCAGAAGCCCATCGTCCGCCGCGGCGAGAAGGTGAAGGCCGGCCAAGTCCTCGCCGACGGGCCGAACACCGAGCATGGCGAGCTCGCCCTCGGGCGGAACGTGCTGGTCGCCTTCATGCCGTGGAACGGCTACAACTTCGAGGACGCCATCGTCATCTCCGAGCGCATCGTGAAGGAGGACATCTACACCTCCATCCACATCGACGAGTTCGAGATCGGCGCCCGCGACACCAAGCTCGGCCCCGAGGAGATCACCCGCGACATCCCGAACGTCGGTGAGGAAGCGCTCAAGGACCTCGGTCCCGACGGCGTCATCCGCGTCGGTGCCGAAGTGAAGCCCGGCGACATCCTCGTCGGCAAGATCACGCCCAAGAGCGAGACCGAACTGGCTCCCGAGGAGCGTCTTCTCCGCGCCATCTTCGGTGAGAAGGCCGCCGACGTGAAGGACACCTCCCTGCGCGTCCCCTCCGGCTGCGTCGGCATCGTCATGGACGTGCGCGTCTCCTCGCGCAACGCCTCCAGCAAGGAGAAGCTCGATCCCAAGGAGCAGCAGAAGCAGCAGAAGCAGATCATCGAGGAGCACAAGCGCCGCCACGACGAGATCGCCGAGCAGCTCACCGAGAAGCTCTCCGACATCCTCCTCGGCGAGAAGGTCCCCCTCGACGTGGTCAACGGTCGCACCGGAGAGATCCTCGTCCCGGCCAACAAGAAGATCACCAAAACCATCCTGCGCAAGCTCGCCGACAACTACTCGAACATCGAGATCGACCCCAGCCCGGTCCGCAACAAGATCCTCGACATCGTCGCCAGCTTCGAGCAGAAGTTCGCCGACATCGACATGGAGCGGGAGCGCCAGCTCGACCGCATCGAGTCCGGCGACGACTCCGAGCCCGGTGTCATCAAGCAGGTCAAGGTCTACGTCGCGAAGAAGCGCAAGCTCTCCGTCGGCGACAAGATGGCGGGCCGCCACGGGAACAAGGGCGTCGTCGCCACGATCGTGCCCGAGGAGGACATGCCCTTCCTTGAGGACGGCACCCCCGTTGACATCTGTTTGAACCCCCTCGGCGTGCCGAGCCGGATGAACGTCGGGCAGGTGCTCGAAACCCACCTTGGCGTCGCCGCCAAGGCGCTCGGTTTCAAGGTCGCCACCCCCGTCTTCGACGGCATCCCCGAATCGAAGATCGTCGAATACCTCGAACAGGCCAAGCAGGTTGATGGCTTCGGCTGGATCGGCACCAACGGCAAGTCGCAGCTCTACGACGGCCGCACTGGTGAGCCTTTCTACCAGCCCGTCGTCGTCGGCATGATCTACATGCTCAAGCTCGGCCACCTCGTCCAGGACAAGATCCACGCCCGCGCCGTCGGCCCCTACTCCCTCGTCACCCAGCAGCCGTTGGGGGGCAAGGCCCAATACGGTGGCCAGCGCTTCGGGGAAATGGAGGTCTGGGCGCTCGAAGCCTATGGAGCCGCCTACACCTTGCAGGAACTGCTCACCGTCAAGTCCGACGACGTGCAGGGCCGGACGCGGATCTACGAGTCCATCGTCAAGGGCGACAACACCCTCGACGCTGGCACGCCGGAGTCTTTCAACGTGCTCATCAAGGAGATGCAGAGCCTCGGCCTCGACATCCGTGTCGGCTCCTCGGACCGCTCCCCCGAAGAAATCCTCGCCGACAGCCTCGCCATCATCTGATTCCGAATCTGAACGGAACCCCACACAGCCCTCGAACTTCAGCTTCTACTCAACATGTCTGTTCCTTCCCTCAGCTCTGAATCGCACCTCGACGAAATCTTCGGCCTTGAGCGCAAGTCCGACAGCTTCGACCACGTCCGCATCACCGTCGCCAATCCCGAGACGATCCGCTCGTGGAGCCGCGGCGAGGTGAAGAATCCGGAGACGATCAACTACCGGACCTTCAAGCCCGAGAAAGGCGGCCTCTTCTGCGAGCGCATCTTCGGCCCGACCAAGGACTGGGAGTGCGCCTGCGGCAAGTACAAGCGCATCAAGCACAAGGGCACCGTCTGCGACCGTTGCGGCGTCGAGGTGACCCTCTCCCGCGTGCGTCGCGAGCGCATGGGCCACATCGAGCTGGCCGTGCCCGTCTCGCACATCTGGTTCTACAAGTGCATGCCCTCGCGCATCGGCCTGATGCTCGACATGAGCGCCCGCCAGCTTGAGCGCGTCATCTACTACGAGGACTACATCGTCATCGACCCGGGCAACACTCCGCTCGACGCTGGCCAGCTCCTCACCGAACTGGAATACCGCGACGCCCAGGACGAATACGGCACCGAGGGCTTCCGCGCCGGCATGGGGGCCGAGGCCGTCCGCGACCTCCTCGTCCGCGTCGATCTCCCCTCGGTCATCACCGAATTGGAGGAAGCCATGGGTAAGACCCGCTCCAAGCAGGTCCGCAAGAAGCTCGCCAAGCGCCTTAAGCTCGCCCAAGGCTTCTACCACTCCAAGACCCGTCCCGAGTGGATGATCCTCGAAGTGCTTCCGGTCATTCCTCCGGACCTGCGCCCGCTCGTCCCGCTGGAAGGTGGCCGCTTCGCGACTTCCGACCTCAACGATCTCTACCGTCGCGTCATCAACCGGAACAACCGTCTCAAGAACCTGCTCCAGCTCAAGACGCCCGACGTCATCATCCGCAACGAGAAGCGGATGCTGCAAGAGGCCGTCGATGCCCTCTTCGACAACGGCCGCCACGGTCGCGCCGTCACCGGGGCTGGCAACCGCGCCCTCAAGTCGCTCTCCGACATGCTCAAGGGCAAGGGGGGGCGTTTCCGCCAGAACCTCCTCGGCAAGCGCGTCGATTACTCGGGCCGCTCCGTCATCGTCATCGGCCCCGACCTCAAGCTGCACCAGTGCGGTCTGCCGAAGAAGATGGCCCTCGTCCTCTTCGAGCCCTTCATCATCCGCCGCCTCAAGGAGCTGGGCTACGTCCACACCGTGCGCAGCGCCAAGAAGCTCATCGAGCGCAAGACCTCGGAAGTCTGGGACATCCTCGAGGAAGTGACCAAGGGCCACCCCGTCCTCCTCAACCGCGCCCCCACCCTGCACCGCCTCTCCATCCAGGCCTTCGAGCCGGTGCTCATCGAGGGTTCCGCGATCCGCGTCCACCCGCTCGTCTGTACCGCCTACAACGCGGACTTCGACGGCGACCAGATGGCCGTGCACGTCCCGCTCTCGGTCGAGGCGCAGATGGAGGCGCGCATGCTCATGCTCGCGCCGAACAACATCTTCACCCCGTCGAGCGGCAAGCCGATCACCACCCCGTCGCAGGACATCACCCTCGGCGCCTACTTCCTCACCTACTGCCGCCAGATCCCCCTGCGCGACCCCGACGCCGAGCGGCACCTGCCGCTCTTCGCCGACACCTCCGAGGTCGAGTTCGCCGTGGCGAACCGGTCCATCGACATGCACGACCCCATCCGGGTGCGCAACCCCGACTACGGTTCCGCCGGGCGGATCTACGGCGACCGCGAGCGCAAGATCCTCGTCACCACCGCCGGTCGCGTCCGCTTCAACGAGATCTGGCCCGACGAACTCGGCTTCTTCAACGGCAACGTCGGGAAGAAGCAGCTCTCCGACATCATCTGGCGCTGCTACCAAGTCTCGGGGCAGGAAGGCACCGTGAAATCGCTCGACGCGCTGAAGTCCCTCGGCTTCCGCGAGGCGACGCGCTCGGGCACCTCCGTCGGGATCTTCGACATGATCATCCCCGCCGAGAAGCAGGTCGAGGTCGATAGCGCCACCGCCGAAGTGCAGAAGGCCAACGACCAGTACCGCGCCGGGGTCATCACCAACAAGGAGCGCTACAACAAGATCGTCGATATCTGGACCCACGCCGGGGACGAGATCACCAAGGCGCTCTTCCGCACCATCGAGCACAACGACGGCAAGAGCCTGCCCAGCCCGCTCTTCATGATGGTCGACTCCGGTGCGCGGGGCAACCGCCAGCAGATCAAGCAGCTCTCCGGGATGCGGGGCCTCATGGCCAAGCCTTCGGGCGAGATCATCGAGCGCCCCATCATCTCGAACTTCCGCTCCGGCCTCTCCGTGCTTGAGTACTTCATCTCGACCCACGGCGCCCGCAAGGGTCTCGCCGACACCGCGCTGAAGACGGCGGACTCCGGTTACATGACCCGGAAGCTCGTCGATGTGGCGCAGGACGTCATCATCACCGAGGAGGACTGCGGCACCGCCAACGGCATTCTCGTGAAGTCCATCTACGAGGGCGACGAGGAAGTGGTCGATCTGAAGACCCGCATCTACGGTCGCGTCTCCGCCGAGAAGGTGGTCAACGGCGAGGAGACCGTGGTCGAGCCCGGCCAGATGATCAACGAGGCCATCGCCCTGCGTCTCAACGACATCGGCCACGAGCAGCTCAAGATCCGCTCCGTCCTCACCTGCGAGAGCCGCCGCGGTTGTTGCGCGAAGTGCTACGGCATGAACCTCGCCACCAACGTCATGGCCAAGATCGGCGAAGCCGTCGGCATCGTCGCGGCCCAGTCCATCGGCGAGCCCGGCACCCAGCTCACCATGCGGACCTTCCACGTCGGCGGGGTCGCCTCGGGGACCTTCAAACAGCCCATCATCAAGCCGAAGTCGGGCGGGACCATCCATTACAACAACCTCCGCACCGTCGAGACGCCCGACCACACCTTCGTCGCGCTGAACAAGAACGGCACCATCTCCATCCACGACAAGGACGGGCGCGAGCTGGAGTCCTACAACATCGTGAGCGGTTCGGTGATCCGTTTCGCCGACAATGTCGCGATCAAGAAGGGCGACACCCTCGCCACTTGGGACCCCTACTCCGTCCCCGTCATCACGGAGAAGCCCGGCAAGGTGAAGTTCCGCGACATGATCCAGGGGATCACCCTCTCCACCGAGATCGACAAGGAGACAAACACCAAGGGCCTCGTCGTCATCGAGCACAAGGAGGACCTCCACCCGCAGATCCTCGTCGTCGATCCCAAGACCGGCGACGAACTCGCCGCCTACTCCATCCCCACCGGAGCGCACCTTTCCGTGAAGGAGGGGCAGACCGTCAAGGGCGGCGACCAGCTCGCCAAGACCCCGCGGAAGGTTTCCGAGACGAAGGACATCACCGGGGGCCTTCCCCGCGTCGCCGAGCTCTTCGAGGCCCGCAAGCCCAAGGAGATCGCCGAGATCGCGAAGATCGACGGCGAAGTCTCCCTCGGCGGCACGATCCGCGCGAAGCGCAAGCTCATCGTCACCAACACCGAGTCCGGCGAGCAGGAGGAACACCTCATCCCGCTCGGCAAGCACTACCTCGTGCAGCCCGGCGACCATGTCCACAAGGGCCAGAAGCTCACCGAGGGCGCCGTCGCCCCGCATGAGATCCTCGACATCCTCGGCCCCCACGCCCTCATGGAGCACCTCGTTTCCGAGGTCCAGGACGTCTACCGCCTCCAAGGGGTGGAAATCAACGACAAGCACATCGAGATCATCATCCGCCAAATGCTTCGCAAGGTCCGCATCACCGATCCCGGCGACACCCAGTTCCTCTGGGGCGACCAGATCGAGAAGACGACCTTCGAGGCCATCAACGCCGACATGATCGAGCAGGGCGGCAAGCCCGCCGAGGGCGAGCCCGTCCTCCTCGGGATCACCAAGGCTTCGTTGGAAACCGACTCCTTCATCTCCGCCGCGTCCTTCCAGGACACCACGCGGGTGCTCACCGAGGCGTCCACCCTTGGGCGCATAGACTACCTGCGCGGCTTCAAGGAGAACGTCATCATGGGCCACCTCATCCCCGCCGGCACCGGGTTCCACACGACCCGGAATCTTGGCATCATCGAGCACGCCACGCCCGAGGAAATCGAGGACGGGGATTCCTCCCCGCTCGACGAGCTGATCAGCGAGCCCGCTTGATCTTCCTGCCTCTCTCACCGGAGCCTATCCAATCCCCGCAGGAGGATTCGGATAGGCATTCGTCACAAGGAGAGCAGAGCGCCGTTCGTGTGCCTTGATCAAGACCAAGGAGGGCCGACATTGCTGTCGGTCTTCATGGGGTGGATTTCCCGAGCGAATTCTGCAAAATCTGAAGCAACTTCCGGAAGTCGTCATCCGAGAACCACCGCTTCGGAAACAGATGGAAAATCAAGTCTGATTGATAGACCAAAACGATGTCCTTGCCGACTTTGTATTTGTGGAAATCCGCCCACTTGATCCTTGCGGTTCCGAAGGAATTGGTGGAAACGAACTCCTCTTCGGTGAGTTCGGCTTCGTAAGGCTCCTGCAAGGTTTTCTGCTGTTTGTAGATCTTTTTCGTCCGGTAGGGCAGCCATATGCCGTAACTCAACGCGAAATAGGCGAGAACGCCGAAGATCGCGAAGGGAATTGCCGTGATTTTCCCGTCGCGGGGAAGGAAAACCTGCTGCAATCCGACGAGGACAAGCAGCAGAACGAGAGGGATGCCGATCCACTGGAACGGCGGCTTGGGGCGGATGTGTAGATATTGGGCCCGGACGTAGTCGGAAGGCTCGATCTGGCAGCGGAGTTTCATAGCTCGGCCGAACGGGAGGGTTCAACCTGAGGCCAAAGACTCCTTCAATTGCCGAAGCTCCCCGTCGAGCATGGCGAGGTGCTGCGAGGTGGCCTTGAGCCGTTTCGTCGTCAGCTTGGCGATGAACTCGAAGAGGCAGGCGTAGAAGGCGGGGTTGTCCTCCTTCGGGAGGATGTGTTCGAGGAACTTCTGGTCCACGGCAAGGCAGAAGGAGGGCTTCACCGCGACGACGGACGCGGAGCGGACCTCGTCCTCAAGGGCGGCGAGTTCGCCGAAGATGTCGCCGGAATGGTTCATGCACACGAGCTGCTTGCCGCCTTTCACCACCGCGACCTCGCCGGCGAGGAGGATGAAGATGCGGGAGGCCTCGTCACCCTCGGCGATGATGACGTCGCCGGGATCGCACTCGATGAAGGCGGAGGCGTGGAGCACTTGGTCGAGGTGCTCTTTGGAGAAGGCTTCGAGGAAGGGGACCTCGAGCAGGGGCGCGGGGATGTCGTCCTCGTCGTGGATGTAGGCGTATTCTTGCACGGGAAGAAGTATAGGAACAGGGCGGGGGAGTGTCGAGAGCGGATTCCGGGGACCGGTTGTTTTCGTGGAGGCGGGTTCCGCCGGGAGGAAACGGAAAACCCTCCCGCCGGATTCACCGGGGGAGGGCTCGCGGACCGGGGGCTCCTGTTGCGGGAGCCCCGGTCAGGATCAGAGGGTGTAGGCGCTTTCGCCGTGGGTGGTGGTGTCCAGACCCGCGTCTTCGTCGGCTTCGGGGACCCGGAGGCCCACAGTGAACTTCGCGATGAGCAGCGCGACAATTGAGACGACGCCACTCCAGCCGATCGTGAGGAGCACGCTCTTGATCTGCTGGATGACTTGACCGTCGGCCGCCCCGCCACGCACGAAGACGCCGGTGAGGATAGCTCCGACGATGCCGCCGACGCCGTGGACGCCGAAGACGTCGAGGCTGTCGTCGTACTTCAGAACCTTCTTCAGCGTGGTGGCGCCAAAGTAGCAGATGACGCCAGCGACGATCCCGAGGATGAGGGCTCCCGCGACCGTAATGGTCCCGGCGGCAGGGGTGACCGCGACGAGGCCGGCGACCGCACCGGTGGCCCCGCCGACAGCGGTGACTTTCTTCGTGGCGAGCCACTCCACTGCAAGCCATGCGAGCACGGCGGTCGCGGTGGTGATCTGGGTGGTCAGCATCGCGAACCCGGCCGCCCCGTTAGCGGCGGCAGCGCTGCCGGCGTTGAAGCCGAACCAACCGACCCAGAGGAGACAGGCGCCGATCACGGTGAGGGGGACGCTGTGCGGATGCAGCGCGGCCGTGCCGAAACCCTTCCGCTTGCCGACCATGATGCAGGCGACGAGACCGGCGATCCCCGCGTTGATGTGGACGACGGTGCCGCCCGCGAAGTCGATCACTTCCCATTTGCTGAAGAGGCCGACACCCGACCAAGCCATGTGCCAGACGGGCAGGTAGGAGAAGGTCGCCCAGATGATGGTGAAAATGAGGATCGCGGAGAACTTCATCCGCTCGGCGAAGGCGCCGACGATCAGGGCGGGAGTGATGATGACGAAGGTCGCTTGGAAGGTGATGAAGACGCTCTCCGGCATCGTTCCGGTCAGCGCCTCGTCGGTGAGCCCCTTCAGGAAGGCTTTGGAGAAATCCCCGATGAACAGCCCGTCACCCGTGCTCGCGAGGCTGTAGCCGTAGGCAACCCAGAGCACCGTCATCACCGAGGCGATGACGAGGCATTGGACGAGGACGCTGAGGACGTTCTTCGCCCGGACGAGGCCGCCGTAGAAAAGGGCGAGGCCGGGGAGGGTCATCAGGAGGACAAGGACCATGGAGGTCATCATCCAGGCGGTGTCGCCCGAGTCGAGGGTGGCGGGTTCCTCGACTTCGACCGCTGGGGCGGCTTCGGCGGGAGCGGCCTCCTGGGCGACCAAGGTGCCAAAGAGCAGGGGCATCGCCAGCAAGGCGACGAACAACAAGGTTTTTAGGTTGAATGTATCTCTCATCAGTTTTTTGGGTTGGTTCACAAGCGGCTCAGAGCGAAGCTCTTGCAAACGTGTTCGGATTTTGGGGTAGCACCCGGCGTGCCAAGTTTTTATTTTTCCCGCCGATTTTTATTTTTGGCCAAACGGGTGGTGCCGGGGCAGGGGAGCTTT
Source organism: Akkermansiaceae bacterium UBA2367 (assembly GCA_002344525.1). GTDB lineage: Bacteria > Verrucomicrobiota > Verrucomicrobiia > Verrucomicrobiales > DEV007 > Arctic95D-9. Next base: position 46,777 of record DDTJ01000005.1, read on the forward strand.
GAGCGTGGAAAAACGCGCCAGCGTTGTAGCTGCGTCCACCGAGCGCGGACCAAATGTCCAAACGACGTCCGCGCGAGGTCGATGACCTCGCCTACAGGATTCCGCCTCTGATGACGTTACCCGTCCACTGTTCTGACCCGAACCAGTGTAAGAGCTTCGCGACGGTGCGCTCAAGGTTCGTCGCGCACAATCCTCCCGCCGAGGGAGAGGATGCGGGCTTTGCCCTTGGCGTCCTCGGCTTCGCCGATCTGCCCGTCCTGCACGTACATCTGCGAGAGGGCGGTCCAGGCGAGGAGGTCGTTCGGCTTCAAGGTCGTGGC
>DDTJ01000005.1:47205-48868 GCA_002344525.1 Akkermansiaceae bacterium UBA2367
CCGGCTCACTCGGTCACGGTCAGGTTGGAGGGCGCGTCGGGCCGACGGGCGACGGCTTCGGCGCGACGCTGTTCGAACCAAGCGGAGAAGAGGGCGCGGACGGTCTGGTGCTTGACCGAGGCGGTCAAGGCGCGTCGTTTCGCGTCGGCTTGGTCGTCTTTGTAGATTTCGATCTTACCGACATGGACAAGAAGGAAGCCTTCGCCGCCGGGTCGCTCTTTCACGGAGGAAATCTCGTTCTCCCCGAGTCCGAAGACCGCCTCGACGATCAGGGAGGCGTCGGCGAGGTCGGCGGGTGGCTCCGCCAAGGAGAAGGGGGGCAGCGTCTCCGGCTTCAAGCCGAGGCCCTTCGCGGCTTCGTCGAAGGATTTCCCGGCCTTGACCGCCTCGTTCAGCTTGGCGAGGGCTTCGCTGGCGGCATCGTTGACGGCGCGGTTGGAGCGGGTCGCGAGGAGGGCCTTTTCGATGGCCGGGGTGGCCTCCTCCAAAGTGAGGGGGGCGGGATCGACGGTTTTGCCGAAGTGGAAGACCAAGTAGGCGCCCTCCCCGGCCTCGACCGGCACGAGCACTTGGCCGGGCTGGGTGGCGGCGCTGAAGAGCACGTCAAGGGCGCTCTCGTTGCCGTCGACCAGCTCGGGGGCTTCGCTGCGTGCGAAAGGCTCCAAGGTTCCGGCCTCGGCGACGAACTGGGCTTTGTCGCCGGCGTATTGCTTCGCGACGGCGTTGAAGTCGGCCCCTCCGGCGGCGAGGTCGGCGTAGGCGCGGTTCACCGCGTTGGCGAAGTCGAGGTTGGCCTTCTGCTTGGCCTCGGTGCTGGCGTCTGCGGCGACGGGTTTGGGGGAGAACTTCACATAGTCGAAGCCGCGCTTCGACTCGGAGAGGAGGCTGCCCCTGTTCTCCTCGTAGTATTTCGCCACGTCCTCGGGGGTGATCTGGACGCCCTCGGTGTGGGCGCTGCGGTCGAATCGCACCACCGAGGAGGTGTAGCGCTGGTTGTTCTGGATGTAGCGCTTCGCGGTCTCGCTCGGGAGGGTCTCGACGCCGGCGCCGATGAGTTCGCGCAGCTTCTGGAAGGCGAGGTAGTCCTTCACCAACTGGGCGAGGTCGCCTTGGGTGAAGCCGTTCGGCCCGAGGATCCGGTTTTCGACGAACTGGCCATCCACGAAGGGCCGCTGGAAGACGGGCAGTTGCGGGATGGCGGCCTTGATCTCCTCGACGCTGGGCTCGATGCCCAGTTTCCCGGCCTCGTGGCGCAGAATGATGAGGTTCTCGACGAAGGCGGAGGCGTCATCCCCGCCGCGCTCGCCGAGGAGGACCATCGCGAAATCGAACATGCCGAGCTGGTAGGCGACATCGAAGTGGTTGGCCAGCTTCTGCGCCTCCTTCGTGCGGTAGCAGCGGTCGTAGACTTTCACTTTGCAGTCCCCCCGGCCGAACGTGCCCCCGACGAAATCGTAGTCGGAGTAGAGGAAGGCGAAGGAGATCACGATCACCNNGTGACGGCGATGAGGAGTCCTTTCTGGATGTGTCGGAGCTGGCTGAGCATGGAAGGGGCGGCTCGCCCGCGAAAGCCGGGGGTTCGGGCGGGCGGGGAAAGTAGTGAGGATCGGGGCGCTCTTCAACCGCTTTTTCCCGGAGGTGGCGGGGGAGGGCGGGGATGGAG
>DDTJ01000094.1 GCA_002344525.1 Akkermansiaceae bacterium UBA2367
TGGCGGGGGAGGAGGTGGGTTCCTCGACGGAGCGGAGGAGCAGGGCGATCCCTTCGGCGGGGATGGGATCGGCGGCGGCGATCTGCTGGACGGCGTCGGGCAGCATGGCGGGATTGTCCTTCGCGAGGGAGAGGATGCGGTGGAGGGCGTCGTCGGACTGGAGGCGGTTGCGGCTCATCTCCTTGACGAGGAAGGCGGCCTCCTCAGGCGGAGCGGTGTCGAGGGTAGACTTGAGGGCGGCGAGGATTTTCTCGGACTCGGCCCATTTCACGGGCTGGTAGTAGGGGCCTCGCGTGTCGGGGCGCGTGCCCCAACTGTCGCCCGTCCACTCGTCCTCGCGTTGGGCGAGGCGGCAGAGGACGGAGAGGAGGAGCTGGCGGGTTTCGGGGCGCTTTTCGGCGGCAAGTTTGGCGAGGAGATCGTCGACAACGCCGGGCACGTCGTGCATGCGCATCAGGGCGAAGGCGGCGAATTTGGGATTCGGGCCGGTGAGGAGAGCTTCGAGGGCGACGTCTTTCGCGCCGAGACGGGCGAGGGCTTGGAAGGCGGTGTGGGCGACGCGGGGATCGGGACTCCCGAGCTGGATGGAGATGGCTGGAGCCACTTCGTCGAGGTGAAGGCGGGCGGCGGAAACCATCGCCTCGATTTGACGCTGCGGTTGATCTTTCAATGCCAATCCCCACCCGTGGAATTTGAAAACAAAACGACGGAAGGGAGAGTCCTCAGGTATGGATAGATCTCCGCCTGCTCGCTGGGCATAAGGTGCGATTACGTTGTCTTCGGCAAGCGAAACCAGATTCGGAATCAGTTCTTCCGGGATTTTAGATCCAACGCTACGCAACGTGATTGCATACAGCGCCGCCACCCGAGCCTTGAGATCCTTGTCAGGATTCTTCGCCAGTTCCAGCAGCGTCTCGGACATGACAGGGTTCGCTTCCCGACGCAACAGGGTCCGTTGCGCCGCCAGCGTGCGGACATGGCTCGGCGAGTCCAGCGCGGCGACCAGTTCGGCGTCGCTCATCTTCTCGAAATCGGGCAGCGGCTCGGGCTTGTATCCCTTCGGCGTGACCCTGACAATGTAGCCAACCTCAGGCCCTTCCCACTTGAAGGTCGCGGGGCCTTTCCAGCTTGCCTGATAGACGGCGCTTTTGCCGTCCACATCGGCGTCGGTGGGGCGGGTCATGCCGATGAAGGGACGCGGCTCGGTCGTCTCGACGAAGCTCGCGCCCTGCCGCTGCACGCGATGATGGAAGGAGGCGGCGCGGCCCCAGTCGCAGGTGATGGGGGCGTGGTTCCACTCGTCGGGGAAGCCGGGCTCGTGCAGATAGACCGAACCGCAGCCGGAGCCGCCGCCGTAGTCGGCGAGGGGATGGATGTGCTCCTCGGGGAAGTTCTTGTAGAGCCGCGGATAGCCATGGTCCTCGAGTCCGGAGAAGTGGTGGAAGCGCACGTCCCAGCCGCCGCCGTCGTTGGTGTTGTCGCGGGCGAAGAGGTCGCAGAGCGGGCTCATGGGCGTGCCGAGGATGTTGCGGGTGCCGGTGGCGAAGATCTCCAGTCCGGTCCCATCGGGGCGCACGCGGAGGACGCCTCCGTTGCGGTGCTGCAAGGTGCGTCCGTCCGTGCCGGTGGCCTTCATGAAGCCGAAGTCGCCGCCGGCGATGTAGAGCCAGCCGTCGATGCCGAGTTCGAGGCCGTTGGTGGTGTGGTCGGCGGGCCGGCCCGAGAAGTCGAAGGCGATGCCGTCGACGAGCTTCTTCGACTCCTCGGCGACGCCGTCCCCGTCGCGGTCGAAGAAGACGCTCAGGTGGGGCGGGTGGACGAGGTAGAGGCGGTCGTGATCCCAGACGAGGCCGCGGGGCGAATCGACATCCTTGATGAACTCGGTCACTTCGTCGGCGCGTCCGTCGCCGTCGAGGTCGCGCAGGCGCAGGACGCGCCCGCGTCCGGGATCGCGCCCGAGGGAGCCGTTGCCGTCGCTGGAGACGTAGAGGTCGCCGTTCGGCGCGGCGGCGACATAGACGGGGTAGTTCGCGGCCTGCCAACCGGCGAAAAGGGTGAGGTCGAAACCCTCCGGGACTTTCACGTCCTTGAGGATCTCGGCCTCCTCCTCTTGCGACCGCTTCACGATCTTCGGAGGGAGGTTGCCGCCTTTGGCGTAGGGATCGGCGTCGGCTTTCGCCTTGGCCTCGGTGGCGGCTTTCGCGGCGGCGACCTGTTTCGCGTCGAGCTTGGGATGGAGCTTGGTCAGGCCGGGTCCAACCAGCGAAATCTCGCGGATGCTGGCCCAGCCGCCCGCGCTGGTGGCGGTGCAGGTGATCTTGAGGAAGCGCAGGTCCTTGCCCTCGAATTCGGCGGTGGAGTCGCCGGGCTTCGGTGCTTCGGTCAGGTCGGCGAGAGTGGTCCAGGTCTGGCCGTCGGTCGAGCCTTCGATCTTGTGGGAGTAGGCGTTGTTCCCGCTTTCCCAGACGATGGAGGCTTTGGTCAGGGTCTGCGGCTTCTCGAACTCGATCTGGATCCACTGCGGCTGCGATCCGCTCGAGGCGCACCAGCGGGTGTTGCGGTCGCCGTCGATGGCGTGCCAGACGAGGTTGTTCTTGCCGGTCTCCTCGCTGCTCGCGGTGACGGTCGCGAGGGTGGCGCCCTCGGGTGCTGGGCCGGGAGCGGCGGCTTTCGGGGCTTCGGCCTTCGGCGGAGCGGGCTTGGCGGGCTCGAAGGTGACGGTGTTCTCCCCGGTGTAGGCGGTGCCGAGGTAGCCGGGTTCGTCGAGCTTGCCGATGGCCCAGAGGAGGCCGCGGGTGACGAGGTCGAGGTAGCGGGCGTCCTCGACGGTGGCGGTGTTGTGCCCGAGGCTGGTGCTGAAGCTGCGGGCGCCCTGCTTTTCGTTCGTCCAGACGACGATGGCGACCTCCTCCTTCTCCTGCCCGTCGCGCTTCACGATCTGCTTGCCCATGGCGAGGGGATGGGCGTCGAAGACGTTGACGTTGTTGTAGAGCTCCTCCTTGATCGTGGTCCAGTTCTCCAAGGCGGCGGTGATGGGGTGTTCCTTGTCGACGTATTCCACGGCGATCGGCTCCTGCGGTCCGTGCGAGCTGGACTGGATGCCGAGGTGCTGGAACCATTGGTCCGTCCCGTTGCGGAAGCTGTGCATGGCGCAGTGGAGATGCACGGCGGGGATGGTCTGGTGGGCGTCGAGGATGCGCTTCATCACGGCGAGATCCTTGTTCCCGGCGGCGCATTCGTCGTGGATGACGACGTCGTATCCGGCGGCCCAGTCGTCCTTGTCGTAGATGGTTAGGGGCGGGTCGGTCGCTTTGTCGTCGGTCCAGAAGACATCGACGCGGACGTTGGCGCGGGCGGAGAGGCCCTCGGCAAGGGCTTTCCACTGGCCCGCGTAGTCGTGGCAGCAGCCGCCCGCGACGAGGAGGGCGCGGAGGGGCTTCGGCGGAGTCTGGGCGCGCCCGGGCTGGGAGAGGAGCGCGGCGAGGGCGAAAGCCGCCGCGCCGAGGAAGGACAGGATAGGGAGTTTTTTCATGGGAAGCGGTCGGGAAAGACCGGGGGGAAGGGTGCGGCGTGCCGTTGGCGGGGTCAATGGGAATCGCTGCCGCCATCACGCGCCGGGATGGGTGCCGAAGCCTCTGCATTCGTGGTCATTCGCGTAAATTCGCGATCATTCGCGTTCCTTTTTTTTTGACGCGAATGGCCGCAAATGGCCGCGAATTTGCGCAAATCCAGACAGGCGAGGGGACTTTCCGTATCCATCCCATTCCTACCAAGACGCGATTCCGTTCTGGCCAAGCCCGCCGCGCTTCGCTACCCTCGCCGTCATGATGAAACGACGCGACCTCCTCCAACTTGGCGGCCTTGCTCTCGGGGCTGGGCTTTCGGGCAATGCCTTCGCCGACATCGTTCCGCATCCACGCGGACGCTTCGCCGGGAAAATCCGCAAGTCCCTGAAATGGAACATGGTCAAGCTGAGGGACGAACAGTCTCTCGCCGAGACCTTCGAGAAGCTGCGTAAATGCGGCTACGAAGGCCTCGAACCGAGCCTCGACGATGTAGGAGACAAGGCGGACGAATGGATCGCGGCGAGCCAGGAAAGCGGCCTGATCCTCGACGGCACCGTGGCCGCCCGAACCGAGGATCTCATCGGCGGGATCGACCTGACGAAGCGCCTTGGCGGCGACTCCATGCTCGTGGTGGCCCGCTACGACCAGAAGCAGCCGATCCAGCCCCAATGGGACCGCGCCCGCGACCAGTTGCGAGAGTTCGCTCCGCACGCGCAGGCGCAGGGCGTGTCGCTGCTCGTCGAGAACGTTTGGGCGACCTACCTCATCAGCCCCTTCGACATGGCCCGCTTCATCGACGAAGTGGGGCATCCGGCGGTGCAGGTCCATTTCGACATTGGCAACATGGTGCGCTGGGGCGTGCCGGAGCATTGGGCGCAGATCCTCGGGACGCGCTCGAAGAAGCTCGATGTGAAGGAATACGACCTGAAAAAGGCGATGGGCGAGGGCATGGGCAAGGGCTTTTCCGTGCCGCTCGGCGAGGGCAGCATCGACTGGAAGGCGGTGATGGACGAGATGGAGAAGATCCAGTTCACCGGCTGGGCCGCCGCCGAAGTCGCGGCGGGCGACTGGGACTACCTCGCCGATGTCGCGAAGCGGATGGACCGGGTGCTGGAACTGTAGGTCCGCGCTTGGGTGCCGCCGGGCTATCGTCTCTCCCCGAAAAGGAAGCGTCCGATGCCGCGAAGCGCCCTGCCGAATTCCCCGGGCTCCCGCTGAGGGCCGCCCGAGCCGTCCACAGGCACGGCGACGAGGGCGGGGGATTCGCCGGGAACGGGGAAGGCTTGGGGCGCGTTGCCCGCGAAAAGCCCTCCGTGTCCCCGGCATTTCCCGTGCGGGACGAGATCGGGCGGCAGGGGCATCTGGTAGCCGTTGCGGGTGCGCGGCGAGCCGAGCAGACCGCATTCGCGGCAGAGCACGGTGGTCCGCGTGCCGGCGGGCTGGGCGATGGCGGCGGCGGCGAATCCCCGGCTTTCTGCGGCCTTCATCACCTCGGTCCACACGGGCAGGGCGAGGGCACCGCCGTAGCCGCCCTGCATGATGGTTTTGGGCTGGTCGAGTCCGACCCAGACGCCGGTGGTCAGCTTGTCGGTGTAGCCGACGAACCAGGCGTCGTGGTAGTCGTTGGTGGTGCCGGTCTTGCCGTAGGCGGGGGCGCGGTAGCCGAGTTCACGGGCTTTCGTCGCGGTGCCCTCGTCCATCACTTTGCCGAGGATGTCGGTGGTGACCCAGGCGACGCCCGGCGGGAAAATGCGGCGTCCCTCGACCGGGTGCCGATAGAGGACGGAGCCGTCGGCGTGCTCGATGCGCGAGATGAGATGGGGCGCGAGGTTCACCCCGCCCGTGGCGAAGGTGGAGTAGGCGCTGGTGATCGTGGCCGGGGTCGTCTCGAAGGCCCCGAGGGAGACGACGGGCGAGTTCGGGATCTCGCCGAACTTCAAGGCGCGGGCGAGGTCGCGCACTTGGTCGATCCCCGCGATCTGGCCGACGCGGACGGACATGGTGTTGCGCGAGCGGATCAGGCCGAGGGCGGCGGGTTGCAGCCCGGTGAAGGTGCCGTCGCTGTTTTTCGGGGACCAGTCGGCGAAGCGGACGGGGTCGTCGCTGACGTAGGCTCCGGGGAGCAGCCCGCTGCGATGGAAGGCGACGGCGTAGATGAAGGGCTTGAAGGTCGAGCCGACTTGGCGTCGCGCGGCGAGGGCGCGGTTGAAGGAGCTTTCGCCGAAGTCGCGGCCGCCGACGAGGGCGACGATGCCGCCGCTCTGGTTGTCGAGGGTCACGACGGCACCTTGGAGGTATTTCGTCGCGCCGCCGCGATGCGAACTGCGGGGGGAATGTCGGTAGCCCTTGGCCCGCTCGGCGGTGGTGAGGTGCTTGTCGAGGGCGGTTTCCGCCGTGCGCTGCAAACCCACGTCGAGGGTGGTGTGGACGCGCAGCCCGCCGGACTCGATCAAGTGGGGCTCCAGAAAGTCCCCCAGCAGGTCGAAGACGGCTTGGAGCGGGTAGCTGCCGGTGGCGAAGCGCTGATGCGGCGGGCGCAGGGAGAGGGGCTGCTTTTTCGCAGCGTCGGCGTCGGCGCGGGTCACGATATCGGAGGCCACGAGGCGGTCGAGCACCTCGGCCTGGGCGCCTTTCGCGTTGTCCTCGCTGCGGAAGGGATTGAGCAGGCTGGGGCCGCGGATCACCCCGACGAGCATGGCGCTCTCGGCGAGGGTGAGCTGCGAGGCGGGCTTCATGAAATATCCCTGCGCGGCCCGCTCGACGCCGTAGAGGCCCGAGCCGAAATAGACGCGGTTCATGTAGCAGGAGAGGATTTCCTCCTTCGAGTATTCGTGCTCCAGCCGCACCGCGAGGGCGGCTTCGATCAGCTTGCGCTGGAAGGTCATCTCCTTCATCCCGTAGGTGTTGCGGGCGAGCTGCATGGTGATGGTGGAGGCTCCTTGGTCGATGCCGCCGGATTTCAAGTTCGCCACGAGGGCGCGGAGCACGCCGAGGTAGTCGACGCCGCCGTGCTGGTAGAAGCGGCTGTCCTCGCGGGCGAGGAGGGCTTTGATGAAATGCTCCGAGACCTGCGAGGCGGGGACGGAGACGCGGTTTTCCCCGTGGCCCGCGACGTGGCCCATGAGTTCGCCTTTGCGGTCGTAAACGAGGGTGCGCTCGGGGATTTCTTTCACCAGGTCGAGGTCGTATTCCATCGCCTTCCAGCCATACCAGCCGCCGCCGACGACCAAGGCGGCGAGGCCGAGGAGGAGGCCCAAGGTGAAGACCCTGCGGACGAAACGCCCGAGGAGCGAGTCCTTGCGGCGCTTTTTTGAGCGCGAGCCTCCGCCGGAGGTGGAAACGGGGCCGCGCTTCGATCCGCGGCGGGGGGAGGGGTTGCGTCTGGCCATGGAAATTGCTAACTATCGTTGAATTTTTAGGTCTTGCCAGTGGGAAGGCGCGCCCGCATTCCCCGCATCCTTTGATTGTGAGACGCGGCGAAGGGAAGTCCCGCTCAACCATTCTTGTCGCGACCGTGGCAAGAATGGTTGGAAGGCGCGGCGGATGGAACCGTTCCGGCAAGGCGCGACCGGGGTTTTCCGCCTGCTTTTTGGCTCAAGCGCCCCGCAAGCCCGCCAGTGCCCGCGTGAGATCCCCGTGCGTCACCTCGTCGGAGACGAAGGCCTCGCCCAGCGCCTTCAACAGGACGAAGCGGATGCTCCCGGCCTCGAATTTCTTGTCCCGGTCCATGGCCGACAGGACCGCGTCGTCGGGCACGTCGTCGGCGAGCACGGTGGGCAAGCCGTAGGTCTCCAAGGCGCGGAGGATCCGCCCTCCGTCCGCCTCTGGCAGCCCGGCTTTCTCCACGGAGAGCCGGGTCGCGGCGACGAGGCCGAGGCTGATCGCTTCGCCGTGGAGGAAGCGTCCGTAGCCGCCCGCCGCTTCGATCCCGTGGCCGAGAGTGTGGCCGAAATTGAGAAGGGCGCGGGTGCCGGTGGTCTCGCGCTCGTCCTCCTCGACGACGGCGGCTTTGATCGCGACGTTCCGCGAGACGAGGGCGGGGAGATGCTCGCGGATGGCGGCGCGGTCCTCGACGAGATCGAGGAGGGAGGCGTCGCGGATCGCGGCGTGCTTGATGATCTCGGCGAAGCCCTCGTTGAACTCTCGCTCCGGCAGGGTCGCGAGCGTCCCGGTGTCGGCGAGGACGAGGCGGGGCTGGTGGAAGGCGCCGAGGAGATTCTTGCCTTCGGGCGTGTTCACCCCGGTCTTGCCGCCGACGGAGCTGTCGACTTGGCTGACGATGGTGGTGGGGATCTGGACGCAGGGGATGCCGCGCTGGAAGATGGCGGCGGCGAATCCGGCGAGGTCGCCGACGACCCCTCCGCCGAGGGCGACGAGGAGGGATTTGCGGTCGAGCCCGGCCCGCAGCATCTCGCGGCAGACTTCGGTGGCCTGCTCCATGCTTTTCGAGGCTTCGCCAGCGGGCACGGTCACGAGAACGGTGCGGATGCCGGCCTTTTCGAGCGATTCCCTGACAGTGGCGGCGTAAAGCGGGCCGACGTTCGAGTCGGTGACGAGGGCGGCGCTGCGGGGACGCAGGCTGGTGCGCCCGGCGAGGAGGTCCGCAGTCCGCGCGAGGAGGTCCGTGCCGACGAGCACGGTGTATTCGTCGTTGGCGAGACGGAGGGAGACGGTGGCGGGATTTCCTTCGAGGAGGGTCGGCATGGGGCGGACAGGTTGCACGCGGGCGGGGTAAGTTTCAACGAAGAAGCTCTGGCGGCAGACGCCGCGATCCGCCCTCCTCAAGCCGCGTAGCGTTGCTCGCCTCCGACGTAGGTCGCGACCACTTCAAGCCCCGGAGTCAAGAGGGTCAGGTCGGCGAGCAGACCGGGTTGGACGCGGCCCCGGTCGGTGAGGCGCAGGGATTTCGCTTGGTTCGCGGCGCAGGTTTTGGAAAGTTCGTTGAGGGGCAGCCCGGTGAGTTCGGCGACCTTGCGGAGGGATTCGTCGAAGGTGACGATGGAGCCGGCGAGGTTGCCCGCGGGGATGCGGGCGACGCCGTCTTTCACGATGATCTCGCCATCGTGCAGGGGGTAGCGCCCGTCGCCGAGATGGGCGGCGGCGATGGAGTCGGTGATGAGCATGAGCCGGTCGCAACTGCGATGCTTGAAGACGAGGCGGATCATGTCGGGGCAGAGGTGGATGCCGTCGCAGATGACCTCGATCATGACGGCGTCGTCGAGCAGCCCGGCCCCGACGAGGCCGACGTTGCGGTGGTGCAGGGCCGACATCTGATTGCAGTAGTGGGTGAGGTGGGTCAGGCCCGCCTCGCGAGCCGCTTGGAAATCGGCGTAGCTCGCGGCGCTGTGGGCGGCGGAGGTGGTAATGCCGAGCTTCTTCATTTCGGCGATGAAGGGCAGGGCGCCGTCGAGCTCGACGGCGAGGGAGACGAGACCGACGGGGCAGATCTCGTGGAGGCGGCGGATCTCTTCGGCGTCGGGACGGCGCATGAAGCGGGTGTCCTGCGCCCCGGCTTGGGTGGGGTTCAGGTAGGGGCCTTCGACGTGGAGGAAGGGGGCGCGGGCGAAGCGCTGGCGCTCCCGGTAGGCGGCGGCGGCCTTCGCCATGGCGATCTTGTGCTCGGGCGAGGCGGTCCAGGTGGTGGGGAGGAAGGTGGTGACGCCCTCGGCCAGCTTCGCTTCGGCGTGGGCCTCGACCGCTTCGAGGGTGGCGTAGGAGAGATCGTAGCCTTTCGCCCCGTGGGTGTGGATGTCGATGAAGCCGGCGGTGAGGTAGATTTCGCCCCCACCGTCAAAGACGACTTCGCCGCCGGGAGGGCGGTGGCCCTCGTGGACGGCGGCGATGAGTCCGTCGTCGCCGAGCTCGACGGAGACGGGGCGGATGTAGTCGTTGGGGGAAACGAGGAGGACGTCGGCGAGGAGGCGGGGCATGGGGAAACCAAGCGGCATCCTGCCGCTTGGTCAAGGGTCATGCGTCACGGGTCACTGACCGTCCGCAGGCTTCGGAGCTTCCGGGGCCGGGGCGGGTGCCTCGGGCTTAGGGGCTTCAGGAGCAGGAGCTTCGGATTTCGGAGCTTCGGGCTTCGGATTTTCCGGCGCTGGCGCCGGAGCTTCCACCTCGGGCGGATTGCCGACTTTGAGGAGGGAGATTTTCTCCTCGATGTAGTCGGTGAAGGCGGAGTCGGGATGGAGGGTGAAGACTTCCTGATAATGCTGGTCGGCGGCGTCGGTGTCGCCAGCTTCGAGGGCGAGGTCGCCGAGGCGGATGCGGGCGAGGGGGGCCAGTTCGCCGTCTTTTTGTGCGCTGATCGTTTTCTCGTAGTGCGATTTCGCCGCTTCCTTGTCCCCGGCGGTGTGGAAGAGGTTGGCGAGGGCGAAGAGGCCCTGGGCGCGTCGGGGGTGGGTGCCGAATTCGCCGAGGAAGCGCTCCAAGGTGGCGCGGGCGTCCTCGGGCTTGCCTTGATCGATCTGGAGGTCGGCCTTGGAGAGGAGGGCGTTGCCAGCGGCGACGGAGCCGGGATGTTCGACGGTCACCGCGTCGAAGGCGGCGATCTCGCCCTTGGCGAGGGCCGAGCTGTAGGCGGCGGCGGCGGCGAGGTGCTTCTGCTTCTTCACCTGCCCCCAGATGAGGATCGCGCAGAGGGCGACGCCGCCGGCGGCGACGCCGATGAGGATCTTGTTGCGGTTCCGGTCGATGGCTTCGACGACCCCGGCGGCTTCGCTCGCGGCGAGGGCGTCGAGGTTCTTCGGTGCTCCGGGTTCGGCGGGGTTCTGGGGGGCGTCGGCCATGGTCTGCGAGGGGTGGGAAGCAAAAGGGCGCTCCCGCGCGAGGGCGGGAGCGGCCCGAATTGTAAGCGATAATCCCGGTTTGTCAGCCGTCGGTTTGCGTCGGCGGGACTCAGGCGCCGACAGCGGCGCGGGCCTCGTCGGCGAGGACGGTGGAGAGGTAGCGCTCGCCGGTGGAGCAGCCGATGGTGACGATGAGCTTGCCCCGGTTCTCGGGGCGCTTCGCCACCTCGATGGCGGCGGCGACGTTGGCTCCGGTGCTGATGCCGCCGAGGATGCCTTCTTCCTTGGCGAGGCGGCGGGCGGTGGCGAGAGCGGCTTCGTTGGTGACTTTGACGCACTCGACGATCTGGTCCTCGCCGGACTCGCTCTTGAGGCGCAGGTTCTTCGGCACGAAGCCGGCCCCGGTGCCTTGGATTTTGTGGGGACCGGGAGTGAGGGGTTCCCCGGCGAGGGTCTGTGAGATGACGGGGGAATCGGAGGGTTCGGCCACGATCACCTGAATGGCGGGGTTTTTCTTCCGCAGGGCCTCGACGCAGCCCGTCGCGGTGCCGCCGGTGCCGACGGCGGAGATGACGATGTCCACCTTGCCGTCCGTGTCCGCCCAGATCTCCTCGGCGGTGGTCCGCGAGTGGATCGCGGGGTTGGCGGGGTTGTTGAACTGCTGCGGGATGAAGGAGTTCGGCGTGGCTGCGGCGATCTCCTCGGCCTTGGCGATGGCGCCCTTCATGCCCTTCGCGCCCTCGGTGAGGACGAGCTCGGCCCCGAGCAGGGCGAGGAGGGTGCGGCGCTCGAGGCTCATGGTGTCGGGCATGGTGAGGATGAGGCGGTAGCCTTTCGCGGCGGCGACGAAGGCGAGGGCGATGCCGGTGTTGCCGCTGGTGGGCTCGACGATGACGGTGTCCTTCGTGATCTCGCCGGCGGCCTCGGCGGCCTCGACCATAGCCAAGCCGATGCGGTCCTTGACCGAGCCGAGGGGATTGAAGAACTCGCACTTCAGGGCGATGGTCGCGTCGACGCCGTCGGTGACGCGGTTGAGTTTGACGAGGGGGGTGTTTCCGACGGTTTCGACGATGTTGTTGTAGATTTTTCCGTGTGCCATGGGTGGTATGGGGGTGAGAGGTGGATGGAGCGGTGTCGGGCGTCCGCCTCGCGGGGTGCGCGTCGCGAAGGGAGGATTGAACGAAACTGGCCCGCCTGCAAATCCGATTTTGCGCCGGATTTTGCCCGGAGGGGGAATCTCCGGCCGTCTCAGAGCCAGCCTTTGCGCTTGAAAAACCAATAGGGCAGCAGCGCCGAGATGATCATCAGGGCGATGGCGAAGGGGTAGCCGAGGGGCCAGTTCAGTTCGGGCATGGACTTGAAATTCATCCCGTAGACCGAGGCGACGAGGGTGGGGGGCAGGAAGACGACGGCGGCGACGGAGAAGATCTTGATGATGCCGTTCTGCTCGATCTCGATCATGCCGAGGGTGGCGTCGAGGAGGAGGGTGATCTTGCCGGAGAGGAAGCCGGCGTGGTCGGCGATGGAGTGGAGGTCGCGCGTGATGGTCTTGATCCGGCTGCGCTGCTCCTCGGTGCCCTCGCGCCGCACGAGGTGCTGGGCGTAGAAGCCGACGGCGCGGTCGAGGGTCATGAGGCTGTCGCGGATGTCGGAGATGAGGTCGCCGGTGCGGCCGATGGTGCCGAGGAAGTCGCGGTGCTCGTGGGGGCGTGCCCGTGCCCCGGAGGTCTGGAAGATGCCTTTCGAGACGGGGGCGACGTTGCGCCCGGCACGCTCGATGATGTCGGCGAGGCGGTCGACGAGGATTTCGAGCAGCCCGAGGAAGACGGTCTCGCCGGTGTCGCCCGCGATGGGCGCGCGCTTCGCCCGCGAGGCGAAGATGCCGAAGGATTTCGGGTCGTGGTAGCGGATCGTGACGAGCCGCCCGGCGGCGAGGACGAAGGTGACCGGACCCATCGCGGCGTCCTCCTCCTCGGTCGTGGCGGGGAGCTGCACGGTCATGAAGATGCCGCCGTCCTCCTCGTAGAGACGGCTGGAGATCTCGATCTCCTCCATGTCCTCGCGGGTGGGCAGCTCGATGCCGAGGAGCTTCTCCAGCGCTTTCTCCTCCTCGCGGTCGGGGGAGAGCAGGTCGATCCAGGCGGCGGTGCCGAGGTCCTCGGTCTCGACGAGGCGTCCGTGGCGGAGGAGGTAGGTTTTGCTCATGCCGGGAGGGGAGGAAGGAAGGGGGCTTTTTATTCGGCGGGCGCTCCGGATTCCTCCATGGCGACCCAGACGAGCAGGGCCGCGCCGAGGACGAGCCGATACCAGGCGAAGCCGTTAAAAGTGTGGCTCTGCACGAAGCGGATGAGCCAGCGCACCACGAGGAAGGCGGAGGCCGCCGAGACGAGGGTGCCGAGGGCGACCATGCCCCAGTCCTCGCCCGCCGCGCCGCCCTCCCGGATCGTGGAGAACGTTTCGAGCACGCCCGCCGCCAGCAGAGTGGGCACGCCGACGAGGAAGGAGAACTCCGTCGCCGAGGGCCGCGCCGCGCCGAGGGCCATGGCGATGAGGATGCTCGCGCCCGAGCGCGAGGTGCCGGGGAAGACCGCCGCGAGGATCTGGGCGAGACCGACGGCGATGGCGACGTTCCAGTCGATGCGCTCCTCGCCGGCGTGGTTCTTGCGCCAGGCCTCGACGCCGAAGATGACGAAAGCGCCGACGAAGGTCGCCCAAGCCACCGGGGCGACGCTCTCGGGCAGGCCGATGTCGAGCACCTTCAGGACGATTCCACCGATGGCGGTGATGCCGAAAGCGGTGGCCAGCTTGGCGAGGTAGTCGCGTGTCTGCGGGTCGCGGAGCGTGGTGGCGAGGCTCTTGACCCGCCCCGCGAAGACGGCGATCACGGCGATGACCGCACCGCTCTGGATGACGATGGAGAAGAGGTCCGACTGGCGGGGGAGCCAGCCGAGATTCTGCGGGATGAGGAGGTGCCCCGTCGAGGAGATGGGCAGGAATTCGGTGGCGCCTTCGATCAGTCCGAGGATGACGACGGCGATCCAAGTGGGGAAGGTTTCCATGCGGGAGGGTCGGCCTTTCCTTCGTTTCGGAGCGGCGAAAAATCAATCGTTTTGAAGGGGCGGAAATTTTGCACGGCGCGTTTCCCGGCGATGCCCGTCGTCCGGGTCGAAGTTCCCGCGAACTTCGCTACAGGGGGCTGGATCGCGGAGCGGTAGAGAAGCTCGTGAGAGCTTCTCCATGGGCGGGGTCGAAGTTCTCACGAACTTCGTTACGGGGTCGGCTCCGGCCAGCCGAGGTGGCGGTGGAGGAAGGCGTAGCTGCCGACGCCGTGGATGGCGTGCGGTCCGGCGAACCACTCGATCTCGCAGCGGTCGGCGAGGCCGAGCTTCGCGGCGTAGAGGTGGCGCACTTTCGCGAATTCAAAGGCGACCTGCTCGTCCGGTCCGACGCCGTCGAAATGCCCGCGCTCGACCATGAAGGGCCTCGGGCAGATCAGGGCGGCCATCTCGGCGTAGTTGAAGGTGCCGCCGAGATTCCATTCGAAGATCTCGTATTCGCCCTTGTTGGCGTAACTGTAGCGCAGCGATTCGGCGTCGGTGGCCGCGTTCTTCCAGACCCATTCGTTGAAGTCGGCGGAGCAGATCGAGAGGGCGTAGCGCTCCACCAGCGGCGGGATGCGCATGGCCGACTTGCCGCCGTAGCTCAGCCCGTAGAAAGCGATTTTCTCGGAATCGACCCAAGGCTGGGCCGCGAGCCAGTCGGTGATCTGGCGGTGCTGCGGCACGATGAGGGAGAAGAGCGTCCGTCCGATGCTCTGCGCCTTGAATTGCTGCATGCGGAAGAGGTCGAAATACTTGTAGCCGTTCTGCGGGGCGAAGGTGATGAAGCCGCGCTCCGCCAGCCGCGTTGCGAAGGCTTGGTAGGCCTTGTGGCCCTCCTCGCCGATCACGTCCTGCGGCGAACCCTCCAGCCCGTGCTGGCAGACGACGACGGGCCGCCGCTCGCCGGAGGAGAGGTCGAGGTCTTTTGGCAAGGTCAGGATGCCGTAGGCGAAGACGGTCTCGCCGCCGCTCTCCATCACGTCGAGGACGACCTCGTAGGAGAGGGTTTTTTCGCCGACTTGATAGGGTCGGGTCCGCGCGTTGGCGGGGAGCAGGGGAAGCTCGAAGTCGCCGATGACTTCGGTGCGGAACTTCTCGCGGTAGGGTTCGATGGTTTGCTGGAACGTTTCGAGCGAGTCGGTCTTGAGATCGGCGAAGTAGCGCTTCCGGTCCCCAGCGGCGGCGATGAGGGCCTGCTGGTTGTGGCGGTCGAGTTCGTCGGTGCGGTCGGGGATTGCAGGCAGGATGCCGTCTTGGGTGGAAGCTTGTTCTGCGACGGAGAGACCAAATTCGTCAAGAAGGCGGGAAACGGCCTCGCCGGACAGTGCCTTGTCGCTTTCCGACAGTTCGGTTTTTACGAAGGCGGCGAGTTTGCGAAGACGCTGTGCTTCACCCTCGATCTCCGCTGCGTTGGGCTTGGGAAGAAGTCCGGGCTTTCCGGGGAGTTCGGTGCGTTTCTCGAAATCCAGTTCCAGATCCGCCCCGGCACGGTAGGTGTAGGCTGGTTCGGTGCCGTGCTCGATGAAGAGCGGGCGCGGGGCGATGAGGCTGGCGATCTCGGCGTCGCCGAATTCCCGGAGCAGGCCGAAGACGTTGCGGTCGGCGGGTTCCTTCCACAGTTCCTCGCGTGGGCCGAAGGCCCCGCTCACAAGGGCGGCGTCGATGCGTTCGTCGAGTGCGGCGGCGAAGAGGGCGAGGCGTCCACCTTCCCCGTGGCCGACGACGCCGAGGGGGAGCTTTTTCCCGTCGGTATCGGAAAGGAGGCAGTCGATTCCAGATTGGATTTTCAGGACTTCGTAGCCCGTGATCGTTCGTCCCAGAACGAAGGCGGAGCGCTGCACCCATTCCCGTCGGCTGAGGCGGTATTGGTTCTCCCCTCGGTCGACGAGACGGACGACGAGCACTCGGCAGCCGCTCTTGGCAAGGGTAGCGGCAGCTACCGGCTCCTCCTCGATGGAATCGGCGTCGAAGACGAGGACGATCTGCGCCTTGGCCTGTCCCGCAGGTTGGAAGATCATCCCGTCTCCGTAGACTTGACCGAAGGCTTGCCATTTAACATGTCGGATCGCGTATCCCTCCCTCGAACCGTCACCCAAGATAGGTTCGAATATCTGGAACCAATTTCCCCCTTCCGGCGCGGGGCGCACCTCCCGGTCGATCCCGAGCATCCGCGCGAGTCGTTCGCGGTTCGGCTGCACGGATTTCGCATAGGCCTCGGGAGAGGAAAGGTCGCGGTTCCAGAATTTCCCCCGCTCCGCCACCGCCCGTTCGATCTCCCGGTCGAGGAAGCGGTCGTTGGCCTCGTGGAGGAGCCGGGAAAGGTCGCCGCTTTCCTCCAGCAAGGCAGTGCTTGGCAAGGGTCCGGTCACGTCGGCCGGTTTCAGGATCGGCCAAGGCGGCGTTTCCTGTGCGCTGAGCAGGGACGACAGAGGCAGGAGACAGCAGAGGATGGCGTGGCGCATGGCGTCTCCATTACCACAGAAAGGCCGCCCGCCGCCACTGTTTTCTGAGCATCGGACGTGGGGGCGGCGGTCTGTGGCCGATCCACGGTTCGCCGTTCAGCTTTCACGAAAGAATACCCCTGATGACCTGACCATACACATCCGTCAGCCGGAAATCCCGCCCCCCGTGGAACCAGGTCAGGGCCTCGTGGTCGATGCCCATCAGGTGCAGCAGGGTGGCGTGGAAGTCGTGGATGTCGGCCTTGCCCTCCGTCGCGTAGTAGCCGAAGTCGTCGGTGGCCCCGTGGTGGTGGCCGGCCTTCACCCCCGCACCGGCAAACCAAACGGTGAAGCCGTGAGGGTTGTGGTCGCGGCCGTTCTGATGCCGTCCGGTGATGCCGTCGAAGAACTCGAAGGTCGGGGTGCGGCCGAATTCGCTGCCGCAGATCACGAGGGTGTCGTCGAGCAGACCGCGCACCTTCAGATCGTGGAGCAGCCCGGCGATGGGCTTGTCCACGGCGTGCGCGTTGCCGCGGTGGCCTTTCTCCAGTTCGGAATGCTGGTCCCAGAGGTTGCCGTAGCGGGTGCTGGCGTGGTTGATGGTGATGTAGCGGACGCCGGACTCGGCGAAGCGGCGGGCGAGGAGGAGGGCACGGCCGAATTCGTCGGTGGGGTCCTCGCCGATGCCGTAGAGCTGCTTCGTGGCGGGCGATTCGCTTTCCAGATCGAGCAGTTCCGGGGCCTCGGTCTGCATGCGGAAGGCGAGCTCCATCTCGTCGAGTTCGGGATCGCCGCTGTCGGCGGATTCGAATTCGCGGAGGAATTGGAGATGGCGGTCCTGTCCGGAGAAGGCGGGTTCGAGGTTCTCCCAGGTGAGGCGGGGCGATTTTTGGTCGGGGCGTCCGATCGCGGCTCCGCCGAATTTGCCGGGGAGGAAGCCGGTGGGCCGGTTCGGGTCGGTCGGGGTGATGTCGATGTAGGCGGGCAGGTTCTCGTTCATCGCTCCGAGGCCGTAGACGAGCCAGCTCCCGAGGGTGGGGCGGATCTCGATGGGCACTCCCGTGTGGAGGACGCGCTTGGCGGTGACGTGGTCGTTGCTGGAGTGGTGCAGCGAATGGAGGAAGCAGAGATCGTCGATGAAGCGCGAGTTCACCTCGGGGAAGAGGTCGCTCGCGTAGGTGCCGCTCTCGCCCCAATGCCGCCAAGCGAAGGGCGAGGGGATCACCGTGCCCTGCTTCGCGAAGGTGAATTGCGGCGGGCGGATCGAGTCGGGCAGGGGCTGGCCCGCGTATTTCGCGAGGGCCGGTTTGTAGTCGTAGGAGTCGAGCTGGGAGAGGCCGCCTTCGAGGAAGATATAGAGGATGCGCCGCGCCGCAGGTCGGTGGTGGAGTTTGGTGAGTCCGGTGGCGTTTGCCGCGAACAGGCCGTTCCGCGCCATCAGATCGGCGGCGGCGATGCCCCCGAGCCCGAGGAAGCTCTTCCGCAGCCAGTCGCGGCGGGAGAGGGGGCGGGAGATGCCGGGGCAGAGGATGGAAGGGCGGGGTTTCACGGGGTTTAGCCCTTGGTCGTGGTTTGCGTGATCATTCTTTCCATAATTCGTCGTCATCAGCAAATGTTCGGATCAGCTTGGCTCTGCTTCTGAGCAAAGGCTCCAGCTCGGGCCGGTCATCCGGCGAACCGATCATGCAACCATCTCGTGACTTTCCGGCGAGCATCGAGTCGGAAATATCCATCCACTGTGAACTGAAATATCTCATGGCATCACGAGGATGGTAGCCTGAACTGCTGCTCATGTAATCGGTGGGAATGTCACCGCTGACAGCCCACCAGCCAATGCGACCTTCAACCTTGAGTGATTGTACTGCCCACAAGGCGAAATACGGATCAATATGAAATGCTGGCCATTCTCCTACACCGCCGTGCTGACAACCTTGTTGGGCGAGGTAGTCGATGACCTTCTCGCGCTCTGTGGCGATCCACTGTTCTTCAGCAAGTTGTTCAGCGGCTTGGCCCATGGCGTTAGATTGCGTTTTTTGGTATGACGTTTAATTCCGCTGCGTTGAATTTAGGATTTTGACCACGGATGACACAAATTACACGGATGGAGATCAAGGAAATTCGTGTTCATTAGTGTCATCCGTGGTCAAAATCTTTACTTATCAAACTAGCTCTATTCAAGACTGCGAAAAGCGTTGGATGAAAAAAGCCCCAATGCCACACGGGTCCACGCCTCGGTTTCGGAAAGGCCCTCGTCTTTCACAAGTTCGTCCACGTAGCGGAGCATCGCACCCTCAGCCTCGGGACCGGGCGGGCGTCCGAGCAGGATCTCGTGGAGGACGCGGGCACGTTCGGTGGTGTTGTCAGGATGGTCGGCGACGAGCTGCTCGGCGAGCTTCGTCGCGTAGTGGCGGGGCAGGGGATTGTTCAGCCACCAGAGCGACTGGGCGGCGGTGACGCTTTCGTCGCGGTCGTGCATGGGGCGGCCCGAGTCGTCGAAGCCGAAGAGGGGGAACATCTTGCGAATCTCGATCCCTAGCCCGAGGGGCGAGCGCGAGGAGGTGAGGATGTAGAGGGCGCGGTCCTTCGATTTCGCGGTGTCGAGGGGAGCGCCAACCGCTTGGCGCGGCACTTTGCCGATGCTGGAGGCCATGCCGTCGTAGATCGCCTCGACTTCGAGACGGCGGGCGGGAAAGCGCGAGAGGAGCGAGCCGTCGGGATCGCCGGCGAGGTTCTCCGGCGTCTTCACGGACGAGGCTTGGTAGGTTGCGGAAGTGAGGATGAGCCGGTGGAGGTGCTTCACCGACCAGCCGCTCTCGATCAGTTCGCAGGCGAGCCAGTCGAGCAGTTCGGGATGGGTCGGCGGGCTGCCCTGCTTGCCGAAGTCATCGACGGTGCGGACCAGTCCCGTGCCGAAATGCCAATGCCAGATGCGGTTGGCCATGACCCGCGCGGTGAGGGGATGGTCGGGATGGGCGAGCCATTGGGCGAACTGGACGCGCCCGCTCGTCGTTCCATCCACGGGGAAGCTCGCGCCGATGAGTCCGGCGGCGAGCGAGGGCACGGCGCGGGGGACGGGATCGCCATCCTCCGCATAGACATTGCCGCCGCGCCGGACGGCGAGATCGATGGGCGCGTCGGTGTCGCGCACCGCGAGGGCGAGGGGCAGGGCGGGACGCTTCGCCTGGAGTTCGGTCAGGGTCGATTCGAGGCTTGTCAGGGTCTCGCGTTCCGAGGCATCGAGGAAGAAGCGCGTCTCCGCCACGGTGGGCGGGCCGAGTTGTCGTCGCCACTCGGGATCGTCCGGTGACAACGCGCCCTTTACGAGCACGAGCCGGTCGAGGGTGGGGAAGGGCGCGTTTCGTCCGACCTTGAAACGGACGAAGGCGCGGCCCTTCGGCAGATCGCCGAGGGGCACGGCGTCCCAGCGGAAATGATCGGGCGTTTCGCCGTAGGTGGGTGCTCCGAGGACGCTGCCCTTCGAGACCTTGCCCTCGATTTCGAGCTCCACGGGAGCGGCCTCGGTCGCGGCATAGCGGACGAGCAGGGTGTGAGGTCCGGCCTCGGGAATGACGAGGCGGTAGCGCACCCATTGGTCGAGGCGGCGACGGGTGGCGATGGCCTCGCCCTGGTCGCCGAGCGGGATGGTCTTGAGATCCTTGTGCCCGTCGAAGCCCTCGGCCTCGAAGGCGAGGACGGTGCCGGGGATTTCGGATGGCTCCGAGGCGGGGAGGCGTTTTTGCGCATCGGTCAGGAAGCGGAAATGCTCTTCGCGCTGCTTTTCGATCTCGCGTTCGAGGGCCTCGGCCTTGGCGACTTCGGTTTCGGGCGCGAGGGGACGCAGGGCGCGGGGGCGGCCGTCCTTCCACTCCTCGGCGAAGTGCGAGGTGATCTCGGTGCTGCGGAAGATGCCGGCGAGGGCGTAGTAGTCGCGGATGGAGACGGGGTCGAACTTGTGGTCGTGGCAACGGGCACAGGCGAAGTCCATCGCGAGGAAGGCCCGCGTCGCGGTGGAGATCTGCTCGTCGACGAGGTCGAGGCGCAGCTTGTTCGGATCGGTGCATTCGTCGAACCACTGGCCGATGGAGAGGAAGGCGGGGGCGGCGAGGCGGTCGAGGCGAGCAGGTTCCGATTCGTCCGCCACGTCGAGAAGGTCGCCCGCAAGCTGCTCGGTCAGGAAGCGGTCGTAGGGCTTGTCCGCGTTGAAGCTGCGCACGACATAGTCGCGGTAGGGTTCGGCGAGGTCAGTGGCGGCGACGCCGGGCACCTTGATGGTCCCCTGCACATAGCGGGCCACGTCGAGCCAATGCCGCCCCCAGCGTTCCCCGTAATGCGGCGAATCCAGCAGGTGGTCGATCATCGTTCGGATTTCGGGCTCCGGATTTCGGATTTCCTCCCGCGTCGGCGGGAGGCCGGTCAGGTCGAGCGTCAGCCGCCGCCGTAGCGTGTGCGGGTCCGCCGCATCGTTCTGGCGGAGGCCCTTTTCCGCGAGGGCGGCGTGGATGAAGGCGTCGATGGGATGGCCCGGGGCGGGCGGGGTGGAGCGGACGAGCGGGCGCAGGGACCAAGAGTCGTCGGCGGCGAGAGGGGAGGCGAGGGCGAGGAGGAGGGCCGAAATTCCCGCGACTCCTCCCCCTGCATGGATTCGCGGAAATTCGCGGAGATTTTCGGTCATTCGCGTCAAAAAGAGGAATGGGGAACGCGAATGTCCACGAATGGAGAAGGTCATGCAACCGTCTCCCGCGAATGTCGCTACCGTCCGCTCTTGCGTATGGCCTGATGGAGTCACTTGAAAAAGGGGGGAAGAACTTGAACGTGCGGGGTTGCTGGGCTTTCCAAACGTTGGACAGGTGGCCGGGACGATGGTTCATTGTCCGGGATGCCTCCCGACCCGACAGGGTTGACCCGGCGACCCAACCCTCTTGCGAGACGACACTTTACATCCATGGCATCGACTTATCACCTCCCCCGCGTCAATCCGTGCTTCGTGACCCATAATCTGGCTCTCGGTGGCGCACAAACGGCGGTCTTGCGCTACATCATGGCCTTGCCGGAATGGGTGCGCGAGCGGACCACGCTCTATTCGCAGAGCGACGACATGCCCCTGCTCGACGCGGCGGAGAAAAGCGGTTTCTCCTGCGGAAAGGTGACCCGCGAAGCTCCGGCGGACCCTTCGTCCTGGTTTCTCAGCTACGGCGACCTCTCCGGCCTGCCGCAGCGCCCCACCTCGCTGGTGCTCCATTCCTGGGACGACGCGGGTTGGCGTTTCATCAACCGCGCCTACGACGATCTTCGCGGTATGACCGTAGCCGGGGTCTCGCAGAAGGTCCTCGACCGCTACGCGGGTTGGGCGAAGGAGAAAGATCACCGCGTCGCCGGAGTGCTGACTCCTCCGGTTTCCGAATTCGTCCCGGTCAAGGGGCAATACGATCCCAAAGGCCGCCTCGTCGTCGGTTGGATGGGCCGTCCCCTTGAGTCGAAGGGCATCCTCTCGCTGCCCTACCTGCTCGCCGAGGATCCCCGCCTCGTCATCCGCGCCTGGACCGGCTCCGACACCGCCGGGCTCGAATACACCCAGCGCGTCCAAGCCGAGACCCTCGCGAAGGTGAAGGAGCTCGCCGCGAAGCTCGGCGTGGCCGATCGCCTCGACCTGCGTCCACTCGACTTCAACCCCTTCGCCTACCGCCATCGCCTCGAAGGCTGCCACGTTCTCCTCGGCAACAGCGAGAAGGAGGGCTTCCTCCTCACCGCCGCCGAGGCGCTGAGCTGCGGCATTCCCGTGGTCGTGACGAAGACCTGTGGCGTCGCCGATTTCGTGAAGAACGGACGCAACGGCTATCTCATCGACTGGCACGCCAATCCGAAGAAGCTCGCCAAGCTCGCCCACGGGGCCTTGCTCAAAGCCGCGACGCTCTCCTCGGTCGATTGCCTCGCCTCTGCCGCCGAGCTTTCCCTCGGGGCGAACTATGCAAGCGCCAACGCCCGCATTCTCGGCGAGCTGACCGGAACCTCGCTCTGCCATTCCGAGGCCCGCGTCACCATCGGCCTCCGCATTCACCAAGGCACCGATGTCTCGAAGCTCGATGACGCCGTCGCCAGCCTTGCGAACCAGACCTACAAGAAGTTCAAGGTGAAGCTCCTCGTCGATGGCCCTTGGTCCTTCGCCGAGCCGCTCGCGGCCCGCTACGGTCTGCCGCTGATCTGCACCGGCCTTTCTCCCGACATCGAGCATTGCAGTTGGCTCCACCGCCAGGCCGTGGCCGAGTGCGACACCGAGTTCTACAAGCCGCTCGACTACGACGACCAGCTCATGCCCACCTATTTGGAGCGGGCCGTCCACATGATCGAGATGAAGAAGGTCGACGTCTACGGCTGTCTCCTCCTGACCCACGAGAACGGCGAGATCACCCCGCGCCTGCACTGGCCGAACAAGGGCGTCGAGACCATGTTCACCGGCAGTTCCGACGACAACATGCTACCGCATTCCTCCGTCCTCATCCGCGCCGAGATCGCGCGGAAGGCGGGCAACTACCAGGAGCGCGCCGTGGGTCTCGGGGCCGACGACTACCACCTCTGGTATCGCGTCCATCTCGCCGGAGGCAAGTTCTTCCGCGACGACGAGGTCCGCAACGTGGTCTATCGCATCCACGAGCAGAATTCGCTCAATATCCGCCGCGCCCGTTTCGGCGACACCGAGAAGCAGCAGCGCAAGCAGTCGCTTCTCCAGCGTGCCGCCGCCGCTGCGGGCCTCACCGTGCTGGCTGCTCCCCTTTTCGGGGCGACGGCTTGCGCTGAGAAGCCCGAGCCGCCCGCGTCGAAGGATACTGGTGCGGAGAAGGCCGACGAGGCGAAGGCGAGCAAGCCGGATGTGTCGAAGATCTCGCCGAAAAAGACTGATCCTCCGCATTCCTGATGCGGGGGTTTCCCCGTTCTCATCCTCTTACTCCTTACTCTTACCTCTTACTCAGAATCGGAAGTCCTTCGATGCTCGGATGGAGTAATGAGTAAGAGTAATGAGTAGGAGCAAGAGTAGTCACCAGCCATGAACGCTCTTCGGCGCATGCTCCGCGATGGAGCAGCGCATGAACAGCGTGCCGACATGGGGGACTTCCTTTTCGTGGAAGGAGTAGACGCCTCCCGAGGGGCAGAAAGGGGCGCTGGCGAAGAATTTCGAGTCCTCGATGAGGCGTTTCTTCAGGTCGGGGATGGGCTGGCCGGATTGGAGTTCCTGCAAATGGCAGTAGGAGCGCATCGCCTTTTGCACGTTCGCCACTTGATGGACGCAGAGGGCCCGGTTCGCCCCTTCCTTGTAGGAACCCACGCCGACCCAAGTCACGCCGATCAGACCGAGCAGCACCCCGACGACGAGGGTGACTTCGATCAGCGTGAACGCGCGCCGAGATGAGGCTCGGACGGAAGACGATGGGAGAAGGAGCATGAAATTTCGGGAAAATCCTTCATAATTTCGAGAAAACAATATTTTTCATAATCAAAGAACTTCCAAATGAGCGTAAAGGCATCTCCTCCCATTCGCGTTCTCCTTTTTATGGCTAGTTCGTTAAATTCAGATTTTGACCACGGATTGGCACGAATAAACACGAATTCTTCGCCGATCCAGCGCCCTCCCATTCGTGAAAATTGGTGTCCATTCGTGGTCAAAATCTGAATTCAACGAAGTAGAGTTAGCCGCAAATCCTCGCGAATCCGGTCCGGTGGAAGCAATGTTGCCGCCGCCGTCTCCGCACATCCTGCCCGTTTCGGCTATTCCCTCCTCGCCTCGAATTGGTAATGCGGGCGCGTCGATTTTCCCGCGACGAAACCGCTCCTCGCCGCGAACTCCGCCGCCGTCTTCGCGGCTTTACCGGGATCGCATCCGCCAGCGTGGGCGTGGAGGAGGTAGCGCAGGACGAGCGGGGCGTCTTTCGTGACCGTGTGCCCCTCCTCCAAGCAGAAGGCCGCGCCCATCCAGCCGTCGTCGCGCACATGCCACGCGGTCGGGTGGCGCGGGTTCGCGGGATGGTCGAAAAACGTGATCCCCTCGACGACGGTGCGGCGCTCCGTCCCCGTCCCCACGACGACGGGACCGGAGTAGTCCATCCACGCGGCCCGCTTCCCGAAGATCGCCTTTTCGCCCGTCTCCCCCTCGCTGTTGGTGAGCTGCCCGCCGCCGAAACGTTGGCTGAGCGACTTCGCGACGCGCACGGCGAGGGGCCCGAAGTTCGTCTTTTCCAGCAGCACCGACTCTCGCCCCGCCCCGGGTCGCAGGGTGATCTGGATTTCGAGGAAATGCTCGCCCTCTTCCCCGGGGATGGAGGCGGCGACGAGCCCCTGCTCCATGCGCTCGACGCCATCCCCGTCATACCACCCGAGCGAGGCGGCTAGGATCGCCTCCGCCGGGCCGTCTTCGTAGACCAGCCAATGCTTCTGCCTGACGCGGGCCGGGGTGTTGTCCGACCAGAAGTCGATCCCGTCGACCTTGGCATGGGCGAACCAGATGGAGCGGTGGTGGTCGTGGTCCGGCGCTCCGGGGTGGCCCATGCGGGTGAGGGAGGCTCCGGAAGGTCCGTTGAAGGGATGAAAGAAAGGGCGCGGGTATTTCGGATCGAAATGCCAGCGCGTTTTCTCGATGCCGTCGTGGAGGAAGGAGGCTTGGCCGTCGGGGAGGGGAATCGCTTCGCAGCGGGTCGGGGCGAAGGGCGCGGTCGGCTGTTCTGCTCGCGCGGAGCGCGGAGCGGGAAGCGGCAGGAGGGCGAGAAATCCGAGAAATCCGAGAAGAGGGAACCGTTGCATGGCCGTATCGAAGCGAATCTGGAGGCTCCGCGCAAGGGCGCAAGGACGGAGATCGCGCAACGAGCCGGTGTTTCCCAGTGTCCATTTCAGCAAGAATGATGGGGATTGTGGAAAAACGCGCCAGCGCCTGTAGCCGGCCTCAGTGAGGCCGGATCGAACGTCCAAACGACGCCCGACCGAGGTCAGTGACCTCGGCTTGTCTCTTATCTTTCCCTGCGCTTGACTCAATCGAGCCGCCGCTTGCGGCGGCCCAAGCGCAAGGTTGCGACAGGGCCGGGGGTACACCGTACCTCGGCGAGGGAGTTCCATCCCGTTCGTAGATGGGACCCCCGGCCCTGATCGCCGGCCTCAACGGAAGCCGTACCTTATCAAGGGCACATTCTACGGATTGGAAGCCCCAAGACAAGCTCGAACTCGACGGCCGCATCGCAACCGCCCAACCACAACCCAACCACAACCCCGGCACATCCACCCCGCCATGCCCGATCCCATCCACCCCACCCCCGTCTGCCTCGGCATCGACATCGCCAAGGACTCCTTCGAGGCCTGCGTCCTCCACCCCGGCGGGCGCAAGTCCACCAAAGCCTTCGCCAACGCCGGGGAGGGC
>DDTJ01000106.1:0-128 GCA_002344525.1 Akkermansiaceae bacterium UBA2367
GCGGGCGGTGCCGCCGGGGCGGGCTCTTCCACAGCGGCAGGGGGCGCGGGGGGCGTCGGCATTTCGGGAGCCGGAACCGGGACGGGCGCGGGCGGCGTTTCGGGAGCCGGGGCTGGAGCGGCGGGCGC
>DDTJ01000106.1:177-37469 GCA_002344525.1 Akkermansiaceae bacterium UBA2367
GCCTCCGTTCCGGGACGCATTTGAAGGCGCGATGCGGGGAAGCCGGGGCGGGGACGTCCGTCGGGAGCCGAATCAGGAGCACCGGGCACGGACGGAGCCTCCGTTCCGGGACGCATTTGAGGGCGCGATGCGGGGAAGCCGGGGCGGGGACGTCCGTCGGGAGCCGAATCAGGAGCACCGGGCGCGGATGGGGTCTCCGTTCCGGGGCGCGTCTGCGGACGTGACGCCGGGAAACCGGGGCGGGGACGTCCGTCGGGACGCGACGCGGGCGGCGTTTCGGGAACAGGAGCCGGGGCGGGGGCGGGAGCCACCGGAGCCGGGGCGACTTCCTTGTTGGGCTCAGGTTCCGGCGCGGGCTCGTTTTTCTTCGCCTCGGCGGCCAGCGCCTCCTGCTGACGGCGCAGCTCCTCGATGCGCGCCTCGCGGGCCTGGATGCTTCGCAAGGTCTCCTCGGCATCCTTGGACGCTTCGACGGCAGTCTCTCTGCCCGGCCTCGCCGGGGTCGCGGTCGCGGACGGAGCCGCCACTTCCTGACGGGCGAGCCCCCTCACGTAGCGCTGGAGGAGTTCCGAGTCGGGCCTCGCGGAACCTTGCACCGGGTTGAATTGGTCCAAGCGGCCTTCCAGACGGGCGGGACGGGCTTGGTTGGTCGCGAGCGCGGCGATCTGGGGGGCGATGAAGGAAAGGATGTTCCCTTCGCTGCGGGGTGCCATGTCCTGCCGACGGTCCGCCGTCCAAGCGCCGCGATTGACGGTGTGGCGGGGCATGCGCTGAGGTCCGAAACGCTCGCGCAGACGGTCCGGGCGCGGGCCTCCCACGATCACTTGGTTCTGGTGGACGTGGATATTGGTCACGTTCGTGGTCTGCTGGATGATCCTGACATTCTCCGCCGGGGGCAGGTAGTGCCGATGAGCGGGTTCCACGAAGGATCCGATCGGGACGAAATTGTAGCGGTCGGGAGGGATGCCGCAGACCTCGTCGGTCCGGCGCCCGTAGTCGAAGTTCGACTCGTAGAGCGTGACGGGAGGCAGCGGTGCCCAGCCGATGTAGGAGCCGCTTTCACGCCACGACACCCAAGCGGGCGCCCATTGCGAGCCGGGCACCCAGATCCAGCCAGCGCCATGGAGGAAGGTCCAGCGCCCGTAATGGTAGGCGGCCCAGCCGAATGGTTCGTCCGACCACCAAGCCCAGCCGTGGTCTGTGTCGACCCAGCGCCCATGGGTGTAGGGACGCCAATTCGCCGAGGTGCGGGCCACCGCCGGTTGCCACACGTAGCCGTAGTGCGGGGTCTCGAACCAGCGCCCGTGGGGCTGCAAGTGCTCGTAGAAGAGGGTGTAGTCCGCGACCGAACCCTGATAGCCCCCTCTCCCGCCTTGGCCTTGCGGGGGATAGCCCCCTTGGGGCGGGTAGCCCGGCTGCGAGTAGGAGGAAGGTGGGACCGGGGACTGGATCCGGCCCGAATCCCTGCCGGGCGGACGGTTCCGGGCGGCGGCTTCGGCCTCGGCCTGCGCCAGGGCCTGCTTCGCCCGGTCCGCCTCGTCCGTCGCGTCGCGGGCCGCTTGGTTCGCGATCTCCGCATCGGCGAGGGCGGCGTCGCGGGCCTGCTCCAGTTGCGTCCGTTCGGTGGCCAGCAGATCCCGCTCGATCGCCAGCATCTCGCGCTCAAGCTGCAGTTGCAGATCGACTTGCGCTTGGTCCGACGGCAAGGCCAGCCCGTCGTCCTGTTTCTTGCAAGAGACAAGGAGCGATCCCGCGACGAGGACCGGGACGAACGGCGTGAGGTTTTTTTTCATGGAGAAGGGTGTTCGGTATAGAGAGGGGACGCTTTCGCCCCCGCCTCTATTCACCTAATACGGACCACTTGCCTCCCTTCGGAAGAAAAAAAATCCGCGAAGGGCGCTTCCGGGGGCGATTTTGTCCTCCGCCCGTCATCGGGGCCGGGTCGGGCGATGCCGGAGGCGGTTCGGAAAGGTTGAAAAAGGGCCTCCCCGGCGCTAGGAGATGCCACCGACCCGATGAAATCCAATCCCCTCCCCTTCGTGGCCGTCGGCCTCCTTCTGTCCATCCTTCCCCCGGCGGTAGCGGAGCCGTTGCGCCCCGTCCCCCTGCGGAGCCGGGCGGAGGGCGTGCAGCCCATGACCGGGATTGTGCTCTGGGACACCTCACCCCATCGACGCAGCGACGCCATCCAACTCGAATTCTCCTACATCGGCTATGGCAGCCTGACGACGGAGGACGGAGGCTACGACTGGTCTTTGGTCGAGGAAAAACTCGACGCCATCGCCGGGCGGGGGCATCAGGCCATTCTGCGATTCTACTTCGCCTACGTCGGTCGCCCCGCCGCGACCCCGGCCCACCTCCGCGCCCTGCCGGACTACAAAGAGACCTCCGGCCTCAGCGAAGGCAAGGAGACGGGCTTTCCCGACTGGTCGCATCCCGAACTGAAGCGCTTCGTCAAAGCTTTCCACACCGCCTTCGCCGAACGCTACGACCGAGATCCCCGGCTCGCCTTCGTGCAAGTGGGCTTCGGGCTGTGGGCCGAATACCACATCTACGACGGCCCCTTCGAACTGGGCCGCACCTTTCCCGACCGGGCTTTCCAAGCGGAGTTCTTCCGGCATCTCGCCGCCTGCTACAAGGAGACGCCGTGGAGCGTGTCGGTCGATGCCGCGAAGGAGACGGTGTCGCCTTTCTTTGAGGATGCCTCCCTGCTCGACCTGCCTTTCGGCGCGTTCGACGATTCCTTCCTCTGCGAGGAGCATGCCCGCGTCAACGTGCGCGACTGGGAGATCGTCGGACGGCAGCGCCATCTCCGGGTGCCGACGGGGGGCGAATTCAGCTACTACACCGATCACGACCAAAGGCTCGCCCTCGCGCCCGAGGGACCGCACGGCGAATCCTTCGAGGCGGCGGCGGCCCGTTTCGGCCTCAGCTACATCATCGGCGACGGCCAGCCGGACTTCCAGCCGCTCGAACGCCTCCGCGAGGCCGGGATGGCCATCGGCTACCGCTTCCGCGTGACCGCCTTCGAGAGCGCCTCCGGTCGCTCCAAGGTGACGGTGCGCAACGAGGGCATCGCCCCGATCTACCGGAACGCCTGGGTGGCGGTGGACGGGGTGCGCAGCGAAGCCTCCCTCAAAGGGCTCGCTCCCGGCACGGAAGCGGTCTTCGAAGTGAAGGCCGGAGGAAAAGCGCCAGCGCTGAGCATCGAGAGCGACCATCTCGTACCCGGACAGCGCATCGGTTTCAGCGCCGACCTGGAATAGCGCCGCCGGATCGCCCCACCCGCCATTTCCCCGCTCGACACTCCCTTTTCTGCGGATTAAATAAGCCCTGTCATGGCCGACCCCACCCCTTTCTCCCCGCCCCTCGTCGGGATCATCATGGGCAGCGCCTCGGACTGGCCCACGCTCGCGAAGGCCGCCGAGGTGCTCCGCGATTTCGGCATTCCGCACGAGACGAAGGTGGTCAGCGCCCACCGCACCCCCGACCTGCTCTACTCCTACGCCAAGTCGGCGCGGGAGCGCGGTTTGAAACTCCTCATCGCCGGAGCTGGCGGCGCCGCCCACCTGCCCGGCATGGCCTCGGCCCTGACCTCCCTGCCCGTCCTCGCCGTGCCGGTGAAGTCGCGGACCCTCGCCGGAGTCGATTCGCTCCTCTCCATCGTGCAGATGCCCGCGGGCATCCCCACCGCCACCTTCGCCATCGGCGAGGCCGGGGCGACCAACGCGGGGCTCTTCGCCGTGGCCCTGCTCGCGATGGAGGACGCCGACCTCGCCTCGCGGCTCGACGCCTACCGCGAGGGACTCCGCGCCAAGGTCGAGGCGGCGGAACTCCCTCCCCTCGATTCCGGGAACGCCTCATGAGTTCGAACGCGCCCCTTCCTCCCGGATCGACCCTCGGGGTGCTCGGCGGCGGACAGCTCGGGCGCATGTTCGCCCTCGCGGCGCGGCGCATGGGCTACCGTGTCGTCTCCTGGGTCGGCGGGCCGGACAACGGACCCGCCGGAGTCGCCGACTTCGTCATCGAGGACTCCTTCGACTCCCCCGCCGGACTCGCCGCCTTCCTCGACCGCGCCCAAGCCGCCACCGTCGAGTTCGAGAACATTCCGAGAAGCCTCCTCGAAACCGTCGCCGCGAAGATCCCCCTGATGCCCGGGGCGAACGCCGTCGCGATCTGCCAGCATCGCGAACGGGAGAAACGCTTCCTTGAGGAGAACGGCATCCCTTGCGCCCGCTTCGCCGTGGTCGAAAGCGCCGCCCAGCTCCGCTCCGCCCTCGCGGGCCTGCCGGAGAAAGGGGGCATCCTCAAGACCGCCGAATTCGGCTACGACGGGAAGG
Organism: Akkermansiaceae bacterium UBA2367; assembly: GCA_002344525.1. Classification (GTDB taxonomy): domain Bacteria; phylum Verrucomicrobiota; class Verrucomicrobiia; order Verrucomicrobiales; family DEV007; genus Arctic95D-9. Next base: position 4,518 of record DDTJ01000106.1, read on the forward strand.
GCCAGCTCCCCGTGACCCGCGAAAGCGATCCCGAAGCCGTCTGGAGCGCCTTCGCCACGCCCCGCGCCGTGCTGGAGGAGCGCATCGACCTCGCCGCCGAGCTTTCCGTGTTCGTCGTGCGCGACATGGCCGGGCACGCCCTCGCCTACGACCCCGCGGAGAACTTCCACCGCGACCACATCCTCGACGTCTCCATCGTGCCTGCCCGGCTCGACCCCGCCCTCCTCGACGAGGCCCGCTCCATCGCCCTCGGTGTGGCCGAGGCCCTCGACTACCGCGGGCTCCTCGCCGTCGAGTTCTTCCTATCCAGCGACGGGCGGCTCCTCGTCAACGAGATGGCCCCTCGCCCGCACAATTCCGGCCACCACACCATCGACGCCTGCGAGACCTCGCAATTCGAGCAGCAGCTTCGCGTCCTCTGCGGACTCGACCCCGGCGGCACGCGCCTCCACAGCCCGGCGGTCATGCTGAACCTGCTCGGCGATGTGTGGGAGGATGCGAAAGGGAAACCGGACTGGCGCGCCGTTCTCGCGATCCCCGGCGCCCACCTGCATCTCTACGGGAAGCACGAGGCACGGAGGGGGCGGAAGATGGGACACGCGACCTTCACGGCGGCAACCTTGGAGGAGGCGCTCGCGAACCAGACGAAAGCGCGGAAGATTCTCAACATACCGCCGCTGCCGTGAGACGGGCGCGCGTCCCCCGACCATGAAGCGATCCCTCCTCTCCGTCTGCGCCCTCCTTTGTGCCTCGACCTCCCCTCGCGCCGCCGAACCGGTCGATCTCGTGGTCTATGGTGGAACGCCCGCCGGAATCTCCGCCGCCGTCGTCGCGGCGCGGGAGGGACTCTCCGTGACTATGGTCGAGGCAACGCCATGGATCGGCGGCATGGTCGCGGGCGGCCTGAGCAAGACCGATGTCGGACGCGAGGACACCGTCGGCGGCTTCGCCCGCGAGTTCTTCGCCCGCGCCGCAGCGGCGAAACCGGACACGCCGATGTGGTTCGCCGAGCCGCATGTGAATCTGGAGACCTTCACAGCGATGCTGAAGGAGGCCGGAGTCCGCGTCTTCACAGGGCAAGCGCTGAAGGAGGTGGCAAAGGACGGAACGCGGATCGTCTCGCTGACCACCGCCGACGGCACGGTCCATGAAGGCCGCGTTTTCGTCGATGCCAGCTACGAGGGTGACCTGATGGCGGCGGCGAAGGTCGCCTACCTCGTGGGCCGCGAGAGCCGCGAGCAATACGGCGAGCCGCTCGCGGGCTACCATCCCATGCCGATCCGCCCGCGCAGCGTCGAGGTGATGGAATCCCTCAGCCCCAGCCTCGGCGGGGACGGCCCTTCCTACATCCACGGCACGCCGACAGCGATTTCGGGAGTGGACGAGGAGGGCAAACCGATCTTCGGCGTCTTCCCCGATCCCGGTCTAGAACCCGGAGCCGCCGACCATCGCACCCAAGCCTACAACTTCCGGATCTGCGTCACGCGCCGTCCCGAGATCCATGTGCCCTTCCCGAAACCAGCGCACTACGACCCCGCCCGCTACGAACTGCTCGCCCGTCTCATCGAGGCCTACCCCGGCATCCGCTTCGGCCGCCTTTTCCACCTCGGCGACATCGCGAACGGCAAATACGACCTCAACGCCCAGGGCCTCTTCTCCACCGACTATCCGGGGGCGAACTTCGACTATCCCGACGGCGACGCCGCGACCCGCGCGCGCATCTGGCAGGACCACATCGATTTCATCCAAGGCATGCTCTGGTTCCTCGGGCACGACGAGCGCGTTCCCGCCCGCCTCCGCGAGGAGACGAACGAATGGGGCCTCTGCCGCGACGAGTTCGCCGACAACGGCCACTGGCCCTACGCCCTCTACATCCGCGAAGGCCGCCGCATGATCGGCGACTATGTGATGACGCAGCGGGATCTGCAAAACGACATCTTCAAGGACGACGGCGTCGCCATGGGTTCCTTCGTGATCGACTGCCACATCGTGCAGCGCATCCTCGCCGAGGACGGCACCGTGCGCGACGAGGGCAGCTTCCAAGACGAACCCGCCTTGCCCTACCAAATCCCCTACCGCTCCCTCACACCGAAGGCTGCCGAATGCGAGAACCTCCTCGTGCCCGTATGCCTCTCCGCGAGCCACATCGCCTGCTGCTCCCTGCGGATGGAGCCGGTCTACATGAATCTCGGCCACGCCAGTGGCCTCGCCGCCGCCCAAGCCGTGCGGAAGGGCGTCGCCGTCCAGGAGATCGACACGGCGGCTCTGAGATCCCGTCTGTCGGAGCAGAAGGCGGTTCTCGAGCTGCCCTCCCTCGCCAACCTGCCGCGCTCCGCGAAACTCCCCGGCCTCGTCATGGACGACCGCAATGCGGAGAAAACCGGCCATTGGACCGGGACCAGCTACGGGACGCCCGTCGATGGCTCCAGCGTCCACGACGCCAACCAGGAGAAGGGCCGCTTGAGCGTCACCTACCGCCTCGCCCTCCCCAAGCCGGGCCGCTACGCCGTGGGCGTCTCCTACGCCGCCGCCTCGAACCGCGCCAGCAATGTGCCCGTGACCATCCACCACGCCGGAGGCGAAAGCGTCGTGCGCGTGAACCAGCGGCAGGCTCCGCCGGAGGGCGAGGTGTTTCTGCGGCTTGGGGTCTACGAATTTGACGGGGAAAGCGCGACCGTGGTGATCGGGAATGGCGACACCGACGGCATCGTCGGGGCGGATGCGGTGCAGTTGTTGGGGGTGGAGTGAGGAGAATCTCCCATTGCATGAAGCATCAATTTTCTCCTCTGTTGTTCATGACCGTGAGCTTGCTGTTGATCGGTCTCGCATGGTGCTACTATTCTTTTGCCCTGAATGCTCGTGTCAACATGGTGATGCGGCGCGAATTGCAGGCGTTCGAAGCGCATCAATTGCAAGTGATCGAAATCATCCAGCCACAATGGCCCGACGACCTTCGCGACCGCTTTATCTTCGCGAACCCGAATGGGAGGGACGAACTCAGGACTCGGAATGGGGAGACTTTTGACACCATGCGGCGAACTCTCTCGAATCGCCTTCGGCTCCCGATATGGCCCGGTTTGGTTGCCGTTGCCGTCTCTTGCACGTTCCTCCTCTACTGGATTCTGGATGCGGTATCCACTCGGATCGCAGCCAGAAAATCTCCCCCTCAATAGCTCTTGGCGAATACCGCATGCCCTCGGCCACTGGCTCAAATCAGATACCTCTAGTAAAACCGGAGGTTTGGGGATTGGAGCCGCTCAAAGCGGCCTGAGACTTCGTTCATCGATGATTCGAAACATTTTCCCGAAAGCCTTGTCGTTTCGCCCCCGAACAGAATCCAAGTCCAAGGGTAGACCCGACCGGCCCGGTCGGGGCGAACGTCGCTTGGGCGTCCGGTTGCGGCCGTTCGAGCCGAACGGCCCTACCCGAGTCCACCCACATGCTGCCCCATCCCCAAAACGACGGAGGACTGCCGGACAGGTCAACCCTTGATAGTCTCCCCGGCAGAGCCGGGGGTTTCCCTATTGGAGAATGAGGAAGGTTGACGGGTGCGCCTGCATGTAGGACCATCCCACCAGATGAAGACGGTGACGACGGATCGGAAGCGGCGGGTCGTGGTTCCCAATGCGGAACCTGGCGAGGTCTATCAAGTTCGTGAGATCGAACCGGGACATTTGGAACTCACCAAATTGATTCCGGCCCCTCGCGAGGCGAAACGAGCCGACGAGTTGAAAAAATTGCTCCAGCAGGAGTCCCTCACTCCGTCGATGAGCTGGGAATCGCTGAAAGAAACGACGCGGGAATGGTGACCCTGTTCGACACCAACGCGTTGATCTACGCCTTCGATCCGGCTTCGCCTTTCCATGCTTGGGCGAGCAAGACGCTTTTCGAGGCGCTTTCGACGTCGGGAGCAGCGGTGAATCCGGTGATTTTGGCCGAGCTTTGCGTTGGGGACCAGACTCCAGAGACGGTGGAGGGCCGGCTCAAGCGCCTCAGTGTCGCCTTCCTCGATCTGCCCTGTGCCGCCTCTGAACGAGCTGCCGAGGCCTTCCGCTCATGCCTTCTCGCACGGAAGGAATCAGGCTTGGAAACCGAGCGCAAGGTTCCGCTCCCCGACTTTTTCATCGGAGCGCATGCGGAATTGCTGAACCTGCCGCTCGCGACGGTGGATACGACTCGATATCGGATTTATTTTCCGAAGGTGGGTCTCGTGACTCCTCGCCCGTGAACGAAGTGCATTGCTGGATTCGAACATCCAGACGTGACATCTCGAAACGGTCTTGGTAGTGTCGCAGCCGTGAAAGTTCGAAAGAAAAAGACCATTGCCCTCGCTGCGGTCCCTATCGCGTTGGTCGCCTATGTCGGATCGTATCTCCTGAACTCCTCGAAGGGAGGGTATTGGATGAAGCTTGAACGGGACGGACGGAACCGATGGCGGTCGGGCATGTCGATCACCGACGCCATCCTATTCCAACCTCGGTTTGGCTACCACCCCCCTTTTGGAGGGGATGTCGTCGGAACCTTGTATGCCCCGCTCATCCGTTTGGATCGTCGATGGGTTCACCCAACCCGCTATATCACCGACAAAGGCACGTTCGAATGGGCTCAGGCGTTCCCGCTTGACGAAATCCACCCGCAGTTTCGCGAGGAAATTCGCAAGGATCGCCTCAATAACTCTTCGCAAACACCACCCGCCCCTCAGCCGGTTTCCCGGTGAGGACGCAGGTGCCCGGTCCGCCGCGCAGGGCGGGGTCTTTCGGGATGCAGCGGACGGTCACCTTCAGCTCCTGCTTCAGGGCTTCCTCGTCGTCGGAGCTGCCTGCCCAATGGACGAGGGCGAAGCCGCCGTGGATCTCGGGCTGATTGGCGTTCTTCGGCGTGAAGAATTTCCGGAACTCCTCCATCGTCGCAATCTCGACGAGGTTCTCGTCGCGGAAGGCCACGGCGCGGACGAGGAGGGTATCCTGGATGTCCTGGAGGATTCCCGAGATGCCCGAGACCGCCTCCGCCACGGGGAGGAACTGCTTGTCCTTCGGAGTCCGGTCGCGACGGGCGAGGGCGACGGAGCCGTTCTCCAGATCGCGCGGCCCGATTTCGATGCGGACCGGAACACCCTTCTTGATCCATTCCCAGTTCTTGACCCCGCCGCCGAGATCGCGCTTGTCGATCTCGACGCGCACCGCGTCTCCGTGGAAGCTCTGCGCACCCAGCTCCGCCGCGAGCCTCTCGCAGGCCTCGATGATGGGGGCCTCGTGCTCCGGTTTCGGCGTCACCGGCAAAATGACGACCTGCGTCGGCGCGACGCGCGGCGGCAGGATCAGTCCGTCGTCGTCGCTGTGGACCATCAGGAGAGTGCCGATCATGCGGGTGCTGACGCCCCAGCTCGTCGTCCAGGCGAACTCGCGCTTGTTGTCGCGGCTCTCGAATTCGATCCCGGCGGCCTTCGAGAAATTCTGCCCGAGGAAGTGCGAGGTGCCCGCTTGGATCGCCTTGCGGTCCTGCACCATGGCCTCGACGGTGAAGGTGTTCAGGGCGCCGGGGAAACGCTCGGCCTCGGTCTTCTCGCCCGCGATCACCGGCACGGCGAGATGGTCGGTGAGGAAGCGCTCGTAGACCCCGTGCATCTTCGTCGTCTCCTCCATCGCCTCCTCGGCGGTCTCGTGGGCGGTGTGGCCCTCCTGCCAGAGGAACTCGGCCGTGCGGAGGAAGAGGCGCGGGCGCATCTCCCAGCGCATCACGTTGGCCCATTGGTTGATGAGCAGGGGCAGGTCGCGGTAGCTCTGCACCCATCGCGCGAAGGCCGCGCCGATGATGGTCTCGGAGGTGGGGCGGATCACGTAGGGCTCGGTCAGTTCGCCCGAGGGGACCATTTTGCCGTCCTTCAGCTCGAGGCGGTGGTGGGTGACGACGGCGCATTCCGTGGCGAAGCCCTCGACGTGGGTCGCCTCCTTTTCCAGATAGCTGACCGGGATGAGGAGGGGGAAATAGGCGTTCTTGTGCCCCGTCGCCTTGAACCAGGCGTCGAGCTGTCGCTGGATCTGCTCCCAGAGCCCGTAGCCCCAAGGCTTGATGACCATGCAGCCGCGCACCTCCGAGTTCTCGGCGAGGTCGGCGGCACGGACGACCTGCTGATACCATTCGGGGAAGTTCTCCTCGCGGGTCGGGGAGATCGCGTTTTGCGGGGCTTTGGCCATGGGACTGAAGAGGGTTGGATGGGAGGCCCGACCCTATCCGGTCCAGGGCGAATTGCCAGCGGGGAAATTCGCGCGTAGCGTGCCCTCGTGGAAATCCTGCACCTCTTCCTCTCCCTCGACCACAACTACGTCGGCCACTTCGGCGGCCCGGCGGGGACGACGCCCATTGTCGAGGTGCCCGAGATCGAATGCGTCGCGGGGCGCGGCATCCGGGGCGACCGCTATTTCGACCACAAGCCGGACTACAAGGGGCAGATCACCTTGTTCGAGATCGAGGCGCACCAGCGGCTCTGCGAGAGCTTCGGCATTTTCGACAAAGGTCCGGAGGTCTATCGGCGCAACGTCATCGTCGCGGGGCAGGATCTGAACGAGTGGATCGGGCGTGAATTCGAGATCCAAGGCGTGCGCTTCCTCGGCACCGAGGAGTCGAAGCCCTGCCTCTGGATGAACGAGGCCTTCTGTCCCGGCGCGGAAAAGGCGCTGCTCGGCAAGGGAGGTCTGCGCGCGAAAATCCTCGCCGGAGGAGTCCTGCGCCCGGGGCCGATGTGACCGCTCGAAAAAACCGTAAGATCGCCGCCCTTCGCGCGGTTTCCCCTCGGACCCCACCCCATGCGACGCGACACCGAGGAATTCATCGAACTGCTCACCGGTTCCCAATCGGCGGTGTTCGGCTACATCGTCTCGCTCTGCCACGACCACGCCCTCGCCAAGGACATCCTGCAGGAGACGAACCTGACCCTCTGGCGCAAGGCGGAGGATTTCGAGGCGGGCACGAGCTTCCCCGCCTGGGCCTGCCGCACCGCCTACTTCCATCTCCTCAACCACCGCCGCAAGCAGACCCGGGAGCAACTGGTCTTCGACGAGGAGGTCTTCGACTACCTCGCGGAGCGGCAGGAGGAGCGCGCCGTCGGCTCCGACCGCCGCCTTGAGGCCCTGCGCGCCTGCGTCGCCGCGCTGCCCGCCGCGCAGCGGGAGCTGATCGAGCGCCGCTACCAACCCGGCGCGAGCGTGCGCGACATCGCCCGCGACGACGGCAAGAGCGAGGGCGCGGTCTCCCAAGCCCTTTTCCGCATCCGCGCGGCCCTGCAACGCTGCATCGAAAAACGCCTGATGAAGGGGGACCCGGCATGAAACGCGACGAACGCCACGAACGGGTCCGTCTCCTCGCCTCGCGCCTCCTCGACGGAGTCGCCTCGCCGGAGGAACGGACCGAATTGAACGACCTCCTCCGCGGCGACCCGGAGACCTGCGAACTCTATCTCGATTTCGCCGAGGTCCACGCCCTCCTCGCGAGCGGGCAGGCTGGCGAAGGCGCGGAGGTGGAAGCGACGGTCCTGCCTTTTCCGGTATCGCCCGCTGCCGCCCGCGCGAAACGCCGCCCCGCGCCGCGCTGGCCTTGGCTCGCGGTCGCGGCGGCCGTGGTCCTGCTCGTGAACGGCTACGCGCTCTGGCGGAATGGTGCTCCGCCGGAGGAGCCTTCGCACGTCCCCGGCGTCGCCGTGCTGAGCCGTGTCGTTGATCCGGAATGGGCAGGCAACGCCATCGTTCCGGGCGTGGGCGACGCTGTTCCGACCGGGCGCTTTTCTCTGCGTTCCGGCCTCGCCCAGATCGAATTTTTCAGCGGGGCCACGGTGATAGTGGAGGGGCCCGCCGAACTGGAACTGGAATCCGCCTGGCGCATCGTCTGCCGCAGCGGGCGGCTCCGTGCCTTCGTGCCCGAGCCGGCGCAGGGCTTCGTCGTCTCCACGCCCGACTACGAGGCGGTCGATCTCGGGACCGAGTTCGCTCTCAGTGTCGGCGCGGGCGGACGCAGCGAGATCCATGTGGTCGATGGGGAGGTGCGGCTCGACTCCGCCGACGGGCGTGAGCTGCGCCATCTCGGAGCGGGCAGCGCGATCCGCGCCTCGGACGGGGAATTGAGCGAGATCGAAAGCCGCGGCGAGGCCTTCGTGGATCGCGAGCGCCTGATGCAGCTCGCCCGCGACGACTGGCGCTCGCGCTACGCGGAGTGGAAGCAGCGAAGCGAAGCGCTACGGAACGATCCCGCGATGCTCGTCTATTTCGACTTCGAGGGGCACGCCCCTTGGGACCGCGCCCTGAAGAACCGCAGCGCCGCCGCCACAGGCGCGGCGGCCATCATCGGCGCGCAGTGGACGCAGGGCCGCTGGCCCGGCAAGGGGGCACTGGAATTCAAGCGCATCAGCGACCGCGTCCGCCTCCGCGTGCCCGGCGACTACGAGGCGATGACCCTCGCCGCTTGGGTGCGGGTCGAGGGCTTCGAGCGCCGCCTGAACTCCCTCGTGCTCACCGACGGATGGGAGACGGGCGAGGTCCACTGGCAGATCAGCAGCAAGGGCGAGCTGATCCTCGGCGTCTCCGGGGGGCTGAACAGCTTTTCCGTGCCCGCCATCGAGCCCCGCGACCTCGGGCGCTGGATGCACTTGGCCGTGACTATCGACGGCTCTGCGGAGGCGGGCCGCATCGTCCATTACCTCGACGGTCGACCCCTCGGGGAGGCCGTGTCGCCGAAACCGTTTCCGCCCCTGCGCCTCGGCGACGCCGAGATAGGCAACTGGCAGGCCAGCGACCTCGTCAATCCCCATCCCATCCGCAGCCTCAACGGTCGCATCGACGACCTGTTCATCCTCGGTCGGGCCATGTCCCCCGAGGAGATCGCGGAGATCCATCGTGCGGGATTGCCGAACGGGTGAGGAAGCGCGGGCTCCTTCCTACTGTGCTGTCGTCGTCAGATACGCGAGCAAATCGGTCATCTCCTCCACCGTCAGCGTCGCCTCCAGCCCCTCGGGCATGAGCGACTGGCCGAGGCCTTTCATCCCGGCGATCTCGCCACGGGGAATGGTGCGGTCGATCCCGCCGGGCATGCGCAAGGTCACTTCGGCGGCGTTCTCCGTGAGGATGAATCCCGTCGCGGGCGGCCCCTCGCGGAACTCGAAGGTGTAGGCCTGATACTGCGGCGCGACCTCGCGGTTCGGGTCGAGGATGTTTCCGAGGATGGTCTCCGCCCCGCCCGCCGCGAAGCTCGCCGCCGGAGGCCCGAGGGCGATGCCCTCGCCTTCGTGCGACTGGTGGCAGGCGATGCAGACCTTCATGAAGGCGAGCTTGCCCTTGGCCGGGTCGCCTTTTCTCGCAAGGGCGGGCTGGTAGGCGGTGATGACGTCGGATCGCTTCACCACGGGCGGCAGCACCTCGGCGGCGAGTTTCCGGACCCCGGCGTCGGCGTGGCGGCGCAGGTTTTCGACGAGGCTTGCGGGAGCGTCGGCCAGCTTCACCTTTTCGTCGCGGATCGCGGCGAGAAAGGCGGAGGAACTCTTCGCGTCGGCGACGAGGCGGACGGCGAGTTCGTCGCGGGCGGCGGGTTCAAGGGAGCCGAAGCGCCCGATCAGATAGTCGAAGTCGGTGATCGCTCCGACAAGGGCGGAGGAAAGGGAGGGATCACCCGCACCGGACTCGAGGACGGAGCGGAACAGCGTCTGCGTCTCCGCGTTCGGGAGCAGGGCGAGCAGCTTCACGGCGGCGATACGCGACGGTGAGGGGGATGAGGCATTTGTCAGGGTCTGCGTCGCCTTGGCAGCGAGACCGGACCAGCGAGGCGAGGCCGCGAAGGATTTCCAGTCACCCTTGACCCGGACAAGGCCCTCCCGCAGGCTCGCGAGCAGGGCGACGGCGGCGCTGTCGGGATTCCCGGAGGCCAAGGCGTCGCCGACTGTGGCGAGCAGGGCGGGATCGTTGGCCCGCCCGATCATGCCGGCGAGCTGGATGCGGAAGGCCGCCGGGCTGTTCTTGGACGCCTCCCAAGCCGCCGCGAGATCGGCGGGGGTTCGGAGCGAATTGAGCACGGCGGCCTCCATCCAACGGTCGCCGGTGGAGGACTCGATGCGGTCGAGCAGCGGAGTTTCGGAGGCGAGAGCGGCGGGGAAAGGCTCGACTGCGGGCACGGGGGCGGCGGGCTTGCCCCGTTCGTAGAGAAGGCGGCGTGCCGTGGTGCGGTGCCAGTCGTTCGGGTGTTGGGTCAGGGCAGCGAGTTCGTCGTCGGAGAGCGAAGCGAAATCGGGGATGGCTCGGGAAGTTCGGTAGCCCTTCGGCGCGACGCGGTAGATGCGCCCCCGATCATTGCCAGCGTTGAGGTCGAGATGCTTCTTGATCGGTTCGGGGAGGGACCAAGGATGCTCGATCGTCTCGCGATACATGTCGGCGATGTAGAGGCAGCCATCGGGGCCGCTCGCAAAGGAGCAGGGGCGGAACCAAGTGTCGCTGCTGCGGAGGAATTCGGTCGTCTCGTTCGGGTCGGGGCGGTGGCCGACGGGCTGAACGGAACCCGGCCTCGTCGAGACGATCTTGCGGTGGACGAGGTTGCTCCCCACGTCGCCGATGATGGCGTTGTCGCGGAATTCGGCGGGGAAAGCGTCGCCCCAATAGAGATGGATGCCCGTCGCCGCGACGAGGAAGCCCGAGACGCGTCCTCCGCCTTCGACGATGCCCTTGACGACCCCGGCGACGCGCCAGCGTGTCCTGACAATGCGCCAAGGCTCGTCCGGGCTGATGCGGTGGACGTTCGGGGCGGGTCCGTCCTCGGCGATGTTGAGGAAAGAGGCGGGCAGGCTGAACCAGGGATTCGGCTTCACCTGATGTCGCTCGTAGGCGGCCCAGACGAGATGGTTGGAATTGCTGCACACGAAACGACGCCCGGCGGAGTCGAAGCTCAGCCCGTATTGCGCGGTGCCGTTCTCCTGCCGCAGGTCGAGCTTCTCGGGATCGAAGGAGAAGTCGGCCCCGCGCAGGGAGAGGGTGGCAAAGCCCGGATCGTCGGGGCGGGTGATGTCCCCTCCGTTCCCGGCGGTCGCGCCCCAGATGCGGTTGTCCGGTCCCCAGCGCAGGCTGTTGAAGAGCGCCTGCATGTTCAGCCGCGGTTCGTTGCCCGCGCCGTAGCCGGTGAAGACGACTCGCTCCTCGTCGCAGACGCCGTCGCCGTCGTTGTCCCTGAAATAAAGGAGATCCGGAGAGGCCCCGACGAAGACCCCGCCCTTGTAGCAGAGGATCGCGCTGGGCCATTTGAGCTTGTCCTTGAAGACGACGCTCTTCTCGAAAACCCCGTCCTGGTCGTCGTCGTAGAGGAGCCGTACTTGGCAGACCGCGTCCTCGCGGCGCTCGGAGTAGCCGACCATCTCAACGACGTAGAGGCGACCCCTCTCGTCGAAGGCCATGGCGATGGGGTCGGTCACGTCGGGTTCGTGAGCAGCGAGGGTGAGCTCGAATCCCGGCGCGATCTCGAAGGTGGCGAGCGCGTCGGCCGGCTCGACCGGGGCGATGCGGGGGAACTCGTCAGCGGAGATTTCGGGCCCGTCCTGGGCGGACGAGGCGACGGCGAGGCAAAGGAGGGCGGCGCAAAGAGGGAGATTTTTCATCTCGCGTGGGGCGAAGGGATTGTGATAAATGAGAAGCGTTCACTTTGACGGGGAATGGATCGAAGACAATTCGCAAAAGTGGCGGGATTAGGGACGCTGGCCTAGGCTTGCGCAGTCGCCGCGTCCGGGGGCGACGAGGCAGCGCAGGCGGAGATTTTTTCAGGCAATGCGAAGCGAGTTTTACGGTTGGGGTGAGGCGAACATCCTGCGGAGCATTCTTCCATCGGTCCAGATTTGCGAAAATTCGCGGAGATTTGCGGCCATTCGCGTTAAATAAAAAGGAATGAGGAACGCGAATCAGCGCAAATGAGACGCGAATGGCCTCGAATAAAGAAGCTTCCCCCCCTCCCCATGCAACTCCGCCGATCCCTCCCAGCCCTCGCCGCCGCCTGCTTCTCCCTCATGACCCTCTCCCTCCACGCCGAACCCTCCGCCCCGGTCGTGATCGCGCATCGCGGCGCTTCGCAAATCGCGCCGGAGAACACGGCCTCGGCCATCCGCGAGGCCCTGCGTCTCGGGGCCAAGGTGATCGAGTTCGACGTGCGCGCCACGAGCGACCGCGAGCTGGTGCTCTTCCACGACAAGGAACTGGACCGCGTCGCGGGGCGTCCCGGCACCATCGAGGCGAGCGATTGGGCCACGGTGAAGACCTTCGACGTCGGGAAGTGGTTCCAGAACGGGGATTTCACCGGAGAACCCGTGCTGCGCTTCGACGAGGCCATCCGGCTCTGCCTCGAAGGCGGGGCGACGCCCTTGATCGAGCACAAGACGGGCGAGGCCAAGGAATACGCCAAAATCATCCGCGCGCTCGGGGCGGAGGACCGGGTCATCGTGCAGAGCTTCGACTGGGAATTCCTGCGCAATTTCCGCGAAGAACTGCCCGGCGTCCCCCTCGGCGCGCTCGGGAGCAAGCCGCTCACGCCCGAGCGGATCGAAAATCTGCGCGCTTGGAAACCCGATTGGGTCGCTTGGAACTTCGCCGACCTCCTCCCGACGGATGTGCCCCGGCTCCGCGAGTGGGGGGCGAAGATCGCGCTGTGGACCGTGAACGATCCCGCCGTCGCGAAGCAATGGGTCGAGTCCGGCGTTCAGGGTATCATCACCGACGTGCCGGACCGGATCACGGAAGCTCTGGCGGAGGAAGGGTAAGGCACACGCGGGGGAGACCCCTTAAGTCGCCTGCTCCCCTCGTGCCATCACGACCTTGCCCGTTCGCACGGTTTCGATGATGTCGTAGTTGTTCAGCAGACGGATCGAGGCGTCGACCTTGTCGCTGGCGCCCTCGATGCGGATGACCATCGATGCCTCGGAGAAATCCACCGTCTTGCCGCCGAAATGCTCGACGATTTGAAGGATCTCGGTGCGGCGCTCGGCGTTCTCGGCACGGATCTTGATCAGGGCCAATTCGCGCACCACCGCGTCTTCGGGGGTGTGCTCGTGGCAATGGATCACGTCGATGAGCTTGTCGCACTGGAGGATGATCTGCGAGAGCCCCGCCGGATCGCCGCTGATTCCGAGGGTCAGCCTCGAAAAACGCGGGTCGCGCCCCTGCGAGACGACGAGCGAGTCGATGTTGTAGGCCCGGCGCGCGAAGATCTGGCAGATGCGCATGAGCACGCCCGGCTTGTTGTTCACATACATGCTCAAGGTGTGCCCGTCCACGATGTCAGGGCGCGGTTTGGGCTTGGAGTCGGCGGTCAGGATATCGCGCGTCATAGGGAAACAGGAGTCAAAGGTGGAAGCGGCCACAGGCCGCTGTAAAAAGTGCGAAGGTAAAAAGTGAAAAGTCTGCAAGCGTGGTTGGGTCGCCGGGAACTGGTGGGGGGGAAAGACTTTTTACCTTTCACCTTCCCACCTTTTACCGGCGGCGAAGCCGCCGCCGGTCAAGTCGAGCCGACCGGCTTCTCCATCTTGTATTTGGGCGGCTCGATGAGCATGTCCTCAAGGGCCGCACCGGCCGGGATCATGGGGAAGACGTTGTCGGCCTTGATGCACTCGGCGTTGATGAGGACGGGGCCGTCCTTGTGGTCGAGGGCTTCCTGCAATTTCTTGCGCACGTCGGCAGGGCGCTTGATGTGGATGCCCTTGGCCCCGTAGGCTTCGGCGAGCTTCACGAAATCGGGGTTGCCGACGAGGTCTACGCCGCTCTCGCGGTTGTCGAAGAAAAGCTCCTGCCACTGGCGCACCATGCCGAGGTAGTGGTTGTTCAGCACGAGGATCTTGATCGGCAGCTTGTGGATCACGGCGGTGGCGAGTTCGCAGAGGGTCATCTGGAAGCCCCCGTCGCCGACCACGGCGATCACGGTCTCGTCGGGATGGGCGAACTGCGCCCCGATCGCCGCGGGGAAGCCGAAGCCCATCGTCCCGGCCCCGCCCGAGCTGATCCACTTGAAGGAGTCGTCGTTGGTGTAGAACTGCGCCGCCCACATCTGGTGCTGGCCCACGTCGGTGGTGACGATGGCCTTGCCGCCGGTGAGCTCGTGGATCTCGTCGAGGACCTGCTGCATGCGCAAACCGCCCTGCTTCTTGTAGGAAAGCGGATACTTCTTCTTGTAGCCGTCGAGGTGGGCGTTCCACTCGGGATGTTTCGCCTTCTCGACGAGGGGCAGGAGCTGCTTCAAGGCGGCCTTGGCGTCGCCCACGATCTGCACGTCGGGCACGATCATCTTGCCCATCTCGGCGGAATCGATGTCGATGTGGACGATCTTCGCCTGGGCGGCGAACTTGTGCGCTTGGCCGATGATGCGGTCGTCGAAACGCGAACCCACGTTCAGGATCAGGTCGCATTCGCACACCGCTTTGTTGGCGTAGGCGGTGCCGTGCATGCCCAGCATCCCGAGGGAGCGCGGATGCGACTCGGGGAAGACGCCCTTGCCGAGCAAGGTCGAGGTCACGGGGGCGTCGATCTTCGTGGCGAGCTCCATCAGTTCGCGCTCGGCCCCGGAGAGCATGGCCCCGTGGCCCGCGAGGATGAGGGGCTTCTTCGACAGGTTGAGGAGCAGGGCGGCCTCCTTGATCGAGGCTCCGTCGATGTCGAAGGCCGTCTCCGGCTTGTATCCGGGCAGGTCGATCTCGGCGTCGAGGTCGCCGCTGAAGGGAGACTGGCTCACGTTCTTCGGCACATCGATGAGCACCGGGCCGGGCCGACCTGTCGTGGCGATGTGGTAGGCCTCCTTCGCGACCTTGGGCAGTTCGTTCGTCTCGCGCACGAGGAAGTTGTGCTTCACCACGGGGATGGTGATGCCGAAGATGTCGGCCTCCTGGAAAGCATCCTTGCCGAGCATCCACGTCACCTGCTGGCCCGTCACGATGATCATGGGCACGGAATCCATCTGCGCGGTCATGATCCCGGTAATCGTGTTCCCCGCGCCGGGGCCGGAGGTCACGAGCACCACGGCGGGCTTGCCGGTGGCGCGGGCGTAGCCGTCGGCCATGTGGGTCGCCCCCTGCTCGTGGCGGGTGAGAACAAATTTCATGTTCGACTTCACCGTCTCCAGCGCGTCGAAGATGGGCAGAGCGGCACCGCCGGAGTAGCCGAAGACGTACTCAATGCCGAGGCTGTCGAGCGTCATGATCAGCGCCTGCGCTCCGTCGAGCGGCTCCTGCTGTTTTTTCGATTTTTTCGCGGCCATGTTGGAGAAATTGGGTGTTTTTCGGTAAAGAAGCCAATTTCTGACAAGATCGCAAGCGATTTCAATGAAGATTTAGGTGAAAATCGACAATTTTCCAAAGACACATTCCCGAAAACTCGCATTTTTCGGAGAAAACCCACGATTTTCCACTCTCACACAGCGCCGACGCTGGAAAAGTCGGGTGTGCCCATCCAAATTCGACTTTCCTTTAGCGATCCCTTGAATTATAATTACCATAATTAAATCCATCACCTCATGGGATTCCTCTTCGCTCTCATCGTCTCCTCCATCGCCGGAGGCATCGGCTGGTGGATCGGCGACTTCTTCGGTCTCGCCGCCGCGCTGATGTCCAGCTCCGTCGCCAGCGTGATCGGCTGGTGGTACGGGATGAAGTGGAACCGGGAGTATTTCGGGTGAGGTTTCCGCTACGCGTTCCTCTCCAAAATCCCCCGCATCTTCCCCTCGCGCGCCTCGATGCTTTCGCAAAGGGCGAACTGGACCCGGGCGCGGTTCAGGTTCTGGGCCTCGTAGTTGACTTTGAAATACACGTCCCCGGCGAGGTAGTCGGTGAAGAAGCGCAGGCCCAGCTCGAAGGCGATGAGCCGGACGGAATCGTAGAGGTAGCGCTTGTCGGCTTCGGTGAGGAAACCCCTCGCCTCGGCGAGGTAGCCGCGCACGAGCGATTCGAAGAGATCGAGGTCGAGGTAGACCTCACTGAGATCGCTGGTCTCCTCCCCCGCCGGATTGCAGCCGCTGCGCACCGCGTCGCCGAAGTCGTAGTGGATCAGGCCGGGCTTCACGGTGTCGAGATCGACGATGGCGGTACCTTTGCCGGTAAAGTCGTCGATCATCACGTTGGTGATTTTCGGATCGCCGTGGATGGGGCGCAGGCACAGCTCGCCAGCCTCCTTCGCGCTCTCGAGGACGCCGACGAAATCGCGACGCTGCTCGACGAACTTGGCGAGGCGGCGGGCCTCGGAGACGGCGGCGAGCCGGGACTGCGCCTCCGGCGCGGCCAAGACGCGGTCGTAGCTCGCGAGATAGCCGGGGGTGATGTGGAAGCCCGGCAGAGTGTCGGCGAGGCCCTCGGTGGGAAAGTCGGAGATGATGCGCTGGAAATGCCCGAGGACGCGCCCCGCCTCGGCGGCGTGCTCGGGTTCGCTGACCTTCTCGTAGTTCGTCGAACTGGCGATCATGGAGAGGGCGCGCCAGCATTCGCCCTTCGGGTCGACGACGTAGTCCGCCCCGTCCTTCGCCGGGATCACGCGCGGAAGCTGCCAGATGCGATCGGCGTGATCTGCCTCGGACTCGATGCGGCGGTGGGCGTGGTCGGTCACGGCCTTCATGTTCGCCATGACCGCGACGGGATCCTTGAAGACGGCCCGGTTGATGCGCTGGAGGATGAACTGCTCCTCGGAGAAGGTCGTACGCAAGATGACGCGGTAGGTGTCGTTGACGTTGCCCGCGCCAATGGGCTGCAAGGCGACGAGACGTCCGGGGATGTCGAACTGGGTGGCGATGGATTCCGCGATCATGGGAAGCCGGGAGGGTAATCGGTAAAGGGTGAACGGTAAACCGTGAAAGCTACGGCTCCCGTTGAGGACGCGGCCCCTTCCATTTCAATCCAGCTCCGATTGAAGGAAACGGCCCACGGAATCCACGGAATCCACGGAAACTCACGGAATTTCAGGCATGGGAAACGAAAGTTCCGTTCCGTGGGCCTCCAGCTTCTTTCGACGCGGCTTCGCTTTCTGGTAGAGAAGTTCGTGAGAACTTCTCCCCGCCCGGCGTTTCAAGGGAGGCTCGTCGAAGTTCTCACGAACTTCGCTACGGCTCACGGAGCCTGGAACGACGCTGATCAGAACCTCATCGCTCCCGCGCCAAGGCCAGCAGGATCGCCTTCTGCGCGTGCAGGCGGTTCTCGGCCTGCTGGAAGAGCTCGTCGGCGCGTTCCTCGAACAACGCACCACAAATCTCCTTGTCGCGGTAGGCGGGCAGGCAGTGCTGCACGATGGCACCGGGATTGGCCAGATCGACGAGACTTTGGTTGATCTGATAAGGCGCGAGGATTTTCAGGCGCTCCTCCGCCTCGGCCTCGCGGCCCATGCTGACCCAAGTGTCGGTGTAGAGCACGTCGGCCCCGCGCGCGGCGGATTCGACCTCCTCGGTCAAGGTCACGGGGGCTTCGCCGAGGCGGGCCATGAAGGCGTCGTCAGGCTGGAAGGCTTTGGGCGCGGCGACGACGAGCTCGAAGCCAAGCCTTTTCGCGGCCCAAGCCCAGGAACGGCCCATGTTGCAGTCGCCGTCGCCGAAGAAGACGATCTTCTTCCCCTCCCAGCCGCCGAGCCGTTCGCGGATGGTGAGGAGGTCGGCGAGGATCTGGCAGGGATGCTCCTCGTCGGTGAGGGCATTGATCGTGGGAATCCGCCCGTATTCGGCGAAATCGACGACGTCCTGCTGCGCGTAGGTGCGGATGATGGCCCCGTGGACCATGCGCCCGAGGACGCGGGCGGTATCCCGGATCGGCTCGCCGCGGCCGAGCTGGATGTCGTTCGCGTTGAGGAAAAGCGGGCGCGCCCCGAGTTCGGTCAGGCCCACCTCGAAGCTCACGCGCGTGCGCGTCGAGGACTTCGTGAAAATCATCGCCCAAGTCTCCCCGGCGAGTTCCGTCCCGATGCGTCCGCGGACGCGCCCTGCCTTCAGGACGAGGGCGTGGTCGACGAGGGCGGCGATCTCGTCCGCCGTGAGCTGCTCGATGCCGAGGAGGTGTTTCATGGTTTTGTTAGACAGGGTTGGATCAGCGACCCGACAGGGTCGAGAGGACGCCGTGGAAAACCGCCAAAGCCTCGTCCACCTCCGCGTCGGTCACATTCAAAGGCGGCAGCCAGCGCACCACCGTCTCCCCTGCCGGTACCGTCAAAAGCCCGGCCTCGCGAGCGGCGTTCACCACAAAGATTGACGGTGTTTTGCCGGAAGCGGCGAATCCCGGCACGTCGGCCATCGCCTGCGCGTCGAGGACGAAACCCAGCATCAGCCCGACGCCGCGCAACTCGGAAAGGACGGGGAAATCCCATGTCGCCACGGCCTCGCGGATGCGGGACTCCTGGCGTTTCACGTTGGCGAGGACGCCTCCGTCCCCGATCTCGCCGAGCACGGCGAGGGCCACGGCACAGGCCAGCGGCGTGCCGCCGAAGGTCGATCCGTGCGTGCCCGGCCCCATCGCGGCGGCGTGCTCGTCGGCGACCCAGAGAGCCCCCATCGGAAAACCGCCGGCGAAACCCTTGGCCCAGCTCACCGCATCGGGCTCGACCGCCGCGCCGCTGCCCGCCAGCACGGTGCGCCAGCCGCACCAGTCGCCAGTGCGCCCCGCGCCGCATTGAACCTCGTCGAACATCAGGAGCAGGTCGAACTCGTCGCGCAGTCTCGCGGCTTCGGCGAAGAACTCGGGCGTGGCGACGTGGATGCCGCCTTCCCCTTGGACCGGCTCGAAAAGGATCGCCGCCGTTTTCTCCGTGACCGCTTCGCGCAGGGTCGCGGGATCGTTGAAGGGCATGTGGAGGAAGCCGGGCAGGAGCGGGTCGAAGCCGACCTTCACCTTCTCCTGCCCCGTCGCGGCGATACCGCCGAGGGTGCGCCCGTGGAAGGACTGCCGACAGGTGACGACCACGTTTTTCCCGGATTCCGCGCCGTATTTCTCCCAAGCCCGCTTCCGCGCCAGCTTGATGAGGCCGTCGTTGGCCTCGGCCCCGCTGTTGCAGAAGAAGGCCTTGCCGGGGCGCTCCATCATCGTCTCAACAACGAAGCGGGCGAGCTCGGCCTGCTGCCGTACCCAGTAGAGGTTCGAGCAGTGGATCAGCTCCGCCGCCTGTGCCGCGAGGGCCTCGACCATGACCTGCGGGCTGTGCCCCAACGAGCAGACCGCGACGCCGCTGGAGAAGTCGAGATAGCGACGCCCCTCCTCGGACCAGAGCCAGACGCCCTCGCCGCGCGCGAAGGCGACGGGGAAACGCCCGTAGTTGCCGAGGACGTAGCGGTTCATCAGCTCCTCCGTAGAGAGGGAAGAGGAGGTGGTTTTGTCAGGAACGACGCTCATTGGACGATTTCGGTCCCGATGCCCTCGGTGGTGAAAATCTCGAGCAGCAGCGAATGCGCGATGCGCCCGTCGATCATGTGGACCTTGCCGACGCCGGCGCGCAGCGCCTCGACCGAGGAGCGCACCTTCGGGATCATGCCCCCGGCGATGGTGCCGTCGGCGATGAGTCCCTCGACCTCGTCGGCTTTTAAAGAATGGATAAGGGTGCTCTCGTCCTTGGGGTCGCGCATCAGTCCGAGCACGTCGCTGAGGTAGACGAGCTTCGTCGCCTTCAACTCCGCGGCGAGGGCGCTCGCGGCGAGGTCGGCGTTCACGTTCAGGCTGAGGAGCGTGCCGCGTTCCGAGGCGATGGGGGAAACGACCGGGACAATCTCCGTCGCGATGGCGGCGTGGATTTTGGAAAGGTCGAAGCCGGTGACGCGGCCGACGCGGCCAAGGGAGACCTCGCGGCCTTGCTCCTGCGACCAGCCCACGATGCGCTCGCCGATGAAGGCCTCGTTGCCCG
This sequence comes from Akkermansiaceae bacterium UBA2367, assembly GCA_002344525.1. Classification (GTDB taxonomy): domain Bacteria; phylum Verrucomicrobiota; class Verrucomicrobiia; order Verrucomicrobiales; family DEV007; genus Arctic95D-9. Next base: position 24,365 of record DDTJ01000106.1, read on the forward strand.
GCACGCCGATGGCGCGTCCGCCGAAAGCCTCGATGCCCTGCACCAGCCCCGGATTGATCTCGCGGCTGAGGGTACGCTCGACCAGATCCATAGCTTCATCGGAGGTGACGCGCAGCCCACCGACGAATTCCGCGTCGAGGCCCGCTGCCTTCATCGCCGCCGAGATCGCCTTGCCCCCGCCGTGGACGAGGACGGGATTGATCCCCGCGACCTCCATGAAAACCACGTCGCGGAGGAGGCGCCTCACCAGCCCCGGATCGTCCATGGCGCTGCCGCCCACCTTGATGAGGAAGGTGTGCCCGCGGAACTGCTGCAAGTAGGGCAGGGCCTCCAAAAGCACGGCGGCCTTCTCGATCTGCTGCTGGAAAGGGGTGCCCATGGGGAAATTCGGGAAGCGAGGAAGATCGCCGGATTTGTCCGGGGGGCAAGATGAAATCCGAAGTCGCTTCGCTGGACCGCTGATCCGCACTGATTTTTCCAAGCCCAAGAAAAAGATCAGCGGAAATCAGCGAAGATCAGCGGTCGCCGGAGGCCAAATTCGGATTTCGGATTTACTCCACCTTCACCAGCCTCACCCCGCCGATGTCCATCATCCTCGGCTGGATCTTGCGTCCGGCGGCGAGAACGAGGGTGTATACCTGGCCCGCTTCCAGAACAACGGGCTGGGACAAACGGACGGCCTCGAAGGTCTCGGGTGTCGCGGTGCGCTTCGATTCGCCCCGCAAGGTCGCCCCGGCGAGATAGACGACGAACTCGCTGGGATCGTCGTGAGGGTCCGACTGGTCGATCTCGACGAAGAACTCGCCGCTCTCGGCGGCCTTGAAACGCCAAGTGAACCAAGTGTCGGGCGTCGTCCAACTGGTGAGCGATTTGAGGGAGGAGTTGATCGCCACCCCGGTCTTGCCCCGGGGGCGGCCTTCGTTGCCTTTCAACGTCGCACCGGGCTTGAGCTCGGGCAGGCCCTTACTCTGCTGCGCCAAGGTGTTGGAGAAGCTCTTCGCCTGGGAGCCGAAATTGGGGTGGCTCTCCCATTCCTTGAGCAGGGCGGCGGACTCGGGCTGGGGATAGTCGAGGACGGCGTCGAAGAGCCTCCGGGCGTCGTCGGCCTTCTTCGCGTAGCCGAAGGCCTTGCGCCACACCGGGACGAGTTCGGCGACAGGCTCGGGCCCGGGCAGGGTGCCGAGGCGGATGTAGGCGGCCTCGGCGGCGGTGCGCAGGACGTCGTCGTCGGTGGAACCGATGAGGCCCTCCACATCGGGGAGAACGCTGCGGTCCGGCCAGTCGAGGTAGGCCCGGATGGCGTCCCGGCGGTAGGCGGCGTCGCCGCTGCCGCCATAGATCGAGGCAAGGCGCTCCCGCGTCTTCTCCCCGCCGATGGAGCCGAGGATGCGGAAGAGGCTCTGCCGCTCGCCGCCGCCGGAGGTACCGATCTTGGCGAGGAGGTCATCGACGACCCCGCCGGTCTCGCCGCTTTTCCGGAGCACGCCGAGGATCGTCTCCTCAAGGGTGGCGCGGACGGCCAGGCTGTGCTCGCCCCGGAGCGCCCCGAGGAGGACGGCGGCGTCCTTCGGGCTGGCGAGGGTCCTCACCGATCCCAAGACTTGGACGCGCTGCTCGTCGGAGTCGGCGGAGCGGAGCGCCTCGATCAGGTCGGGCAGGGCCGGGGAGTATTGGCGTTCGGCGAGGACGCGGGCGAGGCTGGCTTTCAAGGCGGCGGTCTTCGCCTCGCGCAACTGGACGTGGATGCTCTCGCTGATGCCGTTGCCCTCCAGCCGTTCGAGGACCTTGCGGGCGTCGCCCTTGATGGAGGAGGAAGCCTTGGGATCGTCGAGGAAGGCGACGGCGAGGGCGACGTCGGCGGCGGTACCGGTGGGAATCTCGGCGGAGGCCAGCCCGGCGATCCGCGCCTCGCGCTTCTTCGCGCCCGCCTTGCCGACGGAAGCGATCACGGCGAAGAGGGCGATGGCCGCGCCGATGACGCCGATGACGATCCATTTGGCCTTCCCTCCTTCGCCGTCCGATCGGTGCGAGTTGGAGCGGCCCCCGCCGTGAGGGAAAGGTCCGGTGCGCCCGGTCGCGCCTCCCCGGTGGAGAGGTCCGGTGGCTCCGGTGCGGAGACGCCCCGAGACCGGGCCGCTCCCTCCGTCGGGGATGATGAGGGCGGGCGGGGCCGCGGCCCGGCGCACGACGCGCACGACCGTGACCGCTCCGGTGGAGACCTGCGGCGTTTCGTCGAGGGGGAGGACTTCGACGGGCTTCGCCCCCGGCGGCTCGGGGTTGCGGGGCCAGCGTCTCAGCGCCTCGCGGGCGTCGGCGGGACGGTGGGCGATGTCGCGGTTGATCAGCCACATGACCCACTGGCAGATCGAGGGAGAGAGGTCGGGCCGCACCTGCTCCAGCGGGATGACGCGGTGCTGGAGGTGCGCGTTCATCACCTGCGGGGCGGTTTCGCCGTTGAAGGGATACTGCCCGGTGAGGGCGTTGTAGTAGACGCAGCCCATCTGGTAGAGGTCGGTGCGGGCGTCCAGCTCGCCGCGCTCGAACTGCTCGGGGGCCATGAAGAAGATGGAGCCCATCACCGACTCCTCCTGGTCCATCGTCTGCACCGAGGGGGACTTGCTGAACTTGGCGAGGCCGAAGTCGAGGATCTTGATCTGGAATTTCCCCGAAGCCTGCCAGATCACCATGATGTTGCCCGGCTTGATGTCGCGGTGGATGACGTTGCTCGCCTGGGCGGCGATGAGGGCCTCCATGGTCTGGTAGACGACCTCGGTGAAGTCCTCCTGGGTCAGCACGCCGCGGGACACGGTGTCGTCGAGGGTCTCGCCCTTGAGCAGCTCCATCACGACGAAGCCGCCCTCCTCGTCCTGCCCCACGTCGAAGACGGTGACGATGTTCGGGTGGTTCAGGCTGGAGAGGGTCTGGGCCTCGGCGATGAGTTTGTTGGCGGACTCCTTCACCTCCTCCTCGGTCGCGTTCGCGGTGGAGAGCACTCGCTTGATGGCCACTTCCCGCTGCAACTGGGTGTCGAGGGCCTTGTAGACGGCCCCGAGACCTCCCTTGCCGATCTGCTCGCGGATTTCGTAGCGTTTACTCATGTAAGGGACGAACTCGGGCGCGGTGGCGCTGTCTAGCTAGGTCTTGCCCGCATCCGGCGGCAATGCAAGCGCGAAGGGACCAATATAAAGGGGGCTGTGGCAAATTTCACGGAATTTAAGCATCTTTTTCCTCGCGCCTCCTCTTCGCGAAAGCGGTGGCGCACCGCGAGGGTCGCGCTAGCTTCACGAACTCCACGGACACCCATGACCCGCGAAACCCTCGTCGACACTCTGGAAGAGATCGCCCTCCTCCTCGAACTGAAGGGCGAGAACCCCTTCAAAGTCCGCGCCTACCGCACCGGGGCGGAGACGGTGCGGCAATACCCCGGCGACATCGTCGCGCTCGCCCGAGAGGGGAAGCTCGAAGGGATCAAGGGCCTCGGCGACGCGCTCCAGCAGAAGCTGCACGAACTCGCCTCGACCGGGGCGCTCGTCTTCCACGAGAAGCTGAAGGCGGAGTTTCCCCCCGGCCTCTTCGAGCTTTTCGACCTCCAAGGACTCGGCCCGAAGAAAATCAAGGCCCTCCACGAATCGCTCGGCGTCGATTCCCTCGCGCGGCTGAAGGAGCTCTGCGAATCGGGCGAGGTGGCGAAACTGCCCGGCTTCGGAACGAAGACGGCGGAGAAGATCCTCGAAGCCATCGCTTTCCGCGAGAGCAACGCGGGGAGCTTCCGCCTCGGCGACGTGGCCACCCCCGTCGAGGAGATCCTCGCCTCGCTGCGCGAGCATCCCGACTGCCTCCGCGCCGAGGTCGCGGGCAGCTACCGCCGTTCGCGCGAGACAGTCCACGACGTCGATTTCCTCGTCGCCACGAGCCGGCCCGAGGCCATCATCGAGCACTTCGTCTCGCAGGCCCCGGTCGTCCGCGTCCTCGCGCAGGGGCCGACGAAGGCCAGCGTGAACCTCGCCTCGGGCCTGCAATGCGACCTCCGCGCCGTGTCGAACGCCGAGTTCGCCTGCGCCCTCGCCTACTTCACCGGGAGCAAGGAGCACAACGTCGCGATGCGCGGGCGCGCCTTGGAAATGGGCTACACCCTCAACGAATACCGCCTCGCCGTGCGGGAGGGCGGCGACGCGCCCGAGCCGCCCGTCTTCGAGAGCGAGGCCCAACTCCACCGCTTCCTCGGGCTCGACTACATCGCCCCCGAGCTGCGCGAGAACACCGGCGAGATCGCCGCCGCCGCCGAGGGCGACCTGCCCCGCCTGATCGAATTGGAGAACCTGCGCGGCACCTTCCACAACCACACCCTCTCCAGCGACGGACATGACACTCTCGAGGCCATGGCCGGGGCCGCGATCAAGCTGGGCCTGCAATACCTCGGCATCGCCGACCATTCGAAAAGCTCCTTCCAGGCGAACGGTCTCGACGAGAAACGCCTCCGCGCCCAGATCGCGGAAATCCGCGAGCTGAACCGCCGCTGGCGCGACGAGGGGGTGAAATTCCGCCTCTTCGCCGGGAGCGAGGTTGACATCCTGAAGGATGGCACGCTCGACTTCGACGACGATCTCCTCGGCGAGCTCGACTACGTCGTCGCCAGCGTCCACAACTCCATGACCCTCCCCGAGGCGGCCATGACGGAGCGTCTCATCCGCGCCGCGAGCCATCCGCGAGTCACCATGCTGGGGCACCTCACCGGGCGGCTCCTCCTCGAACGCGAGCCCTACGCCGTGGACATCCCCGCCGTGATCGAGGCCTGCGCCGAACACGGCACCGTCATCGAGCTGAACTGCAACCCCTGGCGTCTCGATCTCGACTGGCGCTGGTGGAAGCACGCTGCGGCGCGAGGGGTGAAGTGCTCCATCAATCCCGACGCCCACCGCACCGGCCATCTCGGCTTCCTCGCCTTCGGCGTGCGCCTCGCCCGCAAAGGCTGGCTCACCCGCGAGGATGTGGTGAACACTCTTGATCTCGCGAGTGTCGAGGAGTGGCTGGAGGTGGGGGCGGTTTCGTGAGCGGTCCCGAAACGGTCGCCAAGGTTGGCGGCAGATTCGACGAAGGTGGGGCGAATCGTCCCCAGTGAGCCATCTCCGGGCAAAGGGCGTGCTTTCCTGCGCACGGCTCACCGGGGACGGTCTCGCCCTACCGGGGGTTCCGTTCGCTTCGCTCACTTTATTTCAACCCTCGCCTCCGGCTCGGGGCAGCTCCCACAGGCCTACCGAGCCGGAGGGACTGCCGCAGCGCGGAAGCCCAAGTAGCGGTCCCGGATGTCCGGCGTGACCCTGCCGCGGTGAGCCGACCGACAATCTGCGGCGTTGCTGCTCCAACCGCCACCGCGAAACACACGAACCAAACCCGAAGCGGGTCCGGTGGGGTCGTTCCTTGCATCGCCCAATAAATGTCTATACGAATTATAATCTCCATACCAGTTCCGGCACCACTCCCACACGTTCCCGTGCATGTCGTGCAAGCCCCACGCATTCGTCTCGTAGCTCCCCACTTTCGCCGTCTTTTCCAAATACGACCCTTTCGCACCCATCCCATACGCATAGTTCCCATTGCAGTTCGCCCCCTTCCCATTAAGCATGTTCCCGAATGAAAAGACTGTCTCCGTCCCCGCTCGGCACGCATACTCCCACTGCGCCTCCGTCGGCAGCTCCCATTTCCACCCTTCCGGCAAGGGGTGCTTCTCGTTCATCTTCTCCAACCAATCCTGTGCATCTCCCCAACTAACACTCTCCACTGGCAGGTCCGTCCCCCTGAAATGGCTCGGGTTGCTCCCCATCGCGCGTCGCCACTGCCCCTGTGTCGTCTCCGTCTTCGCCAGCCAGAAACCCCGCGTCAGTGTCACCCGATGTTGCCTCTCGTCGTCGCCGCGATCCTTCTCGCTGGTCGGACTCCCCATCAAAAACTCGCCCGCCGGACACCACACCATCTCGATGCCGCCGAACTCGCGCACCTCGCCCGCACGGCTGCCTTCCATCCCGCGCGACGCGGGGTAGGCGGGCGCGGGTGCCGGGTCGGTCTTCACCATCGGCACGGCAGGCGGATTCGACGGTGCAGGTGACTGAGAGGGAAGGGATGAAGGCGTCTGCGCCGCCGTCGGTGGATTCGGTGGGACAGTTGGCTTCGCCCCCGTTATCTTGTCCCACAAGGTCGCCATCATCGAAGGCGAATCCGATGGAGTCGATACAATTGGTGGAGGAGACTGTTTCTTCATCGCCTCCTCACGAACTTTCCGTTCAGCCTCCGCTCGGCGCTCCACCTCCTCGCGGCGCTTCCGCTCTGCCTCCAATTCGGCTTGCAGCTTCGCCATCTCGGCGGTGTTGCCCGGCACCTCCACCTTCGCCACCTCCGGCCCGCGACCCACGAGGAAGTTCTCCCGGAAGATCGCCCCGGAACCGTCGAATTTCAGCCACGGCACCTGCTGCCTTTGCGTCGTCTCCTGCACCCGGTCGCTCACCGCAAAGAAGGCGTCGAACATGCTCCGACCGCCCACCGGCAACACCTCCAGCAGCGCCTTCGTGAAGGGGCCGTGGTCCAGTCCGTCGCTCGCCTGGCGGTTCGGCGCCGCCGCCAGCAGGATCAGCGTGTCCGCCGGGATATGCTCGTCCAGCAGCGCGAGGCCGCCCCCGCGCACCGCCGCGCCGTCCACCAGCGTGCGCCCCTTGGGACGGTCGCGGCAGCAGTCCAGCAACACCACCTTGGCCCCGCGAGTCGCCCGTCCGAACTTCTCCAAGATCCCGCCCAAGCCGACGCCTGTGGCCTCCAACACCGCCTCGGACTCCGCCGCGCCAGCCAAATCGGCATCCACGGGGATGAGGAAGGTCTCCCGCCCGTCGAGGCTCTCCATCCCGTGCCCGGCGTAGTAGATCACCGCGATGTCCGCCTTCGCCGCGAGCTTCTGGAAGGCATCCAAGCTCTTGAAGATCCCCACCCGGCTCTGATCGGTGGCGAAGACGATGTTGCCCTCGGCGAAGCCCAGCTTGTCGCGCAGCAAGTCGCGCACTGCCGTCGCATCCCGCACGCAGTTCTCCAGCTTCGCCTCGCGGACCTCCCGGCCCTGCGCGTCGCGGATGGCGGGGTAGTCGTTGTTCCCGATGACCAAGGCGACCCGCTCGGAGGCGTCCGAAGGGGACGGCAGGCCGAACGCGAGGATCGAGGCAAAAACGGCGGCGGTCGTTCTCATGCGAATGCGGAAGGGCGGGGTTTCCATGCAAGACGTTCGGTGGGGGCAGTCTATGCGCGATCCACCCCGGCGCATCGATTTTTTTTGAAGGGAGCGCCCGTGCTCACCCGCACCTCCTGTAGAGAAGTTCGTGAGAACTTCTCCCCGGTCGGCGTTTCAAGGGAGGCTCGTCGAAGTTCTCACGAACTTCGCTACGGCTCGGCTTGGAGGGGCTGCCCACGGAAATCACGGAAACTCACGGAATCTTTCCCTGCCGAATCCCTTTCCGTGAAATTCCGTGGGCTTTCCCATCTTCGACGCGGCTCCGCTGAAGGCATGGTAGAGAAGTTCGTGAGAACTTCTCCCGCCCGGCGTTTCAAGGAACGCTCGTCGAAGTTCTCACGAACTTCGCTACGGCTCCGCCTGTAACGCCCCGGCCAAAAACCGCGTCTTCCTCCTCCGATGCCCGTCCTCCTCCGCGCCCTCGTCCGCCTCTCCGCGCTCGCGCTTGTCGTCGCGGCGGCGGCGGGCTTGTTGTGGCGGCATTTCGACGGCCCCAAGCTCGCCCCCCTCCCCCCACCCAAACCCGACGCCGCCCTCGACGCCGCCGTGGCGAAGGTGGACGCCACCTTCCGCGACTCATGGAGGGAAGCCGGACTCGACCCGACGCCCGAGGCCGATCCCCTCACCCTCGCCCGCCGCCTTTCCCTCGCCCTCACCGGGGCGGCACCCTCGCTGGAGGAAATCCGCCGCCTCGAAGCCCTCCCGCCCGGAACCGACCCGGCCTCCGCGTGGCTGGAGCATCTCCTCTCCGACCGCCGCAGCGCCGACTACCTCGCCGAGCGTTTCGCACGCGCCTTCGTCGGGGTGGAGACGGGGCCCTTTCTCGTCTACCGCCGCCGCCGCCTCGTCCACTGGCTCGCCGACCAGATCGAAGCGAACCGCCCCTACGACGCCCTCGTGCGCGATCTCGTCGCGGCGGAGGGGCTGTGGACGACGCGGCCCGAGACCAACTTCGTCACCGTCTCGGTGGAGCAGGGCGGGGGCAACAACGGTCCCGACGAAACCCAGCTCGCCGCCCGGACCTCCCGCGCCTTCCTCGGCATCCGCCTCGACTGCGTGCAATGCCACGACGACCTCTTCGGCGACCGATGGAAGCAGGCCGACTTCCACCAGGTCGCCGCCTTCTTCGCCCAAGCCGAGATGACCCTCACCGGAGTCCGCGAGAACCGGGGGAAGGACTACGAGACCCGCTATCTCGGTCAGAGCGCCACCGCCGTCGTGCCGCCCGCAGCGCCCTACGCGTCCGAACTGCTCCCGGAACAAGGCCATCGCCGCGAGCGCCTCGCCCGCTGGATCACGCATCCCGAAAACGCTCCCTTCGCCCGCGCCACCGTGAACCGCGCTTGGGCCATCCTCTTCGGGAAACCGCTCGTCGATCCCATCGACGACCTCCCCCTCGAAGGGCCTTTCCCGCCCGGTCTCGAAATCCTCGCGCAGGAGTTCGCCGCGAGCGGGCACGACTTCCGCCATCTCGTCCGGATGATCGCGAAGTCGGAGCCGTTCCGGCGCTCAAGCCGCTCCGCCGATCCCGGCAAACCCGTCACGCCCGAACAGGAGGCGGCTTGGGCGGCCTTCCCCCTCACCCCCCTGCGGCCCGAGCAAGTCGCGGGCAGCGTGATCCAAGCCTCCTCCCTGCCGACCCTCGACGGCGGCACGCACATCCTCCACAAGCTGCGCCGCTTCGGCGAGACGCGGGAGTTCGTGAAACGCTCCGGCGATCCCGGCGAGGAGGAGTTCGCGGGCGAGGCGGGCACGATCCCGCAACGGCTCCTCCTCATGAACGGGAAGCTAGTGCGCGAGCGTATCGAGCCGAACCCGGTCATGAACGCTTCGACCCGCCTTGCACGATGCTCGCCCAGCGACAAGGCCGCGGTCCGCGCCGCCTTCCTCGCGACGCTGACGCGCGAACCGGAGGAGGCGGAATTGGCGCATTTCACCGGAACCCTCGCCAACACCCGGAAGGAAGCCCGCGACCGCGCCCTCGCCGACCTGTGCTGGGCGCTGGTCAACACGACCGAGTTTTCGTGGAATCGATGAGAGGGTTTTCACTCATTCGCGATGAATTGGCACAAGACGTACTCAAATCCTTCTCCATTTGCGACGATTCGCGGGAATTCGTGCCCATTCGCGTCAAAAAATGAAAACGTTAATCACCACGAATGGGACGCGAATGACCGCGAATCCGAATAGCCGAACATGCGCTTTCAACACCTTCGCCAAAACCCCATCCACCCTAACATGAACCCCACTCCCCCCTCCGACTGCGGCTCGCCCGGCCACCTCGCCTCCTGGTCGCGGCGGCGTGTCCTGCGCGGCTCCGCCCTCGCCGGACTCGCTTGGCTCACCCCGGTGGCGCGGCAACTCGCCCGCGCGGCGGAGAAAAGCGGCGCACGGCCCAAGTCGCTCATCGTCCTCTGGATGGAGGGCGGGATCAGCCAGATCGAAAGCTTCGACCCACATCCCGGCAGCGCTATCGCCCATGGCGCCAAGGCCATCGCCACCGCCGCGAAGGGCATCCAGTTCGGCGAGGGCCTACCACGGGTCGCCGAACTGGCGCGGGACTTCGCCGTGATCCGCTCCGTCACGAGCAAGGAGGGCGACCATTCCCGCGCGACCTACAACGTCAAGACCGGCTTCCGCCCCTTCCCCAACCTCGTCCATCCCTCCATCGGCTCCATCGTCTGCCATGAGCTCGACGGTCCGGGAGAACCGTCCCTCGACCTGCCCGCGCACCTCTCCATCCTCCCCGGCGGCTTCCCGGCGCGGGGCGGCTACCTCGGGGCGCGCTACGACGCCTTCCAGACCGAAGACCCGGCGGGACCCATCCCCGACGTCCGCGCCATTGCCAAAGGCGAACGGCAACAGGGGCGGCTCGACTCCCTCACCGTGCTGGAACGCAGCTTCGCCGCCGGACGCCTCGCCGATCTCGACAGCGAACGCACCCTCCACCGCACCTCGATCGAACGCGCCCTCCGCCTCATGTCCTCCGCACAGCTCGCCGCCTTCGATGTCGGCGAGGCCCCGAAAGCCGAGCGCGAAGCCTACGGCGACACGCCCTTCGGACGCGGCTGCCTCGCCGCTCTCCGCCTCGTCGAAGCCGGGGCGCGCTGCGTCGAAGTGACCCTGCCCGGCTGGGACACCCACATCGACAACGCCACGGGGCAGGCGAAACAGCTCGCCACGCTCGACCCCGCCCTCGCCGCCCTCATCCGCGGGTTGAAGGAACGCGGCCTCTACGACGACACCCTCCTCCTCGTCGCGACCGAGTTCGGTCGCACCCCCAAGCTGAACCTCACCGAGGGACGCGACCACTGGCCGCACGGCTTCAGCGTCCTGCTGGGCGGAGGCGGCCTCCGCGGCGGCCTCGCCGTCGGCGAAACGGACCCCTCCGGGGAAAAACGGACGCCCGCCCGCGAAGTCCGCGTCGAGGACATCCATGCGACGATCCTGCGCCAGCTCGGGATCAACACCAGCGAGGAGCTGACGACCCCCATCGGCCGCCCCATCCGCATCAGCGAGGGACGGGTGATCCAAGAACTGGTGTGATGACCGCATGGGGTGCCGCCGACAGGGCGTTGCGTCTTTCCGCTTTTGCGCCTTTGTTCGGCCATCCCCCCCATGCCCAAGCTCGCCGCCTTCCCCAAAGCCTTCATGCAAGCCCTCTGCAAGGACGGCAGCATGACCGTCTCCGAATGGATCCGCCTCGCCTCGACCCTCGAAGTCGAGGGCCTCGAATGGTACGCCGGATTCCTCGAAATGGCCGACGAGTCGAACTGGCCACGCTTCCGCCGCGAGGTCGAGGACACCGGGCGCACCATCCCCATGATGTGCTGCTCGCCGGACTTCACCCACCCCGACGCCGCCTTCCGCAAGGCCGAGATCGCCAAGCAAAAGTGGTGGATCGACATGACCTACGCCCTCGGCGGCTCCTACTGCCGCGTCCTCAGCGGGCAGCGCCGTCCGGAACTCGCCATCGAGGAAGGCGTGAAGCTCGCCGCCGACTCCATCCACGCCTGCCTCCCCCATGCGGCGGAGCGCGGCATCACCCTCATCCTTGAAAACCACTACAAAGACGACTTCTGGGAGTATCCCGAATTCGCCCAGCGGATGGACGTGTTCTGCCAGCTCGTCGAGGCGGTGGAGCATCCGAATTTCGGGGTGAACTACGACCCCAGCAACACCTACCTCGCCGGGGAGGACCCTCTCGAACTGCTCCGGCGCGTCTCCCACCGCGTCGTGACCATGCACGCGAGCGACCGCTACCTCGCCGAAGGCACCATCGAGGATCTGCGGCGCGAGGAGGGCGGTTCGCAGGGCTACGCCAAACGTCTCCGACACGGTGAGATCGGCAAGGGGCTCAACGACTACGACGCGATTTTCTCCGAGTTGAAGGGTAAGGGCTTCGACGGCTGGATCAGCATCGAGGACGGTGTCGATGGCATGGAGCAACTGGAGCGCAGCGTCGCCTTCCTGAAGCGCAAGATCGCCGAGCATTGGGGCGGGGAGGCGTCCGGCCAAGGGTGAGGGCCGCGTCCGCCAAGCTTCAACCGGACCGCCGATTCCGGGCTGGCTTCGGACAGCCCTCATCGGCGGCGGCCCCCGCTTGGGAATCCGCCACGGCATCCGAAATCAGTTTCGCCACCCACGCTTCCAAGGTCATCCCGGCGCGGGCGGCGGCTTCTTGAGCCCGCAAAAACACATTGAGAGGCAGCATCGGGTTCAGACTCGGGCCTTCCCCGGTCATGAGCCCGCCGATGAGCTTCTGCGCCGGAGCCGGGATCGCCCGTCCAGCCGACAGCCAGCCGTCGACGGTCGGCTTCGACACGCCGCATTGCCCGGCGAGCCACGATCGATCTCGCTTGGTTTCGGCTAGCCATGACTTGATCGCTTCGGCGTCCATGCGGGGAAAATGACACCCCTTTTGCAATCTACAAATTTTCTTGTTGCGTTGTTTGCAAATTGCATTCATTTATTATGCAATTTGCAAATTCTTGAATGATAACCGCTGTTCGTCTCCTCATCGCTCCCGACAAGGCTTTGCCCGCCGCAACGCTCGTCCAGTTCACGGAAATGGCGGAGCGGCGGGGCCATTCTCCGAATGAGTTGCTGGCCGAACTCATTCGGAGGGAAGCGGCCGAGCTTGAGGCCGGAGGCAAGGGAGCGGCGGAATTGGAAGGCGCGGGAAACACCCGGCATCGGGAAGGAACAGCCACCCCCCGCCCGCCCGCGGGAAGAGGAGGCGGGGCCTGAAGCGAATTCCCCGCAGCCAGCCATTCCGGTATGCGAAACCTTTTTAAAAGGAAGAAGTCGGAGTCCACTTCGCCGATAACAGCGGAGGAGGTCTCCCTGATCGACCGCTTTATTAACAAGGGGGATGTCGTTTTCGATATCGGTGCCCACGAAGGGGACTGGCTGCTCGAAGTCGATAAAGCCGTGCCGACGGACATTTTCGCCTTCGAAGCGTCGAGCCATATCTACTCGAAGCTCAAGAGCCGTATCGAAGGGCTGAAGACGGCGGGGACGGTCAGGATGTTCAACAAGGCGGTGGCAAGCCGAGAAAAAACCATTGCGTTCTACGAATACCCGGACAGGCCGATGCTGAGCAGCGCCCACCGGAGGATATCCGTCGAAGGCAAGGCTACAGGATCGCCGCCGGTCCAGAGAGCCGTCCCATCGACTAGTATCGACGCGTTCTGCAGCGACAACGGCATCCACAGGATCAACTATCTCAAAATCGATGCCGAAGGAGCGGAATACGAAATCCTGAGAGGATGCATCGGGATGCTCCGTCGGGATGCCATCGACCACATTCAGTTGGCTCTCTTTCAGATCCGCAGG
>DDTJ01000107.1 GCA_002344525.1 Akkermansiaceae bacterium UBA2367
GTCCAAAAATCCGTTGCATCTCAGGATTCTTCAGTCCGTGTCTTATGAACGAAGCCGGAAGAATCGGAGGAAGGCAATCGAGGTCCACGGTAATGCGTGTGTCGTCTGTGGCTTTAGCTTTGATTCGTTTTATGGCGCTGATCACGTACGGGGCTTTATCGAGGTTCATCACACCAAGTCAGTGACTGAGATGGATGGAGCCATCCTTGATGTCGAGATCGATCTGATGCCGGTTTGCTCGAATTGCCACAGCATGCTGCACGCTCGGAGGGGTAAGATCATGGCGATCAACGAACTAAAGATGCTCGTCGAACAAGTGGACGGAGCCAACGCGCTACCGCGCGCGGCATGCCCCCTTGACGTTCACCAAAAATGAGAGCCACATGGATCACTAGCGTGGCGGCGGGCGTGGTTTTTGGCTCCGTCATGCATTTCACGGAACGACTCGGCGAGGAAGCGCGCGTGGCGATTTTTATACCGATCTTTTTTGCCGTGTTCATCGTCGGAGTCATCGGCGTCGCTCAGATTAGAGACATACGCGCGGAGAGAAAAAGAAGGGGGCTTGGAATTTTCGACATCATGGTCGATCCGGATGATTTCTCCTGCATCTATCTCCCTAGATTCGGACGTATGCTTGTCTGGTTTATCTCGACCGTCGTGACGGCTGTATCTTTTAGAGCATTTTAAATAAAGGGATAGCCACTCGTCCCGGCGCGGAGGCAAGCGGAAGGGAGGAGCGCGGGCACTCTTGCCCGCAACGGCAGAGGCAGCGGGCGGATAGGCTCCGGGTGCGGACAGGAGTGTCCGCGCTCCCTTCTCGCAGCCGTCCGATCGGATCGGCTACGAGATAAATGAAAATGCTCTAAGCGGAATGGTAGGGACGCCTGGCTCAGGCGTCCCTACCGCGCTTCGCGCCTAGATCGGATGCCATGCGTCTGATGGTCGATTCAAGCGCTGTCCAGCGGCGGTCCTTGCCCGGCCCCTCACACCGAAGCCCGGTGGAACAGGGTTGCGGCGACGTTGCGCACGTATTGCTCGTCGGAGAGCCCGATGGTGATCTCGTCGGGAAACTCGGCGCGTTCGCGGAAATAGGCGGCGAGCTGCCCGAACAGTTCCAGCCTGGCGCCGGGATCGAGTTCGTTGCGCCGCGTCACCGCGTCGAGGACGAGACGCGCCTCCTCCGGCGTCGTCCGTTGGCGCAGCCTCGCCTCCAGATGCGGCATCGCGGCGAAGGAGTTCCGTTCGGCGCGGACGAATTCCTCCAGGGACGGAGGGGCCGTCTCTGTCTCGCGGATGACCAGCGTGCCCGCCGCGATGTCACCGAGCCGCTGGCAGCGCTTCGTGAGCAGGCAGGATATCCCGCCGAGGAGGTAGAACATCGAGGGCAACATGTCGAGGAGGCGGAAGAGATTGCGGATCACGACCTGCTTCAGCCCGAGGGAGAGACCGCGCTCGTCGATGACGCGCAGCCTCATCATCCGCTTCCCCACCGTCCGCCCCGACCAGAGCCATTCGGTCGCCATCCCGTATCCGGTCGCCACGAGGAACTGCATCACGACCATCGCCCCCGAGCCGAAGTCGCCCACGACCCGCCCCAGCGTCGGGATGGAGGAGGTCATGACGCTCAAGGCCCACATCACCTGGCTGAGGAAGATGGTCAGGGCGACGATGACGGCGGTGTCGATGGCCAAGGCGAGGCATCGGCTGAACGGGCTCGCGATCGGGATTTCGAAGGCGACCCCCTCCGGCGTGCGGATGTTCAAGGATGTCGTTTTTCCCAGCATCAGTCCAGATCGGTGGATGCGGGACGGGGCTTCCGCCCGCAGAGCGAGAGGAAGAGCGCCAGCGCCGCCAGTTGCACCGCGCCGAAGCCGATCTTCCACGGGTAGAAGAGCGGGTCGTGGTATTGCGAGAGGAAGGACTCCACGATCCCCGCCCACACGAGGAGCAGCGCCGCCCCGCCGATGAGGGTGAGGAGGTCGCCGCGGACGCGGGCGAAGCGCTGCCGCAGCCGCAGGTTCGTGCCCCAGCCGAACATGGTCCGCGCGATGACCAGCCCGGCCTGCCCTCCGATGAAGATGGCGGGCAGCTCGAAGGAGCCGTGCGGCAGCAGCCAAGCGGCGAGGAAGGTGCCCTGTCCGTCGACGAGGTAGTCGTAGATGACGACCCCGATGAGGGTGCCGTTGTAGAAGAGGAGGATGAGGGTGAAGACGCCCCAGAGGAAGCCGGTCACCATCGTCAGGATGGTCACCTTGGTGTTGTGGGTCATGAGCTGGGCGGAGAAGGCGTGCCGACCCTGGAAGGCGTCGAAGTCCTGCTTCTCCTCGCGCTCCACGCGTTTCGAGGGCTTTTCGTTGAGATGGGAGAATTGCGGGGGGATGAAGTCGGTCTTCGACTCGTAGTTCAGCTTCAGCGCCGCCGCCCCGAAGGCCGCGCCGATCCAGAAGGTGCCGCAGGAGAGGGCGAAGGCGATCCAGTGACGCCGGAAGGTCGCGGGGAAGGCGCGCGTCAGCCACTGCCAGGGCCGGAAGGGGACCCGCTCGCCGCAATCCTCGTGCAGGCGGCTGTAGGCGCGGGCCACGAGCCCCTCGAGAAAGCGCGTCGTTTCCGCCTCGCCCGCGAAGGTCTTCAGTTTGACGAGGTCCGAGGAGACGCGCTGGTAGAGGTAGTAGAAACGCTGCGCCTCCTCCAAGGGCGGACGGCGGTCGGGCTGGTTGTCCTGGAGACGGAGCAGGCCCGCCAGTTCGTCCCAGAAAAGGCGCTCGCGAGCGATGAATTTCTCCACGTCGAGGATCACGCCCGTGAGTATGGGGGAGGGGGCAGCCGGAAGCAAGGGCGGAGTGGCGTGAGGGGTGTTTCGCCGGGAAGCGTTGGATTGATTGGAAGAAGATTCCGTAAATTCTCATCCTGGAGAATTTTTCAAAAACGAGACTCGATTTCTGGACATGGCGTCGATTTCTGCTCTCATCGCTTTTGTGAGCACCTTGGGATCGACCTCGCGGGAGCGTGCCCTCAGCCGCCTGATTTTCTACTCGCTTGTCCTTTCGAGCCTGTGGACGATGAATCGTCTCGTGCCCGATTCTGCGGAGGCCGAGGCGGCGAAATGGGAAGCCCTCGGTGTGGCCCGGCCCTACATCGGCGTTCCGGTCGAGGAGGTGGAGCGCATCCTGTTCCGAGCGAGCCGCTGATGAAACGCTCCGTTTTCACCGCCCTCGTCGCCTCCTTTCTCGCGCTTGGGTTGGCGTCTTCGCAAGACAGCGGCGGGACCGGCTTGCGGGTCGGGGTCTTCTCGGTGGATGCGACGCCGCCGGTGGGCAGCCCGCTGGCCTACGACCCCATGGAGGGCGTGGACACGCCGCTGAGCTGCCGGGGCATCGTCCTTGCCGGGGCCGGAAAGCCCATCGTGCTCTGCGCCATCGACTGGATCGGTATCGGCAACGCCGGGCAGACGGTCTTCAAGGAGGCCATCGCCGCCGCTACAGGCACCGAGCCGGACCGCGTCGTCGTCCATACCCTGCACCAGCACGACGCGCCGCGTTGCGATTTCTCCGCCGAGGAGCTCATCGCGGTCGAGGGCATCGGTGGGGGCGGGTTCCATCCCGAGCACGCCCGCTCCGTGGCCGCTGCGGCGGCGGAGGCGGCGGTCGGGGCGCTCGCGCGGGCGCGACCGGTCACGCGGGTCGGGACGGGGCAGGCCGTGGTGGACCGGGTCGCCTCGAACCGCCGTCCCCTCGGTCCCGACGGCAAGGTGATCGCGGTCCGTCCCACCGCCACCCGCGATCCCGAGATACGAGCCCTTCCCATCGGCACGGTCGATCCCGTGCTGAGGCTGGTGAGCTTCCACGACGACGACGAGACGATCGCCGTGCTGACTTGGTTCGCCACCCATCCGCAGAGCTACTACCGCACCAAGCTGGCCGGAGTCGATTTCCCCGGCATGGCCCGCGACGCCCGCGAGGCGGAGACCGGAGTGCCCCACCTGCACTTCAACGGGGCCGGAGGCAACGTCGGCGCGGGGAAATGGAACGACGGCGCGCCGGAGAACCGCCAAGTCCTGGCCGACCGGGTCGCCGCCGCCATGCGCGAGGCTTGGGAGAAGATCGAGACGCGCCCCTTGAGCGCCGGGGAGGTGGCTTGGCGTGTCGAGGAGGTGCGGCTGCCTGTCGCCGAGCATCTCGACGAGGCCGCGTTGGAGGCGACCCTCGCCAACCGCGTCTCACCTCCCATGGATCGCTTCCGGGCGGCGACCCGCCTCGTCTGGCTGCGGCGCTGCCGCGCGGGTGACCCGATCCTGGTCGGCTGCCTGCGGCTCGGCGATGTCCGCGTTCTTCATCTGCCGGGCGAGCTTTTCGTCGAATACCAGTTGGCCGCTCAGGCGCTGCGTCCCGACCTCTTCGTCGCCATGGCCGCCTACGGCGACTACGCGCCGGGCTACATCGGCACCGAGATCGCCTATGGTCAGGGCGGCTACGAGACGAGCGACCGCGCCTCCAGCGTGGCTCCCGGTGTGGAGCGGGTGCTGATGGGGGCGATCGCACGTTTGTTGGATGCGGTACCTTAAAAACGCTTTGCCCCTCTCGAGTCGATGTTTGGGTTGGCGGGCGGACTGCGGTGAAATTGAAAAGCGTCGTCGGGGGAGGCCCACGGAATTTCACGGAAAGGGATTCGGCAGGGAAAGATTCCGTGAAATTCCGTGGACAGCTCCCTCAAGCGCTACCGGAATGGGACCGGGTGGATCAAGGAAAGAAAGCGAGGAACAGATAGGCGGCGAAGAGGACCAGATGCACAGCCCCCTGCATCATGTAGGTGCGCCCCGTGCCGAGCGTGATGCTGCTCACGAGAAAGGTCACGGCGAGCAGGGCCATTTCCTTGGCAGGCAGCCCTAGCTCCAAGGGAAGCTTGAGAAGGATCGCGGCCAGCACCACGACCGGGATCGTCAGGCCGATGCAGGCGAGGGCCGAGCCGATGGCGAGATTCATGCTGGTTTGGAGACGGTCGGCGCGGGCGGCGCGGATGGCGGCCCAAGTCTCCGGCATCAGGACCATCGCCGCGATGACGATCCCGACCACCGCGCGGGGCGCGTTGGCCGCCCCGACAGCCCATTCGATGCTGGGGGAGAGCATTTTCGCCAAGCCGACGACGGCGACCAGCGAGAGCAGGAGAAACCCGAAGCTCGCCCACGCCGTTTTCTTGCTTGGCGGCTCGGCGTGGGCCTCCGGGTCGGAAGCGTTGGTCGCGGGAATGAAATAGTCGCGGTGCCGCACCGTTTGGACGAAGGTGAACACTGCCCAGAGCGCCGCCGCGCTCGCCGCCACGAAGACGAGCTGATGTCCGCTGTAGGTGCCGCCGGGGGTGCTCGTGGTGAAGGCCGGCAGAACGAGGGCGAGGGAGGCCATCACGATCAAGGCCGCGAGTCCGGCGCCGGAACCCTCGACCCGGAAGGTCTGCTCGTGGTGCGCGAGGCCGCCCAGCAGGAGGCACAAGCCGACGCCGCCGGTGCAGATGATCATCACGGCCGCGTAGATGGCGTCCCGCGCGAGGGTGGCCGTCTCCGGCCCGCCCGAGACCATCATGGAGAGAATGAGGGCCGCCTCGATGGCGGTGACGGCCAAGGCGAGGATCAGCGTGCCGAAGGGTTCGCCGACGCGGTGCGCGACCACTTCGGCATGGTAGACCGCCGCGAAGACCGCCGCGCCCAGCACGAGACCGCAGAGCAGGGCCATCCATGGGCCGACCCCGGTCGCGAGGACGAGCAGGAGCAGGCCGATGGCCAGAAAGGGGACGAGGTTGGTCCAGCGGAGGCGGTGCGTCATGCGTTGGTGCGGTGCCGACGGGATCAAAGTCCGGCGATCTTCAGGTTGCGGTAGTCGATGGCCATGTCGCGATCGCCGTGGAGTTGCAGGCCGATGGGGCCTTTCTCCTTGCCGGTCTCGCTGGTGTAGGTCATGACCTTCTTGCCGTTGAGGGAGACAACATACTCCATGCCGCGCACCTCGATGCGCATGTGGTTCCAGTCGTCCATTTTCAGCAGTTCGGCGACGCCTTTGGCTTCGACGGGGTAGCCTTTGCCGGGGATGTAGGGCGAGGCGGTCATGTCGCGCTTGAGCGAGCCGGAGATGCCGATCTGGATCTGGTCATCGCCCTTCACATGGACGCCGGAGTCGATGGTGCCGCTGACGAACTTGAATTCCAGCTCCACCACGAAGTTCTCATACTCCTCCTCGGTCCAGAGGACGGAGCCTTTCTGGTCGGGGCTGCTGCGGATTTGCAGCACGCCGTCCTCGACGAGATACCAGATGTTGTCCTCGGGGGCCTTCCAGCCAGTGAGATCCTTGCCGTTGAAGAGGGGCTCGAATTTCTCTTCGGCGAAGAGGGGCGAGGTGAGGGCGAGGAGGGCGGTGGCAAGGAAAAGTCGGGAGATGTTCATGTCCGCGAGCATGACTCGTTCCGTGGCGGCGGGCAAGCCCTGATCTACGTAACATAGAGGGTCATTTCTCCACCTGCATGGATTTGCGGAAATTCGCGGTATTTGCGGCCATCCGCGTTAAAAAACGAGGAACGCAGATGAGCGCGGATGAAACGCGGATGACCGCAAATGATGGAGCAAGTGGAAGCGCTCCGTCATTTCCTCTGGCCTTCGCCCACGAATCCTTCGTCTGCATGGATTTGCGAAAATTTGCGAATATCCGCGGGCATCTGCGTCAAAAAACGAGGAACGCGAATGACCGCAAATGTGCGCGAATAGCCGCGAATGGATCAGGCTAGGACCTCCCCGTCATTTCCCCTTCGCCTTCGCCCACGCGTCCCGCAAACCGACGGTGCGGTTGAAGACGGAGCGGCCTGGTTCGCCGTCGGGATCGACGCAGAAATAGCCGAGGCGCTCGAATTGCACGGTCCCGCCCGCCGGAATCGCGGCGAGGCCCGGCTCGAGTTTCGCAGCGGTCAGCACTTTCAGCGAATCGGGATTGAGATGGTCGAGGAAGGAGCCTTCGCCCCGGTCGGGGAACTCGGTCGCGAAGAGCCGGTCGTAGAGCCGCACCTCGGCCTCGATGGCGTGGCGGGCGCTGACCCAGTGGATCGTGGCCTTCACTTTGCGGCCGTCGGGCGGGTTCTCGCCCCCGCGCGTCTCGGGGTCGTAGGTGCAGCGCAGCCCGACGATCTCGCCGTTGGCGTCCTTTACGACCTCCTCGCAACGGATGAAGTAGCCGGAGCGCAGCCGCACCTCGGCACCGGGGGAGAGGCGGAAATACTTCGGCGGAGGCACCTCCATGAAATCCTCGCGCTCGATGTAGAGCTCGCGGCAGAAGGGGACGGTGCGGGTCCCGGCGGAGGGATCCTCGGGATTGTTCACCGCCTCCATCTCCTCGACGAGATCCTCGGGGTAGTTCGTCAGGACGACCTTGATGGGATCGAGCACGGCCATGAAGCGCGGGGCGGTGCGGTTCAGCACCTCGCGCACGGCGGCTTCGAGAAGGGAGATGTCGTTGGTGCTCTCGTATTTGGTGATCCCGATGGTTTTGCAGAATTGCCGCACCGCCTCGGGCGGGTAGCCGCGCCGCCGGATGCCGGAGATCGTGGGCATGCGGGGGTCGTCCCAGCCGCTCACATGTCCCTCGGTGACGAGTTGGAGGAGCTTGCGCTTGCTCATCACCGTGTAGTTCAAGTTCAGCCGGGAGAACTCGATCTGGCGAGGGCGCGAGGGTATGGGCAGTTGTTCTAGGAACCAGTCGTAGAGGGGGCGGTGGTTCTCGAACTCAAGGGTGCAGAGCGAGTGGGTGATGTGCTCGATGGCGTCGCTCTGGCCGTGGGTGTAGTCGTACATCGGGTAGATGCACCATTGGTCGCCGGTGCGGTGGTGCTCGGCGTGGAGGATGCGGTAGAGAACCGGGTCGCGCAGGTTCAGGTTCGGGTGCGCCATGTCGATTTTGGCGCGCAGCACCTTCTCGCCGTCGCCGAATTCCCCGGCCTTCATGCGGGCGAAGAGGTCGAGGTTCTCCTCGATGCCGCGGTCCCGCCACGGGCTCTCGGTTCCGGGCGTCTGCAAATCACCCCGGGTGGCGCGGATCTCCTCGGCGCTCTGCTCGTCGACGTAGGCCTTGCCCTCCCGGATCAGAAACACGGCCCAGTCGTGGAGCTGGCCGAAGTAGTCCGAGGCGAAATAGAGGTGTTCTCCCCAGTCGAAGCCGAGCCAGCGGATGTCGGCCTGGATCGATTCGACGTATTCGACCTCCTCCTTCGTCGGGTTCGTGTCGTCGAAGCGCAGGTGGCAGCGCCCGCCGTATTCCTCGGCGATGCCGAAATTCAGGCAGATCGACTTGGCGTGACCGAGGTGCAGGTAGCCGTTCGGCTCGGGCGG
>DDTJ01000062.1 GCA_002344525.1 Akkermansiaceae bacterium UBA2367
AGGCATTTATGAGATGGCTTCTAGATAACCTATGATACTCCGCCCATTTTCCAGAATAAGGCTTTATGCCCCAAAATGGGCCAATGCATGGTTCTTTGTTGTAGCAATAGTAAAGCGATTTGCTCATTGGTATTTTATTCGTATGGCATTATTCAACTGCTCGCCATAACAATGCTCCGTTCGGTCCGCCCACCTCATCTCAAGCCTTGCTTCCGCTCGCTCAATCGCCGTCCTCATTCGGCATCGTTGTTTCGATCTACCGAGCCGGGGGAACTGCGGCGGCTCGGAAACCCAAGCCGCTGACCCGGCCGTACGGCGGGAGCCTGGCGCGGAGCGCCGACCGGCAGCTCGCGGCGCCGTAGTGAGCACTGCCGCCGCGACCCACGCTGATGCCGCTCTTTGCAGGACCCGCAGGGTCGGTCGCGGCACCGCTCGGATAATCCCCATACCAATCCCGGCACCACTCCCACACATTCCCGTGCATGTCGTGCAGACCCCATGCGTTCGCCTTCTTGCCACCCACCGCATGGGTTTTGCCTCCAGAATTATCCCCATACCAGCCCATCTCGTCCAATTTCCCGTTCCCGGCATACGCCGTCTCCGTCCCCGCCCGGCACGCATACTCCCACTGCGCCTCCGTCGGCAGCTCCCATTTCCACCCTTCAGGCAGGGGGTGTCTCTCGTTCATCTTTCCCAGCCAACCCTGTGCCTCCTCCCAACCGACCCGCTCCACCGGCAGGTCCGCCCCCTTGAACTCGCTCGGGTTGCTCCCCGTCGCTCCCTCCCACTGCCTCTGCGTCGTCTCCGTCTTCGCCAGCCAGAAGCCTCGCGTCAGGGTCACCATATGCTGAGTCTCGTCATTTCCGCGGCCTTCCTCGTCAACCGGACTGCCCATCAAAAACTCGCCCGCAGGGCACCACACCATCGCAATGCCGCCAAACTCGCGCACCTCGCCCGCACGGCTGCCCTCCATCCCGCGCGACGCCGGGAAGGCGGGCGCAGGGGCTGGGTCGGTCTTGGTCATCGGGGTGGGAGAGGATGGGATGGATGTTAAGGGTGTAATTTTCACCCTCTCGGCCTCGGCGAGCTTCGCTCGGGCCTCCTCCAATTCCCTCTGCAACCTCGCCATTTCCACCGCATTGCCACCCTGAGCCGCTACGATCCCGGCCTCGGCCTTTTCCGCACGCTCCCGCAGCGTTGCCATCTCTGCGGCGCTCGCTCCCGGTTCCACGCCGGAGGGCCTCGGCGTTCCGCCGGGCACGAACACCAAATCCCGGAAGGCGCGCCCCGCCCCGTCGAATTTCACCCACGGCTCCTGACGGCTGCCCGTCGCCGTCACCACGTCGTCGCTGGTCCCCAGAAAAGCCTCGAAGACGCTCTGACCCGGCTGCCTCAACCGCGCCGCCAAGGCTCCCGTGAAGGGGCTGTTCGCTCCTACCCCGTCCAGCGCCACCTGCCCCGGTCCCGCCGAGAACATCACCATCGTCGCGTCCGGCAGATCGCCGTCCTTCAATTCGCCCAAGCCACCTCCTGAACTGCGCGACCCCAGCCAACTGCGGCTCAAGGGATTGTCCCGGCAGCAGTCCAAGATCGCCAGCTTCGCCGGAAGCCGCGTCGCGGCCAGTTCCTCCAGCACCGCGTCCAAGGACACCGCTTGGGTGCGCAACTGCGCGGAGGTGCTCAGCTCCGCGTCCACCGGCAGCAGGTAGTTCCTGCCCTCCACCTCCATCCCGTGGCCCGCGAAATAGACCAGCCCCACCCGCGCCCGGCCCGACAGCGTCTTCATCCTCTCCAGCCCCTCGTAGAATGCCTCGACCCCCGCGTCCTCCAGCGCGATGACCTCGAAGCCCGCCTCCTTGAGCACCGTCGCCACCAGCCGCGAGTCGGCCACCGCGTTGCGCAGCTTCGGCGCGTGCCGATAAGCGTCGTTGCCGACCACCAAGGCGACCCTCTCGGAGGCGTCCGATGAAGGCAGCAGGCAGAAAGCGAGGATCGAGGCAAGGGCGGCGGCGGTCGTTCTCATGCGGATGCGGAATGGCGGGGGTTCCATGCAAGACGTTGCTGCTAGAATTCTCTTTTCAAGCCTGTCCATCCCTCGCTGTCCTTGGACGGGGTGGGGGCGATTGGGGCTACCACGCAGAAAAATGGCCTGACACGCTCCGTTTCGTCAACCTCTTTAGGGGGGGAATCAGGGGTTTCCCAAAAATGCGGATTCAGGGCACAGGTTCTCCCACTCTCGCAGGTGGGAAATGCGAGCGCTCTGAGTGAGACGCGAGGAGCTGGCCTTCCACGAGGAACGGGGCGCTCGGGGAGCTGCGGAAAATAAACGGGATTTAGCCCTCGTGGCCGGTTGACTCGACACGAATCCGGCATAGGGAAGGGGGAAGCCGACCCACGGCAAGAACCCCTCGTCCACCATGCGGGAGATCTACGAAATCAGCGACCGCTTCATCGAGGCGGGGGACGCGAACGGCCTCCTCTACGAGCCGCTCGCGGAGGCCCCCACCTACCGCCGCACGCGCCGCTACGAAATCGAATTCGAGGGCGACAAGGCCGCCTTGGAGGCCTTCGTCCGAAAGACCCTCCTCGACGAGATCAGTCAGGAGCTGCATTCGGGCGAGGAGCCGGCCTTGGACGGGTTCTCCTTCGCCCTCGACTACGGGATGAAGCCCGGCGCCCTCGACCTCGAGAAGGAGGCGATCCTGAACTACCACCGCGGCATCCCCGAGCCCGGTTTCGAGTTGAAGGAGCTCCGCATCCGCCAGCGCATCTACCTTTTCGGCGGCAAAGGCGACGAGTCGGACCGCTTCGTCCGCGACCTCTGCAACGCCGCGATCCACCAATGGAACGTCCTCCCCGGCCATGTCTGACCCCGCGACTTTGAATCCCCTCGAACGCATCGCCGAGGCGCCGGCCGACCACTACCGCGTCCTCAAGATCTCGGACCTCGAGGGCGACGCGCTGGTGGAGCTGAGCCAGTTCATGAAGCTCTCGCTCTCGCGCGAGGACATGCTCGCGATCCAAGCGATCTACCGCGAATGGGAGCGCGAGCCGACCGACGTCGAGCTCGAGGTCATCGCCCAGACTTGGAGCGAGCACTGCAAACACCGCATCTTCGGCGCGACCATCGAGCACGAGGGCGAAGGCGGGACCGAGACGGTGGACTCGCTCTTCAAGACCTACATCCGCGACGTGTCGCAGCGCATCTTCGACCGCAAACCCGGCTTCGTCCTTTCCGCCTTCCACGACAACGCGGGATTCATCCAGCTCGACGACGAGCTCGCCGTCTGCCTCAAGGCCGAGACCCACAACCACCCCAGCGCCATCGAGCCCTACGCCGGGGCGAACACCGGCCTCGGCGGGGTCATCCGCGACATCCTCGGGGCGGGGAAAGGGGCCAAACCGATCGGCTCGCTCGACGTCTTCTGCTTCGGTGCGCCCGACACCACGGCGGACCAGATCAAGGCCGACGACGTCATCCATCCCCTCGGCGTGATGCGCGGGGTCGTCCGTGGAGTGCGCGACTACGGCAACCGCATGGGCATCCCCACGATCAGCGGGGCGATCCAGTTCGACGATTCCTACATCTACAATCCCCTCGTCTTCTGCGGCACCGCCGGGGTCATTCCGATCAAGGACATCGAGAAGAAGATCGAGCCCGGCATGAAGGTGGTCGCCGTGGGCGGACGCACGGGTCGCGATGGCCTGCACGGGGCGACTTTCTCCTCCGCAGCCCTCGACACCGAGAGCCACGAGTCGGACCAGCAGGCCGTGCAGATCGGCAACCCCATCGAGGAGAAGAAGGCCGCCGACTTCGTCCTCGCGGCGCGGGCCAAGGGCCTGATCGAGTTCATCACCGACTGCGGCGCGGGCGGCTTCTCCAGCGCCGCCGGCGAGATGCTGGAGGAATGCGGCGGCACCATCGACCTCGACCAAGTGAAGCTGAAGGAGCCCGGCCTCGTGAGCTGGGAGATCTTCATCAGCGAGAGTCAGGAGCGCATGGTCCTCGCGGTGAAGGAGTCCTCCCTGCCCGAACTGCGCAAGCTCGCCGATCTCTACGAGACCGAACTGACCGAACTCGGCGAGGCCGACGGCTCCGGCATCCTCAAGGTGACCCACCACGGGCGTACCGTCTGCGAGCTCGACTGCACCAAGCTGCACGACGCGCCGACGCGGCATCTCAAGGCCCGCTGGACGAAGAAGACCGCCCCGGTCGAGCCGCCCGTCCTGACGAATCCGGGGCAGGCCCTGCGCGACCTCTTCACCGACTTCGCCATCGTCTCGCGTGAACCCGTCATCCGCGAATACGACCACGAGGTGCAGGGCAACACCGTCCTGAAACCCCTCGCCGGGGCCTCGGGCGACGCGCCGCAGGACGCCTCCGTCCTCCGCATCGAGGGGAGCCGACGCCTCATGGCCATGTCCGTCGCCCTGCTCCCCGAATGGGGCAAGACCGATCCCTACGCCATGGGCGCGGCCTGCGTCGATGAATGCGTGCGCCAGCTCGTCGCCGCCGGAGCCGATCCCGAGCGCATCGCCATCCTCGACAACTTCTGCATGGGCAACCCCGACGCCGAGGAGGAGCTGGGCGCGCTCGTCGAGACGGTCAAGGGCATCGCCGCGACCGCCGAGATCTACGGCACGCCCTTCGTCTCCGGGAAGGACTCCTTCTACAACTACTTCCAGACCAAGGAAGGCCCCGTCTCCATCCCCGTGACCCTGCTCGTTAGCGGCATGGGCATCGTCGAGGAGGAAGGCCACGTCACCGGCGCGTCCCTGCGCAGGACCGACAGCCTCCTCGCCATCATCGGCCACACCTCCGCCGACCTCGGCGGCTCCGTCTTTGCGCGGCGGCACGGGTTGGAAAACGCCCCCGTCCCCGCGACCCGCACCGAGGAGGCGCTGTCCTGCTACCGCCAATACCACGAGGCCTTGAAGAAAGGCTACATCCGCTCGACCCACGACGTGGGCGAGGGCGGTCTCGCCACGGCCCTCGCGGAGATGGCCTTCTCCGGCAAGGCCGGGCTGGAGATCGACCTCTGCTCCCTGCCCATGGACGACGATGCCTCGAAGGCCGCGATGCTCTTCGGCGAATCGCCTTCCCGTCTCGTCATCGAGGTCGCCCCCGAGCATCTCGCCAAGGTCGCCGACCTCTTCGACGGCCTGCCCTTCGCCGCGCTCGGGCGCGCCACCTCCTCCCACGCCAACCTCCGCGTCGAGTGGGGCAAGGAAATCCTCCTCGACGAAGCCCTCTCCGACCTCAAAACGCTATGGAAGACCGGCCTTGCGCGCTACTACTGAAGTTCCCCGGCACGAACTGCGACGCCGAGACCGCCCGCGCCCTCGAGGCGGTCGGCTTCGTCACGGAAGTCCTCCCCGTCTCCGCCCTGAAGCCGGAGAAGCTCGTCGGCGTCAGTCTGGTGGTTCTGTCAGGGGGATTCAGCTACGGCGACTACGTCATGTCCGGCCGCATCGCCAGCCTCGTCACCGAGCAGAAGATCGGCGCGACCTTGCAGGACTTCCGCGACAACGGCGGCTACCTCCTCGGCATCTGCAACGGCTTCCAGATCCTGACCCAGCTCGACCTGCTTCCCTCCGGCAGCCTCGTCGAGAACGCCAGCGGCCGCTTCCAATGCCAGTGGGTGAAGCTGAGGAAGCTCGCCCCGGACAGCCCCTTCCTCGCGCAACTGCCCGAGGAGTTCGAACTGCCCATCGCCCACGCCGAGGGGCGTCTCGTCACGAAGACGCCCGAGGAAGCCGAAGCCTACGTGAAAGGTGGCGCGGCGGCCCTCGTCTATGCCGATGACGTGAACGGCAGCTTCGGCCGCATCGCCGGATTGCAGGACGAAAGCGGCCGCGTCTTCGGCCTGATGCCCCACCCCGAACGGTTCCTGCGCAAGCGCGACCACTACGACCCCGATTGGACGGGGCCGGAGGAGGGCGAGTGGGGCAGCGGGTATTGGTTGTTCCGGTCTCTTTATCAAGCGATTGTGGAGGCGGATTCCGATTCCTGATGAACTCTTTATCTGCGGTCATCTGCGGGCATCCGCGAAAATCTGTGTTCCAAATGTTTTAACGCGAATGGCCGCAAATCTCCGCAAATTGACGCGAATTCGAGCAGGTGCAGGAAGACTTCAAGACGACACTGGTTTTTATCTTCATGATTTCAAAGCCTTCTTCATTTGCGGCCATTCGTGGAGATTCGCGGCCATTCGCGTTTCAAATTCTTTTTCACGCAGATGACCACGGATGTCCGCAGATTTTCGCGGGTAAGGAGTGAAGCAAGCCCCTACAACCCCTCTTTTCCTATGAGCAGCGAATTCACCTACAAAGCCTCCGGCGTCGATATCAAGGAGGCGGCCTCGCTCGTCGGCGACATCGGCGAGCTGCGCCGCCGCACCGAGGGGCGGCGCTCCCTGATGGGGGCCTTCGGACTCTTTGCGGCGACCTACGACCTCAGCCGCTACAAGGAGCCCGTCATCATGACCGGCTGCGACGGCGTCGGAACGAAGCTGGAGCTCCTCCTCGAACACGACTTCCTCGAAATCGCGGGTAAGGATCTCGTCGCGATGAACGTGAACGACATCCTCACCACCGGAGGCGATCCCCTGATGTTCCTCGACTACGTCGGCATCGGGCGCATCGACAAGACCCGGATCAAGCGCCTCATCGCGGGCATGGCCGAGCATCTGGAGAGCTGCGACTGCATCCTCGCCGGCGGCGAGACCGCCGAGATGCCGGGCATCGTGCCCGACGGCATCATCGAGCTGAGCGGCTTCTGCGTCGGCGCGGCGGAGAAGTCCGCGCTCGTCGATCCCACCCGCATCGCCGTGGGCGATGTTCTCGTCGGCTATCCTTCGGACGGCTTCCACGCGAATGGTTGGAGCCTGATCCGCCGCATCCTGAAGGCCAATCCCAGCCTGATCGACGCCAGCGAATGGGAGTCCTTCCTCGCTCCGACGCGCCTCTACCACGACGTCGTCGCCGGGTTGAAGGAGCACCAGATCGATATCAAGGCCATGGCCCACATCACTGGCGGCGGCTTGCCCGAGAACCTCGAGCGCCTCCTCGGCGTGAAGGGGGCCGATATCACGATCCCGCGCTGGAATCTCGGTGCCGTTGGCAAGGTGCTCGCCTTCGTCGAGGACGCCGAGGCCGTGAACACCTTCAACATGGGCTGGGGCTGGGTCGCCATCGTCCCCGCCGGGCAAGCCGAAGCCGCCGCCGCCTTCCATCCGGGGGCGCGGAGCATCGGAACGATCACGGATTCGGGAGAGGTGAAGGTGACGGTCGCTAATTCCTAACCGGAATGAAGTTAATTTGATATCTTGCCTTGACGCTCATGGCATTTTCCCTGTTCGGCTGCAAACCAAAAGCGACCCCCGAGGAGAATTTTTGGGGCTGGTTCCGAAAAAACGACAGCGCCCTATTTCATTTTGAAAAAGATCAGGAAAGAATCTTCGACCGTCTCGCTGCGGAGATGAATAAAATCCATCCGTCTCTGACTTTTGAGTTCGGACCCGTCACAGAGGGAAAGCGGGAGTTCGTTATCAGTGCAGACGGGATCAAGGATGCTTTTCCTGCGGTTGAGAGTCTGTATGCTGTAGCTCCGCTACTGGAGCGCTGGATATGGATCAAGTTTCGCCCCCGTCGGACGCCGATGGATATTGAATTCAATAATGTCAGCGTAAAGGCGGATGATGCGTTTTGCACCATAGAGCCGGATGGGGACAAGGCTGGAATTACATTCTACATTCGCGGGTATCAACCGGAGCGTCAAGAAACGTATCAGGGCATTACCTTTCTCATGCTCGACCAAGCCTTGGGTGAATACGATGTCGAGACCCATGTGGGATTCATCGAGACAAGGGATTTTTCAGATGAAAGCCCCTTGGAGAAGAAGCCTTTGAAGGATGTATCAAAGATTTTCGATGATTTCCTCGCCTACCAAAAGAAAAATGGATAACCAAGAGATGCCGTCCACCCCTCTCTTCGCGACGCTTTTTCACAATTCCCGCATGGGCCTGTAAGAGGTGCCCGCCGCAGACCATCCCTACCATGAGCGACCCCCTCCAGCACGAATGCGGCATCGCCTTCGTCCGGTTGAAACAGGACTTGGGCTACTACTTGCAGCGCTACAAGACCTGCTTGTGGGGCTTCCAGCGGCTCTACCTGCTGATGGAGAAGCAGCACAACCGCGGCCAAGACGGTGTGGGCATCGGCTGCGTGAAACTCGACATGCCCCTCGGCCAGCCCTATCTCTTCCGCGAGCGCAGCGCCGACCGCGACTCGCTCATCGGCGTGATGGAGAATCAGCTCCGCCGCCTCGGAAAGCTGGAGCGGAAAAAGCGGCTCGATCCGAAGGATCCCGTTTCCTTCAAGGCCAACTTCGACTTCGGCGGCGAGGTCCTCCTCGGCCACCTCCGCTACGGCACCTCGGGCACCTTCGGCAGCGGCGGATGCCATCCCTATGTGCGACGGACGAACTATCCGACGAAGACCCTCATGGTGGCGGGCAACTTCAACATGACGAACGCCCGCGATCTGAACCACCACCTCATCGGTCGCGGACAGCACCCCGTCTTCGACACCGACACCCAGACCGTTCTTGAGGAGATCGGCTACCACCTCGACGAGGCCCACGACGCCATCTTCCGCCGCGAGCGCGACAAGGGCACGCCCGGTCCCGACATCCCCGGCATCATCTCCGACGAACTCGACCTCGTCCGCATCCTGAACAAATGCGCCGAGATCTGGGACGGCGGCTACACCATCGCGGGCGCGGTGGGGAACGGCGACGCCTTCGTCCTGCGCGATCCCAACGGCATCCGGCCCTGCTTCTACTACGAGGACGACGAGGTCATCGCCTTCGCGAGCGAGCGCGTCCCCCTGATGACCGTCTTCAACGCCGAGGTCTCCCAGATCCGGGAGCTGCCCCGCGCCCACGTCGCGGTGATGAAACGCGGCGGAGGCTTCGACGTCTCGCCCTACACCGAGCCGCGCGAGCAGCGCCCCTGCTCCTTCGAGCGCATCTACTTCTCGCGGGGCAACGATCCCGACATCTACCGCGAGCGAATGCGGCTCGGCTCGAACCTCGTGCCGCAGATCGTCAGCCGCATCGACGAGGACTTCGACAAGACCGTCTTCAGCTTTATCCCCAACACCGCCGAGATCGCCTACTACGGGCTGATGCACGGCCTGCGCATCCTGCGCCGCGATCAGGTCAAGGGGGAGATCCTCGCCAAGGCGCAGGCGGGCGAGCTCGACGAGGCCACCCTCGACAAGCTCGTGCTGAAAAGCTGGCCGCGCGGCGAGAAGATCG
Organism: Akkermansiaceae bacterium UBA2367; assembly: GCA_002344525.1. Classification (GTDB taxonomy): domain Bacteria; phylum Verrucomicrobiota; class Verrucomicrobiia; order Verrucomicrobiales; family DEV007; genus Arctic95D-9. The sequence goes on from DDTJ01000062.1 coordinate 9,323, forward strand.
CGCACAAGGACATCAAGCTGCGCACCTTCATCGCGCAGGAGAAGGGCCGCGACCAGATGGTCTCGCACGTTTACGACGTCACCTACGGCCAGATCGCGCCCGGCGAGACCCTCGTCGTCCTCGACGACTCCATCGTGCGCGGGACGACGTTGAAGGACTCCATCATCAAGATCCTCTCGCGCCTGAACCCGAAGAAGATCGTCATCGCCTCGACCGCCCCGCAGATCCGCTACCCCGACTGCTACGGCATCGACATGTCCGAGCTGGGCAAATTCATCGTCTTCAAGGCGGCGATCAACCTGCTGGAGCGCCACGGCATGCACAACCGCATCACCGACGTCTACTACCGCTGCCGCGAGGAGTTGAAAAAGCCGGTCGAGGAGATGGGCAACCCGGTCAAGGCGATCTACGAACCCTTCACCGAGGAGGAACTCTCCGCCGAAGTGAGCTGTCTCGTCACCCCCGAGGACATCCCTTGGAAGGGCGAGGTCGAAGTCGTCTTCCAGACCGTGGCAGGCTTGCGGGACGCCATCCCCGTGAACCACGGCGACTGGTATTTCACCGGCGACTACCCGACCCCCGGCGGCTACAAGGTCGTGAACCAAGCCTTCGTCGGCTTCCACGACAAGACCGGCGAGCGGCCTTATGATGTGCTGCTTTGATTCCGTTTCGGCATGGGTCCGTTCCAGCAAGGATGATGGGGAGGTCGATGCGGCAAGACTTGGAGTGCGCGGACATGTCCGCGCTTTGTTCCGGGGCGACATGTCGCCCCTCTGGGAAAGCGGCGTCATGCCGCCGCACTCCAAAGCACCGACGACGCGTGGGCAATTGGACGCCCCATTGACGCTCGACCGAGGCCAGTGGCCTCGGCTACAGCGCTGGCGCGTTGTTCCACGTTCCGCCCTGAGGCCGGATCACTCCTCCGACATGAAATAAGGCAGTTCGGGCGGGGTCGGCTGCGAGGCGAGGAAGGTCTCGACCCAGCCGATGTTGTAGTCGCCGTTGCGGAAGGCGCTGTGCTCCAAGATGGAGGCCTGGAAAGGGATCGTCGTCTTGATCCCCCGCACGACGAATTCCTTCAGCGAACGCAGCATCCGGGCGATGGCGATCTCGCGGGTCGCCCCGGTGACGATGAGCTTGGCGATCATCGAGTCGTAGTGCGGCGGCACTTCGTAGCCGCTGTAGACGTGGGTGTCGACGCGCACGCCGCGCCCGCCAGGGGCGTAGAAGAGATTGATCTTGCCGGGGCTGGGCGCGAAGTTGTTGTAGGGATCCTCGGCGTTGATGCGGCATTCGATGGAGTGGCCGCGCGGCCGGCTCTCGACGACGTGGACGGAGAGCGGCTCGCCCGCGGCGATGCGGATCTGCTCCTTGATGAGGTCGCAGCCGCGCACTTCCTCGGTGATGGGATGCTCCACCTGGATGCGGGTGTTCATCTCCATGAAGTAGAAGTTCTCCTGGTCGTCGACGAGGTATTCGATGGTCCCGCAGTTCTCGTAGCCGATGTTCCTCACGAGGGCTTCGGAGGCCTCGGCCATGCGGCGGCGCAGCTCGGGGGAGAGGAGGGGCGAGGGGGTCTCCTCGATGATCTTCTGGTTGCGGCGCTGCATGGAGCAGTCACGCTCGCCGAGCTCCTTCACGTTGCCATGGCTGTCGGCCACGATCTGGAATTCGACGTGGTGGGGGTTCTGGACGAGGCGCTCGATGTAGACGTCGGGGGTGCCGAAGCAGGCCTGGGCTTCGGTGCGGGCGGCATGGAAGGCGGTGACGAAGCTGGCCTTGTTCAGGGCGGGGCGCATCCCCCGGCCGCCGCCGCCGGCCGAGGCCTTGATCATCACGGGAAAGCCGATCTGCTCCGCCACTTTCAGAGCCTCGGCCTCGGTCTCGACGATGCCGTCGGAGCCGGGGGTCACGGGCACGCCGTATTTGGTGGCGGTGGCGCGCGCCTGGTTCTTGTCGCCCATCAGGCTGATGACTTGGGCGGAGGGGCCGATGAACTTCACGTTGCAGCTCTCGCAGAGCTCGGCGAAGCGCGGGTTTTCGGAAAGGAAGCCGTAGCCGGGGTGGATCGCGTCGACGTTGGCGATCTCGGCGGCGGAGAGGATGGCCTCCATCTTCAGGTAGGAGTCCGCGCTCTTCGCGGGGCCGATGCAGATGGCGTCGTCGGCGAGGTGGACGTGCATCGAGTCCACGTCGGCCTCGGAGTAGACCGCAGTGGTGCGGACGCCCAGCTCTTTGGCGGCGCGGATGACGCGCAGGGCGATTTCGCCGCGGTTGGCTACGAGGATGTTCTTGAACATGGCGGGGTCGCTCGCCCTTTTCCCGGAACGGGGGAAGGCGTGGGGAAATTCAGGCGGTCTTCACCCGGAAGAGGGGTTCGCCGTATTGCACGGCGGTGCCGTTTTCGACGAGGATTTCGACGATCTCGCCGGAAATATCGGCCTTGATCTCGTTCATCACCTTCATCGCCTCGATGATGCAGACGGTGCTGTCGGCGGAGATCTTGGAGCCGATCTTCACGAAGGTCTCGGATTCGGGCGAGGAGGCGGAGTAGAAGGTGCCGACCATGGGGGAATGGATCTCCTTGACGTTCGCGGGCAGCGCCCCGTCGGCGGGAGGGGCGGCGGAACTTCCGCCCGCCGCTGGAGCGGCTGCGGCGTGGGCGGGCGCGAAGGCCGGGGCGGGGGCCGAGGCGAGCCAACTCTGGATGGCCTTGACGTCGAGGTCGCCGCCCTTCTTGAGTTCCAGCTTGGTCTCGTCCTGCTCCAGCTTGAAGACGGAGAGCCCATGCTGGTCCATGAGCTCGACGATGCGTTTGATGTCTCTGAAGTCCACGGCGGTAGGGCCTCTCGGTTTAGGGTGAAATGCAGTTGCGGCGGGCGGATCCGGCGAAGCGGACCCGGGGCGGGAATCGTGACCTAGAACCGCTCCGGTTTCCAGTAAAAAAACGGGCCACGGAAGACGATCACCGCCCTTTGTCAAGCGCCCGCCTCGGCCAAGACCCGCAGGGTTCGCTCGATTTCGGCGTGGGTATTGTAGAAATGGGGGCTGAAACGCAGGTGGGGTCGGCCTTCGCGGTCGTGGCGGAAGCTGGTGGTGATTCCGGCTTTCCCGAGCGCGGCGTAGAGTTCTCCGACATGGGCGGGGCGCTGCGAGTCGGTGCAGGAGGTGATGCCGGAGGCCGCGCCTCCCTCGCGCGGGCCGACGATTTGCAGACCGAGGCGGTCGAGCCCTCCGCAGAGATGGGTCTTCAGTTCGAGGAGCCTCGCCGCGATCCGCTTGATCCCGACACCCGTGAGCAGGTCGATGGAGGCCTCCATCCCGAGCAGGCCCGAAGCGTTCAGCACGCCGGGTTCGTAGCGGCGAGCGCCCGGCTCGAAACGGATCTCGTCGCGGGCGATGAAGTTCGGCGAGGCCACGTTCCAAGCTCCGTAGAGGCTGGGGCGGAGCAGCTCCTGCCGCTCTTTCGCGACATAGACGACCCCGGCGGCGGAGGGGCCGAGCATCCACTTGTGCGAGTCGGCGCTGAGGAAATCGACCTCGCTCGCGGGCGTCGGGAAGGCTCCCGCCGTCTGGATCGCGTCGAGGCAGAAGAGGACGCCCGCCTCCCGCGCGGCGGCCCCGACGGCAGCGACATCGAGCCGGTAGCCGCTCAGGAAGTGGCAGGAGGCGAGGGCGAGGAGCCGCGTTCTCGGGGTGATCGCGTCGTGGACCAGCTCCGGGGTGATCTCGCCGATGGCGCGGGGCCGCAGATAGACGATGCGCACGCCGAGCCGCTCAAGCTGCTTCCACGGATAGACGTTGGCCGGGTAGTCGTCGAGGTAGGTCACGACTTCGTCGCCCGGCCGCCAGTCGAGCCCGTTGGCGACGAGGCTGAGACCGAGGCTGGTCGGGCCGAGCAGGGCGATTTCCTCGGGCGCACTGCCGAAGAGCCGCGCCGCCGAGCCCCGGACCCGGTCCATGCGTTTCAAGAAGACTTCGCCGTAGTCGAGTTCGCCCGTGGATGAGGTGGCATTGAAGGCGTCCATCGCCTCGACCGCGACCTGCGGCACCGGAGCGACCGCGGCGTGGGCGAGGAAGACGCGACCGCGGCAGGCGGGGAAGGCCGCGCGCCGCCACGTTTCGTCCGTTTCCACTCGTTCGAGCCCGGCGGAGGGTGGATGGTGGGCGTCAAGGTTACCAAAAGAACGCTCTTGGGGTGATTTCTCCATTCTGAATCTTGGTGGCATCATGGACGACCCTCGCGCACCTCCAATGCTCTTTGATCGGACATGACTGGATCAAAATCTCCCTGACGATATCGGCCTCGGTGGCGGCGATGGCAAACGCGGATTGGAACAGCAGAAAGAGCGCTTCGCTTCGTGATGAGCAGGGTTGAACGCCTCTGGCGACTTGGACGGCCTCATTCAATGACCTCTTCGCTTCCGATTTGAAATTCCGCTCAGCCAACGCGGCTATTTCCCATGCCCGGACGGAAGAGCGTTTGTAGTGATCCTCACATTCCGAGGCGGCCTTCGCGGCTTGCCTCGCTATCGGCAGCGGATCTCCATCTGTGAATCTGGCGACCCAAGACAAAGCTTGAGCACGGAACCAAGAATCGGAGATCGCTCTGGTCTTTGCCAACGCTTGGCTCGGATTGCTTTTCGCAAGCGCGGATGCTTGATCTCGTTGAAGCGCCGCGCTCATGTGCTTTGGCGGAGCAGTTGACGGTCTGTTGCTCGCAGTCTTCAAGCCTCCATACGGAAAGAGGAACGAGCGGGGTCGAAACAAAACAGGGTCAGGTGGTGGACCTGACCCTGTCGGCAATGATTGTCGTTGCGCGGACTGCGCGGGATCAGAGGAGGTTCAGGGCGCGGGCGCGCTTGATCTCGCGGGTGATCTTGCGATGGAGTTTGGCGGAGAGCCCGGTGGTGCGGCGGGCGTAGATCTTGCCGGACTCGGTCGTGAAGTTCCTGAGGTATTCGGGATTGAGGTAGCTGACCTTCTCCGCCGGGATGTCGAAACGGCGGCGGGGCATGCGCCGGTTGGCGCGGCGGAGGTTGATGGCTCTCTGTTCGGTTTTCGGACCCATGGCGTAAGGGGGGTGGGGATCAGCGCTTCTCGCGATGGAGGGTGCGGCGCTTGAGGTAGGGATTGAACTTCACCTTCTCCAAGCGACCGGGGGTGCGCAGGCTCTTTTTGTTGCGTGTGGTCGGGTAGATGGAAGGACGGGCGCCTTCCGCCTTCGCCTCGGTGCATTCAAGAATGATGACTTCTCTGGGCATGGCTGGGAGTGGTGGTGTGTTTCGCGAGGGCGGGGAATGTAGGGCATCGCCCAGGAATCTCAACCGATAATTTCAATCCTCTTCCTCGTCGGTGGGTTTTGCGACTTCCTTCTCCTCCAGACCGAAGAGGGAAGTGACGGGGGCGCGGAAGTTTCCGGGGGTCTGCTCCTGGTCCAACCTCTCCTGGTATTCGACGGTGCAGCGAGCGAAGGGGATGGCTTCGAGCCGGGCTTGGGGGATCAGCTCGCCGGAGCCTTGGCAGACTCCGTATTCGCCGCTGTCGATGCGGAGGAGGGCCTCCTCGATCTCGTAGAGGGCGTTCTGCTCCTGCGAGAGGATGTTGAGGGCGAAGTCGCGGTCGTAGGCGTCGCTGCCGGCGTCGGCCTGGTGCATGCCGAAGGCGGAGGAATCGCTGGAGTCCTCGCCGCGTCCGAGGGAGTCGCGGGCGACCCCGGACATCTGGTCGAGGAGGGAGTCGCGCAGGTCGAGGAGCCGCTGGCGCTGCGCTTTCAGAAAGGCGGGGGAGAGCTTCTTGGGCTTTTCCGTGGCGGCGGGGGTGGGGACGACGGGGGCGTGGTTGGCGAGATGGGCGAAGAGGGGGCGTCGTTTGACGGGAAGGCGTTTTTTAGGAGGGATTTTCACGAGTGCGGAAGACTTCGGTGCCGTTTTCGCGGATTCGGGTTTCGAGCTTGCCGCTTTCGCGGGCTCGGGCTTGACGGCGGCCTTGGGTTGGGAAAGGGGAGGGGTCGGCTTCGCCGGAGCCGGTTTTTTGGGCTCGGGCTTGGCCACGGAGGGTTTTTTCGCCACGGGGGCGGGCTTGGCTGGTGCCTTGGGGGCGGCCTTTTTCGCGGCGGGCTTGGCGGCGACTTTTTTGACGGGAGCTTTGGCCGCGGTTTTCTTCACGGGGGCTTTCGGAGCCGCCTTTTTGGACGGGGCGGCTTTTTTGGCGGGCGCGGGTTTCTTGGGAGCCGGTTTGGGGGCGGCTTTCTTCACCGGGGCCTTTTTCGCGACCGGCTTCTTGGCGGCGGGTGCCGGCTTCGTTTTCTTGGTCGCGGCGGCGGCCTTTTTCACCGGGGCTTTTTTCGTGGCGGGCTTGGCGACGGCTTTTTTGACGGGGGCCTTGGCTGCGGCTTTCTTCGCGGGCGCTTTCGGGGCCGCTTTTTTGGGCGGAGCGGCCTTCTTGGGGGCCGGTTTGGAGGCGGCTTTCTTCACCGGGGCCTTTTTCGCGGCAGTTTTTTTCGTCTGCGTACCCGCTTTTTTCGGAGGGAGTTTCTTCGTGACGGTTTTCTTGGCCATGGCTGTCGGTGGCGGAGGTGAGGTCGGATGAAGGAACCCGAATCCGGGGTTCCGCGAAAAGAGCGCCATTTGTAAGTCACCGGGCGCGACGCCGCAAGGGAAAAGGATGCGGCGCGGAGGCGTGACCGGAAGGGAGGAATCCCCTGTTTTCGGTTCCACCCGGCGCTCCGTACGACGCCCGCCGAAGTTCCCGCGAACTTCGCTGCGGGTTCTCCTGCTCAGAGTTCGGGCAGGACCTTGGCGACGCGCTCCTTCAGCTCCTTGCCGGGCTTGAACTTGACGACGGCGCGGGCGGGAATGGGCACGGCGGCATCGGGCTTGTTGGGATTGCGCCCGATCTTCGGCTTGGTCTTGGTGACTTGGAAGGCGCCGAAATTCCGCAGGACGACATCGTCGTTGGAGGCCAGGCTCGAGGTTACCTTCTCGATGAGGGACTGCACGACATTGAATACCTCCTGCTGGGTCAGTCCGGTCTCGTTGCTGATACGGATGACGAGATCTCGCTTGGTGATGGTGGCCATGGGTGCGGTGCTAGGGTTTCTGATATTTTTAATCTGAGAGGCTTCCGCGTTTTGGCAACCGGCTTTGGAAAGGGTTCGTCATTTTTTCCGAAAGGGCGGCGGCCCGGCGGTCCCGGCCTTTTGTCCCGGAGGGAAAGCCGATTTCATGCCGGGCGGGGGGAGAATCGTCGGATAATCGCATTTTGCCGCTTCCCTTCGCAAGGTCGCGAGTATGGTGGGGCCACCGCGAAAGCGGAGGAGCGATGGGCGAAGAGGACGCGGAAATCGTCGATGGAATCCTGGGCGGGGGCGAAGGGATCGCGGCCTTCCGAAGCTTGCTCGTCGAGTGGTTCCGCGCCGGGGGGCGGGACTATCCTTGGCGGAGGACGCGAGATCCCTACGCTGTCCTCGTTTCGGAGGCGATGCTGCAGCAGACGCAAATCGCGACAGTGCTGGGGCGCGGCTACTACGAGCGTTGGATGCGGCGCTTCCCGGACTGGGCCTCGCTCGCCAGGGCCTCGGAGGAGGAAGTGCTGAAGGCTTGGGAGGGGCTCGGCTACTACAACCGCGCCCGCAATCTGCAAAAGGCGGCGCGGCAGATCTGCGAGGAATTCGGAGGCCGCCTCCCCGAGGATCCCGAAGTGATCCTCGCGCTCCCCGGGGTGGGCCGCTACACGGCGGGGGCGGTGCTGAGCTTCGCCTTCGACCGTCGCGCGCCGATCGTCGACGGGAACGTGGGCCGGGTCCTCGCTCGCCTCTTCGTCTGCGAGGAGGAGATCGACTCCCCTCGCGGACTCCGTCGGCTCTGGGCTTGGGCGGAGCTCCTTGTGCCGGAAAAAGGGGCGAGGCTCTTCAATTCGGCGCTGATGGAGCTGGGGCAGCGGATTTGCCGTCCGGCGAACCCCGACTGCCCCGACTGCCCGGTGGAAAGCGTCTGCGCCGCCCGGCGGCAGGGGGAGACGGGGGCCTATCCCCGGAAGAGGAAGGGGCCGGCGACCACCGCGAGGGAGGAAAGCGTGCTCTTGGCCGAGCGGGGCGGACGCGTCTACCTTTGCCGCGAGCAGGGGACGCGGCGGCGCGGGCTGTGGCGTCTGCCGGAGATCCCCGCGGAGGCGGCGGCGGATTTGCGGGAGCTTTTCCGCTTCGACTACCCCATCACCCGCTACCGGGTCACGCTGCGCGTCTATGAAGCCCCGGCGACGTGGCGCCCGCCCAACGAAGCGGACGGGGACGGCGGCTGGTTCGGGAGAAAGGGTGATCTGCCCCCTCTTGGCTCCCCTTATCGCAAGGCCTTGGTGCGATACGCGGCGCTCCGCGGAGGTGCCGGGACGGGGGATTGACCCCCTTTCGGAAGCGGGCGGAATCCTTTTTTCTGCGAAGATCGTGCTTGTCTTGCGAAGAAAAGTTCTTCAATATGGGGAAGAATCAAAATTTTGGGGTTGTTTTTCGGAACTCCCCTCGCTAGGTTCGATCTCCGAAACACGTTGTATTTTGTTCACTTCAAACACGCAGACCCCATGTGGAAGGTATTGTTAGTCATCGCATCCGTGGTTCTGGCGGGGTCCGCTTGGCTTGCCTGGGACAACAAAGGCACGCTTGAGCAACTGATCGTCGAAAAGACGACGGTCAAGGACACCCTTGAGTCTCGCAAAACTGAGCTCACCAAGAAAAGCGAGGAGGTCGCGAAGCTGGAGCAGGCCATCGCCGCCCTGACGACGGAAGCCGAAACCCTTCAGACCGCGAAGATCGACGCCGACGCCAAGCTCTTCGAGGTGGAATCCAACCTGAAAGCGCAGCAGACGAACCTCGAAGCCTCCAAGACCGAGCTTGAGAAAGCCAAGGAATTGATCAAGGGGGTCTCCGAGATCGAGGCGATCCAGAAGGAGATGGTCCAGATCCGAACCCAAGTCGAGGAGGCGGAAATCGAAGTGAGCCAGCTCGAGGGAGCCGTCGCCGCCGCCCAAGTGGAGCGGGACCGCCTTGAGAAAGTCGCGGCCGAACTCCATGCGCTGCGGGCCGACCAAGAGGCCGGGGTGATCCGCGGCGAATTCCAGAGCCAGATCGTGAAGGCTTATAACCAATGGGGTTTCGTCGTCGTTGCAGGAGGGTTCGACCAGGGTGTCGTCAACCGCTCCCAATTGGATGTCTACCGCCGGGGCCAGCCCATCTGCCGCCTCCTCGTGACTTCGGTGGAGGCATCCGAGTCCGCCGCCGACATCGTCCCCGGTTCGCTCGCGCCGGGCCAGTCCGTCCAAGTCGGCGACACTGTGGTGAAGTCTGTGCGGGTGCAGACCCCTGCGACAGTTCCGGCTTCGGTCCCCGTTGGTGGTGCCTCCGCGACCGCCCCTGCTGTCGGTGCCGCGCCGGAGCCGGCTGCTTCCGCGCCCTTCGGTGAAGGGGCCATGGACGGTGGTGCCGCGCCCGCCGCTGCTCCGGCTGCGCCCGATCCCTTCGGTGCTCCTCCTGCCGCCGCCCCGGCCCCCGGTGCCGCGCCTACCACCGGAGCTCCCCCCGATCCCTTCGGCGCTCCTCCCGCCGCCCCGGCCCCCGGTGCTGCGCCTGCCACCGGAGCTCCCCCCGATCCCTTTCAGCAGTAATCGGTCGAGGAAACTCTGGCTGTGCCGAGGTTCCACCTAAAGACCCACCCCAACCCCATTAGCAGAGGATGAAAAAAATTGTCATGATCCTAGCCGGAATCGCCATGCTGGGCGCATCGGTCGTCGGATATCTCAACAAAACCACGCACGACGAGATCAATACGGAACTCGCCGGAGTGAAGGCTGAAGTCTTGGCCCTGAACAACGACATCAACGACGCGGAACAGAAACGGACCGACGCCGAGACGAAGGAGACGCAAGCGAAGGACACGCGCAACCAAGCCGCCGCCGCCGTCGAGGAGTCGAAGCGCAAGTTGCTCGTGGTCCAGCGCGATCTCGAAACGGCGACTGCCGAACTCCAGAAGATCGCGATCGAGAAAAAGGAGATCGACCTCGTGGTTGCAAGAGCTTTTCCTGATGGAACCATCAAGTCTGCGGAGGACTTGCAGACGACCCTGACAGGCTTGAAGGATGCCCTCACCGAGCATCAGAACAAGAAGACGGAACTCAACACCCAGCTAGGCGCTGCCGCGCAGGCGAAGCAGGTCCAAGTCGCCAAGGTCAGGGAAGAGGAGGCCTTCCAAGTGCAGCGCGCCCAGCGTCTCTCCCTCAACAGCCTCGTCGCCACGGTGATCGCGGTGAACAAGGAATGGGGCTTCGTGATGGTCAACGCCGGTCGTGCCCACGGAGTTTCCCCCGACGCGTCCCTGCTCGTCAAGAGAGGCAACTCCCGCATCGGTCGGCTCCGTATCGTCAACCTCGAGGACATGGTCACGGTTGCGGACATCGCCGGCGACTCGACGGTGAAGGGAATCGAAGTCCAGCCGGGCGACAAGGTGATCTTCGAGAACGTCCAATGAGCCGGGAGGCTCCCCCTCCTTCCTCCTCCCCCGCCATGATCTTCCTGCGCCTCCTCTGCCTTGCCGTCGTCTCCCTTTCGCTGGTCTCCTGCGAAACGCTCGGCGGCGGCAGCGATCAGAAGAAGCCTGAGCGCGAAAAGCTCAGCAGCATGCCGCACAACATGCCAGCCTCTTGGGAAGGCCAGGCGGGAATGCCTGGGATGATGGGCGGGCAATATTGAATCCCGCCTTTGCCGGGCCACCTCCTCCACTCTGTTCCCATGTCCAACGCCATCCTCCCCGAAATGGGCTTCGCGACCGACTTCGACATCGAAGAGCGCACTCAACTCGGAAATTTTGGAGAGTTCATCTCCCTTGCCGACGGGGAGGCCCTGATTCAGGAGGGCGATACCCAAGACGCCCTCTTCATGATCGTCTCGGGCACTTTCCATGTGCAGACCGAGGTGACCGGGAGACCCGTTCTTTTGGGCACGTTGAAAGCGGGAAACACCGTCGGGGAGATCAATATGTTCGATCCCGGACAGGCCAGTGCCAGCGTGGTGAGCAAGTCCTTCTCCGAAGTTTGGCGCATCGACCGGGCGAGGCTCGAGCAATATCTGGAGGCGCATCCTCGGACAGCCGCCCGTCTCCTCGTGAATGTCGCCACCCAGTTGAGCAAACGCCTCCGTAAAACCAACGAGAAGGTCGCCATGGCCCGGGAGGCCATGCTCGACTCCTTCTAGAAATCTCCGGCCCAAGCCGGTCGATCCTTCAGTCATCCAGGCAACGCCGCCGCCGGCGGTGAATTCCATCGCCGCATGTCCCAGTTCCAGACTCTTCCTTTCGACGCGCCGGACGGGTGGTGTGCGGCCCTCGTCCTGCTCTTCGCCTTCGCCATTGGCCACGCCTTCGCCGATTTCCCGCTCCAAGGCGATTTCCTCTCGCACGGGAAGAACCGGAACAGTCCGCCGCCGCCCTTGGCCGACGGTCGCCCCGGACCGGTGAACCTCTGGGCCTACCTGATGAGCGCTCACTGCCTCATCCACGCGGGCTTCGTCTGGCTCATCAGCGGATCTCCAATACTCGCCTTCGCGGAGTTCGTCCTCCACTGGGCCATCGACTGGGCGAAGTGCGAGGGTCGCACCTCCTTCGCCATCGACCAGTGGCTCCATCTCGCCACGAAAGCGGTCTACGTAGCGGTTCTCTGGTTTGGTTGGCTGTGACAGGCGACGAAGACCGGTCTTGAAAAGGAGGCGGATCGGGAGGAAAGTTCGCCGATGAAACGATTCCTCGGTCTTGCCCTTCTCTTCGCGGGAGCGGCTTTTTGCTTCGGCCTCCCCTCCCGGACCTCCGCGCAGGAGGACGTGGCCGAGGATTCCGGCTTCAAGGAGATCGAGCTCTTCACCGAGGTGATCGAGACGATCCGGCAGGGCTACGTCGACGCCGACAAAGTCACCTACGAGAAGCTGATCAACAGCGCCCTCCAAGGGATGCTCGCCGACCTCGATCCGCATTCGCAGTTCATGCAGCCGAAGGTCTTCGACCAGCTCAAGCGCCACACCGACAGCACCTACGAGGGCATCGGGGTCACCATCTCGACGAAGAACGACGTCCTCACCATCGTGACCGCGCGCGAGGACGGTCCCGCCGCGCGGGTCGGTATCCTCCCTGGCGACCAGATTCTGAAAATCAACAATCGGCTCACCGAGGAGTTGGGCATGGCCGAGGCCGTGAACTTGCTCCGGGGCAAGCCGGGCGAATCCATCACCCTCACGATCCGCCGCCCCGCGACGCAGCAGTTGCACGAGTTCTCGATGAAGCGGGAGGTCATCCGGCAATCCTCGGTCGAGGACATCCGCATCCTCGACCCGAAACTCACCGCGCCTTATCGCATGGGCTACGCCCGCATCCTGCAGTTCAGCGAACCCACCGCCGAGGAGCTGGCCGACGCTCTCGACAAGCTCGAGCAGGAGGGGATGGACGCGTTCGTCCTCGACATGCGCAACAATCCCGGCGGCCTTCTCGGCAGCGCCATCGACGTCTGCGGCGAGTTCGTGAAAGCCGGCACGGTCGTCCTCACGACCGAGGGCAAACCCGGCTCGGGCGAGATCAAGGTCTACCGCACCAGCGCTAACAAGAAGCGTCGCGACCGCGACTATCCCCTCGCCGTGCTCGTCAACCACTCCTCCGCGAGCGGGGCCGAGGTCGTCTCCGGGGCGCTCCAGGATCTGAAGCGCTGCATTGTCGTGGGCGTGACCACCTTCGGGAAGGGGTCGGTGCAGTCCATCATCCCCATCGGCGACGGCAAGGCCATCCGCATGACCACGGCGAAATACTACACTCCGAGCCATCGCACCATCCATGAGAACGGAGTCATCCCGAACATCGTCGCGACCCTCACCCCGGCCCAGGAGCAGCAGCTCGCGCAGTGGTTCGCCCGCGACACCCTCGAAGCGGAGGAGCGGAAAAAAATCGAGTCCTTCACCGATCCCCAGCTGATCCGCGCCGTCGATGCGATGAAGGGGGCGCTCGTCTACGCCAAGACCCCGGCGGAGGCCGCGTCAAAATCGAAGAGGGAGACGACGGACGAGGCCGCGAAAGAGGTGGAGGCGGAAGCCCCTCCGAAACCCGACCCTGCTCCTGCGGAAACACCCGAGGAGAAGCCCGCCGACCCTACGCCCGAGTCGCCGCAGTGACCGTGTCGCGGCCTCTTCCCCCTGCGATGAGCGCGGAACTCGTCCTCGCGATCGAGACTTCGTGCGACGAGACCGCCGTCGCGATCGCCGACGCCGACGGCCTGCCCCTCGTCAGCCGCGTCGCCTCGCAGGTCCGCCTCCACGCCCCCTACGGAGGCGTTGTCCCCGAACTCGCCTCGCGCAACCACACCCTCGACCTGCGTCCCCTCCTCGAATCCGCCTTCGCCGGAGCCGGGACCACACCGGGGGATATCGCTTTCGTCGCCGCGACCTCGGGCCCCGGCCTCGCCAGCTCCCTGCTCGTCGGCGACACCTTGGCGAAAGCGGTCGCGGTCGGGCTGGCGCGACCTTTCTACTCCATCAACCATCTGGAAGGGCACCTTCTTTCGCCCTTCCTGAACCCTCCGCGTGAGATTGAACCCCATATCGCCCTCGTCGTGAGCGGAGGACACACCCTCCTCGTCGAAGTCCGCAGGGTGGGGGACTACCGCTTGCTCGGCTCGACCAAGGACGACGCCGCCGGCGAAGCCTTCGACAAAGTCGGGAAGCTGCTCGGCCTGCCCTATCCGGGCGGCCCCGAGATCGCGAAGCTCGCCGCTACCGGACGGCGCGACGCCTTCCCCTTCCCCCGCAGCATGGTCCGGAGCGGCGACCTCGATTTCAGCTTCAGCGGCTTGAAGACCTCGGCCCGCTACCTGATCGACCGGCTCGATGGAGTTCCTTCAGGGCAGCTCCTCGCGGACTTCTGCGCCTCTTTCGAGGAAACCATCGTCGACGTCCTCGTCGCCAAGCTCCTTCAAGCCTGTCGCCACACCGGCCTGCGCCTCGCCGCCGTGAGCGGCGGGGTGAGCTGCAACCGCCGCCTCCGCGAGCGGGCCGTCGGCGCGGGCAGAGAGGCCGGGTTGGAGATCCTCGTCGCCGACCCCGCCTACTCCACCGACAACGCGGCCATGATCGCCTTCGCCGCGGCGGCCCGGCGGAAGGTGGGCATCCCTCCCTCGCCTCTCGACGGCGACATTGATCCGAACCGCCGCCTCGCCTGAGTCAAGCGGCGGATAATAGCTGGGTACGGAGCGAGGATGGGGATTGCGCTTCCGCGAGGCGCTTGCTAGTATCGTGGCTTACCGATCTTTCTTGCGGGCGAGAACCGCCATTCATCCCGAACCCCCAGCATCCATCATGAGCGAACCCATTCAGCAGAAGGAAGAATCATCCATTTCCCGTCGGCGCTTCATCGCCGGAGCCGCCACGGCGAGTGCCGCCGCCGCGCTCCCGGTGGAGCTTTGTGCCCAAGTCGCCGGCAGCGACGCGATCAAAGTCGGCCTGATCGGCCTCGGCGGACGCGGGTCCGGCGCCATCGTGCAGAACCTCACCGCGAGCGACAGCGCGAAGCTGGTCGCCGTGGCCGACGCCTTCCAAGACAAGATCGACGGGGGGGGGAATCGCGCCGCCGGCTTGCCCAAAGTCCAAGAGCAGCTTGAGAAACTCGGCAAGTCGTCTCAGATCGACGTGCCGAAGAGCCGCCAGTATGCAGGATTCGACGGCTACAAAGGCGTCATCGACGAAAGCGACCTTGTCGTCATCGCGACCCCTCCCGGCTTCCGTCCCCTCCATTTCGAATACGCGGTGCAGCAGGGCAAGCATGTCTTCATGGAGAAGCCCGTCTGCGTCGACGCCTGGGGCTTCAACAAGGTCATCGAAGCGGCCAAGCAAGCCGACGCGAAGCAACTGAAGGTCGTCGTCGGCCTCCAGCGCCACTACCAAAACGTCTACCTCGAAGCCTTCAAGAAAGTCCACGAGGAGAAGCTGATCGGCGAGGTCCGCGGAGGGCAGGTCTGGTGGAACGGTACGCGCCCTTGGATCGTGGAGCGCCAGCCAGGCTGGACCGAGATGGAGTACCAAATGAGGAACTGGTACCACTTCAACTGGCTCTGCGGCGACCACATCTCCGAGCAGCACGTCCACAACATCGACGTGATGAACTGGTTCGTCAGCGGCGATTCCGTGATGGGTGGTCATCCCGTCGTCGCCCAAGGCATGGGCGGCAGGGCCGGCACCGAGCCCCGCAGCGTCGGCGAGATCTTCGACCACCACTATGTCGAGTTCCGCTACGGCGCAGAATTCGGTGGGGCGGTGATGAACAGCCAGTGCCGCCATATCAAAGGGACTTGGCAGCAGATCGCCGAGGAAATCCACGGAACCGAAGGGATATTGCATCTGGCCTCGGGACGCATCACCGACCTCAAGGGCAATGTGAAGTGGCAGCACCGCGCCCCCCGCGACGGCGGCGACCCGAACCCCTACCAGGTCGAGCACGACCATCTCCACAAGTGCATCCGCGAGAACCTCGCCCAGAACGACGCCTACTTCGGGGCGAAGAGCTCCTTCACCTCCACCCTCGGCCGCCTCGCCACCTACAGCGGCCAGGAGGTGAAATGGGACGACGCCGTGAACTCGAACTTCACCATCATGCCGAAGGAATACGACATGAACGCCGAGGCCCCGGTGAAGCCCGGCCCGGACGGAAACTACGAGATCGCCATCCCCGGACAGTGGAAGCTGCCGTGGGCGTGATCGTCGGTGAATCCTGTGTCGTCTGAGTGGATGGGGGACTTGGCAAGTCCCCGCCGCTGGATTCGCGTCAGCTTCCAAGCGATGCCCTTAAAAAAAACGGAAACCGCTCAGCCCGAGGGCTGAGCGGCTCCGAAACACGAAACACAAACAGACAGTTACCGAGAAAGTAACCGAAGTAATTCTACCTGAATATTAACTTTTGTCAACAATTAGGAGATAAAAAATTCATTTTCCCTCAAGAGCCTCCATCATCCGTTCGCCTCCGGCTGGCTTTGGGTGTACATTCCAAGCCTTCTTTCTCCCATATGAACATCCGAGTTCCCATGACCGCCAGACTCCTGCTGGCCGGAGCGGCCATTCTCTCCGTCGCCGTCCTTCAGACTTCGTGCAAAACCGTCGCTCCGACACAGCCCGCGAGCATGGCCTTGCGCTACGGAACCGTGACCAATCCCGCCAACGTCAGCGTGAAAGTGAGCCTGAGCAACCGCGCCGTCTATGTCCTTGAGGGCGAGGAGCCCCGCTTCGTCGCCGCCATCGCCATCGGCACGCCGAGCGACCCGACCCCGACGGGGAGCTTCCGCGCCTTCAACAAGCTGCCCCGCAAACGATCTGGTACCTACGGATTCTACGTGAAAGGCGACGAGATCATCCCCGGAAAACGCTCCGGCCTGCCGTCCGGCTACACCTACGTGGGCTATCCCATGCCGTGGTGGGTCGAATTCAAGAGCGGCTACGGCTTCCATGCGGGGGCGGTGTGGCCCATGCCCCGGACCCACGGCTGCCTCCGCCTCCACCGCACCATCGCCCAGGAGTTCTTCAACCTCGTGAATGCGGGAACCCCCATCCACATCGCCCAAACCCAGCCCGAGGACGCCACCGTCGGCAAGAACGTGCCCCGGCCCACGGACTACGACCAGCCCGACCATCCCCGTTCGGTTCTCATCACCGACGCCCCCATGGATCGGACCAGCGAAATCCTGTTCTGAGAGCTGCGGGGGCATCCCCCGAAATCATGTCCGCCCCGCCCGAGCGCGCCCGCCGCCGCGTCAACGTCCGCACCCCCGAGGTGATGGAGCGCGTCCAAGCGGAGGTCGCGAGGCACTACCAGAGTTCCATCGTCGAAAAAGTCCGCGCCCGCGGTGGCGTGCTCTCCATCGACGGCACCACCATCCGCCTCGCCAAGCAGTTCGGCTTCTGCTACGGCGTCGAGCGGGCCATCGACCTCGCCTACGCCTCGCGGCGCGTCTTTCCCGACAATCGCGTCTTCCTCATCGGCGAGATCATCCACAACCCCGAGGTGAACCGCCAGCTTGAGGAGATGGAGATCGTCTCCCTGCCTTGGCGCTCGATGGACGGTCGCTACGACGAACTCGCCGAGGACGATGTCGTCATCGTGCCCGCCTTCGGTGCCCCCATCTCCTTCATCGACAAGGTCGAGTCCCGCGGCTGCCGCATCGTCGACACGACCTGCGGCGACGTGATGAAAGTGTGGCGGCGCGTGCGGGGCTTCGCCAAAGAGGGCGTCACCTCCATCATCCACGGCAAGGCCGACCACGAGGAGACCCGCGCCACCGCCTCGCGCGCCGTCGGCGACGATGGTTCGGGCCACTACCTCGTCGTCCTCACTCTCGACGACATCGACTACGTCTGCGCCCACCTCGAACACGGGGGCGATACCGACGCCTTCCGCGAGCGTTTCGCGGGGGCCATGTCCGAGGGCTTCGACCCCAGTCTTCATCTCCGCCGTGTCGGTGTCGCCAACCAGACCACGATGCTGAAGTCCGAGACCGAAGAAATCCAGCGTCGCGTCCGCGAGGCCATCGTCCGCCGAGACGGGGACGACGCCCATTTCTCCGTCTTCGACACTATCTGCGGGGCGACCCAGGAGAGGCAGGACGCCCTCTTCGAACTGCTCGAAGAGCCGCTCGATCTTCTCCTCGTCGTCGGCGGCTACAACAGCTCGAACACGACCCACCTCGTCGAGATCGGGGAGAAGGAACTGCCCACCTTCTTCATCCGCAGCGCCGCCTGTCTCGTCTCCCTCGAAGAGATCGTCCACTACGACATCCACCGGAAGGAGGAGGTGGGCGTCTATTCCGAGGCCCTCGCCTCGGACCGCCCCATCCTCGTCGGTATCACCGCCGGCGCCTCCTGCCCGAACAACCTCATCGAGGACACG
Source organism: Akkermansiaceae bacterium UBA2367 (assembly GCA_002344525.1). Classification (GTDB taxonomy): domain Bacteria; phylum Verrucomicrobiota; class Verrucomicrobiia; order Verrucomicrobiales; family DEV007; genus Arctic95D-9. Next base: position 27,268 of record DDTJ01000062.1, read on the forward strand.
ATCCTCAAAGTTTTCGAACTGCGCGGGATCGGCGCGGAGGCGGTGAGGTCGGCGTGAGCGGGGCTATCACCCCTCCAAGGCAGCGATATAGCGCTCCGCGTCGAGGGCCGATTGACAGCCGTTGCCGGCGGCGGTGATCGCCTGCCGATAGACATGGTCGGCGACATCGCCAGCGGAGAAGATGCCGGGCACGTTCGAACGGGTCGAATGGCCTTCCTGCAAAATGTAGCCGTCCCCGTCGAGGGCGACGCCCGATCCGGCGAGGAAGGCGGTGTTCGGATCGTGGCCGATGGCGACGAAGACGCACTTCACCTCGATCTCCGACTCCTCGCCGTTGACTCGGTTGTGGACGCGGATGGCGCGCACGTCTCCGCTTTCGTCGGTGAGATACTCCGTCACCTCCGAGTTCCAGACCGGCTCGATCTTCGGGTTGGCGAGGGCGCGGTCGGCCATGATCTTCGAGGCGCGCAACTCGTCGCGGCGATGGACGAGATAAACCTTGCTGGCGAAACGGGTGAGGAAACCGGCCTCCTCGCAGGCGGAGTCGCCACCGCCGATCACGGCCACCGGCACGTCGGGGTAGAAGGCCCCATCGCAGGTCGCGCAGGAGGTGAGGCCGCGTCCGATCAATCCCGCCTCGCCCGGCAGGCCGAGGTGGCGCGGGCTCGCCCCGGTCGCGACGATGACGGTGCGGGAGCGGTGCTCCGCGCCGCCCGTGGTCTTCACGAGGATGGAGCCGTCGTCCTGCCGCGCCACGCTCTCGACCCGGTCGTATTCCACGCGGGTGCCGAACTTCTCGGCCTGCTGCTGCATGCGCATCATCAGGTCCGGCCCCATCACCCCCTCGGGGAAGCCCGGGAAGTTCTCCACCTCGGTGGTGGTCGTGAGCTGGCCGCCGGGCTGTTCGCCGGAGATGACCAAGGGACACAAGTTGGCCCGGGCGGTGTAGATAGCGGCGGTCCAACCGGCGCATCCGGTTCCGATGATGATGACGTTTTCCATGTCGCGGGAATGTGGCGAGGGATGGGCGATGAAGCAATCGCAAATCACTCGTCCACCCGTCTCCGCGAGCTCTTGCGATCGGAGCGGTGTTCCTTGGCCTCGCGCATCCGCGCCTTCGTCGCGCGGGAGGGCTTGCGGCGCTGGTAGCGCTGGCGGGCGCGCTGGCGGGCGGCCTCCAGCTTCGCGGCGGCGGCGAGGGCCTCAAAGTGCTCGCAAAGGCGAATGCGGGCGATTTCGCGGTTCTTCTCGCGCGAGCGGGTCTCCTGGCAGTTCACCTCGTTGCCGCTGGGGAGATGCTTCAGGTAGACGCAGGACGAGGTCTTGTTGATCTTCTGCCCGCCGCTTCCCGAGCCGAGGATGAAGCGCTCCTCCAGATCCTCTTCGCGGATGAGGAGGTGATCCATGCGTTCGGCTAGGTTTTCCATATCGGAGGTACAAGGGGGTTGACTCGCCGACTATACCCTCTTGATTGCGGAAATTCCATGAAGGCCGGATTGTCAGAGGTGGAGCGGGCCCATGCGATCTACACGAGGCGGAATCTCGCCCTCTACGATTGGTGGGTGTTCGGGTTTTCGAACCGACGCGTCTGGCGCTGCGAGACGGAGCGGGTGCTCGGGCTTTACCGCGACCACATCACGCCGAACCATCTCGAAGTCGGGGTGGGAACGGGCACGCTCCCTGCGGAGACGCTGCCGCCCCCTCCGCTCCGGCTCGTCCTTCTCGACATCAACCGGAACTGCCTCGACCGCGCCGCGAAGCGCCTCGCCGCCTTCCAGCCGGAGCGGATCGAGGGGAACGCGCTGGAGCCGCTGGCGCTGACGGGACCGCGTTTCGACTCGATCGCGCTGAACTACGTGCTGCACTGCCTGCCCGGCCGTCTTGAAGACAAGGCGGTCGCTGTCTTCGACCACCTCGTGCCGCATCTCCAAGACGAGGGAACGCTCTTCGGCTCGACTATTCTCGGGAAGGACATCCAGCGACCTCCCTTGGCGAGGACCTTGATGGCGCTCTACAACTGGCGGGGGATCTTTTCGAACCGGGAGGATTCCCTCGGAGGGTTGATGGAGGCGCTCTCGCAGCGTTTCCGGACATTCAATGTCGAGGTCCAAGGCTGCGTCGTGATGTTCTGGGGCAAGGGGCTGCGCGAAGCTTGTCGCAACAATCGGGGGTAGATCGGCTTCCTCTTCTTACTCCTCCTCCTTATCCTCCTACTCGTACTCAATCCGAACGTCGAGGGACTCCCGAATTCGAGTAAGAGGAGGAGGATGAGGAGGAGTAAGGCAGGATAAAAAGAAAGCGGGCCCGGAAAGGAACGACGGATCGTTCTCCCCGGGCCCGGTGGAATGTTTGGGTTTCCCTGAAAAATTCCGTTGGATGGATGCTCAGTCGATCAGGCCTTCTTGGCAGGAGCCTTCTTCGCGGGAGCGGCTTTCTTGGCAGGAGCCTTTTTCGCGGGAGCCTTTTTCGCGGGAGCCTTCTTGGCAGGAGCCTTCTTCGCGGGAGCGGCTTTCTTGGCAGGAGCCTTCTTCGCGGGGGCTTTCTTCGCAGGAGCCTTCTTCGCGGGGGCCTTCTTGGCAGGAGCCTTCTTCGCGGGAGCGGCTTTCTTGGCAGGAGCCTTCTTCGCGGGGGCTTTCTTCGCAGGTGCTTTCTTACTCATGGTTCTCTTTTTTTGTTGGTGCTTTTTTTGTTGGTGCTTTTTCAGCGGGAATTCTCGACCGGAGTCGGGTTCAGTGCTCCGGGATGGCCGCCCTGTCCGGCGGCTCAGTTCTTTTTTGGCGGTTCGACGATGGCGAGGGGGCTGCGGGCTCTCCCTTCGATTTCCTCTTGTTCGGCCTTCGAAATCCGGGAGACGCGATCGACTGGGTGTTTTGTTAGGATGTTCCCTTTCGCTCCTCTTCCTTTAATATCCAGATTTGCGAATCTAAAGTCGATCTGAAAATTTCGCAATTTTAAATCGCTTTTCAGATGGACTCTTACGATGAGGTTCGCGTCCTCCTCCGTGTCGTGCTCCGAGAACCAGAGCACGCGCGTTCCGGCGGCACCGGAGGTGAGGTCGTAGAGCTTCTCGCGGGTGACGCCCTCGACGCGGAAACGCTTCGCCATCGTCTTCCCGCCGCGACCGTCGCGGTAGATCATGTTGTAGATTTTCGGCTCGTCGCGGTTGAAGACGGCGACGTGGAGGTTGTCCTTCCCGATGAAGACTTTCTCCACGACCTTCACCACGCGCATGGTCCCGTCGCGGGAGAAGGCGATGATGTCGTCCATGCGCGAGCATTTGCAGACCGCCTCGTCGCGCTTCATCCCGTAGCCGGCGAAGCCCTCCTTGCGATCGACGTAGAGGGTGTCGTTGGCGACGACGGCCTGCTTGGCATCGACGCGGTCGAAGGTGGCGAGCTCGGTGCGGCGCTGGCGGCCCTTCCCGTAGCGCTCCTTGATGCCCTCGAACCACTTGATGGTGAAGGCGGTGAGGCGCTTCAGGTTTTTCTTCGTCTCGGCGATCTGGTCTTCGAGGCTGCGGAGGTGCTCGTCGGCCTTGAAGGCGTCGTATTTGGAGATGCGCTTGATCTTGATCTCGGTGAGCCGCGCGATGTCGTCGTCGTTGACTTCGCGGCGGAGGAGGCGGAGGTAGGGACGCAGCCCTGTCCAGATTTCCTGGATCACGGCCTCCCAAGTTTCGCATTCCTCGATGCGGCGGTAGATGCGCTTCTCGATGAAGATCTTCTCAAGACTGGAGAAGTGCCACTTTTCTTCGAGTTCGTTCAGTTTGATCTCCAACTCCTGTCCGATGAGGTCGCGGGTCTGCTTGGCGCTGTGGCGGAGGATGTCGGAGACGCCGAGGAAGCGGGGCTTGTTGTCTTGGATGACGCAGGCGTTCGGCGAGATGCTGACCTCGCAGTCGGTGAAGGCGTAGAGCGCCCGCAGGGTCTGGTCGGCGTCGATCCCGGCGGGGAGGTGGACGCGGATCTCGACGTTCTCGGCGGTGCAGTCCTCGATGCGGGCGACGCGGACCTTGCCCTGTTCGTTCGCCTTTAAAATCGAGTCGCAGAGGCTGGAGGCGGTCGTGCCGAAGGGGATCTCGCGGATGATGAGCTCCTTCGACTTCGTCTTCTCGATACGGGCGCGCACCTTGATGCGGCCGCCGCGCAAGCCGTCGTTGTAGTCGGTGATGTCGGCGATGCCGCCTTGGGGGAAGTCGGGGAAGATCTCGAAGGGCTCCTTCCGTAGCACCGCGATGCAGGCGTCGATCAGTTCGTTGAAGTTGTGCGGCAGGATCTTGCAGGCGAGGCCGACGGCGATGCCTTCGGCTCCGTGGGCGAGGACGAGGGGGAATTTCGAGGGCAGGGTGACGGGCTCCTTGTTGCGGCCGTCGTAGCTCGCCGCCCACGCCGTAGTCTTCGGATTGAAGAGGATCTCGTTGGAGAATTTGGAGAGGCGCGTCTCGATGTAGCGCGGCGCGGCGGCGGAGTCGCCGGTGAGGATGTTGCCCCAGTTCCCCTGGGTGTCGACGACCAACTCCTTCTGCCCCATGTTGACGAGGGCATCGCCGATGGCCTGGTCGCCGTGGGGGTGGTACTGCATGGTGTGGCCGATGATGTTGGCCACTTTGTTGAAGCGTCCGTCGTCCTTCTCCTTCAGCGAATGGAGGATGCGGCGTTGCACGGGCTTGAGTCCGTCGTTGATGTGGGGGACGGCGCGCTCGAGGATGACGTAGCTGGCGTAGTCGAGGAACCACTCCGAATACATTCCCTTGAGCGGTGTGGAGGTCTCGTCCATGCGTGGGGTGCGGCGGGTCTCAGGCGGCGACGGCGGACTCCTCGATCTCGGCCCGCTCCTCGGTCTCCTCCTCGATCAGGTCGGTTTCGACCTTGAGATTCTTGATGATGAAATCCTGCCGCTCGGGGGTGTTCTTGCCCATGTAGAACTCGAGGAGGTCTTGGATGGTCTTCGGACGGGGCGGCATCTCGACGGGGGCGAGGCGCATGTCCGCGCCGATGAAGTGCTTGAATTCGTCGGGCGAGATTTCGCCGAGCCCTTTGAAACGGGTGATCTCGGGATTCTTCACCTCGGCAAGGGCGCGCTGGCGCTCCTCCTCGGTGTAGCAGTAGCGGGTCTCCTGCTTGTTGCGCACACGGAAGAGCGGCGTTTCGAGGATGAAGAGGTGGCCCTCGCGGATGAGGTCGGGGAAGAATTGGAGGAAGAAGGTGATCGCCAGCAGACGGATGTGCATCCCGTCCACGTCGGCGTCGGTGGCGAGGACGATCTGGTTGTAGCGCAGCCCGTCGAGCGTCTCCTCGATGCCGAGGGCGGCTTGGAGCAGGTTGAACTCCTCGTTCTGGTAGACGATTTTCCGCGTCATCCCGTAGGAGTTGAGCGGCTTGCCACGCAGGGAGAAGACGGCCTGGGTGTCGACGTCGCGCGACTTCGTGATCGAGCCGCTCGCGGAGTCGCCCTCGGTGATGAAGAGGGTGGTCGCGTCCTTGAGCTTGTGGTTGGTGTCGTAGTGGACGCGGCAGTCGCGCAGCTTCTTGTTGTGCAGCTTCGACTGCTTCGAGCGCTCCTTGGCGAGCTTCTTGATGCCCTTCAGCTCCTTCCGCTCGTGCTCGGATCGCTGGATCTTGTCGAGCATCCCCTCGGCGACCTCCTTGGTGCGGTGGAGATGGTTGTCGAGATGGAGGCCGAGGAAATTGCCGACGAAGGTGCGCACGCTCTCGCCGCCGGGCGCCATCTGGGTGGAGCCGAGCTTGGTCTTCGTCTGCGATTCGAAGACGGGATCCTCCACCCGCACGCTGATGGCGGCGACGATGCCGGAGCGCACGTCGGCGGCGTCGAACTGCTTCTTATAATAATTGCGCACCGTGTTGACGACGGCCTCGCGGAAGGCGGCGAGATGGGTGCCGCCCATAGTGGTGTGCTGGCCGTTGACGAAGCTGTAGTATTCCTCGCCCGACTGCTCGGTGTGGGTGAAGGCCACGTCGATGTCGCGGTCGGAGAGGTGGACGATGGGGTAGAGCGGGGCCTCGCTCCCGGCGAGCTTCTCCTCGAGCAGGTCGAGGAGGCCGTTCTTCGATTTGAACTTCGTCCCGTTGAGGGTCAGGGTCAGCCCGGTGTTGAGGTAGGCGTAGTTCCGCACCATCGACTCGACCGTTTCGAGGTCCCAGGCGTACTCGCCGAAAATCTCGGTGTCGGGTTCGAAGGCGACGACCGTGCCGTTCTCCTCGGTCGTCTTGTCGGGCTTCTTCATCTCGGCGGAGACATGGCCTTGGCCGAACTCGATGGCCATGGTCTGCCGCTCGCGGAAGGACTGGATCTCGAAGAAGGAGGAAAGGAAGTTCACCGCCTTGATCCCGACGCCGTTGAGGCCGACGGATTTCTTGAAAGCCTCGCCGTCGTACTTCGCGCCGGTGTTGATGATCGAGGCGCAGTCCTTCAACTTGCCGAGCGGGATGCCGCGCCCGTAGTCGCGCACGCGGACGAAGCGTTCCTCGATGTCGATGTCGATCTGCTTCCCGTTGCCCATGACGTGCTCGTCGATGGCGTTGTCGATCACTTCCTTCAGGAGGATGTAGATCCCGTCGTCGGGCGAGGAACCGTCGCCAAGCTTCCCGATGTACATTCCGGGACGAAGACGGATGTGCTCGCGGGGGTCGAGTGAGCGGATGTGCTCTTCGTTGTAGTCGGCGGCCATAACGGCGGTGCGGTCGGAATGGCGGTATTATTTAGGAAAAGTGAAATAATTTCAACTGTTTCCAAACTGGTTCGCAAAGAATTTTTTTGATCCCCGTTAGCGGCGGCGGAAATTTTATACGTTTGTTAGTCAGCTCCCGGCAGGTTCGAGGAGTTCCGGCACGGGACCACCATCCCGACAATCCTTGTCGCGGCGTCTCGCGACGAAAGGGTGCGGGAAAGGCGGGCTGGTCCGCTTTCAGAGCGGCTGCACGAGCCGCCGCCAGAGCGGGTCGAGATGGAGGGTGACGAGCTGCGCCGCCTTCTCCGCGTCGGGGGAGCTTCCGTAGTCGCGCATGGTGAGGTCGGCGGCGTAGATCATCGCGAGCTCGCGGTCGTTCATCTCGATGATGTCGACGCGACCGCGGATGACGGCGGGGCTGAACCCGAAACTGGCGAACAGCGCGGGATCGAAGGGTTCGGAGGGATGCGAGAAGGCGGCGATCTTCTCGTACCGGTTCGAGGAGATCGATTGCTGGAGGAGGTGGTTCCAGAAATGGACGTTGCGGGGCGATTCGAAACCGACGAGGACGGAGTGGCCGCGTGCGCTCCAGCGGAGGCAGACGGTGCGGCTGCTGGGATGGCGCTCCTCCTGCTGACCGAGGGCGGGATGCTTCTCGCCGACCGCACGGATGAAGCGCCCGACGCGGTCGAGATCAAGGGCGAGCGCGGGACCGGAGAGCAGTTCGCGCTCGTGCCGCGCGAGGGTCTGTTCGAGGGAGGCGCGGGTGAGCGGCGCTTTCGGCGGCGGAGCCACGGTCGCGGCCACGCCTTGGCCTTGGGAAAGGGGAGGCGTGAACCCGGAGAAGAAGGAATCCGGGATGGGGACGGTCTCCCGCGTCTCCTGCCGGACGGGCGGCGGTGGCGGAATTTGCCTTTCGACTTCGCCGAAGCGGGCTTCGGGCGCTTCGCTCACCACCGTCTTTCCGGTACCGCGGATGTCGTCGATGATGGAGTCGATGGCGGCGAGATCGCTCTCGCGCATCGGCGGGGGCGGGGTGGCCGGGACTCGCGCGGGCTCCTCGTCGCGCGGAAGGTCGGCGAAGAAATGGCCTTCGCTCGCAGTCGCGGTCGCGGGGAAATCCTTCGCCTCACGCCTCCATCGTTCCGAGGCTTGGCGCAAGGCCTTGCGGGGGGAGAGAAGTGAATCGGGATCGCTCCAGCGGTGCTTCTCGGCGAGGCGCGAGGCGAAATCCGCCGCGACCGTCTCCGCGAGGAGAGTGCGGCGGAGGCGATGCTTCACCAGCTCCTTCGCCGCCTCGGCGTCGATGGAGTGGAGGCGCAGCGCTTCGCCGTCGAGCCGGTCGCGCCAAGCCGAAGGCAGGTTCCCGGCGAAGACGGAGGACCACAGGTCGCCGTTCACGCAGACGAGGGTGACGGTGCGCGGCGCGTTCTCGCGGATGCCGTTCACGATTTCGGCGATCTCCATCCCCGCCGTGTCGGAGCGGTGGAATCCGTCGAGGGCGTCGGCCACCAGCATCGCGGGGCGATGGTCCGTGGCGATGCGGAGCAGTTGCAGGAGCCGTTCGCGCGCCTCGCCGTTGGAGAGGCCCCGGAGCCGGTCGAGGGCACCCTCCTCGCGGAGGTTCAGGTCGACGAAGAGGCGGGTCCAGAAGGCGAGCTCGCCGTCCCCCATGCCGAAGCGGCGGGGCAGCTCGGGTCCGGCGGCGCGAGCGAAATCGGCGGCGCGTTTGTCCAGCCAGAGGAGGAGGCGCGAATCCGGCTCGCGGGCGAGGAGGGTCGCGGACTCCGCCCGCAGCCTCGCCGGGTCCACCGGGCATTCGCGGGGATCCACCGCGCCTTTGGCCAATCCATCGAGAAGGAGCCGGGCGAGGAAACGGCGGGAGAATTCGTCGAGAGGAGCGATTCGCGGACGCCCCGGCGAGGCGTACGCGGAGAACTGCCGCAGGATCGAGGAGAGAGCCACCGGCCAAGTCGCGGGGCGGGAGCGGTCGAATGGCAGGAGCAAAGTCGGAACGGCCGCGCCGAGATGGTCGCGCAGACGGGCGACGAGATGCGACTTCCCGTAGCCGGCTTCCGGCGCGGTCAGAAGGAGGAGCCGGCCGGGACCGGGCGGGACGGCGGACCCTTCGCCCTCTTCGTTGGAAGGAAGGAGCCGCTCCACCGCCTCGACCACCCGGGCGAAGGCCTCGCGATGGATGCGGGCGACGCCGGGGAGGTTCGCGGGATGGTCCACGAAGAGATCGTCGAGGAAGGGGTTGGCGGCGGCGTCAGCCATGGGGGAGGACTGGCAGAAATCGAATAGCAGGAACGACTCTAAAAATTGAACAAAATTTCAAAAATGCAATATTCAATATTTTCCAGAAAGAGAAACACCAGAGCGAGTCCAGTGTCAAGGAGGAGGGGATCGGAACGGCGGAAATCCCCCGTTTGGAGGGCATGACGCGATTTTGTCGTCATTTATGCTTGTGGAACCCGGTCGTTTTGATAAGAAAGCGCCTCGTTCCGGCGACTTTCTCAACCCTCGTCGGCTTTCCTTCTCGATTCCATCCAGCTTATGAGCGACCAAAAACCCTCGAAGGCCCTGTTCTGGGGCTGCTTCATTGCCCTGATCACCACCGGCTTCGCTTTCGTCGGACGCCTCGAACTCCTCGGCGTCTGGGGAAAGGAATTCAATCTAGACAAGCAGCAGTTGGGCATCTTGGCCGGCATCGGGATTTGGCCCTTCGCCGTGAGCATCATCCTGTTCAGCTTGTTCATCGACAAGGTCGGCTACAAGGCGGCGATGCTCTTCGCCTTCGCCAGCCATTTGATCTGGGCGACCTTGGGTGTGGCGGCCTATTTCATCTCCAAGGGCGGCAACACCTCGCTCGCCTACAATATCCTCGTCGTCGGCAGCTTGATCGCCGCCTTGGGCAACGGGTCGGTGGAGGCCTTCATCAACCCGGTCGTCGCCACCATCTTCAGCCGCGACAAGACGAAGTGGCTCAACATCCTCCATGCGGCTTGGCCGGGTGGGCTCGTGCTGATGGGCATCATCGTCATCGTCCTCGAAAAGGCGCTTGAGAACGCACCTTGGGCGGTGAATGTCGGCATCATCGCCGTGCCCACCCTCATCTACGGGGCGATGCTGATCAAACAGAAGTTCCCCGTCAGCGAGCGTGTCTCCTCCGGTGTCAGCTATCGCGAAATGCTCGGGGAGTTCGGCGCCTTCGGCGCTCTCGTCGCAGGAACCCTCGTAGGGCTGCAAATCTCGATCTTCTGCCGCGAAGCCGGCATCGCACCCGACCTCACGCACAAGTCTTCCTGGATCATCGGGATCGTCGTCGGCGTAGTCTCGGCCCTCGCGATGGGCATCTACACGAAATCGCTGGGCCGCGGGCTCATGGCGGTGCTCGTGATCATCATGATGCCGCTCGCCATCACGGAGATCGGGACCGACGGCTGGATCACCGCCGCGATGGCCTCCTTCGCCCAGCAAAACGGATTCCCCCCGGTGGCCGTGCTCATCTACACCTCGCTGATCATGCTGGTGCTCCGCTTCTTCGCCGGCCCCATCGTCCATGCATTGACTCCGCTTGGGCTGCTGATCGTTTCCGCGGTTCTCGCCATCATCGGCCTCGTCTGGCTCAGCACCGCGCAAGCCGCCGTGCTCATCGTCGCCGCGACCCTCTACGGTCTCGGCAAAACCTTCTTCTGGCCGACCATGCTCGGCATCGTGTCCGAGCAGACCCCGAAAGGCGGAGCCCTGACGCTGAACGCCATCTCCGGCATCGGGATGCTCGCCTGCGGAGCGATCGGCTTCCCCCTGCTCGGTCTCTTCCAGATCAACACGCAGAAGGCCGAACTCGCCGAAAGCCCACTCCTCGCCTCGTCGATCCCGGCCATCGTGGAGAAAGTAGACGGCAAGCCCGCGTTGAAGACGGTCGTCGCGGCCGAGGGACTCTTCGGCACCTACAGCAATGTCGATACCGCCGCCATCGACGCCGAGATTGCCAAAGTGGAAGACGAAAGCAAAAAGGCGGAGCTGGTGGCGGAGGTCAAACGGATTGCCGACGAGTCGCCGAAACACTCGCTCGCCAAAATTGCGATCTTCCCCTCCTTCATGCTCCTCGCCTACCTCGGCCTGTTCCTCTACTTCCGGTCGAAAGGGGGCTACAAGCCCATCGTCATCGGGGACGGTCATTGAGCCGCCCTCCCGCGAAGGTTTTCCTTTACCAAAGGGGAGGCTCGCGCCTCCCCTTTCCTTTTCCCGACCATGCGCATCCACACCTACGCCAAGTGCGACACCTGCCGGAAGGCCGTGAAGTGGCTCAAGGCCCGCAGCCTCGCCTTCGAGGAGATCCCCATCCGCGAGCAGCCGCCGTCGGAGGCGGATCTGCGGCGGATGCTCGTCATCTATCGAGGGGACTTGAAGCGGCTCTTCAACACCTCCGGCGGCGACTACCGGGAGATGAAGCTGGGGGAAACGCTGCCGTCGATGGCCGAAGACGAAGCCATCGCCCTGCTCGCCTCGAACGGGAACCTCGTGAAGCGCCCTTTCCTTCTCACCGCGAAGGGCGGTCTCGTCGGTTTCAAGGAAGCGGAGTGGGAGGCCTTTTTCGGGTGAGCGGCGAAGGTTTCTCGCCGGGCTTTGCTTGACGACGATGCCGTCTTGTTCGAGACCGATCAGCACAACGCCGACCACAGCGCCGACCGCCAAACGGCGGACCGAGGGATTTTGATGCGTTCGCGTAGGACGCGCTCCGCTCCGGCTTCGTCGAGGAGCCGTGTGGTTTTTTCGGCGAGCCGCATGGGCAGCCGCGTGCAGAAGCGGACGCGGGGTTCGCGGACGGCTTTGGTGTAAGTCTCCGCTTTTTCGAGAAAGTCGCGGCAAAGCCAGAGCCAACGCTGGAACACCGGCTCGACCATGGCAGAGGACGGGAGTCCCGCGCCGTCCCATCCGGCGGCGCGCAATTCGTCGACGGGCAGGTAACAGCGGCCACGCGCAAAGTCCTCGCGCAGGTCGCGGAGGATGTTGACTAGTTGCAGCGCTTGGCCCAGTCTGGCTCCTCTCGCGAGCATCGAAGAGAATTTGTCGGGATCGGCGAAACCTTCCTCGAGGGTGGCGAAGGCCGTTTTCGTCCAGAATTCGCCGACGCAGCCGGCGACGCGATGGGTGTAGAGGAGCAGATCGCCGGTACCGGCGCAGGCGGCGGGACCGGAAGCGAAGGCGGTCAAGTCCCAGACCTGACCCTCTAGGATGGTCTGGAGGACTTCGGCGAGGAGTTCACGAAGGACGGGGTCTTGGGCACGATAGGCAGCGACGAGTTCATCGGCCCGCGAGACCAGGGCCTGCTCGCCCGGATGGGCCAGCCGCCCGGCGAGCGAAGCGGGATCGCCCAAGAGGCGGTCTCGTTCCCCCGAGATGACGAGCCGGAAATCGTCGAGTAGGCCAAGGCGTTCGTCTTCCGGCAAGCCCGGCGCGTCCGCAAGCGTGTCGCTGAAGCGGGCGAGGAGATAGCCCAGCGAAACCGGCCCGCGCATCGGGGAGGGGAGGAAGCGCAAGCTCAGGTAGAAAGAGCGCGAGACGGAGCGCAGAAGCCCCTCCCGTCCATCCATCAAAACGCCACCTTCACGGTCCACCTTTTACCTTTCACTTTTCACCTTTTACTGAGCGAGTCGCTCCGCCGCCTCGCGCAAGATTCGCTCCGTCGTTTCCCAGCTGATACAAGGGTCGGTGACGGATTGTCCCCAGACCATGGCGGCGCGGTCTTCGAGGATGTTCTGGTTTCCCTCGACGAGGTTGCTTTCGAGCATCGCGCCGACGATGCGGCGGTTCCCGGCGGCGCGTTGCGCGACGATCTCCTCGAAGACGCCGGGCATTTTTTGGAAATCCTTCGAGCAGTTCGCGTGGCTGGCGTCGATGACGAGGGCAGGGTTCACCACGCCTTTCTCCAAGTCCGCCACCGCCGCCTCGACCGAAGCGGGATCGTGGTTCGGCCCGCCGTCGCCGCCGCGCAGGACAGTGTGGCAGTTCGCGTTGCCGCGCGTGCTCACCATCGAGGCGACGCCCTCGGGACTGATTCCGAAGAAGGTCTGCGGGGCCTTGGCCGCCTTCAGCGCGTTCACCACCGCGGCCATACCGCCGAAGGTCGTGTTCTTGAACCCCACCGGCATGGAGAGTCCCGAGGCCATCTGGCGGTGCGTCTGCGACTCGACCGTGCGCGCTCCGATGGCCGCCCAGCAGATGAGGTCGGCGAGATACTGCGGGGTGATGGGGTCGAGGAATTCCGTCGCCGTGGGCAGGCCGCGCCCGACGATTTCCCCGAGCACTTCGCGGGCGATGCGGAGTCCTTCGGAAAGGTTCGCGGTGCCGTCAAGGTCGGGGTCCATGATGAGCCCCTTCCAGCCCACCGAGGTGCGCGGCTTTTCGAAATAGACCCGCATCACGATCTCGAGGCGCTCGTTCAGTTCCCCGCACAAAGCGGCGAGCCGATCCGCGTAGGCGATCCCCTGCGCCGGGTCGTGGATGGAGCAGGGGCCGACGATGACGAGGAAACGGTCGGAGCGTCCGTGCAGGATGTCCTCGATGCGGCGGCGGGCCGAGGAGACGGTGGCGGCTTGCTCCTCCGTGCGCGGGCGCTCGTGCATGAGCAGGGCCGGGGCGGGGAGGGGGACGTTGAAGACGACGTTGAGATCGGTGACGGGTTCGGACATGGGGGTGGGGCGGCCTGCGACCGCCGTGAAAGGTAAAAGGGAAAAAGGGAAAGGTAAAAGGGTTGTTCGTGTCTCTCACCTCCTACTCCTTACTCTTACCTCTTACTCGACGTCGCTAGGCCAAACGAGGATTGAGTAAGGAGTAAGAGGTAAGAGTAAGGAGTAAGAAAATTTCTCAAATCAGGCGGTAGATCACAGGTTCGCCGGGAGCGACGGATTGATCGGGTGCGAGGCGGATGAGGCAGTTCGCCCGGCTCAGGCCGTAGATGGCGTGGGATTGCTGGGTGCCGGAGAGGCGCACCCGGCCGTTTTCAACGATGCCGCGCAGGTAGTGGGGACGGTCGCCGGGATTGGCCATCGCCTCCGCAGCGATACCGGAGAGCGTGCCTGGCCCGGCGGGACCCGCCTCGACTTCGTGGCCGAGAAGTCGATGGATCACCGGAGCGACGAAGAGCGTGAAAGTGACGAAGGCCGAGACCGGATTCCCCGGCAGGCCGAAGACGAGGGTGCCGTCGGGATGGCGACCGAAGAGGAAAGGCTTGCCCGGCTTCACCCGCACCCGCCAGAATTCCGTCTCCACCCCGAGTTCCGTCAGCGTCTCCTTCACGTAATCCCGCTCGCCCACCGACACGCCGCCCGCGACGACGACGAGATCGGCGGCGGCGAGGGCGCGGCTCAAGGTTTCCCGCAAGATTTCGGGATTGTCGATGGCATGGGAGGCGGCCCCGATGGCCCCCGCCCGCGCCACCGCGGCTTGGAGCATGGGGGAGTTGCTGTTGTAGATTTCGCCGGGCAGCAGAGGGGCGCCCGGTTCGACGAGCTCGTCGCCGGTGGTCACGATTTGGACAAGCGGCCTGGCGTGGATAGGCACCTCGGGGATGCCCTGCGAGGCGAGCAGTCCGAGACGCGCTGGCGTGAGGACCTCCCCTCGGCGCAGCAGGATCTGGCCCGCGCAAACGTCGCCGCCGCGACGGCGGACGTTCTCTCCCGGCTCGACTCCTTCATGCAAAGTGATGATGCCCCCCGCGACTTCGACATCCTCCTGCATCACCACGGCGTCGGCTCCGGTGGGGAGGGGCGCCCCGGTGAAAATGCGGATCGCTTCGCCCGCATCCAAGGTCAGACCGAGGTCGCCTCCGGCGGGCTGGACGGTTTCCACGAGGCGCAGTCTCGCCCCGGCGAAGGCTTCGGAGGCGCGCACCGCGTAGCCGTCCATGCTGGAGTTGTCGAAAGGGGGGGAGTCGATCAGGCCGACGATTTCCTGGGAGAGGACCTGGTCGAGGGCGAGTTCCAACGGCACCCAGATCACGGAACCGGGGCTGGTCCATTCCAGAATGCGATGCCGCGCTTCCGATTCCTCCAACATGCCGGGACGAAAGAGGCGACGGCGCAGGGTGTCAAATCGGGAACTGCGCCAGTGTTTTCTTGGAACCGTCCTGTTCTCCTCTCCATCGATCCGGCGGCAAGGATGTCCGGCGTCGCTTCCTATCCCAAAGCGTATCGTGCCTTCCAACTGTCGGGAATCGCAAGTCGCAGACCGTAGAGATACCGGATCAGTTGACCTTGATGCGCCGCTTCGTGCTCCAGTAGATCGACGATCAGCCGGTTCTGGACCTCCGTGAAGGAATCGACCGTGCCGAGGACCTCCGAAACGCCTTCGGCCGAGCGGCGGAGTGCGTCGGCAACGGGTGCTTTCTCGGTGACCGAGTCGAGGGAGCAGGAGAACCCCGACCACTCGTTCGCTTGGATGGCCAAGGCGAAGCTCTCCCGGGCGCCCACCACGCACCAGAGTTGCAATCCCACCGTGTTCGACGGGAGGTCGGGAAGCTTGGAGTCGAGCGCCCCCTCGTCGATGGAATCGATCAAGTCGCGATAGAGGGCGAAAGACCGGTCGAAACGGTCGGCGATGATGGAGGGGAGGGACATGGCGTTTCTTCGCCTGACAAGATCGCCTCAACTGCGGTGCAGATCCTCCAAGGACAGCCGCAGATCGAGGCTCGCGAGTTCGATTCCGCCTGAGGCGACGGGTTCGGGCATGGCCCAGCCGGTCTCGCGGCGGTAGAGCCACGCAACGGGTTCGGCGGAGTTCTGGCCGACGATCAGATACTCCTCAAGGCTCTCGATCTGGCGGTAGATGAAGAGCTTCTCGAAATGGTCCTGCTTGAAGCGCGTCATCACTTCGGCGAGGAACTTGGGGCGCTCCTTGAAGTTCGGGTGCGCATCGGCGGGGTCACAGGTGACCATCACGTCGGGGTAGTAGGAGAGATCGACGCTCCCGGCCCGGTAGCGGAGCTTCATGCCCCCTTTGTAAACCCGGCAGCCTTTGCCGCGAAGATGGCCGTGGATAGCGACAGCGAGATTGCCCGACACCAATTCGTGCGAATCGGTCGCCCCGGCCATGACCTCGACTTGGCCGTTGACGTATTCGTGCCGCTCCTCCTGCCCCTCCTCCCAGACGAGATATTCCCCGAAGGTCATCGCCTCCGCGCATGGGGGACAGGAAACCACCGCTGACATAGGGGCAGTCTACCCCGCCACCCCCGTTTTTTCAACACGTCGATCCCGCTTCGCCGCCCGCAGCATCCCGCAACCCGCCGCCACGTCGATGCCCCGGCGTTGGCGGAAGGTGCAGGGGAAGCCGGCCTCACGGAGGATGGCTTGGAAGCGCCGCGCCGACTCGGGGCGGCTCTCGATGCCGCCGTAGCCGCCCGTGGGATTGAGGGGGATGAGATTGACGTGCGCGTCCATCCCGGCGAGCAGCGCGGCGAGGCGCGTCGCGGTGGCGGGCGAGTCGTTTTCGCCTTCGATCAGGGTCCACTCGAAAAAGATGCGCTTTCCCGTGGCCCGGCCGTAGTCGCGGCAGGCGCCGATCAATTCGGCGAGCGGCCAGCGCTTCGAGGCGGGGACGAGGGCGGCTCGTTCCTCCTCGCTGGACCCGTGCAGGCTCACGGCGAGGCGGTAGGGGCGGCCCTCCTCGGCGAGGCGGCGGATGCCGGGGACCACGCCGACGGTGCTGATGGCGATGCGCGCCGGACCGAGGGCGATCCCGCGGGTGTCGGAGACGATGCCCAGCGCCCGCATCACGGAATCGTAGTTGTGCAGCGGCTCGCCCATGCCCATGAGGACGAGGTTGCGGACGCGTTTCGCCGGATCGATGCCGCGCAGGACGCGGCGGGCGTGGTGGACCTGCGCGACGATCTCGCCGGGGCGGAGATGCCGCACGAACCCCATCTGCCCGGTCGCGCAGAAGACGCAGCCCATGGCGCATCCGGCTTGGGTGCTGACGCAGACCGTGTGGCGTCCCTCGTAGCCCATCAGCACGGTCTCGATAGTCTGCCCGTCGCGGAGGCGGAGGAGGAATTTCCGCGTCAGCCCGTCGCTGCTGGGGATTTCCTCGACGAGTTCGGGCGCGTCGAGGAACCAGGCCTTCCCTTCGCCGACGGAGCGGTCGATCCAGCGCCGCAGGGGAGGGAGGAAGTCGCACGCGGCGAGGTTGGTCGCTCCCTCCCGGTGCAGGACTCGCCAGAGCGTGGCGGCGTGGTGCGGATTGACCCCGTCGCCCGCGAGCGCCTCGCGCAAGGCGGGGAGGTCGAGGTCGTGGAGGGAGGAGGGCTGGGGGTTTCCGGTCACAAGGGGAAGGCAAGGCGGAAGGGGGGCGAGACGCAAGGGGATTTTCAAAAGTCGAATCCGAAACGGGGAAGGATCGGCGAATCCGATTTGTGCTCCGTTTCAGCGCCGCTCCGGGTGGAGGGGCTTGCCCATGGAAACGAACGGCTATCCCGGAAATGATTTGAAAATATGAAAAATCAATATATTATGGATTTTATGATTTCTGGCCAATATGCCACAACCTTGGGCTGGGTGGAGCGCTTCCATTTCCTTCGTTCGCGCTGGCCCTTGATCCTTCTGCTCACCTCGCTCGTCCTCCTCGCGGGCGCGGCTCTGCGCACGAAGACGACCCGGCTCTACGAGGCGACGGCGCGGATCGAGCTCGACCCCGCGCCGGAAGCCGCCGCAGGCTTGGCGGGAACGAAATTCCGGCCTGAACCGCCCGGGGAGATCTCCCGCCAGGCGGCGGAATTGGGCAGCCGCGCCCTTCTCTCCGAGACCGCCGAGTTCCGCAGCCTCGCGGAGCGTTGGGGCGCCGCCGACGAGGAGGCCCTGTCCGGCCTCCTGCAAACCCGCTTGCGGGTCGTGGCCATCCCCGAGGAGCACGCCCTCGCCGTCATCGCCCGGGATCTCTCCAAGGAGAAAGCCGCCGCCCTCGCCAACGCCCTGGCCGGGCGCTTCGTCGCGCGGAAGGAATCGGAGGCCCGCGCCGAGGCAAACGCCCGGCTGCGCCGTCTCGAAGCGGAGGCTGCGGCCTGCCAGCGCGAGATCGAGGGGATGGAAGGCCGCCTCGTCGAGATCGAGCATATCTTGGAAAACGACGGGAAGGAGAGCGCCGACCTCCGTCAGAAGCTCGCGAACCAGCGCCATCTGCTCCATTCCTTCGAGGCGAAGCGCCAACTCGCCGTGCTGGAGTCTAAGGAAGCGAAAGCCGCCGCCCGGATCGCCGCGCCCGCCCTGCCCGGACGCGCCGCCCCCGTCGTCCCGCTTGGCCTGAGCCTGCCGGTCCTGCTCCTCCTCGGCCTCGCCATCGGTATCGCCGCCGCCCTCGCGAGCCATCGCGAACGGAGCCGCTGGAGCGCGGTCGCCGAATTGATGGAGGGGCTGCAAGCGCCCTTCGCCGGGTTCGCCCCTCTTTCGGGAAGGTCGCAAGTCCCGGTGAAAGACGCGCCCGCCCCCCTCCTCGAACCCTACCGCGAGCTGCGCAACCGCCTCCTCCGCCTGCCCGCCGGAGGATGCCTGATCCTGACCTTGATGCCCTACCGGAGGACGGACCCCCTCGGCGAGGCGGTGGTGAACCTCGCCTGCGTCCTTGCCGACGCGGGGCGGACCACCTTGGTGATCGATGCCGATTTCCGCCAGCCGACGTTGCACGGCTTCTTCGACGCGGCGCGGCATCCGGGCCTCTCCGATTTTCTCAGCGGCGAGATGCGGCTGGAGGAGACAGTGGTCCGCTCGCGGCGCCCGAACCTGTGGTTCATGCCGACGGGGCCGCTCCACGACGATCCCGGCGGTCTGCTCAACGGGAGGCGAATGGGGGATTTGGTCTGGGAACTGCGAAGCCGTTTCGAATTCATCCTCATCGCCTCGCCTTCGATCCACGAGGTCTCCGACGCGGGTCTGCTCGCCGGACTCGCGGACTACACGGCGGTGGTCACGCCCTGCGCGGGCCATTCCCTGCGGCAACTGCGCGAGACGAAGACCGCCTTGGAAACCGTCTCGGCCCCGCTCGGCGGCGTCATCCTGACAACGCGGGTCAAGGGTCGGAAAGGGAACGCGATGGCCGGAAGCGGGACTCTGCGGCGGTGGCCTACCCGGTCAATCCGGCATGAGCGTCCGGGAGCGACACCTCAGCGCCAAGCCACAGGGACCGGACACTGCTGAATGCGTCAGGCCACGTAGGGGATCACTTGCCCTGCGTCAAAATTTCTCCGCTGCCTCGACGAGGGTGAGCAGCGCCTCGCTCCTCGCATCGTCGTCCGAACTGTGGAAATCCTGAACCACTTGGGGGTAGACGTGCAGCTCGCCCGAAGTGAACAGGATCTTGTTGATGCGAGCGGCCACCTCGGCCACCGAATCGATCTTCCGACTGCCTAGCGGGCCGACTTCTTTGTTGATCTTGGCCCCCCGGCTGGCGACGGGCTGCTGGAACTGGAACGACCGGATGCGCTCAAGGAAGGCCTCGTCGCGCAGCCCGGTGAGCCTGATGTAGAGGGAAAGGACGTCGAGGACCAGCCATTCGCGCTCGGCTTGGAACTTCGTCTCCCAAGTCAGCCCATCGGTATCGTAGAATGCGTCGCTTTTCGACTCTTTTTGGATTTTCAGAGCCTTCTCCTTCTCGTCATAGACGACGGTTTCGGAGACCATGAGGTTCGGGGATCCGTCCACCTGCTCGAAATAGCGGGAGCAGAGCGCGAGGCAGGCTTCGGGATCGAGAGCTTCGAGGGAATACAGGATGTCTTTTTTCCCGGGGAAATCGCCGAACTCCGCCTCGGCGAATTGCAAGGGGGCGGATTCGTACAGATCAACCAGGGCGGCTGCGGCCCGGGTCTGCAGTTCCTTCAGGTTGTCCGGTTTTTTCTCGATCTTTTCGGATTCGGAGAAGAGGCTGACGAGCCGGGCGGCCCGGAAGCGCATCGCGGGGTTCGGGCTGTCGAGCCAGCGCGAGGCGAACGAGACCACCCCGGCGTTCCCCTGCACAGCGAGGCCTGGCGCGCATTTGTCGAACTGCTTCTCGTCCGGCATGGGGCCACCGATATTGAAATCCAGCTCTACAGCCTTCCCCTCCTCGGGGAGGCGCGGGTCGCGCAGGGCCGCGTCTGCGAAGAGCGTCTCCGGGAAGTCGATCTCCAGCGAGGCGAAGGGGTGGCTGGGGCTGCCGCCCGCCAACTCCTCCTGCGACAGGATGGTGAAAACCCCGTCGAGGCATTGGGAGGGGTTTTTAAACTCCTTGAGGCGGTCCAATGCGTAGTCCACAACCCCTTTTTTATCGGAACCGAGGGATGAGAAGCCGTAGAGGTGCTCGTATTTCCGGAAGCTCTGTTTGGAGACGAAGATGCTGAACACCAATGGGTTGTCGTATTGCCCGAGCGGCTCGTCGAGGGCCGATGTGACCCGGCCGATCGAATATTCGTCGCCGAGTGCGGCCAAGCCGAAATAGATTGCGGCGTCGGTGCCGCTCTTCGGAAGGGCCTTGACCCGGTTGCGGATCGTCGAGACCAAGCTCGAATCGTAGGCCGCCATGGGCAGGCCCATCTTCAAGATCATGAGATGCCGTATATTGGCGTTGCTGGAGACGTTGTAGTTGGTGAGGAAACTCTTGCGGAAGGAGGCGAGCGCTCTCTCGTGCTTCATCTCCACGAGCGCGGGCACCCAGAACCCCCAGTTGATCACGGGTCCTTTGTCTCCCCGGTTCATGTAGTCCTGGTAGAGGAAATCGGCACGGGATTTGTCGGAGAATTCCCACCAGAGGAGTTTGGCGATGTTGGACTTCAAGTCGGGGTCGCTGCTCTCCTCGAAGAGCTTGTGCAGCTTGCCTTGCGCCCCGGGATTCTTCATGTTGACGAGCTGGGAGCAGGCGTTGAACCGGAGTTGCTC
Source organism: Akkermansiaceae bacterium UBA2367 (assembly GCA_002344525.1). Lineage (GTDB taxonomy): Bacteria > Verrucomicrobiota > Verrucomicrobiia > Verrucomicrobiales > DEV007 > Arctic95D-9. Next base: position 47,860 of record DDTJ01000062.1, read on the forward strand.
CGAGGGGTCGGACTCCGCCATTCTGGAGATGAGGACCCGTGGGGGGTGCTGCGAGATCGCCGCGATCATCTCCTTCTCCCTTCTTTTGACCTCTTCGGGAGAGGGATCCCGGAGACGGGAACCCTTCGGCTTTTCTTGGATTTCCCCGCCGCCGGGGTTCTCCGGCGGGACCGGGGCCACGGGCATGGACGGAGGCGTCCCGGACGGGGTTCCGGCGGGAACGAAGGAGAAATCGCCGTAGAACTTGCTGTTGAACCAAGGCTCCTGCGAACCCTTGGTGGCGAGCGCCACGTCCCTCCCGACCGCCTTGAAGACATCCTCGAAGCCTTTCCCGGGCGTTGCGAGGTGCTTGAGGAGGGCCTCGGTGAAAGGGCTGTTCTCCCCCTCCCCGTCTGCGGCGACTTCGCCTGGCGAAGTCGCGAAGGAGATGAAGGTGCCTCGAGGAGCCCCTTTGGGGATGGCCAAGCCCCCGCCAGTGGTCGAGCGGCCACCCCGCCACGACCTTGAGAAAGGGTTGTCCCGGCAGCAGTCCAAGATGAGGATGCCCAAGTCGACTCCGGCTCCGTCGAGGCCACGGATCATCGCTTCGAGCGGCATCGTCTCGTCCGGTACCTCGAAATCTCGGGCCATCTCGGCATCGATCGGGATGAGGAAGTTCTGTCCGTCGATCTGCACGCCGTGCCCGGCGAAATAGATCAGGGCGACGGTCTGGCCGTCCTCGCCGACGGGTAAGCCGTCGATGAACTCGCGGAAGGCCGCTTTCATCGATTTCAAATCGGCGTCGACGCGTTCGGTCACTTGGAACCCGGTCTTTCTGAGGATCGCCGAAACGCCCCGGGCGTCGTTGCTTGGATTGTTGAGCGCACGAGTATGGGCATAGGCTCCGTTCCCGATCACGAGGGCATGGCGGACCTCGGCCGGGAAACCCAAAATCGGGTGGCAGACGAGCAAAAGGGCCAAGAGGGGGAATGTCTTGGGACGCATGGGATAGCGGGACTCCGGGTGGATCGTTCTGGCTGCGGGCTATTTCTACGGTCAAAAGTCCGCTTGATCAACCTTTCCGTCATCGTGACCGGTCGGACTCGGGCCTCCGCGAGACGGCGGCAGCTCCCGCAGGCAGGCATCTACGACGAGCGGGAAGCGGGGTGCGGGTGAGCATCGCGATCTCACCGAGGCTCCGGCCTTCTCACTCGGCGGCGGGCGCGACAGTCCGTCCGTCCGGGGACAGCGCGATTTTCGCAGCTCGCTCCGCTTTCGCATCCAGTTCCTCGAGACGGAGCCTGACGCACATGACGTAGGGTTCCTCGCCGCGAGTCCAATGCCCGTAGGTGACGAGAACGAAGGTGCCGTCGGGCAGGATCTCGACGCCGGGGTAGGCGGTGTCGGCGCCCTTCTTGTTGTCCATCAGGCGGACGACATACTGTCCCGGCGCGCCGGAGACGAGATCGTCCCAAGTGCCGACCCACGCGGCCCAGTCGCCGGCGGTGGGAAGGGGGCCGACCGATTCACCGGTCTCGCGGACGGAGCCGGTGCCCGGCGTGATGCCCCGGAAGGAGACGAGGAGGCGGCCGTCGGGCGCATATTGCCCCGTGTGGCGGTCGCCGGTGAGGGTGATCGGGAGTTCGCGCGGTTCGCTCCAATTCTCGCCCTCATCATCGGAGAAGATGAGGTGGGAGTTCTTCCGCCGCGCGTTTTCGCGCAGGAGCACGGCGAGGCGTTTGCCGTCGGGCGAACGGATCACGCCAGGCTCGCAGAGATGGACCTCGCTCGAGGAGAAGATCGCCGAGGGCTGGCTCCAAGTCAGTCCGCCATCCTCCGTCGTCGAGGAGTAGAGGGTGAAGACGACGGGCTTCTCTTGTTTCGACCCTTCGCGGAGAAAACGCCCGTCGTCGTGGAAAAGGACGCGGTAATGGCCGGGTCGGCCGCGCACCTCGAAATGGCAGCCCATCGCCACGATGCCGCCCCAGTCACCCACCGGGGCCAGTTCGGACCAGTTCGCGCCTTCGTCCTCGGTGACGGCCATGCGCACTGGATACAGGCCGGAAAACATCACGATGCGCTTCTTCCCCGCCGCATCGGTCATGCGGTGCAGGGTCGGCACCTCCCGCGAAGTGGCCCACGACTCCGGAACGGGGAGGCGGTCCGACCAGGTGGGTCCGCCGTCGGAGGAGCGCTTGTAGACGATTCCGCCGCGACCGTGGCCTTTCGGGTAGACGGTCAGGATCGTCTTTCCGTCGTCGAGCAGGGCGGTTGTGGGATGGCCGAGATACTGGCCCGGCTCGTGATCGACGAGGATCTGCCGGTAGCGGTCGCTGTCGAGATCGATGAAGGGAATTTCAGCTGCGGAGGTAGCGAGGGGGAGGGTCGGCAAAAGCGTGGCGAAGAAGAGGGAGGCGATGCGCATGGAGGAATCATGCGACGGATCGCGGATGAGCGGGAGGACGCGATGGCGTCTTTTTGTGCGAGTTTCATTCCAGCAGAGCGCCGCTTGGCAGGAAGAACGCCCTTCCCCCAAGACGGCTCGGCAGGGATGCATCGCCCCGCCTTCGTCGCATCGCATGTCCCCGCGACGCCCGTGCGAGGCCGATGACCTCGCCTGCAGGTTCCGCCTCCGAACGACACGCCAGATCTGGCCAAAAACCAAAAAAGGTTGCATGACCCCGGACGGACGCTTGACATCTGCTGAAAAGTATCACAAATTCGTGATGCTATGAAAACCGCCACGGTCCGTGATTTGCGCTACGACTTCCCGAAGATCGAAGCTTGGCTCGCAGGGGGGGAGGAAGTGCTGTTGACGAAGCATTCCAAGCCCATCGCCCGCATCACGCCCGACCATGCCCCAAGCAAGCCCTTGCCGCCTTTGCCTGATTTCGAGGCACGGCTGAAGAGAACTTGGGGCGACCGCTTTTTCACGCGGGAGGAAGTCGAGGAGATGCGGGCTTTGGAAACCGGGGAACCATGATCCATTACGCGGACACCAGTTTTCTGTGTTCGGTCTATCGGCGGCAGGAGCACACCTCGCGTGCGCTTGCCCAGCGCAAGGCCATGGGCGAGCCTCTGCATTTCACTTCCCTGCTTGAGTTCGAATTTCTCCAAGCGGTCGAGCTTCAGGTCTGGCTCCATTCCCAAGACCGGACGAAAGGCTATTCGCGTGGCGAAGCGGACCGTATGATCGCGGATTGGGAGTCGGATGTCGCCACCGGGATCAATGTGCTGGTTCCCTTCGACATGAGCGCCGTGCTGCGGCTCTCCCGCGTTCTCTCCGGCCAAGCCACGGCGAAAGGCGGCCACCGGACGCTCGACATCTTCCACGTCGCCACCGCCGTGCATCTCGGGGCGCGGCGTTTCCTCACCTTCGACGTCCGCCAGCGCGTCCTCGCGGTCCACGCGGGACTGGAGCTTGTCGGCGATTGACTGAACCGCCGATCTCGGCCTCCGGCGGGAAGGACGCCTTTTGCTCGGAGACGGCTTGCCCTACCTTTGCCGCATTGGATGTCTCCGCGGCACCCGCGCGAGGTCGATGACCTCGCCTACAGGTTTCGCCTCCGAAGAACGCGCCAGATCAAAACCGGAAGCTCACCCCGCCGCCGATGCCGTGTTCGGAATGGTATTCGGAGATGAGGGAAAGCTGTTTTGTCAGGAGGTATTCGACCCCGACGGACCATTCCCATTCCGATCCGGTGTCGTATTCGATCTCGCCGAAGACGGAGATCCGGTCGGTGAGGCGCAGGGATTTGGCGAGACCGAAACGGAAGTCGCCCTCGCTGTCCACCTGCGCGAAGCTGTCGATCAAGTAGGGCAGGCGGTATTCGATCCCGGCGAAGGCTCGGTCGGTCGCGTCGTGGTGGTTGGTGAGGCGCGCCCCGAGCACGGCGGAGAGGTTCGGATTGAGGTAGCGGCTCCAGACGAGGTCGATCTCGTAGTGGACATGGTCGAGATTCAGGTCGTCCCAGCCGAGGTCCCACATCGCGTAGTAGTCGTTGCGGGCGTTCATGAATCCGGCCATGCCCATGTTCATGTGGGTCTGGAAGGAGCCGGAGGCCATGAAGTAGAGCGGATCCTCGTCGTGCTCGCCGAAGTCGGGCCGATGGTCCGGCCCCTGCTCCTCGTAGGAGAAGACGCGGGCCATGCCCATGTGCATGTGATAGAGCAGATGGCAGTGGAAGAGCCAGTCGCCGCTCTCGTCCGCCTCGAATTCGATGGTGCACTTGCCCATGGGCGGCAGATCGACGGTGTGTTTCAAGGGCGCGTCGGGGAGTTCGCGGGAGTCGAGGACGCGGAAAAAATGCCCGTGCAGGTGCAGGGGATGGTGCATCATCGTGTCGTTGATCAAATCGAGCCGCAGCACCTCGCCGCGTTTGATTTTAATGACCCCGTCCTCGGCCATGGTTTTGCCGTTGAAGGACCAGATGTAGCGCTCCATGTCTCCGGTGAGGCGCAGCTCGATGGTGCGGCGGGGAAGCGCGGGATTCAGGCGAGTCGAGGCCGTCGCGCGGAGGCGGGCGTAGGGCGGCAAGGGGCGCTCGGGTTCGGCGGCGAGGGCGGCGGCATCGCTGGCGGGGATCTCCATCTCGTCGTCCTCCAAGGCGGCGAGGAGGTGATCGTCCATGTTGTAGAGGTTCGGTCGAGGAATGTCGGGAGCGGGATGCGGCTCGCCTTGGCCGAGCCAGACCGAAGTGTGGCCCGAGCCATCTTGCGCCGTGGCTCGCAGTTCCCAGCGTCCTGTCCGCGGCACGGTGACGAGAACGTCGTAGGTCTCGGCCATGCCGACGAGGAGGCGGTTCACTTGGATGGGCTTCACCGTCGGCCCGTCGGCGGCGACGATCCGCAGCGGCCCGGTCGCGGACTGGAGGTAGAAATAGGTCGAAGCTCCCGCGTTGATGAAGCGCAGCCTCGCCGTCTCGCCGTTGCGGATGCCGGGATCGTGCTCGCGTTGGCCGTTCGCGAGGAAGGCGTCGTAGGCCACGTCGGAGATGTCCATGGCCGGCATGCGCGATTTCTCCCGCTCCCAGAAGGATTTCCATTCGTCCGCCTTCATCGCGCCGAACAGGCTCTGGATGGAGCCTTTCTTGAACTCATACCAGTCGTTCCCGCTCATCAGGGTGCGCATCACCTCCTCGGGGCGTTCGAGGGTCCAGTCGGAAAGGACGACGACTTCGTCGCGGTTGGCCCGCTCCCGGACGCCGCCGCGCGGCTCGACGACGATGGAGCCATAGACGCCGCTCTGCTCCTGAAGCTCGGTGTGGCTGTGATACCAGTAGGTGCCGGCGTGGCGCAGCTCGAATTGGAAGGTGTGCGTCGCGCCCGGCTGGATCGGCGGGGTGGTGACGTGCGGCACGCCGTCCTGCGCGTTGGGGAGGAGGAGGCCGTGCCAATGGATCGAGGTCTCCTCTTTCTTAAGCCGGTTGTGGACGTGGATGCGGACGACCTCGCCCTCGCGGAGGCGCAGGGTCGGGCCGGGGATGCCGCCGTTGACGGTCAGGGCGCGCACGGGGCGCAGCTTCGTGTCGGGGGTCCAGCGCTGCTCCTCGATCACGAGATCGTATTCGCGGTCGGCCTTGCCCTCGGGAGGGGATTGCAGGGTGCAGGCGAGGCAGAGGAAGGGGAGGAGCAGGTTCATTGTGGAGGTGGGGAAAGCGGTTGCGTTTTCAGCCGGGACGCATCCGCCGCAAGCGGAGCGCATTGGCGATGACTGAGACCGAGGACAGGGACATGGCGGCACCCGCGATCATCGGGCTGAGCAGTGTGCCAGTGAGGGGGTAGAGGATGCCGGCGGCGACGGGGATGCCGAACGCGTTGTAGAGGAAGGCGAAGAAAAGGTTCTGGCGGATGTTGCGCATCACCGCCCGGCTCAGCCCGACGGCCCGGTCGATTCCGGCGAGGTCGCCTTTGACCAAGGTGATCCCGGCGCTCTCGATGGCCGCGTCGGTTCCGGTGCCCATGGCGATGCCGACGTGGGCCTCGGCCAAGGCGGGGGCGTCATTGATCCCGTCCCCGGCCATGGCCACGACGCGACCTTGCTGCTTCAATTCGCGAATCAAGACGATCTTGTCCTCGGGGCTGAGCCCGGTGCGGACTTCGTCGATGCCGAGGGCGCGTCCGACGGCTTCCCCGGTGCGCGGGTTGTCGCCGGTGGCCATGATTATGCGGATGCCTCGCCGGTGCAGCGCGGCGATGGCGACGGGGGTGGATTCCTTGATCGGGTCGGAGATGCCGAGCACTCCCAAGGCGCGTCTGCCGGCGGCCACCCAGACCACGGTTTGGGCCGACTGCTCAAGCTCCTCTGCCTTGGCGGCGAGTTCCTGGGGGAGATCCACGCCCCGCTCGCGCAGGAAGGTCTGCTTGCCGACGAGCACCTCCGCTCCGTCGATGCTTCCGGACACGCCGCCGCCAGTGATGGAGGAGAAATCGACGACCTGGGGGAGGGGCAAGCCAGCCTCTCGCGCCTCTTGGATGATGGCACGGGCGAGCGGGTGCTCGGAGCCGACCTCTAGAGCCGCCGCCAGCGCGAGCATCCGGTCGGCGTCTTCCCCTAGTGCCGCGATCTGGGCGGTGAGGTGGGGTTTCCCGGCGGTGAGGGTACCGGTCTTGTCGGTGACGAGGGTATCGACGCGCCCGGCCGCTTCGATGGCCTCGGCGTTCCGGATGAGGATGCCCGATTGGGCGGCTCGCCCCACGCCGACCATGATCGACATCGGGGTGGCGAGACCGAGGGCGCAGGGGCAGGCGATGATGAGCACGGCGACGGCGTTGACCAAGGCGAAGGCGAGGGCCGGGGCCGGTCCCCACAGCGCCCAGATCGCGAAGGTCGCGAGGGAGGCGAGGACGACCGCCGGCACGAACCAGCCCGCGACCTTGTCGGCGAGCTTCTGGATCGGTGCCCGGCTGCGCTGCGCCTCGGCCACCAAGTTCACGATCCGCGCGAGCAGGGTTTCGTCGCCAACCTTCTCCGCCCGCATGAGGAAGGACCCGGTCTGGTTGACTGTACCGCCGATGACGGCATCGCCTTCGGCCTTGGCGACGGGAACGGGTTCCCCGGTGATCATGGATTCGTCAAGATGGCTCCCCCCCGAGGTGACGACCCCATCGACGGGCACCTTCTCGCCCGGACGCACGCGCAAGAGGTCGCCGGGCTGGAGGCGGTCGATGGGAACCTCCTCCTCTTGGCCGTCCACGAGACGATGGGCGGTCTTGGCCGCGAGACCGAGGAGAGCTTGGATCGCTTGTCCGGTGCGGCGGCGCGCCCGAGCCTCGAGAAGCTGCCCGAGGAGGACGAGCACGATGATCACGGCGGCGGCTTCGAAATAGAGTCCGACCTCCCCGTGATGGCGGAAGGAGTCGGGGAACAGGCCCGGCGCGAGCACCGCCACTGCGCTGAAGAGGTAGGCCGCGCCCACCCCGGTGGCGATGAGGGTGAACATGTTCGGGCTGCGGTGGACCAGCGAGCGCCACGCCTTGACGAAAAAACCGCCCCCCGCCCAGAGGACCACGGGGGTGGCGAGGAGGAACTCGATCCACTTCGAGACGGATCTCGGGACGAGTTCGTGGAGATGCCACGAGGGGACCATGCCGCCCATGGCCAGAATGAAAACGGGCAAGGTCAAGGCTGCGGCGATCCAGAATTTGCGGGAGAGGTCGCGGATCTCTTTGGCTTGGTGGTCCTCAGAGTCATCCTGCGGCCGCTTCGGTTCCAAGGGCATGCCGCAAACGGGGCAGTCGCCGGGCTGGTCCCGCTCGATCTCGGGATGCATCGGGCAGGTGTANNCATGCCGCATTTCGGGCAATCGCCCGGCACGTCCGACTCGACGCCGGGACACATCGGGCAGAAATATTTCGATGTGGAGGCGGGTTTCGCCTTTCCGTCGCCTTCGTGACGGTGGTATGCGCAGCAGCAATCGCTCATGCTCTATCCTCGCCGGATTTTGCGTGGCGGCAACAAAGACCCCGCCGGAAGCGCAGGAGGCCTCCGGCGGGATCGACGGGCGGATCCGCGAACGGGATCACTTCAGCTTCGAGAGATACTTCGCCGGGTTGGCGTCGAACTTCTTCACGCAGGGTTTGCAGCAGAATTTGATCTGCCGTCCGTCATGCACCTTCGTCACGACCTTGCCCATGCTGCCGAGTTCGTTGTCGGTGACAAGGCAGGTCTTGAGCGGATAGGGCGACGCGGCGAAGGTGAGGCCGGTGGCGAGGAGAAGAAGAGCGGAGAGAGCAAAGATGGTTTTCATGATGTTTTTGAAATAAATTAGGATGATGGATTGGATACTTTCGAGAAGTGGCGGAATCCGGTGATTCCGCCGAGACCCCTTCCGGGCAAACCCCGGAGCAAAGGGGGGAGTTCGGAGCGGGTCGGCGAAGGGCCGACCTCAGCGTATCAAATCAGGAAAGACTGGCGCAGGACAAGGCGCAGCCTAGGAGGACCGGGATCGGGATCGACCGGAACCAAGGTGGGCAGCGCGATTTCCACGAAACGCGGAGCGACCGAGGCCAGTTCGGGAAGGGAGACTAGCGCCACCAGATCGACGGTGAGGACAGGGACCTTCCCCCCGTCGGCGAGGCGCGGGTTTTTCGCTTGGCAGTCGGAGCAGGGAGCCTCGCCCGGAGCCTCGTGGTGGTCGGCGGCGTCCGATTTCGCGCAGCAGCCATGCGATTCGACCGCCTCGGGAGCGGAGGGCTGGGCGAAGCAACAACAGAGGGGGTTCGCGACGAGAATCGCGAACAGGACCGCGGCGATGCGATGGGAAGCCCTCATGTTCGGAGTCTGCGACCACGCGGGTCGCCCTCTTGTTCAAAGATGGACGAATTTTTCCCGTTCGTCAAAAAGCGTCGCTGTCCCGGGTCGCAAAGCCCCCGATCACGGGTTTCCAAGCGCCGCGGACGTGGTATAGGTTCCCGAGTCCTTTCCCGGCCCATATGTCGAATCCTCCCCCCACCCTGCGCGACCCGCTCGCCGAGACCGGGTCTCCCGGGAAGCTGCCTCGCCCCGACTCCGGCCTGTCCCGAGGCCGCAGCCGCCTCTGGAGCCGCGTCCAGCGCACCCTCTTCAAAAGCGAGACTCCGCGCACGGAGGAGTCGATGCTGCCCATGCTCATCGAGGTCTTCGCGGGCTTCACCAAACTCGACGGGCGGGCCGACGAGGCCGAGATCGACTCCATCCTCGGCTTCCTCCGCTACGACTTCCCCGAGACGGTCTACGCCGAGTTGAAGCAGCTCTTCGTCCGCTCCCTGCGCCGCCGCCAGGATCTCGAGGCCATCGCCTCGAACCTCGTCAACACCCTGCCGCTGGAGGACAAAATCCTCCTCGGGGTGCAGCTCTACGTCCTCATCAGCCGGGCCGGGCTGCCGAAGGAGAACCTCATCACCTTCTACCAGTTCATGACGACCCTCGGGGTCGCTTCGGAGGCGATCAACATCGTCTACCAGCTCAACACGAGCGAGCTGTCCCAGATCGACGGGGGCGGCTCCCTCGCCGGAGGCCGGGCCGGGTCCGGGGAGAGCCACCGTCTCGAATCCCTCGTCCTCTCGACCAAGGAGCCCGCCGACATCACCATCCCGGCCTCGGAGGACGAGCACTCCGTCGTCGCCTTCCGTTTCCAGAGCCTCGTTCTCGTGAAGAACCTCGGCCCCGCCCCCATCCTCGCGCGGGGCCGCCAGGTCAACGCGGGCGAGTTCTGCCGCGTCTACGAGGGGCAGCGGCTCATCATCGGGGAGGAGGTCCTCGCCTTCGAGGATCTCGTCTTCTACTTCAACACGAAGAAGAACCTCTCCTCCGTCCAGCTCTATCTCGCCCTCGACGGCAACGGGAACCACTTCATCGAGAAGACCCGCACGAAGCAGAGCTACCTGCGCGTCTCCTTCGGGTTGAAAATCCAAGTCGAGGTCCTCAACGCCACCGACGCCGTCATCGGGACGCGCCCCTTGGAAAAAGGCGACAAGTTCGAAGTCACCTCGCGGGAGCGAATCGACTTCCCCGACCACAGCGAGATCTCCTTCGACGACCTGCGGCGCAAGGCTCGCGAGCTGGGCGGGCGCTACAGCCTGCCGCCGAACCGCACCGTCTATCTCGTCTCGAACGATCCTGATAAACTCTCCCCAGGTGACATCCTCCTCTCCCCCGGCGCGCCGGGTCGCATCCTCCTGCGCATCCGCTGCGACAACAGCACGAAGACGGGCTTGGTCGAAGTGCTCGAAAGCGAGCGTCCCGTCGCGGTCGAAGGCCAGCCGGTGCGGGGCTCGGCCCCGCTCAAGGACGGCAGCGTCATCTCGCTGGGCAGCGACCAGTTCCTCCGCTGCCACTTCACCGAGGGCATCATCGAGGAGGAGCGCAACGTCATCGCCACCCTGCGCGTGCGCGAGATCGCCCACAGCTACGACCGCAAGATCCCCGCTCTCGACGGCATCTCCTTCACCATCCAGCGCGGCGAGATGGTCTGCGTGATGGGGCCGAGCGGCTGCGGCAAGAGCACCCTCTTGAAAGCCCTCGGCGGCCAGCTCAAGCCGCGCAGCGGGCGCATCGACCTGAACGGCGTCGATCTCTACTCCGAGCACGAGAACCTGAAGAGCTACATCGCCATCATCCCGCAGGACGAGACCTTCGACCCCCTCCTTACCGTCGAGGAGAACCTGGACACCGCCGCCGCGATGCGGGCACCGCATTTCCCCGTGGCCGAGCGCCGCCGCCGCGTCGATTCGAAGCTGATCGAACTGGGGCTGAACGAGATCCGCCACCGCCTCGCCGGCGACCAGGAGACGAAAAGCCTCTCCGGCGGGCAGCGCCGCCGCCTCAACGCGGGCATGGACATGATCGGCATCGCCGACGTCTACCTCTTCGACGAGCCGACCTCGGGCCTGTCGTCGAAGGACTCCGAGCACGTCCTCGAAATGATCCGGGGCCTGACCCACAACAAGATCACCCTCGTGTCCATCCACCAGCCCAGCAGCCGCCTCTTCCACATGTTCGACAAGGCCCTGCTCCTCGACAACGGCGGGCGCATGGCCTTCTTCGGCACGCCCACGCAGATGCTCGAATACTTCCACGAGGCGCGGAAGCAGGAGGGCATCTACACCGCCGCCGCGCCCGCCGCCTGCGAAGGGGCCGAGGGCATCCTCGCCCTGACTCCCGACTTCATCTTCGACGTGCTCGAAACGCCCCTACGCGACCTCGGCGGCGACATCATCTACGAGCGCGACGCGAGGGGCAACCTCATCCCGGCGCGGCGTTTCAACGCCTCCTTGTGGTCCGAGCGCTTCCAGACCCACCGCCTCCTCGAAGAGGTGAACCTGCGCGAGTACGACAGCGACACCGCCCAGACCGCGACCATCCACAAGACCCCGCAGGCCCCGCCGCGCAAGCTGCGGCACGACTGGGTGCGCTTCTCGAACCAGTTCAAGCGGGCCTTCCTCAGCAAGCTGCGGAACCGGGCCAACCTCGCCACGACCCTGCTGGAGGCCCCGGCGCTCGCGCTGCTCATCGCCATGGTCATGCGTTACTCCGAGGATGGCGAATACAACTTCGCCAACGCCTTCCACATCCCCACCTACCTCTTCCTCGGCCTCGTCACCGCCCTCTTCCTCGGCATGACGAACTCCGCCGAGGAGATCATCCGCGACCGCAACCTCCTCCAGCGCGAGCGCCACCACGGCTTCCGCGTCGGCGGCTACATCATCGGGAAATACCTCTCCCTCGGCTTCTTCGCGCTGATCCAGTGCGTCATCTACCTCCTCATCGGCGACGCCATCCTCGGCATCCGCGACATGTTCCTGCCGAACCTGCTCTGGATGTTCTCCACCGCCTTCGTCGGGATCGCGGCGGGGCTTTTCATCTCCAGCGTCGTGAGCAGCCCGAAGACGGCCATCAACATCATCCCCCTCATCCTGATCCCGAACATCATCCTCGGCGGGGCGCTCATCAAATACGACGAGATGAACCGCAGCTTCGACATCATCCAGAACATCCGGCAGTGGTTCGTGCCCGACGACCAGAAGGAGGAGGCGAGCAAGCTCAAGGTGCCCGCCATCTGCCACCTGATGCCCCTGCGCTGGAGCTACGAGGCCATCATCATCCTCCACGCCGAGCACAACCCCGCGAGCCGGTTGACCAACTACATCAACGCGGAGATCCAGAAATTCGGCCTCATCCCGATCGACCAGAAGCTGACCGAGGAGCAGGACGAGCGCCTCTACCAGTTCAAGCAGGCGCTCTCCGTGATCCACGGCATCCGCGGCAAATCGCCCGGCGAGGTCAAACGCCAGATGGCCCGCATCCGCCGCGACCTCGACCGGGGGACCTTCGACCCGGAACCCTATTACGGGAGCGGGGAGACCGCCGGGAAGAGCTACACCGTCGGCGAACTCTACCTCAACACCAAGGTGCAGGATCTCTTCACCCGCGCCGAGGTCGAGCGCGTGGACCATCGCCGGCAGGACAACCCGCCGAACGTCTTCTTCGGGGCGGAGCGCCAGTTCCGCTTCCCGCCGCACAGCGGGCAGCCCCTCTTCGGCTTCGCCATCAAGACCGTCACCCTGAACCTCCTCGCGATGTTCGCCTTCGTCGTCGTCGCCTTCTTCGCCCTGCGGGCGAGCTTGAAACGGCAGTTGCAGAAAGTGTGACGCCGTCGGTGGCCGCAACCCGTGCTTCGGTCGAACGTCGAAGGGAGTCTCCACGGACCAGTTGATTTTTCCCGGGGGTCGATCATGCTTCGACCCGCCCTTTTCAAAGAGGCCCCCATCCACCATGTCAGACCCCTCCGCAACACCGCCCGTGGAAGACCTCGGAACCCTGCTCCGGATCCGCCGCGAGAAGCTCGAAGCCCTCCGCGCCCTCGGGGTTGATCCCTTCGGCCAAGGCTACGAGACGACCCATTCCCCCGGAGCACTCCGCGCCGGATTCGAGGAGGGGCAGGCAGTGCGCGTCGCGGGCCGCATCACCGCCCAGCGCGATATGGGCAAGAGCCACTTCCTCGACCTCTCGGACCTCGATGGGCGCATCCAGATCTTCGTGAACAAAGGGGCCGTCGGCGAGGAGCAATGGGCCGCCTACAAGCTGCTCGACATCGGCGACTGGATCGGCGTCTCCGGGGAGACCTTCCTCACGAAGACGGAGGAGCCCTCGGTGAAGGCCCAGGAGGTGACGGTGCTCTCGAAGTCCCTCCGCCCCCTGCCCTCGAAGTGGCACGGGGTCGTCGATCCGCAGATCAAATACCGCCAGCGCTACCTCGACCTCGTTGCCAACGAGCGTTCCCGCGAGATTTTCAAAAAACGCTGCATCATCGTCGCGGAGATCCGCCGCTACCTGCAGGAGCGCGGCTTCTACGAGGTGGAGACGCCGATGCTGCAGGACGTGCCCGGCGGCGCGGCGGCGCAGCCCTTTGAGACGCGCCACAACGCGCTGGGGATGGACATGTATCTGCGCATCGCGCCGGAGCTCTACCTGAAGCGCCTCCTCGTGGGGGGCTTCGAGAAGGTCTTCGAGCTGAACCGCAGCTTCCGCAACGAGGGCATCAGCCGCCGCCACAACCCGGAATTCACCATGCTGGAGGCCTACTGGGCCTACGCCGATTTCGAGAAAATGGCCGATCTCGTCGAGGATCTCGTCTGCCATCTCGCGGAGAAATTCTGCGGCGGCCTGCAGATCGAGCACCGCGACGCCGAGGGCAAGGTGACGAAGACCATCGACCTCTCCCGCCCGTGGAAGCGCGCCCGCTACCGCGACCTCGTCGCCGCCGCGGTCGGGGCGGACTGGTGGGATCTCGACACCGCCGGACGCCGCGCCCGCTGCGGCACGCTCGGGGTGGAGATCTCGCCGGAGATGGAGGACTACGAGATCTCGCAGCAGGTCTTCGAAAAGCTGGTCGAGGAAAAGATGATCGACCCCGTCTTCGTCACCCACGTCTCGAAGGAGCTGGTGCCGCTGGCGAAGCAGAACGCGGAGGACGCTTCCATCGTCGATGTCTACGAGCTGATCATCAACGGCGCGGAAATTTCGCCGGGCTACTCCGAGTTGAACGATCCCGACGCGCAGCGCTGCCGCCTTGAGGAGCAGGCCGGCGAGGAGGTGCAGAAGATCGACGAGGATTTCCTCCTCGCCCTCGAATACGGCATGCCCCCGGCGGGCGGCATCGGCATCGGCATCGACCGGCTCCTGATGATGCTGACCGGGGCCGAATCGATCCGCGACGTGGTGCTGTTCCCGCAGTTGAAGCGGCGGGAGTGAATCCCGGTGGGTTGCGCTACTCGGGACGGTGGGTTGCGATCCTCTGCTCCAGCGCCGCCTTGATCGCCTCCAGCTCGGGCCGCTCGGCCTCCCTCGCCTCGATCCGCTTCTCGCCGATGCGGTCGTCGGTTTGGTAGGAATGGTCGCGCTTGAGGTAGACGGCCCCGCCGGAGATCGTTTCCCGCTTCTCGTATTGGATCACGTAGACGCCCCCGAGTTCGCCGACCGGAAAAACGCGGTCGTCGCCTCGCCCGCGTTCTGATGGGCGGAAAGGGTGATCCCCCCAGACCAAAAAGCGGCGGGGAGGAGGTAGTTCTCCTGGATTCCCTGGCGAGGGCCGAGGATGGCCTCGATCTGCTTGAGATGAAAGGCTTTCAGGAACTCGACCGACTGCTCGATGAGAACGAGATCGGCTTTGGTCTTTTCGTCGTTTCTGAATCGTTCCAGTTCTTCACGCATTTCCGCTTCCTTCTGACGGCTTTGGGCCTCTCTTTCTTCGGACGACAGGTTGGGGGCGTTGGGGTCCGAGAACCAAGCGGTTAAGAAGAAGCTCTTATTCGGAAGCAAGTGAAGGGTGAGTGCGAACGAAGAAAATCCCGGAAAGGCGATCATGAGGAGGGCGACGAAGGCGGGAGGCGGCACAAGCTTCATGGACCGAATAACGGATCGGTTGGCCCCGACCTTAGCCCGGAGGGCTCTCGATCCAAGCTGCGTCACCGAGCGCCATTCGCCATCGTGGTTCATGTCGTCAAGAATGACGGGTGGAATCGCGGGAAGACGTCGGAGGACGCGCCAGCGCTGTAGCCGGCCTCAGTGAGGCCGGATCGGATGCTCTAATGACGCCCGACCGAGGTCGATGGCCTCGGCTACAGATTCCAGATCAAAGGATCACACCCGCCACCCCACATTCCCCAAAATCTCTCGCGTCGCCCCGGCCTGGTTCAGGGTGTAGTAATGGATGCCCGCGACGCCGCTGGCGAGCAGTTCGGCGGTTTGCTCGGAGGCGTGCTGGATGCCAATTTCGTAGACGGCCTTCGGATCGTCCTCGGCGGCGAGGAGGTCGCGGAGGAGCTTCGCGGGGACCCGTGCGCCGCCCGCCAGCTCGGCCATGCGCCTCATGCTGGCGAGGCTGGTGATGGGCAGAAGTCCGGCGAGGATGGGGACGCGGATGCCGGCGAGGTCGCAGCGCTCGACGAAGTCGTGGAAGTCGCGGTTGTCGAAGAAAAGCTGAGTGCAGATGTAGTCGGCTCCGGCATCGACCTTGGCCTTGAGATGGTCGATCTCGAGGAGGCGGTTGGGCGTGGCGGGGTGGCCTTCGGGAAAGCCGGCGACGCCGATGCCGAAGCCGCGCGGATCGGGATGCGTGCCGTCGGCATTGAAGCGCCGGATGTGGCGGACGAGGTCGGAGGCGTGGCGGCAGAAGTCGAGGCCGTGGTCGTGGTCGGGACGGTCGCGGGGGGCGTCGCCGCGCAGGGCGAGGAGGTTGCCGACGCCGAGCGCGGCGTAGTCGCGGAGGATGGTGTCGATGTCCTCCTCGCGGTGGTTCACGCAGGTGAAGTGGGGGACGGGATCGAGCGCGGTGTTTTCCCTGACGTGCTTCACGAGCGCCCGGGTGGCGTCGCGGGTGGAGCCGCCCGCGCCGTAGGTAAGGCTGACGAAGGCGGGGTTCGCCGCGGCGAGCTCGTCGATGACGTCATGCAGCTTCCCGCGGGCCTCGTCGGTCTTCGCCGGGAAGAACTCGAAGGAGAGCGTGGGGCCGTCGGACCGGGCGAAGTGGTCGAGGATGTGCATGGGTCAGGATCGTCGCCGGTTGTCAGCAGAAGGCCTTCAGCGCCTCGATGTCCAGATTCGGATAGACGGGGAAGCGGGCGAGGAGGGCGTCGATGCGCTCGCGGGCTTCCTTCTCGGCGGCGGGGTCGATGGTGAACTTGGCCTTGCTCGGGGCGTCGGGCTGTCCGGCTTTCCTCACGGTCTCAGGCCGGGTGTTGGCGAGGACGAGCTTCATGACGGCAGCGATCTCCTTCATCTCTTCCGGTCCCATGCCGAGGGTGGTGACGGCGGGGGTGCCGACGCGGAGGCCGCTGGTGTACCAGGGGCCGTTGGGGTCGAAGGGCAGGGAGTTCCGGTTGAGGGTGAAGCCGGCGCGGCGCAGGGCGCTCTCGGCCTGCCGTCCGTTGAGCCCGAAGCCGCGCACGTCGACGAGGAGCAGATGGTTGTCGGTACCGCGGGTGGGCACGGTCATGCCCTCGGCGAGGCAGGCCTCGGCGAGGGCGGCGGCGTTGGCGGCGATGCTCTGCGCGTAGGTCTGGAACTCCGGTGTGTTGGCCTCGGCGAAGGCGACGGCCTTGGCGGCCATGACGTGGGGCAGGGGGCCGCCGAGGACCATGGGGCAGCCTTTGTCGACGGCTTCGGCGAACTCCTTGGTGCAGAGGACGGCCCCGCCGCGCGGGCCGCGCAGGGTCTTGTGGGTGGTGGTGGTGACGACGTGGGCGTGGGCGCAGGGATCGAAGTCTCCGGTGAAGACCTTGCCCGCGACGAGTCCGGCGAAGTGCGCCATGTCGACCATGAGGACGGACCCGGCCTTGTCGGCGATCTCCCTCATGCGGCGGAAGTCGATCTTGCGCGGATAGGCGCTGTATCCGGCGAGGAGGATGAGCGGCTTCAGTTCGAGGGCCTGCCGCTCGATGGCGTCGTAGTCGAGGAGGCCGCTGGCTTTGTCAACTTGATAGGAATGCGCCTCGAACATCTGCGCGGAGAGATTGTGCCGGTAGCCGTGGGTGAGGTGGCCGCCGGAGTAGTAGTCCAGCCCGAGGAGGCGCTGCCGCCCGGTGATCTCGCGGACGGCATTCCAGTCCTCGATGGAGAGGTTGGCGGGATTGGTCTCGCCGCGTTCGGCGAGGGCGGGCGTGACGACGCGGGTGCTGAGGATGGCCCAGTAGGCGACGAGGTTGGCGTCGGCTCCGCTGTGGGGCTGGACGTAGGCGTGCTCGACGCCGAAGAGCCTCTTCGCCTGCTCGCAGGCCTCGGCCTCGATGGCGTCGATGTTGTCGCAACCGGCGTAGAAGCGGGAGAAGACGTATCCCTCGGCGTACTTGTCGGTGAGCAGGTTGCCCATCGCGAGCTGGGTGGAGAGGGAGCAGTAGTTCTCGCTGGCGATGAGCTTGAGGTGGCGGCGCTGGTCGGCGAGCTCCTGCACGACGGACTTCGCGATGCCGGGAGAGACCTTCGCGACTTCGGTGAGGTTGGCGAGGTAGGCGACGGTGGCGTTGTCGATTTGGTCGGGCGCGGTCTTGGCGAGGTAGTCGAGCAGGGGTGTGGACATGTCAGGAAGGGATTGGGGGGAAAGGGAGACGGGGCAGGTGCTGGCACCTGCCCCGGGCGACAGGGTCGGGTCGGAGACCCAAGGGGGTCAAGCGCGAAATCACGCGCCGACAGGCTGCGAGGCACGCAGGGCCTTGGCGGCGACGACCATGTGGAGGAGGGAGGGCTTCACCTCCTCCCAGCCGCGGGTCTTGAGGCCGCAGTCGGGGTTCACCCAGAGGTTGCGGCGCGGCAGCACGGCCTCGGCCTTCTTCATCAGGTTGACCATCTCCTCCTCGGCGGGCACGCGGGGCGAGTGGATGTCGTAGACGCCGGGCCCGATCTCGTTGGGATACTGGAAGCCGACGAAGGCGTCGAGCAGCTCCATGTTCGAGCGCGAGGTCTCGATGGTGATGACGTCGGCGTCCATGTCGGCGATGGCGGCGATGATGTCGTTGAACTCGGAGTAGCACATGTGGGTGTGGATCTGGGTGTCGTCCTGCACGCCGCTGGCGCTGAGGCGGAAGCCCTTCACGGCCCAGTCGAGGTAGCTCTGCCAGTCGGCGCGGCGCAGGGGCAGGCCCTCGCGGATGGCGGGCTCGTCGATCTGGATGGCGGCGATGCCGGCCTTTTCGAGATCGACGACCTCGTCGCGGATGGCGAGGCCGATCTGGTGGGTGGTGACGGAGCGCGGCTGGTCGTCCCTGACAAAGCTCCATTGCAGGATGGTGACGGGGCCGGTGAGCATCCCCTTCATCGGGCGCGAGGTGCAGCTCTGGGCGAAGCTGGACCAGCGCACGGTCATCGGCTCGGGGCGGCTCACGTCGCCGAAGATGATGGGCGGCTTCACGTAGCGGCTGCCGTAGCTCTGCACCCAGCCGTTCGAGGTGAAGGCGAAGCCGGCGAGCTGCTCGCCGAAGTACTCGACCATGTCGTTGCGCTCGAACTCGCCGTGCACGGGCATGTCGATGCCGATCTCGTCCTGAAAGCGGATGCACTCGCGGGTCTGGTCCTCGAGGTAGGACTCGTAGGCGGCGGTGGGGATCTCGCCCTTCTTCCACAGGGCGCGGGCCTTGCGGACCTCGGCGGTCTGGGGGAAGGAGCCGATCGTGGTGGTGGGGAACTCGGGCATACCGAGCTTCTCGGCCTGCTTCCGCTGGCGCACGGGGAAGGCGGAGGCGCGGTCGAAGTCGCCGGGCTGCACGGAGGCGAGGCGGGCCTTGACGGCCTCGTTGTGGATGCGCGCGCTGGAGCGGCGCGAGGCGGCGGCGGCTTGGTTCGCGGCGAGCTTCTCCTGCGCTCCGGTTCCGTCGAGGAGCTGGCGGAGATCGGCGACTTCCTCGAGCTTCTGGTCGGCGAAGGCGAGCCAGCCCTTCAGCTCGTCGTCGAGCTTCGGTTCGTTCGCCAGCGTGACGGGCGAGTGCATGAGCGAGCAGGACGGGGCGACCCAGAGACGGTCGGCGCCGACGGCGGCCTTGGCCTTCTCCAGCACGGCGAGGGAGGCGTCGTAGTGGTTTTTCCAGATGTTGCGTCCCTCGACGATGCCGGCGGAGAGGATCTTGTCGGCGGGGAACTTGGCGAGGACGGCGTCGATGTCCTCCGCGCCGCGCACGAAGTCGAAGTGCAGCGCCTCCACGGGCAGGACTAGGTAGGCGTCGAGATTGTCGCGCACGCCGCCGAAGTAGGTGGTGACGAGCAGCTTGGCGGAGCCCTTGGCCTTGGCGAGGCGGTCGTAGGCGGTCTTCAGGGCGGCGAGCTGCTTCTCGCCGAGGTCGAGGGAGAAGACGGGCTCGTCGAGCTGGACCCATTCTGCGCCGGCGTCGGCGAGCTTGCCGAGGATATCCTCGTAGACGGAGAGCAAACCGTCGAGCAGGGTGAAGGGATCGAAATCGGGGTTCTTCGGGTCCTGCACCTTGCCGAGGGAGAGATAGGTGACGGGGCCGACGAGCACCGGCTTGGCATTGAGCCCGAGGGCCTTCGCCTCCGCGAACTCGTCGAAGACCTTGCTGCCGCTGAGCGCGAAGGCCGTGTCGGCCTGGAACTCGGGGACGATGTAGTGGTAGTTCGTGTCGAACCACTTCGTCATCTCGCTGGCGAAGGTGGCGACCTTGCCGCAGCCGCATTCCTTGCCGTGCTCATGCACCGGAGACGCGCCGTCCTGCGTGCCGCGGGCGATGGTGAAGACGGTGTTCGCGTCCGTCTGGCCGCCCTGCCACTGGAAGCGCGGCGGCACGTTGCCGAGGAGGCAGCTCATGTCGAGCGTCTGGTCGTAGAAGGAGAAGTCGTTCACGGGGATCAGGTCGATGCCCGCGGCCTGCTGCTTCTTCCAGTTCGTCTCGCGCAGCTTCCTGCCGGTGTCGAGGAGCTCGTCGAGGGAGATCTTGCCTTTCCAATAGGCCTCGGTGGCGACCTTCAGCTCGCGCTTCTCCCCGATGCGGGGATAGCCGAGGTTGTGGGTTCTGACGGGGTTCGCGGAAGGGATGCTGTTGCTCATGGATCACTTACTAAGGGGAAACCGTCCATTCACAATCCAGATAGTTTTTTGAATCATCATCGAAATCGTTTATGATGACGGCATGATCGACCTCCGCCATCTCCAGGCCCTCATCGCCCTTGCCGAGACCGGGAACCTCTCCAAGGCGGCCCGGCGGCTCCACCTGTCGCAGCCGGCGCTCTCGCACCAGATCAAGACCATCGAGCAGCATTTCGAGGTGGCGCTCTTCGAGCGGAAGAGCAATCCCCTGCGCCTCAGCCCCGCCGGGGAGCGGCTGCTCCACAGCGCCTACGAGGTGGCCCGCATCCTTCTCGAGAGCGAGCGCGACATCGCGCGGATCGCGCAGGGAAAGGCGGGACAGCTCCGCATCGCGGTCGAGTGCCACTCCTGCTTCGACTGGCTCATGCCCGCGATGGACGCCTTCCGCGAGGGATGGCCCGAGGTGGAGATGGACCTCGTCTCCGGATTCCAGCCGGACCCCGTCGGCCTGCTGGAGGACGACCAAGCCGACCTCGTCATCGTGTCGAAGGCGCAGCCGCGGAAGGACATCGCCTACGAGCCGCTCTTCCGCTACGAGGTCCTCGCGCTGGTCGCCCGACAGCATCCGCTGGCCCGGAAGGAGTATCTGACCGCCTCGGACTTCGCCAAGGAGACTCTCATCACCTATCCCATCCCCGACGACCGCATCGACATCGTCCGCGAAGTCCTCGGCCCCGCGGGCGTCGATCCGGTGCGGCGCACGGCCATGCTGACCGTCGCCATCCTGCAGCTCGTGGCGAGCCGCCGGGGCATCACCGCGATGCCCGCGTGGGCGGTGCAGCCCTATCTGGACAAGGGATACGTCGAATCCCGCCGCGTTCGCAAGCAAGGCGTCACCGCCTGCCTCCATGCCGCGACCACGCGCCGCCTCGCGCAGACCGCCTACATGAGGGAGTTCATCGCCACGATGAAGAAGGTCAGCTTCGCCACGCTCAAGGGGATCGGCGAAACGTGAACCACCGAGATTTTTTTCGGCGGACTGGAACCATCCCTGCTTTCCAAGTCCGGGGAAAGTGACAAAACTTCCTCCCTCTGAACCGATTGCATTTTCCACGAACGGGCCTTATCCAAACCCCCCGCGCCTCCCGCAACTCCCCTTTTTGCCACCGACCGATGCAGACCGAGACCTACGCCCCCGCCGCCACCGACCTTTCCGACGAGAAACGCCACGAGATCGAGGAATTGAAAAAGGAGATCCTCAAACACCTCGTGCGCGACCAGGCGCACTGGGTCGAGACCGCGACGCGCGGCGACTGGTGGCGGGCCGTCTCCCTCACCGTGCGCGGCCGCGTCATGGAGCGGGCTTGCGAGGTGCGCCGCAGCCACTACGCGAAGAACGTGAAGCGGGCCTACTACCTCTCCCTCGAGTACCTGATGGGACGGCTCCTCGTGAACAACCTCGTCAGCCTCGGGCTGCTCGACTCCTGCCGCGCCGCCCTCGCCGATTTGGGGCAGGACCTCGAGGACGTCGTGCAGGAGAGTCCCGACCTCGGCCTCGGCAACGGCGGTCTCGGGCGGCTCGCCGCCTGCTTCATGGATTCCCTCGCGACGCTCGACTACCCCGCCGTCGGCTACGGGATCAACTACGAGTTCGGCCTCTTCCGCCAGAAGTTCATCGACGGCCAGCAGGCCGAGTCGCCCGACGACTGGCGCCGCTTCGGCAGCCCTTGGCAGATCTGCCGCCCCGAGTACGCCGTCGAGGTGCCGCTCTACGGCCATGTCGAGATGCAGTTCGACGAATTCGGCAGCGGCCGCTCCGTCTGGACCGGGACCCGCTCCATCCTCGGCGTGCCGTGGGACATCGCCATCGCCGGCTACGGCGGCGCTTCGGTGAACTACCTCCGTCTCTGGGAGAGCAAAGCCTCGCGCGACTTCGACCTCGACGTGTTCAACCGAGGCGGCTACGTCGAGGCGGTGCGCGAGAAGTCCCTGAGCGAATCCGTCTCGAAGGTGCTCTACCCGAACGACTCGACCGAGGCGGGGAAGGAACTTCGCCTCGTGCAGCAGTATTTCTTCGTCACCTGCTCGCTGCGCGACATCGTGCGCCGCTACCGCCTCCAGAACGACACTTGGGAGGGCCTGCCCGACAAGGCCGCGATCCAGCTCAACGACACCCACCCCGCCATCGCCGTGGCCGAGCTGATGCGCCTGCTCATCGACGACGAACTCCTCCCCTGGGACCAGGCCTGGGGCATCTGCCAGCGGACCTTCGCCTACACGAACCACACCCTCCTGCCCGAGGCGCTGGAGAAATGGAGCGTGCCGCTCTTCGAGAAGGTGCTGCCCCGCCATCTCCAGATCATCTACGAGATCAACCGCCGCTTCCTTGAGGACGAGGTCTCGAAACGCTGGCCCGGCGACGTGTCGAAGCTCGCCGAGCTCTCCATCATCGAGGAGGGCGCGCCGAAGATGATCCGCATGGCCTACCTCTCCGTCGTCGGCAGCCACACCACCAACGGCGTCGCCGCCTTGCACACCGACCTGCTCAAGCGCTATCTCTTCAAGAGCTTCTACGAGCTCTTCCCCGGACGCTTCCAGAACAAGACCAACGGCATCACCCCGAGGCGCTGGCTCAAAGCCTGCAACGAGGGCCTTTCCGCCCTCATCGACCGGACCATCGGCCCCGACTGGCCCGCCGACCTCGACAAGCTGCGCGGGCTGGAGGCCCACGCCGACGACCATGGCTTCCAAGCCGAGTTCATGACGGTGAAGCGGCGGAACAAGGAACGTCTCGCCCGCCTCGTCGAAAGCCGCTGCGGCATCGTCGTCGATCCCGAGGCCCTCTTCGACGTGCAGATCAAGCGCCTCCACGAGTACAAGCGCCAGCATCTGAACCTGCTCAACATCCTCACCCAATACCGTCGTCTCCTCCAGAATCCCGGCCTCGATCTCGTGCCGAGGGTCTACGTCTTCGGGGCGAAGGCCGCGCCCGGCTACGCGCTCGCCAAGCAGATCATCCACGCGATCAACGCGGTTGGCGAAGTCATCAACAACGACGAACGCATCGGCGGGAAGATCAAGATCGCCTTCATCCCGAACTACGGCGTCAGCGCCGCCGAGATCATCATCCCCGCCGCCGACATCTCCGAGCAGATCTCCACCGCCGGCAAGGAGGCCTCGGGCACGGGCAACATGAAGCTCGCCCTCAACGGTGCCCTCACCCTCGGCACCCTCGACGGGGCCAACGTCGAGATCAAAGAGGAGGTCGGCGACGAGAACATCTTCATTTTCGGCCTCACCGTCGAGGAGGTCGAGGAACTCTGGGCTGCGAACTACAATCCCTACGATGTCTATTGGGCCGACCCCGAGCTGAAGGAGGTGATCGATTGGCTCACCTCCTCGACCTTCGCGCCGAAGGGGTCTTTCGATCTCGTGCGGCACAGCCTCCTCGACGGCGGCGACCCCTTCCTCGTCCTCGCCGACTACCGTGCCTACGTCGAGACCCAGGGGCGGGTCGATCTCGCCTACCGCGACTCTGCGCGCTGGGCGAAAATGGCTATCCTCAACACCGCGAGGGTCGGGAAATTCTCCAGCGACCGCACCATCCGGGAGTACGCCGAGCAGATTTGGGGCTTGCCGACGGCTTGAGCCTAGACGAGCGGTCTCCCGTCATGGACGACGAGACCGCTGCCAAATACGTGCTCCTCGACTTCGAGTTGATCGCCCTCATCGCGCTCGCGATGGGGGTGCTCGTCTATGCGGTGGCGAAGCGGCTGCGGCGCGATTCCTATGACGCTCTCGGGGCCGTCGATGCCATGAGGGACTATGACGGCTTCGACCTCGTCCTCGTGCTTTTCCCGGCGATGCTTTTCCTCGTCAATCCCATTCTGGAAGCTATCGTGGCAGGGAAGGGAGTCGGAGCGAGGGATGACTCTGTGCAGCCGATGGAAATCGGGATTTTCGTCATTCTCGTGACTCTCGGCTTCTACTTCATCGCCGGAGTGCTGACCTATGGATTGATCGAATGGGTGAGGAACCGACGCATCTCCGATCTCTTCGGACTCCGCCGCCTTCGTCTTTGGAGCATCGTCCTCATCTCTCTCTTCGGAGGCATCGTCTCTCTCTTCATCTGCGGCTGGCTCGTCGGGAATTTCGCCAGTGACTACCTTGAGAGCCTCTTCGGCAAGCTTGAGGTCCAGGAACCGGTCAAGATGCTGCTCGATTCCAATTCCACCGTCCATTTCGTCCTCTCCGTCGTCATCGCCTGTGTCGCCGCCCCTCTCGTTGAGGAATTTCTTTTCCGTGGCTACTTCTACGGTGCCTTGCGACATTTGACCCATCCCGTCTTCGCCGCCGTCGTCGTCGGCGTGCTCTTCGCCGTGGCACATAGAAATCTGCCTGCCCTGCTTCCACTTTGGGCCTTCTCCGTCCTCCTCTGCCTCGCCTACGAGTTGACCCGTTGCCTATGGGTTCCCGTTGGCATGCACGTCGTCTTCAACGCCGCCAACATCGTCCTGATGATGATGCCGGAATCGGAGGCATCCTGATGCCATGGCCGGGGAGCATACGAGTCTCGACACCCTTGGCGGAATCGGCGAGGAAGCCCTCGTCGCCCGGCTCGTCGCGGGGATTCCCTCGCCGCCCGGCGTCGTCGCCGGACCGGGTGACGATTGTGCCGTGATCGACACGGGCGCGGACGAGTGGCAGCTTCTCAAGACCGACAGCGTCGTCGAGGGCGTCCATTTCCTGCCCGGCACCGATCCCGTCCTCGTGGGGCGCAAGGCGATGAACCGCGTCCTCAGCGACTTCGCGGCGATGGGTGGACGGCCTCGCCACGCCCTCGTCAGCCTCGCCCTGAATGCGGAGCGCTCCGTCGCCGAAATCGAAGGCTGGTACACCGGATTGCGCGAGGCCGCCGCCGTCTTCGACTGCGCCATTGTCGGAGGGGAAACCTCGCGTCTGCCCGCGACCGGAGCCGTCCTCACCGTGTCCGCGTCCGGAGCGGTGAAACCCGGACATGGCGTCTTCCGCAGCGGAGCCTCGCCCGGCGACCTTATCGCCGTGACCGGACGGCTCGGCGGCTCCTTCGCGAGCGGACGCCACCTCGCCTTCGTCCCGCGCTTGCGCGAGGCTTGGTGGCTCGTCGAGCACGCCAAACCCAGGTCCATGATGGACCTCAGCGACGGCCTCGGCTCCGACCTGCCGCGCCTCGCTGCCGCGAGCGGGGCGGGCTACCGGGTTGACCCAGCGACCCTACCCTGTCATGTCGGCGTCTCCATCGAGCAAGCCATTGGCGAAGGCGAGGACTACGAACTTCTCCTGACCTTCGCGCCGGGAACCTTTCGCAATCTGCTCCCGCGCTGGTGCGAAGCCTTTCCCGACCTCCCCCTCACCGCCATCGGCGAGATCGTGGAAACGACGACCGAACCGCTTTCGCGTGGCTGGGAGCATTGTGGGGTTGAGAGTTGATGGTTGAGAGTTGAGAGTCTGGAAATGAGCGGCTTACGCCGAAGCCCGGACTCACCCAAAGAGCGGGTTGCCGCATCGAGGCAACTCGTTGATTCCGAGCCTCTCAACTCTCAACTCTCAACTCCACGACCGAACATTTCCAAGCCGCCACCGAAGGCGAGATGATCGAGGCGGGTGCCCGTTTCGCCGCGACCCTGCGGTCCGGCGACATCCTCGCCCTCGACGGCGACCTCGGTGCGGGGAAGACGCATTTCTGCAAAGGACTCGCCGCTGGTCTCGGCGCGACCGACGAGGTCACCAGCCCGACCTTCGCTCTCGTCCAGGAATACCTCTCGGGCCGTCTTCCGCTTTTCCATTTCGATTGGTACCGGCTCGACTCGGCAGCTGAGCTCCATGGCCTCGGCTGGGACGACTACCTCGACGAGGACGGCATCGTCGTCGTGGAATGGGCCGGCAAATTCCCGGAGATGCTGCCGCCCACGGCCATCCGTTTGCAATTCGACCTCGCCCCCGACGGCCTCCGCCGCGTCACCGTGACCCGCCCATGATTCTCGTCCTCGAAACCTCCACCCGCCGCGCCTCCCTCGCCGTCCATGACCGCGCTTCCGGCCTCGTCGTTGACGGGGCGGAGTTCACCACCGACCGCGCCCACAACGCCGCCATCTTCGCCCCGCTCCAGCGGCTCGTCGAGGCGCATCGCGAGCGGCTCGTCGGTCTCGTCGTCGGTCTCGGCCCCGGCTCCTACGGGGGCGTGCGCGTCGGACTCGCCGTGGCCAATGGCCTCTCCGTCGCGATGGGCCTGCCTGTCGCCGGAGGCAACTCCCTCGAAGCCTGGGAGACGGACGGGGACTCCTACCTCGTCGTCGGCGACGCTCGTCGCGGGAGTTTCTTCGTGGCGCTCGTGCGTGACCGCCTGCTGCAAGGCGAGCCGGAGCTGGTCGACGAAACCGCGATCGCCGATTATCTCTCCCCCTTCCTTGCCGAAGGTCTCGCAGTCCACAGCTCCGACGCGAAAGTCGTCGAGGCGATTCCCGGCGCGAAGCTCTCCTTTCCTAGCGCCGCCCGGCTCGCCGGGCGATTTCAAAACGCCGACTTCGCCGCTCTCTCGACCACGCCGCTCGAACCGATCTATCTTCGTGCTCCCTACATCACCACGCCGAAGGCGCGGGGGTAGCAGAATTGAAGTCGACGGAAGCACGTCCGACGCTGGATCTGTAGCCGCGTCCATTGCGCGACTGGAAGGCCCAAGGAATCCACAGAATCTCACGGAAAGGGATTCGGAAAGGGATTCGGAAAGGGATTCGGAAAGGAAAAATTCCGTGGATTCCGTGGGCAGCCATTCAACGGCTGAGTCAGCCTCCCCGGTGCCCCGCTCCACATCCTGTGCCAACGAAAAACCCCGCCCGCGGTGGAAAGCCGCGGACGGGGCCGGATTGGAAAAGGGGGCTTTTCGAGTGGTGCCAGGTATCGGAGATCAGTAGGAGACGCGGGCGCCGATCAACACCGAGTGGCTCGCGGGATTGTCGTGCGACCTGAGGGTGAAATCGCCGAAGTCGGTCGTGAACGCGGCTTGGTCGGTCACGAGGTAGCGATACTGGGTGAAGATGGAGAGGCTCTCGGTGATGGGGAAGTCGATGCCCGCGATGAGCTGCCAGGCGAACCCGCTGCTGGTGGAGCTGTATTGGATGGTGTAGATGTCGCCGTCCATTTCCGTCCAAGCCCAGCCGATGCCGCCGCCGAAATAGCCGGTGGCCCCGCCGAGGGGAATCTCCTTGAGGAAGTTCACGAGCACGGCCTTCGTCTTGATGTCGAAGTTGGAGCTGAGGTCCATGCCCGCGTAGTTGACGCTGTTCGTACTGTTGCTCAGGTAGGTGCCTTCCAGTTCGAAACGGCTGCCGCCGAAGAGATCGGAGTATTTGCCGAGGCCGCCGCCGAAGGTCCAGCCGCGGTCGAGCTCCCAGTTGATCGGGACGTTCGTGGGATCGATGTTGGGGTCCACGGGGTCGGGGCAGTGGGCCGCCCAGTCGCCCGGGTCGCCGTGCCAGGAGCCGGTGGTGTTCCAAGAGGAGCCGAAGACGAAGCCGCCGTATCCGAAGACGTAGTTGTCGAAAGAGGGCCGGGGGGTGGGCAGCATCCTCGGAACCGGAGATTTCGAGTTGAGCCGGAAACCGGCGCCGGCGAGAGCCGGGGTGGAGATGGCGACCAAGGCGGTGGCGATGACGAGGGGAAGAATCTTAGTAGTTAGCTTTTCCATAAGTAAAATTAGTATAAAATTTATGGAAAGTCAAAAAATAATCTTAAAATTTTAAATTTCTGAATTTTCTGGATTTGTAACCTTTTCTCACCAACAAGGCCCGTATCGCCAAAATGCGACTGCCAAATCGCGCGATCCGTGGTTTCTTGCTCCCCGCATGGCCTCTCTTGCCAGACTCCCCTCCGCCTTTGGCCTGACTCTCGAAGATTGGATCGAGTGGGTGGAGGCGCGTGGCCAAAGCCGGTTCCGCGCGAAGCAGATCGTGGAGTGGATCTACGGCAGACGGGCGAAGTCCTGGGACGGGATGACGAACCTGCCCCAAGCCCTGCGGGCGGAGCTGGAGACCGCCTTCTCCCTCGACCGGCTCGCAGTGGTGCGCGCGACGGGATCGCTGGACGCGACGAGGAAGTTCCTGTTCCGCCTTCACGACGGGCGTCTCGTCGAGACGGTCAAAATCCCGGCCAACGCCCATTTCGACGGCGGTCGGAGCGACCGCGTCACCCTCTGCGTCTCCAGCCAGGTCGGTTGCGCCTACGATTGCAAATTTTGTGCCAGCGGACTGGCCGGGTTCACCCGCAATCTCGAAGTCGAGGAAATCGTCGGCCAAGTCGTCGCGGCCGAGGAGGAGTCGGGCGAGGCGGCGAGCAATCTCGTCTTCATGGGCATGGGCGAGCCGCTCGCGAACCTGTCCCGCCTGACGAAGGCCATCGCCATCCTCAACGCGCCTTGGGGCCTCGACATCGGGGCGCGGCACATGACCGTCTCCACCAGCGGCCTCGCGCCGCAGATCGAGAGGCTCGCCGAGTTGCCCGTCCAGATCCGTCTCGCCATCTCCCTGCACGGGGCCAGCGACGAGGTGCGGGAACGGATCATGCCGGTGAACCGGAAATACCCGCTCGCCCGGCTCTTCGAGGCTCTGGAGGTCTGGCGCGAGCGGAAGAAGCAGCGGATCACCTTCGAATACATCCTTATCGAGGGCGTCAACGACTCTCCCGAGCAGGCCGCCCTCTTGGCGCGGCGGGCCAAGCCGCTCGACGCGAAGGTCAACCTGATCCCCTACAACGTGGTGGAGGGCCTGCCTTGGGTGCGGCCCTCGGAGGCGCGGCAGGAGTCCTTTCTCCAAATCCTCCGGCGGGCCGGGGTCGTCGCGACCTTGCGCCGGGAGAAGGGCCACGACATCGCCGCAGCCTGCGGGCAACTGCGCTTGCAGGAGGAGACGGCGGAGGGGGTGGCGGTGGTGCGGCGCAAGGAGTGAACCTGAGGCCGGAGTTGGGAGTCTGGGTTTCCGCATGAATCCTCGCAGCAAAGACTGCGAGTCCTCACATCAACCGATGAAAAATCGAGACGTCGCGAGAACGAAGCCTTGTAGCGAAGTTCGTGAGAACTTCGACGGGTGTCCTTTGGGCTTCGGAGGGGAGAAGTTCTCACGAACTTCTCTACCAGCACCGTCGGCCCGCTGCGCTCCCGCTTCATGCGTAAGCCCTGACTCCCATCTTCCCTTTTATTGAGGATGAACGGACCGTTCGCCCCTCACGGAATGATCCGGTGCGCCGAGAGCATGCGATGCACGGCGGCGCGCAGTTCGGTGGGCGCGTAGGGTTTCGGCAGGACGCCTTTGAAACCGAAGGCCGCCGGGCTCGACATCGCGGGGGCGTCGGAGTAGCCGCTGGAGACGATGGCGAGGATGCCGGGGTCGATCTGGAGGAGGCGGCGCATCGTCTCGATCCCGCCCATGCCG
Organism: Akkermansiaceae bacterium UBA2367; assembly: GCA_002344525.1. Lineage (GTDB taxonomy): Bacteria > Verrucomicrobiota > Verrucomicrobiia > Verrucomicrobiales > DEV007 > Arctic95D-9. The sequence continues at coordinate 77,306 of DDTJ01000062.1, forward strand.
TTCTCGATGGTTAGGTCGCAGATGAGGAGGTGGAAACGCTCGCCCCGCTGCAAGGCGTCGGTGTAGACGGCGAGGGTCTCGCGTCCGTCCTTGGTCTCGACGACCTCGTGCCCGGCGCGGCGCAGGGTCGCGGCCATGAGGCGGCGGATGGGCGCGTCGTCTTCGAGGATGAGGATGCGCGTGCCGACGAGGAGGGGTTCGCCGATCTCCCCGCCGCGCGCCGTGGCGAGGTGGGGGATGTCGAAGTTCGGATAGGCGGGCGTTCCGTCGCTTTCCCCGGTCTCGTCGGGATGCCGTCCGAGCGGGGCGCAGAAGGTGGCGATGGTGCCCTTGCCCTCCTTCGACTGGAGCTGGATGAAGCCTCCGTGGGCCTTGGCGATGGATTCGCACACGGTCAGGCCGATGCCGGTGGCGTTGTTCTCGCGGCGGGTAGTGAAGTAGGGCTCGAAGACGCGTTCAAGGTCGGTCTCGCTCATGCCGTGTCCGGTGTCGATGACCTCGATGAGGAGGTGGTCCTCGTCCGCCGGGGTGTGCGAGCCGCGGACCTTCAGCACGCCCTCGGGAGCGATGCGCGAACTGCGCACGATGAGGACGCCGCCGTCGGGCATGGCGGCGGCGGAGTTGGCGACGAGGTTTTCGAGAAGCCGCCCGATCTGGGCGGGATCGACGTTGGCGACGAGATCGGAATCGCCTCCTTGGTATTGGTAGCGAATCTCGGGATGCTTGAGACGCTGTTCCGTCAGGATGCGGCGGACGAGGTCGGGGATTCGAGTCTTCTCGCGGATGGGCCGCCCGCCGCGGGCGAAGGTCATGAGCTGCTGCACCAGCCCCGTGGCCTTGGATGCGGCGGTTTGGGCTTCCTCCAGCATGGCTTGGAGTTCGGCGTCGTCGGGATGGCGTTCGCGGGCGAGGCTGATGTTGCCCGTGAGGGTGGTGAGGGAGTTGTTGAAGTCGTGGGCGAAGCCCCGGGCGAGCAGGCCGAGGCCTTCGAGACGGTGCTGGCGGACCTGCTCGGCGACCTCCAGCCGGGTCGCGGTGATGTCGGTGAAGAGGGCGAGAACGCCGCCTTGGGTGGGGTAGGCACGCACCTCGAACCACATCCCCCGGCTGGAGTCGTGGAAGTCGAAGCGGTGCCGCCGCCCGTCGGCGAGAGGGCGGTTGAAATGGTCCTCGTAGCGCTCCAGTTCGCCCGTGTCGAAATGTTCGCGGAACGGGGTGCCGACGAGGCGGCGTCCGGGCGCGAAGACGCGCTCGGCCTCGGGGTTGGCGTAGCGGATGATGCCGTCCTCGTCGAAACGCAGCAGGGGATCGCCGACCTCCTCGAATGGGATCGAGGCGGAGGGCGGCAGCACCGCCTCGCCGAATGCACTGGCGGCAGAGGAAAGGGCTTGGACGGCGGGGAGCGGGGCCAGCGTCGGATCCGCCGGATCGGCGGCAGAGGACGGCTTTTTCCTCGCGATCAATTCCTTGAAAGCCGGATCGTTCGCGAGCGAGGCGATCTTGCGCAGGGCTTCGCTGCGGGCGGTGGGCGGTTGCGAGGGGGGGAAGACGACGGGATGGACCGGATCGGCGGGCGAGGCGGGGATTTCGGCAGGTTCCGCTTGGCACAGGGGCAGTGCTCCAGACGCGACCGTCGTCGCGAGCACGGTAACGAGGCCGACCGCTTCGCCGTCGGTCGCGCGGATGGGCACGGAGCGCTCGTCCACCCTGACAGACCCGCCATTCCGGGTGGTGAGGAGGGTGCGCCGTCCGCCTTCCGCGCCCTCATCGCCTTCCGTGTCGTTCGTTTCGCTCAGCGGGGCAACGGTGGCGAGGGGGCGGTGCAGCGCCTCAGCGGCGGGCCAGCCGGTGAGAGCCTCGGCGGCGGGGTTCAGGTAGACGACGTTGCCTTCGAGGTCGGTGGCGAGGACGGCTTGCGGAAGTTGCTGCGAGACGGCTTCGAGCCCGGGCAGGCGCAGGGAGAGGCGCTCGCCCGCGATACGACGCTCCACGACGGATTCGAGGCAGACGGCGATCTCGGCGTCGCTGAATGGCTTTCGCAAAAAGGCGGCGGGCTGGGCGGAGCGGGCGCGTTCGAGGATGGCCTCCTCGGAGTAGCCCGTGACGAAGATGGAGGGGATGCCGTGCTCCTGCCGCAGACGGCGGGCGAGCTCGATGCCGTCCTCGGGGCCGTCGAGCTGGATGTCGAGGAGGACGAGGTCGGGCTTCTCGCCGTTCAAGAGGTCGAGGGCATGGGAGGCGGAGTAGGCGATCCCCGCGACGACGAAGCCCCGGCGGCGCAGGGTCGCCTCCAAGTCGCGAGCGGTCACCCGATCATTCTCGACGATCAGGAGGCGGAGGCGGTTGGAGGGGAGGTCGTCCATGGATGGTTTCACCGCAAAGCAGGGGGCCGTGCGGCGGCTCACGCTACATTCAAATCTCCATAATTAGCAAAGGAAATTCCCCTCGTGCGTATTTGTGCGAGGGCATCGCCGCAGCGGGTTTCAGGGCCGCGTCCGGGGCACGACGAGAACCCATTCCTTGGAGGGGCTTTCCGCGTCGGTCGCCTCGATCCGGCCTTGTATCTGCTCGCTGAGGAGCTCCAAGGTCTCGATCTCCGCGTCGCGGTCGGTGAAGACGAAGCGGCGGTGGGTGCCGGGCCGCATCGCGAGGGAGAAGCCCCCGCCGGGATGCGGGCGCAGGTTCGCGTAGAGCTCGGGGCCGGGGCCGGGCTGGCGCGTCGCGAGGACGAGGCGCATGAGTTCTCCCGCGAGCAGGGCGAAGGACGTCGCCATTTGCGTGTCGAGGGCGAGTCCCTCGTCCCCGGTGACGATGACCTCGCGCCGCCCCGGTCCCCGTCCGACGAGGGAGCAGACCGCGTCGGCGAGATCGCGCAGCAGGGGCAGGACCCAGACCTCGCCGGAATCGTCGTAGGGGCAGGCGAGGGCCATGGAGCGGAGTCGCACTTGCCATTTCAGGAAGGCCTCCCGCGCCGCCGCGCTCTGCGGTTCGAGGCTGAAGAGGCTGGTCACAAGCTGGAGCTGGTTGCGGAAGCCGTGCTGGCGTCGTTCGCGCGGCGGAGGCGCGGGAGCGGCGGAGGGTGGTTCCGGCCGCGCTTCGGCGGAGCGCCGCACCACCGCAAGAAGCTGCCCGTCGCCGCAGGGGGACAGGGTGATGGAGAATTCGCCGCTGTCCTCCCCGCGTCCGCGGAGGTCGGCGTGGACGACGCGGCCCTCGTCGAAAAGGCGGCTCCGGCATTGCTCCAGCAGATTCCCCAGCACCGGCCAGACTTCGGCGGCGGGGCGCTGCCGCCAGGAATCGTCGGGCGAGAGCTCTGGCCAAGGCTGCGGCGGCGGGGAATAGTCCGCCACCGTCCCGTCGGCCTCGATCAGGAGGATGAGGTCGGGCACGGCTTGGAGGAGGGCCTGCGCTTTGCGCGAAACAGTGCGCAGACGCGCCTTGAGCCGTTCGTCGGCGCTGCCCGGATCGAGCGGCTCGAAGAGGTAGAGGCCCATCGCGGGCGGCTCCGGCGGCTCCCCGACAGGACACCAGACGAGGCGGGTCCGTTTCTCCCCCGAGCGCGTCCGCAGCCAAGTCTCGCGCTCCACGGAACGTCGGCTGGAGAAACCGTCCCACTCGCGCAGGAGGGCGTCCTCCGCCTCCGCGAGGGCGTCGGCCTCGTCGGGATGGAGCAGCCCGGCGAGGGTCGAGAGGCGCAGCTCCTTCAGCGTGCTTCCGCAGAGCGCGGCGAAGGCGGGGTTCGCGTCAATGATCCGACCGGTGCGGTCCACCAGCACCGAACCCGTCCGGGTATGGGTAAACAGCGCCCGGAATTTCCATTTGCCATGGCGCGAAGCCTCCTCGGCCCGCCGCGCCTCGGTCACGTCGTCGAGCGTGAGCGTGATACCACCATCCCGAAGGAGCGAAGAGCGGAATTCGATCTCCTTCGGCTTCTGGCCGACGGTGCGGAGGGTGAAGGTTCGGGTGAGCTGGTTTCTCCATATGTGTTCGCGCCACGAGGCGATGACTTGTTCACGGTGGCCCGGGTCCGGGCAAAGGGCGGAAAGCCATCCCTCGACGCCACCTTTCTCAGCGACGCCGTATCCTGTCAATTGTCGGCACGCGGCGTTCTCGTGACGCAGCTCCTGCTTCGGCCCCAGCACGACGAGACCGCAGGGCAGCTCGTCGAGGATGGCGGGCCAGTCGGGCGTCGGCGCGAGCCCGGTCGCGAAGGCCGGAGCCGGGTGGTGGGAACTGGCGGGGGCATTCGGATCGGGCGCAGCGAAGACGTTCGGGGAGTGAGCCTTCGGTTCACTGATCCCGGGAATGGAGGATTCGCGCGTTGGATCGGAATGGGGCAAACAAGTGCGGGGAAGCGGGGTGGACGGGGACGGTGCTTTATTTAAGGAATGTTAAGAAATTCCTGCAAGCGATTTATTCGCCGAAGCGCCCGATTTCCCGCCGATTTCCGCGAAAAAGTCAGCTTTCCCCGTCTTCGGACGCCTTTCCTCCGCGCACGAAGAGGAAATAGACGAGCACGCCGAGTCCGAGCGTGCCGAGGCCATAGAGGAATTCGACCGTCTTCTGCTGGATCTGGAACCAGAGCACATAGAGGCTCACCGCGCCGAAAATCAGCGGCGTGACCGGATAGCCCCATGCCTTGTAGGGACGCGCGAGGTCGGGTCGGCGGATGCGCAGCACGACCACGCCGATCACGACCATCATCGAGCAGATCGTCAGCAAGGCTTGCACGTAGTTGATGAGTTGCTCGAAGGTCGCGGAGGCCACGAGGATCAGCACGACAACCGCTTGCAGGATCACGGCGAGTGCGGGCACGCCGTTTCGGTTCGTGAGTCCGAGGAAGCGGAACCTGCGGTGGTCGCGACCGATCGCGGCGGTGACGCGCGGCCCCGCCCAAGTCATCGAGCTGATCGTCGAGATCAAGCCGAAGCTGATGAGGATGCCCATGACCATGCCGCCTTTCGGGCCGAGGATGGACTCCGCCGCGATGAGGCCGACCTCGGCCTGCCCCGCCATTTTCTCGATCGGCGTCGCGTAGAGGAAGGCCGCGTTGATGAAGACGTAGAGCACCGTGACGATGGCCGTGCCGACGAGGAGAGCGAGGGGGACGGTCCTCTCGGGTCGGCGCACCTCGTCCATCATGTAGGTCGCCGCGTTCCAGCCCGTGTAGGCGTAGAGCACGTAGACGAGGGAAATGGCGAAGCCGCCCGAGGCGATGAGCGCCCCGTCGCCCTCTTTCGGCAGGAAGGAGATCGGCTGGGCCGTGCCGAGCACGAAGGCGAGCGTGCCGAGCACGAGGATGAGCGCGACCTTCGCGTAGGTGAAGCCCGACTGGAAGAGGCCGATGCTGCTCAGCTTGCCGAGGTGGACGAGGGTGACGAGCAGCACCACCGGGACGCCGAACCAGAAAGCGGAATAGCCCGTGATGCTACCGAGGTAGCCGCCGAGCAAAGCCGCGTTCGCCGCCACCGGAGCGGCGAAGCCCACCGTCACCGAGAGCCAGCCCGCGAGGAAGCCGAGGGCGGGATGCCACGCTTTCGAAAGGAGATGATATTCCCCGCCCGACTTCGGAAAGATCGAGGCCAGTTCGGCGTAGCAGACCGCCCCGCAGAAGGAGACGATCCCGCCCACGAGCCAGAGGACCATGATGGGGAAGCCCGAGGGGATGCCCGCGACTTGGAAGCCGAGGCTGCCGAAGACCCCCGTGCCGATCATGTTCGCGACGACGATGGCGATGGCGGTGGCGAGTCCGACTTTGGCGGGAGCGGGGGGGGAGGACATGGGGAAATCGGGGAGGTGATATGGATCATTCGGAAGGCCTGCTTGCGGCGAAGCCCGGAATTCGGGTGCCGCTTGTCATGCCGAAGGACGAGGAACCGGATTCTCCACTGATTTTCCTCGTAGAGAAAGTGATACTGATAGGAATTTCCTTTTCAGCCCCTCGCGCCTCCTTCCCACCGGAGGTCGGGGTCGGAGGGCGGGCCCTCCTTCTCAACGGGGCTTACGCATGAATCGTCGCAGAAAAGACTGCGAGTCCTGAATTTCTGAAATTCACATCAAACGATATAGAATCGAGACGCCGCGAGAACGGAGCCTCGTAGCGAAGTTCGGGAGAGCTTCGGCGGGCGTCCCTTGGGCTCCGGAGGGAAGAAGTTCTCAACGAATTTTTCTACATACGAGCACCGTCGGCCCGATGTGCCAGCACTCCCATGCGTAAGCCCCACCTTCTCAAAGGGCGAAGGCCCCGCTCACGGGTAGCGGGTGTGGCGTCCCGTCGATGTCGGCGGGCAGGAGATGGCGGAGGTCGGCGCGGTCGAAGGGGGCCTCGGGGGCGGGTTTGTCCTCGTGTGCCGACGCATCCCAAGCGAGTCCTGGCAGGTCCAGCTCAAGGCTGCGACCGACGGGGTTGCCGTGCTTGTTCCCGAAGCCTAGGAGGACGTTGCCTGAAATCGTTTCGCCCTCGCTCCCGTTCGTGAAGAGGAGGGCGTTTCCCTCGCGGGAATAGAGGGCGTTGTTGGCCAGGTCCATACCCTCACGCTCGTTCCAGAACATCGCCTACTCCATCGCCCACGCCTCGCGGCGCTACTGCGACCAGTTTCTGAACTTCGCCGACCGGCATTATGGCCGGGTTCGCTGAGCGATCACCCGAACAGTTTCGATCAGGCGTCGGCGACTTGGTCCCGCCCGCTTTTCTTGGCTTGGTAGAGGGCTTCGTCCGCGATGGAGATCAAGGCTTCCAAAGAAGTCGCCGCAGAGTCGGATTGGGAGGCCACACCGATGCTGACCGTGATCGGCAAGGTGCCGCCGCCCTTCAGGGGAAAGGGCGTGGTTTTCACTCCGCGGTGGAGTCGCCCGGCGATTTCCAAGGCTTCGGGAAGGGCCGTCCGGGGCAGGACCACTCCGAACTCTTCGCCGCCCAGCCGACCGAACACGTCGCCCTCGCGCAGCGCCGCCGACACGGCAGCGGCGAAAGCGGCCAGCACCTTGTCGCCCGCGGCATGCCCGTGGCGGTCGTTGATTTTTTTGAAATGATCGATGTCCAGCATCAGCACCGTCAGAGGCTCCCGTGCCGCAACGGACTGCGACAGCAGCTCGCCGGCCCGGTCCAGAAAGGCTTTCCGCGCCAAGGCGCGGGTCAGGGAATCGCGGGTCGCGGCATCGTGCAGCCTTTCCAGCAGATGGTTCTGGACCCTGTTGATGCTCGCCACCGTCAAGGGACCGAGCGAGAGCAGCGTGATTCCGAGGCGCAGCGACGTCATCGAATACATGAAGTCGTCCATCAGCGGCACATGCAGGAATCCCGCCGAGATCGCGATCATCAGCCACGAGCACAGCAGCATCGTGAGCAGGGCGGACGTGAACAGGTTGTAGCTGAGCGCGCACCACAGCAAGGCGGGAATCGGGAAGGCAATGGCACCGGGGCCTCCCACGAGCGACCCCGCGACGACGGACGCCGCCAACGCCAGCAGAGGCATGGCCTTCTTCCACGGAAATTTTCTTTCTGCCGGGGACCGGATGAGAGAGGACCGGACTGCGGAGAAGCTCGGTGCAGTGAACAGCATCGGCAGGATGACGATGCTGTTGACCAGTTCCGTGGCGAACCAGAGCCAGAACCCCTCCACCCAGGACTTTTCGAACAGGACGGGACCGGCGCCGCTGCCCACCACGGCGGCGGCCAGAGAGGCGGTCGCGCAGATGGCGAACAAGCGGAGAACCGAAAGCGGACTTTGCAGGTGCAAATCTGTTTCCGGCCGCCGCCGGAACAAGAGATAGCCTGTGACGACGCTAGTCAAGTTGCCGACGGTCAACCAGAGGGTGACGAGAAAACCTCCCCCTGTGATCAAATCGGCAGCGAAATAACCGACCACCGCCGCTGTCCAGCCTGCGGGCGACGCCAAGCGCGGATAGCGGGTCATGACCCCGAGCAAGAGGGCGTTGGCTGGCCAAAAGGCAGCCAGAAAGTCGTAGGGGCGCGTCAGAATGCCGAACAAGGAAGCGAGAAAGACGACTCCCGCGACGATCAAGGCGTTTCCAAGCGATTTCCGAAGCGGCGGCATAGACAATTCGTCACGCACCTTGCCGCCCGAGCAGTTTGGCCCGCGCCTCGGCAATGCTGAAGTTTTGCTGTTGGAGCTTTCGCAGCTCCTCGCCGAAGCGTTCCCGGCGCAAGCGGCCCTGCTCGCTGGTGTCGCGACGGTCCGAGCACAAGATCATCATGGTGCTGCCGCACTGGCAGTTCCTCCAGAGACCGATGGTGTGTTCGCGATACCAGGACGTCTCGTTCAAGCCGGAGCCTCCGGGAACAGGTGTGGTGTCCTTCACGAACTGCTCCAAGCTCGGATAATGCTTGGAGCAGGAACAGGTCTGGGGGAAGCCGGACTCGTCCAATGCGATCAGCCCTTGGTAGAATCCGTCGGGGGAGGGAGGGGTTTCACTCAAAGGAGGGCGAGGTAAACTGCTGGAAATCCACTTTTCCGACCCTCCGTACCCCTCGCACGGGAGGACCAAAGCGGGAGGAAGGGCGAATCCCCTTCTTTGGTGGATTTTCTCCGAACCTCGGGCCTTTGTCAACTACGGGGCGGTCCCGGAACGCTTGGAGCTCCGTCAGGAATCGCCGCCTGCTCCCGAAAACCCGAACGCCCTCCACTCGATCCCGATTGCCGTCCCGGCCTCGTCCTCCAGCAGGCGGATCGAGCATCGGCAGTGGCAGGGCGAGCCGTCGGCGCGGACGAATTCGACGGGATGGTCGCGCAGGCTCCCCTCCTCGCGAAGCCGCCCGGCGAGTCGGGAGAAATCCTCGGGCCGGCGCAGGAAGGCCGCGATGCCGAGCCGCTCGACCACCGTGCGCGATCCGATCCCCAGCATCGTCACCGCCGTCTCGTTGACGAATTGGATCCTCCCGTCCTCCTGCGTGAGGAGGTAGGCGTCCTCCATCGTTTCAAAGAGGTGCCGGAATCGCTCCTCGCTGCGCCGCAAGGACTCCTCCACCGCCTGCCGCCTCTCGAGCTCCTGGCCGAGGCGGCGGTTCCACAACGCGACGAGGCCGATCCCGGCGATGGCGATGCCCGCGACAACCGCCGCGACGAAGAGAACGCGCCGCCAGTCCCACAGGCGCGAGAGATCGACGAGGACCCATCTCTCGTAGATCGCGAGGCGCTCCGCCTCCGTCACGCTCGCCAGCGACTTCTCCAGGATGGCATGCAGCGCGGGGAGATCCTCCCGCACTCCGAAGGCCGGATCGAAATGGTAGGGCGTCGTCCCGGCGATCTTGAGATTGCCGAGTCCGTTGGTGCGGATGAGATGCGCGGCGACCCCGAGGTTCTCCACCATCGCGTCGGCCCGCCCCTCCGAGACGAGACGCAGAGCCTCCAGGGAAGTCCCGGTGCGGACGAGGCGGACCTTCGGGAAATGCTGCTCGATGTGGACCGTCGGCGCATAGGCGGAGGGACCTGCGAGGACGAGGCCGTCGCGCTGGATCTGCTCGAGCGAGGCGTGGAAAGGGCCGTCCGTGCGCATGATCAGCGCCACGGGGAAGGAGGCGTAGGGCCGCGTGTAGCGGACTCCGAGCGGACGTTCCGGCAGATCGGCGATGCCCGAGACGAAGTCGATCTCGCCCTTTCGCAGCTTGGCCAGGGTGTCGCCCCACGACTCCGTCGGCACGTATTCGAAGCGTATGCCGAGACGCTTGCCGAAAAGCTCGATCATGTCCTGGTCGACGCCTTCGATCCGGTCGCCCGACCGCACCGAGAACGGAAGCCACGAAGGGTCGGCGCCGAAGCGGATCACGGGGCGGGAGCGCAGCCACTCGGCCTCCTCCGGCGAAAGATCGGAGGGGAGAGCCTCGGCGGCCGCTCCGGACGGCACGGACGGGAGGATGCCGGCCAACAGCAGGAACAGCGCAACGACCGGCACGCCGAAAGCCCCGAACGGTGCGGATGGCTTCGGCATCCCGGTTCGTCTGGAAGCGGCGGTCGCGAACATCACTGCTGAATTGCTGGGAAATGACCTTTCAAGCCTCTGGCTCCTCCTCCGCCGGGGCGGGAGAGATTGGAAGCGTGCGGGGTAGAGTGGCCCGATCTGCCCCTTTGCGTCAAGATTTTTCGGGCGGAATCGGAGGTTTGCCTTCAAGCGTGGCCGATTGGGTGACGGGCATTTCTGCGACGTTGCCGAGGCCAACGGCGGCCATCGTTTGCGTTATTTGAAATTGGTTCCCTGACCCGCTTGCCCTACAACCTGATCAAGGCCCTTCAAATCGAAGCGGCGCAAACCGGAGCGGTCCTTGTCGCCGAAATCGGCTTCAAGGGGACCCTCGATGTCATCGGCGAGTTCCGGAGCGGCTTCCATGGACTGCAAAACCGGCCCCGCCTGCTGGTCCGCCGCCTGCTTCTCGTGAGCCAGCGGATCATCGAGCGCCTTGTCATCCCACGCCCCGGACGTCGCGAACCGAGAGCGGTCAAGCGACGGCCAAAACCCCACCAATACCTCACCTCCCACCGGAGCGTCTTCCGCGAACTTCTCCACCGTTCACGTTACACCGTCGCCGCTTAATGCAGTGCCATTCGGGTCAGGGAACCAATTTCAAATTCCCTCCTCCTCTTACGGCATCCGGTTCGTCTCTTCGGATTCCTCGTTCGGGATGGCGGCGATGCCGTAAGCCCGATTCCTTCCGAGCCTCATGCGCCGCCTTGGCCCATTCGTGGATGCGTTGGAGATCGTGTCCGTGCTCGGCGACGAGGGCGGCTCGTGCTTCCCTGACTTCTTCTATGATGGGGTTGTTCATGGCGTGGAGATCAAGGCATCCGGTGTGCAGACGATGGGAACGTGGAGTCCGTGGTATTGGCAATATTCCATCAAATCCTTTTGGAGAACCGCATTCGCAAGATGGGTGCAGTTCCATGTGAGAAGGTAATCCATGCGGTGCAGGACCGCCAGACCAAGATGGGAGGCATCGGTGAATGCCTTCGGGGGAAGGCGGAAGAGCTTGATGATGTCCGCTTCCAAGGCGGGCAGGGTGGCCGGGATGTCCAGATCGGGAATGTCCGAGAGGAAGCTCAGCCGCCGCTTTGCCGCCGATGCATCGCCCCGGCTGGATTCGTCGATCGTGAAGACCGAAGTGAAGAGGCGAAAGCGCACCCGCTCGTTCCGCCACCAATGATGGGTGGCCTGCTGGTCCGCCGCAATCGAGGCGATACTGCTCGGCTTGGCTGCCAAGTAGCTGGGAATCGTGGTCTCGATGTAAACGGTCTGCACAAGAAGGAGACTACCGTACGAAGCCGCGACGGTAAAGCGTAACGAACGGGCAAGCGAAGGGGTAGACGCCCCGGCGGTGCGTCCCTACCCTTTTCTTCGTGGAGAGTTCACCCCTCCAAATTCGGCCCCAGCCACCTCTCCGCCAGCTCCAACTCCATCCCCTTCCGCGCGGCATACGCCTCCAACTGATCCCGCCCGATCTTCCCGACGCCGAAGTATCTGGCCGGCTCGTTGAAGAAATACAGCCCGCTCACGCTCGATCCGGGGAACATGGCGTAGCTGGTGGTCAGCTCGATCCCGACCTTGGCCTTCACGTCGAGCAAGTCCCACAAGGTCGCCTTCTCGGTGTGGTCGGGGCAAGCGGGATACCCGGCGGCGGGGCGGATGCCGCGATAGCGCTCGTCGATCAGCTCCTCGACGCCGAGATTCTCGCCGATGCCGAAGCCCATGAATCTCCGCACCTTGCGGTGGAGCCATTCGGCGGTTCCTTCGGCGAAGCGGTCGGCGAGGGCCTGGATGAGGATGGCGGTGTAGTCGTCGTGCTTGTCGCGGAAGGTCTTGGCATACTCCTCGACCTCGTTCCCGGCGGTGACGGCGAAGGCTCCGAGGTAGTCGGCGCGGCCGCTGTCGAGGGGGGCGACGAAGTCGGCGAGGCTCTGGAAGGGGGTGCCGGGCTGGACTTTCTCCTTCTGCTAGATCGACAGATTGCCTGTCACCGGGAACTGAAGAAATACAATCCGCTCATCGACGATCCGGGGAACATGGCGTAGCCGGTGGTCAGCTCGACGCCGGCCTTGGCCTTCACGTCGAGCAGCTCGCACAGGGGCGCCTTCGCGGTGCAGTCGGGACAGGCGGGGCGGCCTGTCGTCGCGGACTACGTTCCTATCACGTCCTTCTGCAAATCGCGCAGCACCCGCAGCTCTCCCCAGTCCGCCCCGCGCATCCGACGCGCCCCCGTCGTCCGCTTTTCGCCGAAGCGGCGGCGCAGGCCCTGCTCCCGCTCGAAGACGGCGTTGACGAAGCCGACGGTCCCCAGCACCGCGCCGTCGCAGAAGTATCTCACCCGATGGCGCAGCACCTCCCGCACCGGCATGGCTCCCTGGGCCTCGCGCACCGCTTCGACCTCGGCCTCCGCAAACCCTTTCCGGCCCCTTTCCCCCCGATCCAAGTCGGGGGTCCGCTCCTGCCCCTCCTCATACAAAAAGAGGCGATACCGCGCCGAGGTCCGCCGCCAGTCGTGCTTGAACCCGGTGTCCTGCAAGGACTCGCTCAGCATCAGACCCAGCCCGTCTCGCGCCGTCTTCGCCCCGCGCCTGCCGGAGAGGGCTTCGGCGTAGCCGCACCAGCGGTAGTCCTCCGGCTTCGAGACGATCCCGGCCCGGACGGGATTCAGGTCGATGTAGGCCGAGACCGTCAGCAGAGCCCGCTCGCAGTCCTCGACCAGCACGCTTTTGTAGCGCCCCTCCCAGAGCGTCCCGGTGCGGTGGAGGCGCTTGTTCATGTGGAAGGTCACGCGCATCTTCAGCTCCTTGAGGAAGAGGGAGAGGTCGCCGCGACGGCGCTCGTAGCGGTCGAGGATCTCCTTGTGCCAACGCTCGTCGCCGGCGTTGCGGGCGCGCTCCAGCTCCTGGCGCACGCCCTCGACGGCGGTGGCGTCGTGGAGCAGGGGCAGGACGGCGAGGAGCCCCTCCTCGTCGAGCGGGGCCAGCGCCTCCCGGTCCGGCACTTCGAGGAGGAGGTGGAAGTGGTTGGACATGAGGCAGTAGGTGACGACGCGCACCCCGGAGAAGGCCTCCTGGTTGCGAAGGATCTTTCGGAAGACCTCCTTGTCGCGGGCCTCGAAGACCCTGCGCCGGTCCACGACGCGGGACATGACATGGTAAAAGGAACGGCCTTCGCCGAGGAGTCGCGCGGTTCTCATGTGAGAAGGATGGGGGCTGGACGGGCGCTTGGCAAGCGGAAAATCTATTGTTTGTCTGTCCCTTAAACTTAAACTTCCACCGCGGACCGGACGCTCTACATCGACGACCTCGCCGCGAACTGCGAGGCGGGAGCCGCGGCGGGCCTGCGCTCCATCGTCTACGACCGACTCCGCCACGACGAGTTCCTCGCGACGGTGGCGGCGATGCGGGGGTGAATCTCCGAGGCCCGAGGACCCGCCGATGGGAATGGCTGGGATTTCTCGTCCTGGCCATGAATGGACTCGCCCTTTCCGCAGTTGGCGCGGCCCATCAGGGCAGGGGCCTGATCTCGATCTTCTCGAAATAATACCCACCATCCCTGGAGTTCGCCTGGATCGCGAGTCGGCCGCCTTCGGCCTGGATGCCCTTCTGGTTCTCGCCGGGCGATGCGGCGACGAGGTGTTCGAGGTAGGGCTGGCCGTTCAGCAAGACCGTGACGATGCGGTCGACGACTTTGAAATGCACTTCGAACCACTCGGACTGGTCCAGGGAGGCTGCGTCCATTGGAGTCAGGTCGTAGAGGCTGCCTGTGGGAAACTTCACCGACTTTGCCCCATTGTGCAGGCTCACCTCGACGCCGCTGGCGGGATTGCCGCGTAGCGTCTCCCTGCCGTTGAGGTGGAAATAAAAGCCGGAGTTCGCCTCCGCATCGGCGCGAACCCGCGCCCTCAGTTCGAAATTCTTCAGTTTCTCGGGCAGCGACGGACTGCCTTTGAAATAAAGATAGTCGGCTTCGTCGGTGTTTCGTCTTGCGAAGAGCGCGCCATCGACCATCTGGAAATTCCGGGAGCTGCCGTTTGGCCTCCACAAGTCGAGCGAACCGTGGTCGAATACGACTTGCCACCCGCCTTCCTCCGGGGGTGCGGGGGAAGAGGCCTTTTGAGGAACCCCAGCCTCTGCGGTCTTCGCCCTCGCCGCCTTCACCTTCAGGGCGTCGTCGAGCTTGCCTTCCTTGGTGAGCTGGGATTGGTAGGCCTCCATCTTCGCGTCATGTTCGGCGTAGAGCGGGGCGGCGGCGCGTTCCCGTTCAGCATCGATCTTCAGGAGCTGGGCCCGATAGGTCGACCGCAGTTGGGTGACTGGCGCGGGATCGGCAGGCCCATCGGCAGCGGGAACGAGGGACCGTTCGTCGAACCGCTTCCTTTCCTCCCGAATTGCGAGCGCTTCGTCGAGCTGTCCCGCCTGGGTGGCGGCATCGAGCGCGCGCTTGAGGGCGAGGGAATACTTCAAATCGAGATCCTGGGTTCGCAGCCGGAACTCCTTTCCGATCCTATTCTCGTAAGCCACCGCAAATTCGGCATCTAGGGCGGCGAGTTGGCGATCGACGGTCGCGGGAGTGGGGTCCTGCCCCTGGCAGGCAAGCGTTGCCGCAAGGATCAAACTCAGGATCAGGGAGGACAGGCGACGAGGACTCATGTCAGATCGACTGTTTTGTAGGGCTCCATCTTTCAAACTGCTAGGAATTCCCTTTCCAGCCCTACTGCCGCCTCACTTCCCCCGGACCGGGGTCGGAGGGGGTTCATCGGTGCTTTCGGATGCGGAGGGGGGCATGGGAGTGGGGGATTTCTGGTTTTGCTTTTGGTTCGTCGCGGCTACGGTTGCGGGCGACTCACGGACATAAACTCGCATTTGTAAGTAATGCAACGGAAAAAACTCACAGTTTTAAATTTTCACTCAAGATTCCAAGACCTGGTGGAAACGAGCGGGCTGTCTCAAAAGGATTTGGCATTCGCCTTAGGCTTGTCCGAAGGCTCGATAGTGAACTACAAACGTGACCGGATTCCCAAGGCTGAGGAGCTACTTTCAATCGCGGCCCATTTTGGCGTCTCTATTGAATGGCTTTTGACAGGACAAAACCCAGCTCCATCGCAGGGGTCTCAATCAGTCTGGAAACTCAAAGCCGAGCACGCCGAGCAGAAGCTGGCAGCCGTAAAATCGGCGCTGAGCGGGCTGTTGAAAAAAATTTAGCTAGAAACGTCGCGGGCGACGTGATAGATCCGTGGGATGGGAAAGAGCGCGAAACCCAAACCGATCACATATATCCTGACGATTCAGTGCGTGCGGCCGGAGATTGGAGTCATGGCGAGGTATGTCGCCTCGACCCCGTTTCCACCGTTCCAGAGAGGGCAGTTCTTGGAACTTCTGGATTGCGAGCCGAGGACTTGGGATGTGGGGGCTTCAAGCCATCGCATCGTCGCGGGGGAGGACGGCGGCGTCGCCTGCCTGACGCTGCTGCTAGTGGACTCTCCCGTCGTCGAGAACACCGGCTACGTGGTGCGCAAGCAGTCGGGAGAGGAGATCGGCCCCAGCGAAACGCGGTTTGGCCGCATCTCGAGCTAGGACGGCCCTGCTCACGCGGGTAGCTCTGACAGGACGAATGCCGGGCATGGGAAATCCCGCGCCGGTTTGTAATTGACCGGGCGGCCCGGATCGGGCGAAGGTCGGGGCATGATCGCCACCTGCCCTCTGTATTGGATTTCGGATCGCGGCTCGGACCCTGCCGGACCCTTCACGCTCGATCAACTGGACGGGATGTGGAGGACGGGCGCGGTCTCGGCGGCGGCGCTGGTCTGCGAGGCCGCGTCGGAGGAATGGACGCCGCTGATGGGGCTGAGGGCGGCCGCATCGCCGCCCGCGCCCGCGATGGCGGCGACGCCATCGGGAGGCGACGAGGGGTTGCACCGGATGCTGGCCGTCTTCCTGGGCTGGACGGGTGCCCACTACTTCTACAAGGGGGACGTCCGCCGGGGCCTGAACCGGCTGATGATCGTGGGGATCGCGATGCTCACCGCCGCCGTCGCGGGGGAGGCGGGGAGGGGCGCGGCGGCGATCATCCTGGTGTCCCTGGCCGCGATGTCGATCCGCGAGACGGCGGAGGGCGCGAAGCCGGAGGCGGGCGGGGAGGGGCCGCGCGAGAAGACGCCGGAGGAAGAGAGGGCGGCCCGCCGCAACCGGCTGGTTCTGCTGCTGCTGCTGCTTCTGGTCGCGCTGGTCGCGGCGGCGGGGGCATGGCTCGCCCCGCCGGAGTAGCGGGGCGATCCGCCGGGATGGGAAGGATGGGGCGAGGGGAAGGATGACCGGGCGGCCCGCCGCCCCGTCGCGGGGTTTTTCCGGTTGACGCACCGGGGCGGTGCGTCCGCATTGTTCGCATGAGCGCGACGATCCCCCTCCCCTCCGCCGATCAAACCGACCTTTTCAAAGGGCTCCGCATCTGGACGGAGCCGAGCGGCAGGCCGCGCCTGGAGGGCACGGTGAAGCTGGCGGCGAAATACACGGGCCTGGCCGAGAGGACGATCCACCATCTGATCGAGGAGGGGCACATCGCCGTGCGGCAGCCCGGTGCGAACCGGGACGGGGCGGACAAGCCGGACTCCATCGGTCGGAAGCGGCGGTTCCGCTACCTGGTCAATATGCGGGACGTGTTCCGCATCGCCTACGGCCGCGAGACGGCGGAGGGGCTGATGCGGGCGATGGGGTTCTGATTCGGTTTTTGTTGAGAGCGGGTGCCCCGCTGGATCGCCTTAACGGGAGGGTCCAGCGGGGTTTTTGTTTCGTGGGGCGGTGTTTTCACGCCGCGCCCGCCGCGCATTCGGCGGGCGGCTTGCGGGAGGGGGGCGGTGCGTCCGCATTTCCCGCATGAACGATCCATTTCTGCTCTTCCTCCTCTGCGGCGCGGCGTCCTCCGCCTCCTTCCTCGCGGGCCTGCTGTGGAGGGACCGCCGCAGCGAGCGGGAGGGCGCGGTGTTCGATGCCGCGATCTGCCAGCTCGACGAGCGCCTTGAGAAGGTCGAGCGGGTCGTGCTGCTGTCGGGGGAGTGATTTGGGAATTGGGATTTGGGAATTGCGATTTGGGATTTGAGATGAGCGATCCGGTCATGACTAACAGGACGACGCCTGCCGTGCTGCTGTTTCGCGGGCGGGGGGCGATCTCGGCTTTGATCCGGTGGCAGACCCGCTCTCCTTTTTCCCATGCCGCTTTACTGATGCCGGACGGGCGCATCGTAGAGAGCTGGCAAGGCGCGGGCGTGCGCGTGAAGGCGCTCGCGGATTGGAGCGACATCGATGTTTTCGACGTGCCGTCGATGAGTGCCGGGCAGTGGAACGACGCGTTGCGGTTCGCGACGGATTTCGTGGGGGCGGGCTATGACTACCGAAGCGTCATGCGCTTCGTCTCGCGACGTGGGGCGTCGGAGGACGGGCGGTGGTTCTGCTCGGAACTGGTCTTCGCGGCGCTTCAGGCGGCGGGCGTCGATTTGCTGGAACGCATCGCCGCCTCGGAGGTCTCGCCGGGCTTGCTGTCCCTCTCCCCTCTTCTGCGCCCTCGGGGCTGAAATCTGAACACCGGAACATTCATGAGCACTCTCGTTAAACGCGGTTCAAAGGGCGATTCAGTCCGGGAGATTCAGGTTTTCATCAACGTCACGGCGGACGGCATCTTCGGGGCGATCACGGAGGCGGCGGTGATGGTCTGGCAGCGGTCGCGCGGCTTGACGCCGGACGGGATTGTCGGCCCTCTGACGCTCGCGGCGATGCGGGCGGAGGGTTTTGGTTCGCGGGCGGAGCCGTCGCGGGAGGTTTCTGCGGCGGCTCCGGTTGGGATCGATGGGATCGACGGGAGGTCTGCGAGGAATGTCGCGAGCCTGCTCCCTGCGGTGCGGCCCCACTTCGAGCGGATCGTGATCGAGGGGACTCGCATCGCGAAGGCTATGGGGGCCGACAGCTATGTGATGATCTCGGGCACGCGGACCTATGCGGAACAGGACGCTCTTTATGCCAAAGGGCGGACGGTTCCCGGCCCCGTGGTCACGAACGCCAAGGGCGGCCACTCGAACCACAATTTCGGCGTCGCGGGGGATTTCGGCGTCTTCCATGGGGGTGTCTACCTCGACAACGCGAACCCCGCCCTCGCGAGCCATATCCACAAGGCGGTCGCCGCGTGGGTCAAGGCGAACCTCCCCAAGATCGAGTGGGGCGGTGACTGGACCTCTTTCCGCGACGAGTCGCACTACCAATTCCGCACCGGGCTGAGCCTCGCGCAGATGCGGGCGCGGGTCGCGGCGGGGCAGCCTCTGCTTTGACCCCTTTCCCTTTTTGCCATCCCGGCAGTCCGCCCCTTCCGACGAATCCGACCCATCCATCATGAGCAAGAGCACCCTCCCCGAAGTCACCGTTCCCACCCCGCAGGCCGTCGCCGCGTGGAAGAAGAAGTGCGACCGCCTCGTCGAAATGGACGCGGAGCTGGCGAAGCAGGCCGCGAAGCTGGAGGCGAAGCTGAAGCCGATCCGCGAGCAGTTCGAGCCGGACGTCGAGCGGCTCCGCAAGCAGGTGAAGGAGCTGGCCGCCGAGGTCTCGGAGTTCGGCGTCGAGCATCGCGCCACGCTTTTCGCGGAGGGTTCGGAGATCGCGACGAAGATCGCGACGATCACGGGCCGGGAGACGCCTGCGGCGGTCGCCCTCGACGAGGAGGCCGATGAGAAGGCGGTTGTCGCCGCCCTCGCGGAGACGCGCGGGCTCAAGAAGTTTTTGCGAATCTCGATGAGCCTCGACAAGCCCGCGATCAAGGCGGCGCTGTCGGACGCGGCGGAGAAGGCCCGCACGGTGCGCGAGGCGCTGAACGGCGCGGGGCTTTTCCTGCGGAAGGGGTTCGCGGTCTCCGTGAAGGGGAAGGGCGAGTGAGGCGCGGAGTTGAGAGTTGAAAGTTGAGAGTTGAGAGGCTGTGAAAACGCGATCCGACAACCGCATGGCCCGACTGAAGGGCCGGGTCTGGAACGGGATGCCCGCGACGGACTTCCTCCTGATCCGCCTCGACGGCGAGGACGGGGAGCCCGCGTGGACTCTGCGGGAGGCGGCGGCGAGGGTCTCGAAAAAGATCGGCGTCCCGGTCTCGGAGGCCATCGTCTCGGCGTGGGGGAAGGCCCAGAGGGCGGAGCGCCGGAACGCGGCGAACGTGGAGATGATGATCGAGGCGACGGCGGCGCGGCTCGCGGAGCACGCGGCCTCGGGCCTCTCCCTCGACGACATGGTCACTGCTAGGAATTCCCTTTCCAGCCCTACTGCCGCCTCACTTCCCCCGGACCGGGGTCGGAGGGGGTTCAACGACGTAGAGCGCGAGGTCGGCGACCGCGTCGGGATGGCGGGCCGTCGTCGCGCCGGCGTCGTCGTCGAGCACCGCGAGGCGGCTGCGGACGAGGGCTTCCCCGGCGATGGCGTCGATGCCGCCGGGCTTGGTGTTGGATTGGTCGGGATTCAGGGCGGGGTTCATGATGGGGATTTGGGATTTGGGATTCGGGATTCGGGATTCGGGATGGGCGGCGCGGATCGCTTATCGCAAATCGCGCATCGCAAATCGCTTCGGCGTCAGGCTTTCGCCTTCTCCTCGTTTTCGAGCTGGCGGCCCGCCTCGATGTAGGCGGCCGTCATGGTGAGGCCTTGCCCGCGCAGCTCGCGGGCGCGGTTGCTGATGCGGGCGGCGCGGGCCTCGTCGGCGGCGCCGTCGCCCTCGTCCCCGCCGGTCAGATGCTCCGACGAGGGCGTCTTCGCCGTGGCGCGGTTGAAGACGGGCGGGCGGGCCGCCGGCTCCTTCGCCTCGGGCAGGGTCAGGATGAGGCGCTCGGCCCCCTCGCGGTTCGCGAGCAGCTCCGCCTTCCAGGCGTCGCGCTGTCCCTCGGGGATGCGCTTGGCGTGGCGGTTCAGGATCTCCTCGGCGGCGGTGTCCGCCTCCAGCTCGTCGGCTTTTCCGGCGCGG
Source organism: Akkermansiaceae bacterium UBA2367 (assembly GCA_002344525.1). Taxonomy (GTDB): domain Bacteria; phylum Verrucomicrobiota; class Verrucomicrobiia; order Verrucomicrobiales; family DEV007; genus Arctic95D-9. The sequence continues at coordinate 97,262 of DDTJ01000062.1, forward strand.
GCGATCAGGGCGTCCAGCGCGGCGTTGACTTCGTCGTCGGTCGCGCCTTCCGCGAGACCGAGCTTTTCCAGTGCGGTTTTGTTCATGGGATTTGGGATGGGTGATGTGGGATTTGGGATTTGGTTTCGGTTGGTGATGGGCCGCCCGCCCCGGTTGTTCGGGCGGTTGGTGAGAGAGAGACCGGCCAACTTGCGCGGGCGCACGCGGCGCACGCCGTCCGGCCCGGCGCCGAGATCCTCCAGATCTCCGGCGGCGTATTCGGTCGAGAAATATTTCCAGCGCTTCCCGCGCACCGCCTCCGCCCCGGTGTCGGTCCAGTCCAGCAGGCCCCACAGCTCGCCGTCGCGGATCTCCGCGTCGACCAGCCAGGCCTTCGCCTCCGTCGAGTGCGCCGGGTCGTGGGAGAGATGGTCCGCGTCGACGAGCAGCCCGTCGAAGTGCGGCGCCCGCATGTCCCGGTCCCACTCCGCGACGATGTTCCGGATCGCGGCCTCGTCGATCACCTGCACCACGCGCTCGTCCCCGAGCAGGGCGGGGTGCTCGCCGCTCGCCTCGATCTGCTGCCAGGTCGGGACGCGCGGGGCCGTCGATTCGCGGTTGAGGATTTGCGGGTTCATGGCAGATTGGCGTCGGCGAAGACGTTTCGGACGTGAGAGGCAGGGTGCGGACCGTTCCGCAGGCATGTGCTCGTCGCCGTTTTCATTTTTGCGGTTCGCGGAACTTGCCCTTGTGGATTCGCATCGAGACCGGGACCAGCTCCTTCCTCCCGGTCCGGACCTCCTCGACCACCACCGTGGTCCCCTGCTCGTCGTGGTAGTAGCGGATCGTCTCCCGGCCTTGCTTCGTCGTGCCGCCGCGCTCGATCTCGTCCGCCCCCGCGATGTGGGCGGGCAGGCGGCGCAGATCGTCGGCGGTCACCGCGACCTGGCCGCGCGGCTCCTCCCTGGCAGGGTCCCCGTGCTGCTTGTGGATGTGCTTCGCCGCGGAGGAGTCGAACGCATGGACGTGCCCGCCGATGTCGATGCCGGTCGACGCCTTGACCTTCGCCGCCTCGGCCTCGCCGACATCCGACCATTTCATCTTCCGGTTTGGGGATCCGCCCGGCTCCGCGAGGGAGGCCGAGTAGAACTCCGCCAGCTCGTCGCCCTTCGCCGCCGCCTCGCGGAACCGCTTCGGCGTCCACCCGTTCCGGCGGCGCGTCTCCCATCCCTTGCGGGCGCCGTCCGGCGTGCCCGCATTACTGCTAGGAATTCCCTTTCCAGCCCTACTGCCGCCTCACTTCCCCCGGACCGGGGTCGGAGGGGGTTCAGGGATATGCGATTTGGGATCGCCCATCCCGCATCTCACTTCCTCTTCATGAAGACGCGGACCGCCTCGCTCCCGCGCCTCACCGCCAGCGGCGTCGGCTTCTTGTTCAGGAAGGGCATGAAGGGGCGGGCCGGGATGCCCTTCTTCGGCGAGCCGAACTGGTGCGTCGCCGCATACTTCCGGTCGCTGCCGAGGATCGCGTTCCGCGGCGTGGACGAAACCGTGCGCGGCGAGCGCGAGAGCAGGTTGTCGCGCCGCAGCGTCGCGGGCGAGCCGTCCTTCTTCGGCGCCCAGCTCGCGGGCCGGGCCGAGGCGCTGTCGAAGGCGGCCTTCGCGCACGATTCGGCGAGCACGTCCGAGATCGTCTTCAACAGCGCCGCCTTGGGCGAGCCGGCGACTTGGCGGACCCATCGGCGCAGGTCAGGCGACACCGTGTCGCGGGTGATCTTGATCTTGATCATTTCCTCATGTAAGTCGGGATGGAGCCCTCATCCAGATCGCCATCGCCGTATTTGCTCGGCAGCGGGCCGCCCTCGACCTTGACCTCGGCCGTCCAGCCGATGGCCTCGGCGGCGGGCACGAAGCGGCGGGCGATCGAATCGGCGTCTTGCCCGTAGTGGAAGGGGAGGTGCTCGTCGCCGCCGACCCACTCGTCCAAGCTGGCGAGGCGGTCGCGGAACATGGAGAAACGATAGACAATGTGGAGGCCGAGCTCCCCATCGGGATTCCACGCCTTGCATTCGATGGTCTGGGTCTCGGTTTTCATGGGAAGAAGATGGAAAGGACTTCCAGCATGGTGGCGGCATCGTCGTTGAAGGCCTCCGCCGACTTCCGGGGATCGGCGAGCTTCTCAAAGTAAACCGTCGGCACCTCCAGTCCACCGGGGGCCGCCGCATCCTCGAAAGGATAGACCTTCGCGGCGTAGGCGTCGATCCAATTCCCGCCCGCCGCCTGCCGCGCCCGGAAATGCGCGGCGATGCGGTCGCGGTAGGTCGCAGCCTCGGGGCCGGGCGCGGTCTGCACCCAGTGCATCAGCTCGTGGTAGGCCGTCTCGCGAGCCTCCTCGGGCGAGGAGATCAGGTGCGAGTTCAGATGGATCTTTCCGTCCTTGTATCTGCCGAGCCAAGGAGCCTCCCCTTTCTTCGGCTTACTGCTAGGAATTCCCTTTCCAGCCCTACTGCCGCCTCACTTCCCCCGGACCGGGGTCGGAGGGGGTTCAGGGGCGGGCCGGGATGCCCTTCT
>DDTJ01000032.1 GCA_002344525.1 Akkermansiaceae bacterium UBA2367
TTTTAACTCTGACGGACTACTAGGTGGAGCGGCTCTTCCGCAGAATAAAGCATCCCCGCGGCAAGCCGCGGGGTATTGGCCCGGCGCAGATCGAAGGATCGATCCGCGAAAAAGTCTACTCGCTGCAAGCAGCGGGGAATCCGACCCGCTGAGATTGAAGGCGTTCCGGCGCATCTTCTCGCGCTTCGAGAAATTGGACGAGATGTTCACCGCCTTTGTCCACTTCGTTCTCGTCGCGGATGCCCTGATTTACATTAACACACCCTAGTTGAACCCCCTCAGCCCCCGGCTTCCGGAAGGAAGGGGGCTTGAGGGGCCGAAAAAGGGAATCCCTATCAGCGCCCCTCCCGGTCGTGGCCGGGGAAAGACATGGATGAAACTTCCTTGGGGACGGGCCGGGCGTCCTCCATACTTGCGGGGCATTCTGCCGCGCGGCAGCGATACGCCGATCTTACAGTGGTGCTTGCTTCCAAGCTCGTCTATCAGCTTGGTGCCGGAAGCCGTGCGTGAGGTCATTGGTAGCGAGCGGGGCTTTGCCCGTGCCGACCCGGTATAAGAGAATGCCCATGCTCTTTCACCTGCCGGGTCGTCGCGGTCGGGATGCGTCCCATTGTCGAACCCACCCATGGCCAGCAAGAAGACCGCTCCGGACCGGAACGAGGAAAGGGAATCCAACGCCGAAGACAACCAACCCCGCCGTTGCCGCCCACAAGCTGCCCCGCATCCTCTGGGCGATGGATCAAGTACGGCCGCCCCCGACAACTCCAGACGTCTCGGTAATCCGGAGTTGGTCCGCGCTAGGAAAGAGCGCTATTTTTGTCGCCAAGCCGAGCTGCACGGGTTCACCTTGAGTCCGGTCGGCGGGGAAGTTTTATAAGAGAGTAGACCAGTTCCCTCCCGTCACTCCACCAGCTCAAAGGAAGCCGCGAACCAAGGGTCCAGATCGGGCCGGAAGAGATCGTCGAGACGGGTGGCTCGGTTGGCGGCGGCGTCCTCCCCGAGCGGGACGAGGCGGAGGCGGTAGCGCCGTCCCGGCTCCATGGCGGCGGCGGGTTCGAGTTTACGGTCGCGGAAGGCCCAGAGGAAGACGGCATGCTCGCCGCCGTCGCCGTCCTCGAAGAGCGTCGAGAAGATCGCGGTGGCGTAGGGGGGCTGGTTCGGATCGTCGATGGCCGACCGCTCGCGCAGGGTCGCGACCAGCTCCCGCGCCACCGGGGGAGGCGTTGTCGCCTCGGAAGGGGTGGCGTCCATCTCGCGCAGGGCGACGGACCGCCACTCGATTCCGGCGCGGCGGGCGGGGATCTCGGGGAGGAGGAGGTCGCGGGCGGAGAGCACCCAGACGACGGTTTTCACTTGGGCAAGCTGCGCTGCGGGCAGCCGGGCAAAGGCCTCGCGCACTGCCGAGGCGCCGCCGCCGTTGATGGCGATGACTTGCGCGGGACGTCCCATGGCGAGGGCGAGGTGGGAGGCGAAGCCGGCCCCGATAGAGGTCTCGCTCTCTTCCGCGAAACCGAGTTCCGCATCTTCGAAGACGTTGACGAAACTGTCGCCCAGCAAGACCACCTCGGCGGCGGGATCGGAGACGACCGATTCCTCCGTGGCCGTGTCGAGCACCCGGCGCAGGGTGGCGCGTTCGGTCGGGAGAACCGCTTCCTCCCCGCCGCCGAGGTCGAGCATGCCGACGAGATCGCCCCGGCCTTCCCGCTCCACCGATTCAACCGTGTAGGGTGAGGGACCAGACCCTGTTGAAGGCGCGACGCGCGAGGCCACCTCCCGCGCCGCCGCCTCCATCGTCTCCGGCGTCCAGTGGGTGTCCTGTTTCAAATAGCGCTCGGCGTCGCCGCCTCGGGAGGCGATCGTCGGTGTCAGATCGACGAACTCGACTCCGACGGTCGCGAGTTCGTCCGCCATCCGTTGCCAGTCGGGTGGCGTGGTGGTCCCGGCGGGCAACCCGAGCCCCTCGCGGCAGACCATGGGCTTCACCGGCACGGGGACGAAGACGAGCCGGACATCCCGTTTCGCGAGTTCGGCGGCGAATTCTCGGATCACCGGGACGGGCGGCTGCCAGGCGCGGTGGGTGCGTTCGCGCGCGACCGAGGGCGGCTCTTCGTAGTAGGGGCCTTTGCCGAAGACGGCTTCGAGATCAGGGCGGTAGTAGAGCCAGCCGTCCCGTCCGGAGAAGACCTTCTGGTTGCCGGCTCCGAGGAGGCGGGTGAAGCGGGTTTGGTCGGCGCGGCGCCACGATTCGAAGAGGGGAAGGGATTTGGCCTTCGCCTCCCACGCGGAGAAGAGCCCCTTCCACCCGGAGGGTTTCGCTTTCACCGCCTCCGCCGCCGGGCGCATCGAGGGGAGGAGGAGCGACCCGGCGGGCACGAGGAGGAAAAGAAGGAAAGCGGCGAGGCCGAGGCGCAGCCCGGTGCGTCCGACACGTACCTCGTCGTCCAGCCAATCGTGCTCGTAGGGGTTCTTCATTTCAGAACTGGAAGTAGAGGAAGGGGTTGAAACCCTGCAAAGCCATTACCCGGACGCTGATGGCGAGGAGGACGAGCCCGCAGGCGACCTTCCACCCGTCGAGGCGGCGCAGCCATTGCCCGGAGTTCGGGAGGAACCAGGCCACTGCCGCGCAGACAGTCAGTTGGAGGAGGTTGGCCGGGGTGAAGACGACCGCGGCGAGCACCTTGGCGGAGGCGGGGTCACCGCCGTTTCCGAAGAGCGCGGCGAAGTAGCCGAGGGCTGAGCCGAAGTCCGGTGAGCGGAAGAAGACCCACCCTGACAACACCACCAAGGTCGTTGCGATCCAGCCCACGGGACGCGGCACGGGGAAGGGGAGGCGGCGTTTCCCCCAGCGCTCCAGCGCGAGGACGAGGCCGTGCAGCCCGCCCCAGAGCACGAAGGTCCATTGCGCCCCGTGCCAGAGCCCGCCGATGAGCATGACGAGGAGGAGGTTCGCGTAGGTGCGGACCGGGCCGAGGCGGTTCCCCCCGAGCGGGATGTAGAGGTAGTCCCGCAGGAAGCTGGAGAGCGAGATGTGCCAGCGCCGCCAGAACTCGGTGAGGCTGGTCGAGCGATAGGGCGAGTTGAAGTTCTCGGGAAAGCGGAAGCCCATCATGCGGCCCAGCCCCACGGCCATGTCGGAGTAGGCCGAGAAATCGAAATAGATCTGGAAGGCGTAGGCGAGAATCCCGGTCCAGGCGAGGGGGGCGCTCAGCGATCCGGCTTCGAAAGCGAGGTCCGCGATCCGGCCCATGGGGTTGGCGAGGAGGATTTTTTTGGCGAAACCGTGGTTGAAGCGGGTGAAGCCAGCGACGAAGCCCTCCAGCGAATGGACGCGCTCGCGCAACTGCTCGGCGACGGTGGCGTAGCGCACGATAGGGCCGGCCACGAGTTGGGGGTACATCGAGACGTAGCAGGCGAAATCGACGAAGCTCCGTGCCCGCTCGGCATGGCCCCGGTAGAGGTCGATGGCGTAGCTCATCGACTGGAAGGTGTAGAAGGAGATGCCCACCGGGAGGACGATCTGGCCGAGGAAGGCGGGCATCTCGACCGCGCCGAGACCGAAGGCGCTCGCGACTTTGCCGAAGTTCTCGGAGAAGAAGAGGGCGTATTTGAAGAAGCCGAGGAAGGCGAGGTTCGAGCAGACCGAAGCGGCGAGGGCGGCCTTGCGCTGCCGTTCGGTCGCGCCCTCGCGCACGATGAGGGCGCCGAGGACGTAGTCCGCCGCCGTCGAGAGCAGCATCAGGATCGTGAACCACGGATTCCACCACGCGTAGAAGAGGTAGCTCTCCAGCGTGAGGACGAGCAGGCGCGATCGCTTCGGCGCCGCGTAGTAGAGCAGCAGCGCGAGCGGCAGGAACCAGAACAGGAAGATGTGGGAGCTGAAGACCAAGCGATCCCCGTCGCCCGCGACGGCGCGTCACTATGGACGAAGCCCGCCGCGCGACAAGCCGGGATTCTCGCCGTCGGCGGAGAAAGGCGAAGCGTCACGGAGCGTCTTTCTTCTCCTTCTCCGTCTTCAGACCGGCCTTCGAAATGTCTTCCGTTTCCCTGATGAGGTCGAAGAGCTTTTTGAAGCCTTGATTGATCCGGAGCTGCCTCTCGGGGCTGGACTGGGCTTCGAAGTGGCATCGGCTAAGGACTTCGTCGGAGAGATAGATGGTGGGATCGGCCAGGATTTCCCCGGAGATATGCGGACGGACCTCCCGGTTGGCCGAGGCGGACCACAACTCGTTCGAGTTGGCTGCCGCCACTTCTGGCCGACAGAAGTAATCGAGGAAGAGATGCGCCTCGCGGACGTTCTTCGATTCACGGGGAATGACGAAGCTGTCGAGCCACAGCGAGGCCCCCTCGTTCGGAATGAAGTAGGCGATGTTTTCCTCCTTGTCCGCCAAGACGGCGGCGTCGCTGCTGTAGGTCATTGTGATCCAGCAATCGCCTGAAAGGAGCTTGTCCCTGGCTTCGAAAATGTCGACGAAGCGGGTGCCGAGCCTTTCGACCTGGTCCATCAGCATCTTTGTTGCTTGCTCCAGGTGCTCCGGATCTTGGGAGTTGAGGTCGTGCCCCAAAGCCAGCAGCGCGATAGAGTAGGCGTCGAAGGTCTCGTCCAGCATCAGGATGTGGCCGCGGTAGCGTTCGTCCCACAGGCTCTTCCAGCTTTTTTCGGGTTTCTCGATCTTGTCCGACCGGTAGGCGATCAGGGTCGGACCCCACATGTAGGGGATGGAATAATCGTTGCCGGGATCGCCGCTCAGGCCGAGGAAGCGGCGGTCCAGATTCCCGAAGAGTGGAATGAGATCCTTCTGAATGGGCCGTACGAATTGCAACGAGATCAAGTCGGCCATCTTGCCGCTGGAGGTGAGGATGAGGTCAAAATCCGAGGGTCTGGACCGGAGCAGGGCTTCCATCTCGTCCAAGTTGTTGAAGGTCTCGAACCTTACCTCAATGCCGTGCTCCCTCTCGAACTCCCCCACCACTTCTAGGGAGAAGTATTCGTCCCAGGTCAGGATGGTGAGGATGGGAGAGGCATCGGAACGGGATGCTTGGTCTATGGGTTCCTCCTTCTGTCCGCAACCGGAAAGAACAGCGCAAGCGGTAGCTATGGCGAACATGGTTGCCGCATGCTTTAACGAGGAGAATTCGAGGTGATCCATGGTGTTTGGAAGTCGGGGTTTTCAAATTGTAAGGGTCTTTCCTAGATTA
>DDTJ01000086.1 GCA_002344525.1 Akkermansiaceae bacterium UBA2367
CGATAATCTAGGAAAGACCCAAAGCTAAAATCGGGCCGATCTTCCCTCTTTCCAAATGCGGATCGGCACGCGATGGCGTGAGACCAAGGACGGTCCAATGGGCCATCCGACAGGGTCCGGTCCCGCCACTTTGCGCCTTGAAATCCGCCCCGCCCCGCCGGAGACTGGCCCCCGCCCCGAGATGCGATCCCTGCTCTGCTGCCTGTCCGCCGCGTTTGCCCTGGTCTCCTGCCAGGTGCCCTCCTCCGTGTCGAGGAGGGCGGCCTCGCCCCTGCCGGGCGAGATCAAGGTCTCCCTGCCGCCGCTGGTCGCCGGGCTGGAGGCCCCGACTTGGGGGCAGGCGCCGCCGCCCGCGCCCCAGCCCGAGGGCTGGACCGTGCCGGTACGCGACACCTACACCCAAGTGCGCACGAGCCGCAAGGTCGTGGCGATCACCTTCGATGACGGGCCGCATGGCGAGAACACCCCGCGCCTCCTCGACATGCTCAAGGCCCGGAACATCAAGGCGACCTTCTACGTCGTGGGGAACATGGTGAAATACAATCCCCATCTCCTCGCTCGCATGATCGCCGAGGGGCACGAGATCGGGAACCACACCGTGAAGCACAACATGCTTGACCGCATGTCCGACGAAGCCCTCCTCGCCGAACTTCGCGCCGCTCACGATCAGATCGTCGAAGCCTGCGGCGTCGCCCCGAGGACGATGCGCCCGCCCGGCGGGGCCATCAAGAAGGACCAGAAGGCGCTGATGCTGCGCGAACTCGGCTACCCCACGATCATGTGGTCCGTCGATCCCTTGGACTGGAAGCGCCCCGGCCCGTCGGTGGTCGCGAGCCGTCTCATCAACGGGGCGGCCCCCGGAGGCATCCTCCTCGTCCACGACCTTCACAAACCCACCGTCGACGCCATGCCCGAGACCTTCGACCGGCTCCTCGCGATGGGCTATGAATTCGTCACCGTCACCGAACTGATCGCCCTCGACGAGCCGGAGCCGGAACCCGAGCCGAAGAAAGAGGAGGCGGAAACGGTGGACGACGGACAATAAAGCAAGCGAACCATGAGCACGGAACCGATCTGGTATTACGAACGCGAAGGCGAACGCCACGGCCCCGTCACGGCGGCGGAGATCCTCGACCTCCATCGCGGGGGCAGCCTCGGGCCGCAATCTCTCGTCTGGCGCGAGGGGCTCGGCGATTGGGTGGCCTTCGCCGAGAGCGAACTCGCCCCCGCGTCCGGCGACCGCCCGTCCCCGCCGCCGGTGCCGTCGGTCCTCTCCCCCGCGACGTTACCTCCGCCACCGCTGCCGTTCGAACCCTTCACCCCCCGCCAAGCGAGGCTGCGCCCCGGCTTCCGCCCGCGCATCCGGGCGAGCTATGGCCGCGCGTGGGAGTTGCTGAAATCCCGTTTCTGGCCGCTCGTCGGCTGCTTCGTCCTCGCTTCTCTGCTCTTCGGTGTGGCGGCACAGCTCTATCTGCCCGCCTTGTTCCTCATGTATCCGATTTTGGCCGGGTTCGATTGGTACATCCTCCGCTACGCGAGGGGGAAGGAGGTCAGCATCGACCTGCTTTTCGAGGGCTTCCGCCGCCAGTTCGGGCCACTCGCCATCGCGAACCTGATCGTCGGAGGGATCAGCCTCGCCATCCTCGTGGTTCTCATCGTCTTGATCGCGCTCTTCGTTGCCGCCATGGCGTCGCTCGGGCTGAAGCCGGAGGAACCTGGCTTCCTCCTGACGGTCGTGGGCGGCTCTTCCCTCCTGACGATGGTCTTCATGATCCCGCTCACGATTTTCGGCGTGGTTGGCCATTTCGCGATGATCCTCATCCTCGATTGCGAAATCAAGGCCCGCGAGGCCCTCTCCCTCGGCTGGCAAGCGACGAAGCGGCATCTCTTCAAGTTCCTCCTCTTCTTTTTCGTGGCGATGGCCCTCTCTTACGCGGGGATATTGGCTCTCTACTTCGGCGTCTTCATCACCGGAGCTTGGGCGTCGATCGCCTTGGTCTATCTCTACGAGGACGCCTTCGGCGACGAGACGGCGGGGTGAGGCGGGGTAGTGCCGCGAGGCCGTCCAAGGGGTGATCAATCCGCGCCCGATGAGCGCGGCCACAGGCGAAGCCTCAAAACGTCTCCACGGGATTCACGCTCTCCGGCAGATCCTCGGGATCGTCGGGATCGGAGTCGCTGTCGAGAAGGGGGAACGCGGCCAGCTCCTCGACTTCCTCCGGCGCGGCTTCTTCGACCGATGTCGCGGCGGTCGCAGCTTCCTCGGCGGCTGGTTTGGATTTGCCCTTCTTCCCTTTTTTCTCCTGCTTCGCGGGAGCGGACGTCGCGGCACCCCCTTCCTGCGGCTGCCGCCCGATGGCGAGGCGGGTGTCGGGGAACTCCAGCACGTAGCCCTCGGCGGTGAGCCACCGCAAATCCTTCAGCACGGCGCGGGCCGCGTCGGACCACTCGGGCGACTCCTCGATGGTGGGGCCTTCGGGGGTTTTGAAACCGGGCACGAGGGATTCCAGCAAACCCGCCACCGTCGGTTTCGGCGCGGTCTTCACATACTCGACGATGGCGCGGATCGCTTCGGTGAGGCCGTCGCCCTCGTCGAGGACCTTGGGACGCACCGCCGAGACATGGAGCGCCTTCTTGCCACGCTTGAAGAAACGCAGTCCCTTCTGCTCGAACTCGCGGCAGAGCGACTGGACGAGCGGCAGGGGGAAGCCGCGACGCAGCCTCTCGGTCTCCTGCCGGAGATGGGCAAGGAGGCCGGGCGAGAGATGGCGGCCCGGGATGTTCCCCGGCACCACCGCCACCGCCGTCTCGACCACGGCGTCGTCGGCGAAATACTGGCGGAAATGGCGGGCCACCTCCTCGATGGACCGGAAGACCAGACCGTCCTCGGCCTTGGCCGGGGCGGCGGGAGCTTCGGGTTCGCCCTCTGTTTCCGGCTCCGCTTCCGCTTCAGCGGCGGGGACGTCCTCTTCGGGGACCGCTTCTTCGACCCCGGCCTCGACCTCGACGAGCGTTTCGGCGACGGCTTCCTCCACCGTGATTTTTTCGACCGGAGCAACTTCCGCCGATTCCTCGACAGGCTCCTCGACAGGAGAGGGTTGGGTCGGGGACTTGACCCTGTATTGCCGCACCCGGCTGATCTGCTCCTTCCACTTCTCCAGGATCTCCTCGCCGCTCTCCATGCGGATGCGGGACTTGTAGCGTTCCAAGGACCAGTCGGCGAAGCGATCGCGATGGAGGCGGGCGATGTTGCGCTGGTATTCGTGGTGGTTCGGCGGGCCGAGAATGACGCCGCTGAGACCGCACACGGCGATGACGGAGAAATTCCCCGCCGGGGCCTCGACGGCGATGTCCTCGGTGGTGTAGTAGTGCTCCAGCGCGGGGCCGGAGAGGATGTGCGCGACGGCCTCCTCCCGCGAGAGCCAGAGCGAGGCGTCGGCGAGGCACTGGTGCAGCCTCGCCGGCTCGGTCGCGGTGAAGCGGACGCGGTAGCGCTCGCGCGCCTCCAGGATCATCTTCGCGAGGTCGGCGAGCGGGAAGGTGCGGAAAGTCTCGCGGATGTGGCGAGTCAGCCCCTCGACGGCGGGGCCGGAAGGTTCGATCGAGGCGACGACATCGGCAGCGGGCCGATCCTCGCGGGGACGGTCGTATCCCGGACGGTCGCGGCCCTCGCGGTTCGGTCCAGGGCGGCGATCCCCGCGTCTCTCCCCGTCGCGCCTTTCGCCGCGCGGTCCTCCGCTGCGGTCCCGGTCGAAACGCCCGCCTCGATCCCCGGAGTCGCGCCGTTCCCCGCGTCCGCCGAAGCCTCCGCGACGGTCTTCACGGTGTCCGCCGCCACCCCGGCGGTCGTCCCGTCGTCCACCTCCGCCACGGCGCTCGCCACGGTCGCGGCGGTCATCGTCCTCGGCGAAGCGCTTCGAGAATTCCTGGCGCGGCTCGTCCGCTTTCTCCTGCGCCCAGTCGGGCATCAGGTCGCGGGCGGAAAACTCAAGGGGCTTTTCTTCTTCGCTCATTCAATGGACGGAGAGTCGCCGCGAAGGACGGCTCACGCCAGTGCAATTTTCAGCGCCTCGCAGGCCACCTCGGCGGTTTTGGCGATCTCCCCTTCGCCGTGGGCGAGGGAGAGGAAACCGGCCTCGTATTGCGAGGGGGCGAAGTAGACGCCCCGGTCGAGGGCGGCCCAGAAGAACTTCCGGAAGGCGGCGAAGTCGCTCTGCTTCACGTCGTCCACGTTGTCGACGGCCCCCTCCTTGAAGAAGAGACAGAACATCGAGCCGACGCGATGGAAAACGAGGTCGCGGCCCAGTTCGCGGAGGGTTCCCCGAACGGCGTCCTCGAAGGCGCGACCGATTTCTTCGAGACGGTTCCATCCGTCGAGGCGCTCCATCTCCTTGAGCTGAGCGAGGCCAGCGGCGAGGGCGAGGGGATTGCCGGAGAGGGTACCGGCCTGATAGACCGGGCCGAGCGGGGCGAGCTGGTCCATGATCTCCGCTTTGCCCCCGAAAGCCCCGACGGGCAGGCCACCGCCGATGACCTTGCCCATGGCGGTGAGGTCGGGCGTGATCCCCGTCAGCTCCTGCACCCCGCCCTTGGCGACGCGGAATCCGGTCATGACCTCGTCGAAGATGAGGACGGTGCCATGCTTCGCGGTGAGGTCGCGGAGGAGTTGCAGATAGCCCTCCTTCGGGAAGACGAGGCCCGCGTTCGCCGGGATCGGTTCGAGGATGAGGGCGGCGATCTCGTGGCCCTGTTCGGCGAAGACTTGCTCGACGATTTCGGGACGGTTGAAGGGGATCGTGATCGTGAGCTTCGCGAAATCGGCGGGCACCCCGGCGCTGTCGGGCTGGCCGAAAGTGAGGGCTCCGCTGCCCGCCGCGACGAGGAGGGAATCGACGTGGCCATGGTAGCAGCCCTCGAACTTCACGATCTTGTCGCGCCCGGTGAAGCCGCGGGCGAGGCGGATGGCGCTCATCGTCGCCTCGGTGCCGCTGTTGACCATGCGCACCTTCTCGACCGAGGGCACGTAGTCGCGGATGGTGCGGGCCATCTCGACCTCGTGGCGGTTCGGAATGCCGAAGCTGACCCCCTCCTTCGCCGCTTGGGTCACCGCGTCGATCACGACCGAGGGCGCGTGCCCGAGGATGGCCGGTCCCCAGGTGCCGACGTAGTCGATCAGTTCGTTGCCATCGACATCCCAGATGCGGGGGCCTCGGGCGCGCTGCACGAAGAAGGGATCGCCGTCCACGTTGCGGAAAGCCCGCACCGGAGAGTTGACCCCGCCGGGGATGACTTCCTTGGCGGCTTGGAAGAGTTTCGAGGAAAGGGAGCGGTCTGGCATGGGTCGGGAATGAATCGTGTCGCGGAGGTTCCGTCAAAGTGGAAGCGGCGTCCCGCCGCTTTTTTCCTGTCAAGAAGCGGCGGGACGCCGCTTCCACTTTTTCCATCGAACTTTTCCGTTTACGCCGCGCCCTCGCCGCGCTTAGCTGTCCGCCCACCGCCGCCATGAACGTCCACCATCTCGAACTGTTCTACTACGTGGCCAAGCACGAGGGCATCACCGAGGCGGTGCGAAAGATGCCCTACGGCATCCAGCAGCCGGCGGTGAGCGGGCAGATCCTGCAGCTCGAAACCCATCTCGGGGTGAAGCTCTTCCAGCGCCGACCCTTCGCCCTGACCCCGGCGGGGGAGGAGCTCTACGATTTCATCCAGCCTTTCTTCTCCCGCATCGAGCAGATCACGGCCCGTCTGCGCGGGGAGGAGAGCCGCCACCTCCGCCTCGCCGCCTCGGCCGCGGCCCTCGGCAATCATCTGCCCGAGGTTCTCCAAGCCTTGCAACGCGAGGTGCCCGCGCTGCGCCTGACCCTGCGCGAAATGAGCAACCCGGAGTTGGAGACGGCCTTGCGCAAGCAGGAGGCCGACGTCGCCCTCGCCGTGCTGCATCGCAAGGTGGGGCCGGGCATCCAGTCGGCGAAGCTCCTCGACCTGCCCCTCGCCCTCGCCGCCCCGGCGGCCTGCTCCATCGATTCCTTCGAGGCCCTCGCCGCGACGGCGGGCGGCGGGCAACTGTTGCATCCGCTCATCTCCCTGCCGAGATCCGAACCGGTCGCGCAGCTCCTCCAGCGCGGCCTCCTCGCCGCGAAGCTGAAGTGGGAGCCCTCGATGGAGGTCTCGGAACTCGGCCTGATCCTCCGCTACGTGGCCAAGGGCTTCGGCTTCGGCGTGGCCGTGGACATCCCCGGCGCGGCTTGGCCCGAGGGAGTGAAAAAAATCCGCCTCCCCTCCGAGTTCCCGCCCCTCACCCTCGGGGCGCTCCACACCGGCGAGCTGAAGCCAGTCGCGGCGCGCTTCCTCGAACTCGTCCGCGAGCACGCCGGGCTGTTGAAGAAGGCGTTGAGAAAGGGAGGATGAGGGTTCCGTTTTCAGCACCTGAACCCAAGTTGCCAATGATTTCAGCGCCAAAGGCACGACTCCATGCCAGCCCAGGCCAAGGGCCTGGGAACCCGGCCGCGGAAAACGGGAGAGGGCTGAAGGCCCGACCCATCCCGCCCGGCCAAGCTTGCCTTGCCGCTGGATCGGACCTTCAGCCCTCCCCCCGTCCACGGACCGTCAGCTTGGGCCGCTGGCCCAAGCTGATATGGAATGCGCCTTTGGCGCGGAGAGCAGGTCTCGACCCCTTGTCTGAAAAGGCACGAACGGCTCGTTTTGCTGGGAGACGATTGCCAGTTCTCCAGTCGCCCCCCTTTTTTCCATTTCCAGATCTTCCCAAACCCATTTGTAGCCAATGAGTTCGGACTCTCTGCTTTCAACCATCCACTCTGAACACTGAACACTGAAAAACTTCCCCCATGCACGCCCTTCTCTTCGACTTCGACGGACTCATCCTCGACACCGAATTCCCCATCTACGAGGCTTGGCGCGACGACTACCTCGCCCATGGCCACGAACTGCCGCTGGAGGTCTACGCCGCTTGCGTGGGCAGCGATTTCAACCGCTTCGATCCGAAGTCGCATCTCGAATCGCTCGTGGGCCGCGCCATCGACTGGCCTGAACGCGATTTCTGGCGCGAGCGCAACGCCCTTGAGCGGGTGACGCGATTGCCGCCCCTTCCCGGCGTGGTCGCCCTGCTCGACGCGGCGGCGGCAATGGGGATGCCCTGCGCGGTGGCGTCGAGTTCGCCGCGAAGCTGGGTCGAGGGGCACCTCGAGCGGCTCGGGCTGCTGGACCGCTTCGCCCTGACCCGCTGTCTCGACGACGTGCGCTCCCCGAAGCCGGAGCCCGACCTTTTCCTCGCGGCGGCAGCGGGCCTCGGCGTCGCGCCGGGGGAGGCGCTGGTGCTGGAGGATTCGCGGAACGGACTCCTCGCTGCGACGGCGGCGGGATGCCCCTGCGTCGTCGTGCCGAACCGCGTCACTGCCCATCTCGACTTCACCGGGGCGGCGGCGGTGCTGGAGAGCTTGGAGGCGGTTTCGTTGGAGGGGCTGGAGAAACTGCGGAAGCTGGGGCGAGTCTCGTAGCGAATCTGGAACGGACGGGCGCAGGTTTGCGGGAATGCCGAATGCGGCGCGAACCGTGCCGGGCTTCCGCTGGTCGAAGTTCTCACGAACTTCGCTACCTTGGCTTGTGCGGATCTTCCACTTTCCCCCCTCACGGCAACGGCTGGCGGGGCGGCTTGCGCTTCCCGAAAATCTTCTGCCCGAGGCGCTTCATGGGGTTTTTCTCGACCTCGACTTCCCGCACCACTTCGGCACGGTGCAGGATCGTGGGGTTGCCCGGCTCGGGAAAAGTCTGCGCGGCTTCCCGGCCGATCTCGCCACGCACGTCCTCGTCGTAGCTGGAGAAGACCGCGTCCTGGTCGCCGCGCACGACGACGGGCTGGATGAAAATCATCAGCTCGGAGCGGGTCTTGCTCGAATTCGTGTGCTTGGCGGCGTGGCCGATGATGGGGAGGTCTTTCAGCAGGGGGATGCCGGCGTCCCTCGTGTCCTTCGACTCGGAGATGAGGCCGCCGAGGATGATGGTGGAGCGATTCGCGACGGAGACGGTGGTGTTCAGCTCCTGCTTCCCGATGACGGGGATCTCGTTCTGGTCGACGATCTGCTGGCCAACGACGCGGTCGTTGATCTGGACGATGTCGAGGGTGACCTCGTTGTTCTCGTTGATCGTGGGCAGGACCTCCAGTTTCAGCACGACATCCTTGTAGGCGACGGTGGAGCGGACGGCGTTGGGGTTGTTCGTGTCGGTGAGGGCGGTCTCGGGATAGGGCACCTCCTGGCCGGAGGTGATCTCGGCGCGCTTCCCGTTCTGCGTGTAGATGACGGGGCGGGAGAGGACTTTGAAGCGCTGCGTCTGCTCCAAGGCGGTGACGATGACGTCGAGGGATTGGCCGATCTGCCCGTAGAGGTTCAGCCCGCCGACGGGGCCGAAGGGCGTCGTCGTGATCATGTCGGCGAGGTTGGCGATGCTGCCGGGGTTGGCCACCGTGCCGAGGATGTCGCCGCGGGTGTTGATATTGCCGCTGGTGATGCCTCCGGAGCCGGGATTCTGCCCGTTCCACTTCACGAAACGCTGCAAATAATCGACGCCGAACTGGGTGTCGTCGTTGAGGGTCAGCTCGCCGATGACGGTGGCGAGATAGACCTGCACGGGGCGGCGGTCGAGGCGTTCGATCATGTCGAGCACGATCTTCTCGGACTCGCGGGTGCCGGAGACGATGATGGCGTTGGACTGGCGGTCGGCGATGACGCGGGTCTTGCCGACGAGCACGGAGATGGGGGCCACGTCGTCGAGGGGAAAGGAGATCTGGTCGGAACGACCACCGACTTCCTCGGTGGAGGTCTGCTGGGTGCGGTTCTGGTTGCTCTGCCGATTCTGGTTCGCCCCGGTCAAGGTCGAGATCTGCGAGGAGGTCACGGGGGTGGGCCGGGTCTGGATCTGGCGACCGCCCGGCAGCATCGTCTCGCCGGTGCCGGTGTCCTGGAGGACGTCGACGAGGACGGGGAGGATGTCGTTGGCCTTCACGTATTTCAGTTTCCGCTCGACGGGCTTGTGGTTTTCGAGGGGCTTGTCGAACTCCCGGATCAGCTCCAGCACGTAGGCCGCGTCGGTGGGCGAGGCGACGATCATGATGCGGTTGAGGCGGTCGTCGGGGATGAGTTGCGCTGCGGGTTGCTCGGCGGTGCCGACGCCGCTCATGACGTTGTTGGAGCGGGTGTTCTGCCGCGCCGCGTTCTGCTGCTGCCCTTGGTTGCCCTGCTGATTTTGCTGGTTCTGCTGACCTCCCTGCTGCTGCCCTTGTTGGTTCTGGTTGTTGGTTCGCGCCCCGGCGATGGTGCCTCCGCGCTCGCTCTGCCGCTGGCGCTCCTCGCGGCGGGCATCCATCGCTGCCTGGATGATCTGCGCGACGATGTTGGCCTCGGCGAATTGGAGCTTTACGAATTCGGTGATGAGGGGCGCGTCGTCGACGGGGTGGTCGATGATGGCCTT
The DNA here is from genome assembly GCA_002344525.1 of Akkermansiaceae bacterium UBA2367. Classification (GTDB taxonomy): domain Bacteria; phylum Verrucomicrobiota; class Verrucomicrobiia; order Verrucomicrobiales; family DEV007; genus Arctic95D-9. The sequence continues at coordinate 9,484 of DDTJ01000086.1, forward strand.
CAGCCGGATGAGCTGCCGCACGATGGGGCTGGTCTCGGTGATGAGGAGCCCGCGCGGGTTCGTCACCGGGGTGATGCGACCGAATTCGTTCAGGACGATGTGGTTGCTGAAAATGGTGGCGGCGTCCTGGGGATCGACGAATTCGAGGGCCATGAAGAAGCCGACGAGGGACTCGCCGTCGGGCAGCAGGCTTGGGTCGGTGTAGATGACGACGCCCTCGCTGAAGGAGGGGCTGCCGCCGCCTTGGCGCGCGCCGCCGAGGAGGACCTTGACCTTGCTCTCGTCCTCGGGATCGACGACGAGGACGTAGCCGTTGACGAGCAGGGCCGCCTCGATGAGACGGACGGCCTCGTCGCGCGAGACTTCGGACGGGGTGACGAGGCTGACCTGCGGGCCGTTGAAGATGGTGCTGTCCTTGACGATGGGCTTCCCGATGAGCCGCTCGTAGATATTGAGGATGTCGTTGACCGGGTTCAGCGGGAACTGGAGGCTGACGCGGTCCCCGGTCACGCTGGAGCCGGGGCCTCCGGGACCACCGCCGGGACGTTGCAGTTGCGAGGGGGGCTGCTGAGGCTGCCGGGGACGGTCCGCCGGGGGATCGTCCTGCGCCGACAGGGTTCCGGCCACCAGCGCGATCACCGATGCGACGGCCCACCCTGCCGCAGCGACGGTCCGCCGCAGCCTTTTGCAAATCCGGCTGTTCATGTCTGTGTTTCGATCCCGGGAGACCGTCCGGGGCGTTCAAACCCCGCTTCGCGCCGTCCGGTGCGATTTTTCTCGGGAAAAAGCGCCGCGACTTTCTAGCGCAAGGCTTTGCCGATCACAAGCTCCGATGCGCGGTCGCGTTCATCCGCCTGTACGGAAATTTTCGGTTTTTTCGGGATGGGCGTGTGGGCATCTCCCATTTGTGGTTATTCGCGAAGATTCGCGAATTCGGTCTGATGGAGGGGATTGGGGACCGCCGCCCCATCTGCGTCAGTCCGCAGGCATTTGCAGCCATCTGCGTCGAAAGAAATGGGAAACGCAGATTTTCGCGGATGCCCGCAGATTGGCGCAGAAGAGAAAGGAATGCGCGGGAACCAGATTGCCAGTCACTGGGAACTGCTTCCCGCAAGGGGACGAGGAGTCGGAGTATCGGAGGGAATTTTGAAATTGGTGCCATGCCCCTGGGAACCCGGCGCCATGCCGAAGGTGCCCGGCCACGTTTTCTTTATCACGCGACGGTCGGAGTCGCGGAAGCGCACCTCGTGCTCGCTCGTCTCGTCGCTGACCAGCGGCAACGCCTCGAAGTCCGCTTCGGGAATCACCCGCCCGATGCTTTCCGCCCATCCGAAGAGCTGCCGAACCTGAATTTCCGCGAGGCACTCTGGGATGCCATGCGGGCCTTCGGCTGGAAGCCCGAGCTGAACATCGACCTGCCCCTGCCGCCCACGCCCCCCGCCGTGCTCGCCACCCTGCGCGAGATCAGTCGGCAGATCCGGGAGCGCGACGCTGCGGAAGCGACGCCGATGCCGTCGGAAGGCTGGGCCGTCGCCACATGCGGCGAAACTGTCAGATTGCCGCGCTTGCCGGGCCATGCTTGGGAGGATCACTTGTCCGGTCCGACGATCTTTCCCATGTGGTTCCATCTCCTGCTCGCCTGCGCCGCCCTTCTCCTCCTGCTACCGACTCTGAACTGGATCAGCTACCGGATCATGGGCGGCATCATCCGCAACCGCCGCGAAGTCTGGGATCTCAACATCTGCTGCGGCAAGACCGACGGCGGCGGCATGAACGTCGACATCGTGAAGTACGCCGAAATCCCGAATCTCGTGGTCGCCAGCGATATCTACCGGCTGCCGTTCCGCACGAAGCAGTTCGCCCACACTCTCTGCTCGCACACCATCGAGCATGTCGAGAACCCCGATGCCTTCTTCGACGAGCTCTCCCGGGTCTCGGAGCAAGTCACCCTCGTCGTGCCGCCGCTGTGGGATCTCGCCGCCGCGCTCAATGTGTTCGAGCACCGCTGGCTGTTCCTCACCCTCCGACTGCTAGGAATTTGCTTTTCAGCCCTTCACGCTCCTTCCCCCGCCGGAGGCCAGGGTCGGAGGGGGTTCAGAAAACCGGCGAGCTGCTCCGCCACCGCCCGCGGCTCTCCCGGCACCAGCCACGCGCACAAAGCCCAGCCGAGAACGGCCCATGCCGCTACGAGCAGGAAAGAACGGACGATGCAACACGGGATCCGCATGATGACAAACGCGGGGAGAATGCCCGCCGCCTCTCCGTGGTGTCGAGCGCGGATTGACCACGGAAACCACGGATTTTCCAATGAAAAAACCCGGTCACCAGCCGCCGGGTGGCTTTACATCCGCCGCGCGGCTGCGATGCTCCGGGACCATGTGGAGCCTCCTCGTTCCGTTCGTCGTTTTCCCGGTGTCCTGCTTCGCCGAAAAGGTGGAAACATTCGTCGTCAAGGTGCCCGCCGGGCTTGCCGCATCCGGCGAGGTGGTCGCCACCGTGCCGGATGCCTACAATGGCGCCACCGCGTTTCCCGCGTTTCTCCTGCTGCATGGCGCGGGTGACACCGCCGCGGTATGGAACGCGAAGGGGGGCAATCTCAGAGAACTCGCCGACAAGCACCGGCGCATCATCATCTGCCCCAGCGCCGGACCGCAGAGCTGGTACAACAATCACAATGGCTCCGAGCGCTACATCGCGCGCGACGTGATGGATGCCGCCGCAAAGCGCTACAAGCTGGACGGCGATTGCTGGATCGACGGGAACTCGATGGGCGGCTACGGCTCGCTGCGCCTGTTCGCGAATCATCCGGAGAAATTCAGTGCCGTTCTCGCCTTCAGCCCCGGCACGAAACCATCCCGCTGGATGAAAAACTGGGACATCACCAACGCGATGGGAGCGTCCGCCGCGGCAGGCGGGGAAGACACCTTCACCGATGCCTGGCTCAAGAAAGTGGAGGGGAAACCCCGGCCCGTTCTGATGGTTTGTGGATACAAGGATGGGTTTTTCCTAGATTAGGGGTGAATTGA
>DDTJ01000096.1 GCA_002344525.1 Akkermansiaceae bacterium UBA2367
GGGCGGGGAGGACAGCGGCAACCGGCTCACCGGCTCCAACCGCTGGTTCGCGGGCTTCAACTACGGCAACCTGTGGGGCATCGACCACCAGTTGCACTACCAGCGGACCTTCAACGACCGCCTCTCCCGCCTCGACGCCCACGCGCTGACCTACGTGGCGCCGCTGCCGTGGCGCCACACCGCGACGATCCACGCGGCCTACGTGGAGTCCGAGGCGGACCTGCCTCCGCCCTTCGACCTCTCGGGGGAGACGGCGCAATTGAGCGGACGCTACACGATCCCGCTGCCGGGTCGCGAGCGCCTGAGCCACGAGCTGGAGTTCGGCTACGACTTCAAGCACAGCACGAGCAACCTGGAGTTCGGGGTGCTGACGGCCCTGGCGACGGCGACGGACATCCACCAGTTCGTCTTCGGCTACCGGGCGAGGCTGCGGGACGGCTCCGGCACGACGAGCGTGGCGGCCTTCGGCTACCTCAGCCCCGGTGAGTTCGGCGGAGGCAACGAGGACGCGGCCTTCGGCCTCGCGCGTGCGGGGGCGGACTCCGGCTACGCGCACGGGCGCTTGGAGGCGCAGCGCCTGCAACGTCTGCCGGGGGGCTTCAGCGCGTCGTTGCGGGCGTCGGGCCAGTTCGCGGACGGGAACCTGCTGCCGAGCGAGCAGCTCGGGTTGGGCGGGCACGGGAGCGTGCGTGGCTACGAGGAGCACGAGGTGAACGTGGACCGTGGCTACCTGCTGAGCGCGGAGCTGCGGACGCCGGCTGTGGCGCTGTGCGGCGGCAAGGGCGGGGAATTGCAGCTTCTCGTGTTCGTGGACCACGGTGGCGGCCGCAACGCGGACCCTCTGCCGGGCGAGCGGAGCGCGTCGCTGACCTCGGTGGGCCCCGGCCTGCGCTGGGCGGTGGGTGAGAGGCTGTCGCTGCGCTTCGACTACGGTTTCCAGTTGGAGGACAGCGGGGCGGCCTTGGGGCTGGGGGACTCGCGGATGCACCTCGGCGGGACGGTGTCGTGGTAGGCGGCGGAGCCGTTGGGGAGCTCCGCGCCGTAAAAGGTGAAAGGTGGGCTTCTGCGGGGGCCAACCTGTGGCGAAGTTCGAGGGAACTTCGGCAAAGGACGCTTTCGGATTTCGGATTTCGGATTTTACTACCCCGTGGCTCCCCTCCCCTTCCCATTCCGTCCGGCCTGTGCGAGCATGGCGCTCTTGTCGATCCTCGCCGTGGCGGCGGCGGACGATCCCCTTCCCCGCGCCGACGCCGTCGTCGTGGGACGGGTCGCCGACTCCCGCATGATCGTGCATCGCAAGGCGCGATCCGCGCTCTTCTACGTGCGTCTGAAGGTGGAGGTCGAATCGGTCGAGTCGGGCCACGTCGCCCTGCGCGGGGCGAAGGAACTCGACCTCCGCTGCTGGCGCGAGGGAGCGGACGGGCACCATCCCATCCCCGCCGACGGCACCCGCTTCCACGTCTCGCTCCTGCGGCACGGGGAGGGCTATTGGACGCCGACAGGGCTGGATGCCATCGAACTCCTCGACGGCTCGACCGGACGCGCCTTCCCAGAAATCCCCCGACGCGAGTTCGGGGTCGGTGGCATCGTCGGCGGAGCCGTCGGGTTGCTCATCCTCGTCGCGGCGACCTACCTGCGCTATCGTGGGCGCCGCGACCGGACATGGGGGGAGGCCCCGGACGAGGGTCCTCCTCCCGAGGCCGAGGATGGGGAAGGCTGAGCGCCCCCTTGTTTTCACCGACTTGGCGAGTAGGTTCAGGCAAAGTGCCCCGACACCTTCTCCGCCGCCATCTCCTGCCCGTCGAAGCCCGCTTCGACTGGTCCCTCGCCGTCGTCTGGTCATGGCCGACGTCCGAGCTGGAGTCGCTCTGCGGCCCCGGACTGGAGCTCGACACCTACGAAGGCTCCGGCTTCGTCGCGCTCGCCCTCGTGAAAACCCGCCAGCTCCGTCCCACGGGATGGCCGGGCTGGTGCGGGAACGATTTCGTCCTCGCGGGCTACCGCCTTTTCACCCGATACACGACCCCGGAGGGCCGCCGCCTGCGGGGCTTGAAAATCCTCGGCGGCGGCGCGGATTCGTGGCGGATGACGATGCTCGGTTCCTTGATGACCCACTACCGCTACCGCCGTCTGTCCATCCAAACCTCGGAAACCCCGGACCGGCTCGAGATCACCACCAGCGGAGGGCACGAGCTGCACGTCCTCGCGGAGACCGCTCCTGACAAAACACCCGTCGCCCCGCCCGCCGACTCGGTCTTCCCCGATCTCAAGACCGCCCGGCGCTTCGCCGGGCCGATGCCCTTCACCTTCGACTACGAAGCGGAGACCCATTCCATGATCCGCGTCGAAGGGGTTCGCCGGGAATGGCACCCGGTTCCGGTAAACGTGGAAGTCCACCGGAACTCCTTTTTCGAAGAGGGACCGCTGGCGGCGCTCGGCTCCGGCCGGATCGCGAACAGCTTCCTCGTCCGGGACGTCCCCTACTCGTGGAAACGGGGAATCGTCGAAAAACTCCCCCATGACTGACACCGCTCCACAACGGGGCCTCTTCACCGGGGTCGCCAACATCGTGCGCTTCAATCCGCGATTCTACCTCGCGGGGATCTGCGCCCTCGCCCTCGCGATCCCGGCCTTGGTCTACGCCCGCGGCCTCCTGCCACCTCTTCTCTTCGTCCCCCTCGTGGCGGGAACGGCCCTCGCCGCTTGGTGGCTCTTCGCCTCGCTGTTCGCCTCGTGGTGGATCTACGACCTCTCGGGGCTCTACGGTTGGGAATGGCTCCGCCGCCACCTCGCCCCCAAGGATAGACGGCTCGTGAGCGCCCATGCGGGATTCGACGAGACGACCCTTTCCCTGCGGGCGGCCTTCCCGGAGTTGGAAATCGAACCCGTCGATTTCCACGATCCCGAACGCATGACCGAGCCGTCGATCCAACGCGCCCGCCGTCTCTGCCCGCCGCTGCCCGGCACGGCGGAGGTCGGCCTCGGTCCTTGGCCATCCTCCGGCGCGGACCTCGTCCTCTTCCCCCTCTCGGCCCATGAGTGGCGCACTCCCGACGAACGCCGCCGCTTGCTGCGGCACGCCCTCGCGGCGCTCAACGACGGAGGCAGGATCGTCTTGCTCGAACATCTCCGCGACCTCCCCAATTTCATCGCTTTCGGGCCAGGATTTTTCCACTTCCATTCGGCGGCCACTTGGGAACGCGACTGGCAGGCCGTCGATCTGGAATGCGTCGCCCGCTCCCGGATCGCCGGATTTCTCGGAGGATTCGTCCTCTACCCTCGACACCAAATTCCAGCCTCCCATGATTGACGAAAGCACGCTCGCCCTCCTCCTGCGGATCACCGGCGTCGGCATGATCGCCCTCGCGATCGCCCATCGACCGATCGCACGTCGGCTCGACTGGAAGAAGGATGTGAAGCAACTCGCGCCGACAAACGAGGCCATCTTCCATTCCCATCTTTTCTTCCTCTGCCTCGCGCTGGTCCTTCTCGGCACCGCCCTTCTCTTCGACGCCGGGGCCTTTGTCGAGCGCAGCCGGCTCGGCCAGTGGATCGCCGGGATGCTCCTCGTCTTCTGGTCCTTCCGCCTTTACCGGCAATGGTTTGGCTTCCCGCAATCCCTGTGGCGCGGGAAACGGCTCGAAACCCGCATCCACTTCGTCTTCACCGTCATCTGGATCGCGGTGGTGTCGGTCTTCGGGACGCTCTTCGCCTGGCAGATGGGATGGGTTGGGTGAAGCGGGACACCGAAGGATTGGATGCTCATCGCCGGCACCATGAGTTCCCTGAGCATCTCCATTCCGGATTCCATTCGGAATCGGGTTGAGTCGCTCGCCCGTGAAGATGGTGTTTCGCCAAGCGCCTTTGTCCCCCTCCTCCTCCCATCGCGCGGATTGACAGCCTCCGCGAAACATGGTCGAATCCCGTGCGCATGAACCCCCTCCTCCTCCGCCTCCTCGCGTCCGCCTTTCTTTGCTTCGCCTCCGTCCACGCTGCGGAGCCGTCGGCCCCGCTCCAGCTCCTCGACCTCGACGCGTGGATCGAGAAGGGGGATTGGGCCATCGCTGGCGAAGTGCAGGGCAGCACCCAGGAGAAAAAGTGGAAATCGGTCTCCCCCGGGGCAGGCATCCTCTACAATGGAGCCGAAGGAAAGACCATCAACCTCGTCAGCAAAGGCTCGCACGGTGACGCCGAGATCGAAGTCGAGTTCATGATCCCGAAATCCTCGAACTCGGGCCTCTACCTGATGGGCCGCTACGAAATCCAGATCCTCGACAGCTACGGCAAGGCCGACGACGCCATCACCGTCCACGACTGCGGCGCGATCTACGAACGTTGGGACGAGTCCAAGCCCGAAGGATCGAAAGGCTACGAGGGCACCCCGCCCTCGACCAACGCCTCGAGCGCGCCCGGCACTTGGCAGACCTACAAGATCCTCTTCCGAGCCCCTCGCTTCGACACCGGGGGAGGAAAGACCGAGAACGCCCGTTTCATCCGCGTCGAGCACAACGGCGTCGTCGTCCACGAGGATGTCGAGGTGACCGGCCCGACGAGGGGCGGCATGGAAGGGATCGAGACCGCGAGCGGCCCCATCATCGTCCAAGGCGACCATGGTCCCGTCGCCTTCCGCAAGCTGTTCGTACGGCAGGTGAAGCTGCCGTAGACTTGTTTGCCCGGCTCCATCCTTCCCGTCTTAGCGCCGCTTGGAGCTTATCCATAAATTATTTCGAAAGGTTTGGGAATTCCACCAGCGGTGAACCCGATCCGGAATGGCGCGGAATACTCGAATCGACCGAACGTTTGGCCCACCGTTTTTCCGACGACCTTGTTCTGGGGCCGTTCTATCGAGCCGTGGTCGAGTTTGAACGAGACCAGATCGAACGCGGCCGCCAAGAGATGATTGAAATACGAAATCGAAGGTTGAACTGAGGCAACTTTCCACAAGCCACCAGCACCGCCGGGGCGTCCGCCATCGGCAGGGTTGCGCGACCTTGCGGTGGACATGGCTACCAAAATCTCCACCATGGCTTCTTCGCAGACGCCCGAGTGGCGCAATGCTGGCAATGTGGCTTGGTTGCCTCGCCACCCAGCCTTGCCGACAGAATGGGGCTGCGTGGAATTGACCAATCAAACTGGTCGCCATCTGAAAGAATCGCTTCGCATGGACAGCCTTCCAGCGCTTCAGCCGTCAGACGCAATTCCTCCTCGGTCTGCGGCTGATGGTAAACGTAGGAAACTGCCATCTCATCATCGCGACGAAACACGGTTGGCGCAAGCTCTCGGCAAAGGTCACAGTCCAAGCACTGGTCATCTACGTAGAATTTGCCGGGAACGTTCTGCGGGATTCGGTTGCTGAACGTGTCTGCTGGCATCGCGAGGAATTGCAGAATTGAGCGAACAGAGTGAGTTGATCGTTGGGAGGCGGGAAGCCCCACCCCCTCTATCTACGGCGGGTCGGTTTGCGGCTTTTTCAATCCGGCGTGGAAGCCGACTGCCATGATGACGGTCGCGAGGAGAACTCCGTAGAGGACCATCCCCGTCGCCCCGAGTTGGTAGCGGTAGCAGAGCCAAGTCGAAGCACCGAAGTAATGGCCCAGCGTCGAGGCGAACAGCAAGATCAGGCCGAGCCGCCAAGGGAGGATCGACACCAGTAGGAAGGTGCCTGCGGTGTAGAGCAGTTTCACGAGCAGGGCCACGAGGTAGCCTTTGGTCATGACCCAGTGGAAGAGGCGGTTGCCTTCATGCACCGTGGAGGGATCGCTCCAATAGCTCGCGGGCTGGCCGATCCATGTGAGGAGCATATCGACGAGGATCACCGCGACCATGACCCAGCGCAGACGACGGATGAGGCCTCGGACCTCGACCGTTGGGGACGCTTGGGCGGCTGACATGGTGTTTTTGCTCCTGTTCCTTGCTCTTACTCTTACCTCCTTACTCTTACTCCCCGATGGTCGGGCGTCGTAGCTGGCACCCTTGGAGTAAGAGGTAAGAGTAAGGAGTAATGAGTAAGAGGTTTACGCCTCGGTCCGCTTCCCGTCCCCACGGAAGGCGGCGATGCCCTCCTCGGGAAGGAAATAACCACTCATCTGGAGCTTCGCGGGAACCGCTCCGAACTCGACGAGGTAGTCGTAGTGCGCTCGGGCGTCGGCGTTCTCCAGCGGTCCGGTGGTGGCCTCGACGCCTTCTTTTCTCCCGGTGACGAGGCTGGCGAGGACGCAGCCGGTGATCTCGTGGCGGTCTCGACCGCCGAGGAAGTTGAGGAAGGCGGTCTGCACGCTGTCCTCGAGCTGGTCGAGATCCTCGGGCAGGTAGATGGTCTCGCCGACGACGCCGGGCAGGCTCAGTTCGCCGCCGGTGGTGAAGAGGATGTCGCCTTGGGTCGCGAAACGCTTCACGGCCTCGTCGAGCTTGAAGACGGGCGGGAAGCTGTAATCGACGACGAGGGTGCCGGGACGGAGCGAGGGAATGCGCAGCACGCCGGGGAGGTTGGAGGAGGCGACGACGAGGCTGGCTTCGTAAACCTCGGGCGGGAGGGCGCCTCCGTTTTTGACGAGGTCGATCTGGCCCCAGTAGCCGGCATCGCGGACTTGGTCGCGGAGGCGGCTCATCTGGTCGTCGGTCTGGTAGGGGTCGCAGAGGATGAGGTGCTTGGGATGGGGCAGGACATCGAGCATCAGGCGCAGGGTGCCGAAGCCGATGGAGCCGAGTCCGACGACGGAGACGGTCTCGCCGGAGAGGTCGCGACCGGCGGCGGCGAGGATGCCCTCGACGGATTTCACGATGGTGGCGGAGCGGGTCGCGTCGCCGGTGGTGATGGCGGGCAGCCCGGCCTCGCCCTCGATCCAGCGGGCAATCTCGCGTCCGTGGTCGGTGGCGGAGGGGATCACGCCGGTGAGGGAGACAGCCTTGGCCCCGGATTCGGCGGCGAGCTTGAGGGCGGCGAGGACGGGGGCCTTGATGGAGGCGGGGGTCTTGTAGAAGTCGGTCTCGTAGCAAGGCAGCATGATGACGCCGATGCGGCCTTGGTCGAGTTCGTAGACGTTGGTGAGGCGCGGCTTGCCGCCGAAGAGGCGCTCGGAGATCTCGTCGCGGCTGAAGCCGGAGAGATTCGCGAGGACGTCGGGGATGTAGGCGAGGGCGACGGCGTCGAGTTCGGGCATGGTCTCGGGGGCCAGCTCGATGTCGATATGGTCGAGGTCCTCGGCGCTGATTCCGGCGGGAACATGGACCTCCTTGGCCGTGGCTCCGGTCTCGGCGGCGACGGGTTCGCTGCCGAGGTGGAGGGCGAGCTGCTCGATGCTCGGGTGGGTGAGGAAGGCGTCCACGGGAATCTGCTGACCGAAGGCTTCGGAGAGTTCCACGATGATGCGCAGGGCGAGGAGGGAGTCGCCGCCCATCTCGAAGAAGTTGTCGGTCACGCCGATCTCGGCGGCGTCGAAGTTGCGCTGGAAGACTTCGAGGATCTTCGCCTCGACGGCGTTGCGCGGGGCGAGCCGCTCCCCTTCCCTGGCCGTTCCGACGGAGGGCAGGGGGAGGCGCTTGCGGTCGATCTTGCGGTTCGGCGTCAGGGGGAATTCGTCGAGGCGCTTGAAGTAGGCGGGCAGGTAGCTCTGCGGCAGGGTGGCGGCGAGGCGCTGGCGGATGTCGGCGGCTTCCAAGGCGTCGCCGAGGTAGTAGCCGACGAGGCCTTCGCCGGTGGGCAGGTCGTCGCGTTTCACGACGACGGCTTGGCGGATGCCGGGGACGGTCTCCATCTGGGTCTCGATGTCGCCGAGCTCCATGCGGACGCCGCGCAGTTTGACTTGGAAATCGACGCGGCCGAGGCATTCGAGGCGGCTCTCGCGGGTCCAGCGGGCGAGGTCTCCGGTGCGGTAGAGGCGCTGTTTGCCGACGAGGGGCAGCTCGATCTCGCGGAAGGCCGCGGCGGTGAGTTCGGGCTGGTGGCGGTAGCCTCGGGCGAGACCGTCGCCGCCGATCCAGAGTTCTCCGGTGAACCCGGCGGGGACGGGGCGCTGGTGCTCGTCGAGGATGTAGATCTGCGTGTTGGCGATGGGTCGGCCGATGGTGATGGCGGACTCGCTTTCGACGATGCGCTCGACGGTGGACCAGACGGTGGTCTCGGTGGGGCCGTAGAGGTTCCAGACCTCGGCGGCGGAGTTGACGAGGGTGTTGGCGAGCTTGCGGGTGAGGGCCTCGCCGCCGCAGAGGATGCGGAGTTCGCTGCGCCCTTCCCAGCCGCTGTCGAGGAGCATCTGCCACGTCGCGGGGGTGGCCTGCATCACGCTGATGTCCTCGGTTTCGAGGAGCTTGGCGAGGCGGCGTCCGTCCTTGACGTCCTCGGCGGAGGCGATCACGAGGGAGGCCCCGGAGAGGAGGGGGAGGAAGATCTCCAGCAAGGAGATGTCGAAGGACAGGGTCGTGACCGCGAGGAGACGGTCTTCGGTCTTCAGGCCGGGTTCGGCCTGCATCGACCGGAGGAAGTTGACGGCGGCGCGGTGCGGGATCTCGACGCCCTTGGGCTTGCCGGTGGAGCCGGAGGTGTAGAGGATGTAGGCGAGGGAGTCGCTCGACTGACCCCGGATCTCGAAGGACTTCGAGGTGGCCTCGATGCGGTCGAGGTTCAGGGCGGTCCAGTTGCCCCCGGCCAGATCGGGGAGGGAGCCGAGGAGACGCCCGGAGGCGACGAGGGCCTTGGGCGCGGCGTCTTCGAGCATGAGGGCGAGGCGCGAGGCGGGGAACTCGGGATCGAGTGGCACGTAGGCGGCCCCGGTCTTGAGCACGCCGAGGAGGGCGGCGACCATGCGGGGGGAGCGGTCGGCGAGGACGCCGACGGTGTCGCCGGGTCCGACCTTGGCGGCGGCGAGTTCGCGGGCGACGCCGTTGGCGAGGCGGTTGAGTTCGCCGTAGGTGGTCTGGGTGTCGCGGAAGGTGACGGCGGGTTCCTCGTCCTTGGCCTTGGCCACGGTCTCGAAGAGTTCGTGGAGGAGGGCCTCCTTCTCGTAGGCGGCGCGGGTCTCGTTGAGATCGACGAGGACGCGCTGCTCCTCGGCGGCGTCGAGGAGGGTCAGTTCGGCGAGCTTCGCGCCGGGGACGCGGGCCATCTCGCGGAGGACCTGCGTGTAGAGGCGGTTCAGCTCGGCGACGGTGCCTTCGTCGAAGAGGTCGCGGTTGTAGTGCCAGCAGCCGAAGAGCTGGCCTCCGGCCTCCTCCAGCGTGAGGGTGATCTCGAACTGGGCGTGCCGGGTCGAGAGATCGACGGTCTCCATGCTGAGGTCGCCGACGTGGAAGGTGTGGCCGCCCTGTCCGATGAGGAAGACGGCGATGCCCTGCTCGTCGATGCCGGGGACCTTCTCCATCGAGAAGCTGACTTGGAAGAGCGGGGAGCGGCCGGGGTCGCGCGGGGCGTGGAGGCGGTCCACGAGGCGGGCCAAGGGATACTGCTGGTTCTCCAGCGCGCCGTTGACGTTGCGTCCGCTGGCGGCGAGGTAGTCGGCGACGGTGAGGCTCTCGTCGAGGACGCTGCGCAGGGGCACGGGATTGATGAAGTAGCCGACGCTGTCGCGCAACTCGGGCTGGGTGCGGCCCGCGAGGGGCACGCCGACGACGAGGTCTTCCTGACGGCAGTAGCGGTGCAGGAGGAGGTTGTAGGCGGAGAGGAGGGTGGAGAAGAGGGTGACGCCGTGCTGCTTGGCGAGGCCGTCGATGTCGGCGGTGAGGGACTCGTCGAGCTGGAAGCCGTAGGTCGCGCCGTTGAAGGTCTGCACGGCGGGCCGGGGGCGGTCGGCGGGCAGGTCGAGGGCGGCGGGGGCGCCGGCGAGGTGGTCGCGCCAGAACTCGAACATGCGCTCGCCCGCGGGGCTGTCGAGGTGGGCCTGCTCCCACTTCACGAAGTCGGCGTAGCTCGCCGCGACGGGGTCGAGCTTGGGCGTGCGCCCGGCCTTGGCGGAGAAGTAGAACTCGATGAGGTTCTGGATCAGCACGGAGACGGACCACGCGTCGGAGACGATGTGGTGCATGCTGAGCAGGGCGACGTGGGCCTCGTCGGCGGTGCGGAAGAGTTCGAGGCGGACGACGGGGCCGCGTTCGAGGTTGAAGGGCCGGTCGGCGTGCTCGCTGATGAGGGCTTTGAGCTGCTCGTCGTCGAGGCCGGTGCAGTCGTGCTCGCGAAAGTCGATGGTGCGGCCTTTGTGGACGATCTGGACGGTCTCGCCTCCGCGCGTCGCGAAGGTGGTGTCCATCAGCGGATGCCGCTCGAAGAGCCAAGCGAAGGCCTTCTTCATCGCGGCGATGTCGAGGAGGGGCCGGAACTTGCCGGAGAAGACGAGGTTGTAGGCCGAGGAGTCGGGGGCGAGGCGGTTGAGGAACCAGAGGGCCTTCTGGCCTTCGCTGAGGGGGAAGGCTTCGGGGAGCACGCCGCTGGCCTCGAAGGGCACGAGGCTGGAGGCGTCGATGCCGGAGCCGCCTCCCGCGCCCGCGCCGCCGCCGGATTCGAGCAGTTTTTCGAGCACGGGAAGGGAGAGGTCGCGGATGTTCGGCCCGTTGAGGACGGAGCCCATGGGCATGGACATGCCGAGCTTCTCCTCGATGCGGTTGACCAGCTCGATGGCCATGAGGGAGTCGAGGCCGAGGTTGGTGAGCGGGGTGTCCTTGTCGAGGCGCGAGGCGTCGGTGCCGAGGACCGCGCCGACTTGGGCGGCGATGAGGTCCTCGACCATGCCGAGGCGCTTCTCGGCGGGGGCTTCGAGGATGCGCGCGGCCATGGAGTCGCCGCCGCCGGAGCTGGAGCGCGGGACCACGGGCAGGAACATGTTCGAGCCGGAGACGGAGGGGCTGAAGCGGGCGAGGGCGGCCCAGTCGCAGCGGGCGGTGCCGAGCTGGACGGCGTCGCTGGGCAGGCCGAGGCTGAAGAGGTGGAGGGTCTCGTCCATGTCGGTCGCGCCGAGGCCGACCATTTCGAGATACTGCTGGGTCTTCTCGTTGCGGGCGACGAAGCCGGCCCCTTCGAGGGCGCCCCAGTTGAAGGTGAGGGCGGGCAGGCCGAGGGCGCGGCGGTGGTGGGCGAGCTGGTCGAGGAAGACGTTGCCGGCGTTGTAGTTCGACTGCTTCACGGCCCCGATCACGGCGGAGAAGGAGGAGAAGCAGATGAAGTGCTCCAGCGGGATGCCGAGGGTGGCCTCGTGGAGGTTCCACGCGCCGAGCATCTTGGGCAGGAGGACTTTGTCGAAGCGGGCCTCGTCGAGTTCGACGATGAATTCGTCGTCGAGGACCATGGCCCCGTGGATGACGCCGATGAGCGGGGCTTTGCCCTTCTGGATTTCAGAAACGATGCGGTCGAGGTCGGCGCGGGAGGTCACGTCGCCCCGGGCGTCGGTCACGGAGACGCCTTCGGCGCGGAGGGTCTCGATCTTGGCGAGGGATTCCTCGTTCGGACCGGAGCGGCTCATGAGGGCGAAGTGGCGGGCGCCGTTCTTCGCCATCCAGCCGGCGAGTTCGAGGCCGAAGCCCCCTGCCCCACCCGTGATGAGGTAGGTGCCGTCGCCACGGAAGCGGTGGCCCGGCTCGGTGGGCTGGCCGATCTCGATCTCGGGCAGGTCGAAGTCGAGGACGTTCTTGCCGACGTGCTTCCCGGCGGCCATGAAGCGGAAGGCCTCGACGACCTCGGTGACGGGGAAGACGTGGTTCGAGAGCGGGACGTAGCTGCCGTCGTAGAACTTCGCCTCGAGGTCGGAGAACATCCGCGCGATGTAGGCGGGCTTGCTCTGGAGGTGCTGGGCGAGGTCGATGACGAAGAAGCTGATGTTGTTCCGCAACGGTTCGAGCCCGATCTTGGAGTTGCCATAGACATCGACTTTGCCAATCTCCATGTAGCGCCCGAAGGTCTTGAGGACGCTGAAGTTCTTCGGGATGAAGTCGCCCGCGAGGGAGTTGAGGACGGCGTCGACCCCCTCCCCTCCGGTGATCTCCATGATGTCGTCGGCGAACTTGAGGGTGCGCGAGTCGAGGACATGATGCACGCCCATTTCCTTGAGGAGCTGGCGCTTCTCGGGGCTGCCGGCGGTCGCAAAAATGGTGAGGCCGAGGTGCTTCGCGATCTGGATGGCGGCCTGCCCCACCCCGCCGGTGCCGGCGTGGACGAGGATGCTCTCGCCCGGCTCCATGCGGGCGAGCTCGTTGATGGCGTAGTGCGAG
This sequence comes from Akkermansiaceae bacterium UBA2367, assembly GCA_002344525.1. GTDB lineage: Bacteria > Verrucomicrobiota > Verrucomicrobiia > Verrucomicrobiales > DEV007 > Arctic95D-9. The sequence continues at coordinate 12,190 of DDTJ01000096.1, forward strand.
GTGAGGAAGACGGTGGGCAGGGTCGCGGCCTCGACGAAGCTCATCGACTCGGGTTTCCGGAAGACCATGTTCCGATGCACGGTGACATGGCTGCGGAAGCAGTAGGGGGCCATGCCGACGACGGCGTCGCCGGGCTGCAAATCCTTCACCGCGCTGCCGACGCGGAGGACGGTGCCGGAGAAGTCGTCGCCGAACCACTTCAGATCGACGGGCTGGCCGGGGTAGATCCCGAGGGCCTTCATGACGTCGCGGAAGTTGATCCCGCCCGCCTTCACGAGCACCTCGATCTCGTCGGCCTCCGGCTCGCGGCGGACCGTCTCGTTGAGGGAGAGGTTCGTCAGGATGCCGGGCTTGTCGATCTGGAGTCGGTAGGGGGCGATCTCCCCTTCCCCGCCGACGGCGTTGCGCTTGCGCGGGGGCAGGTTCTCGGACTTCACGCGGTGGACGCGGCGGACGTGGCGTCCGTTGCCCCGGAAGGCGATCTCGTGCTCCTTGCCGACGAGGCGGATCTCGGCGACGAGGTCCTCGATCTCGTGCGGGTTGTCGGCGGGATCGAGGTCGATCTGGGTCCAGATGAAATCGGGCTGCTCGTTGTTGGCGACGCGGAGGAATCCGGTGAGCGGCGCGGAGGCGAGGCCGGGAAGGGCTTCGCCGGGCTTCACGGGCAGGGTGCCGCGAGTGAGGAAGAAGACGCGGGGACGCTTCGTCCATTCGCGCTCGGCGATGGTCTTGAAAAGCTGATGGGCGAAACGCACCCCGGTGTTCTGGGCGGCGTTGAGCGTTTCCAGATCGAGCGCCTTCGCAGCGGGATGGTCGAGGGAAAGGGTGTGGATGAGGCCGCGCACGACGCCGCCCGCCGCCGCGATCTCGTCGAGGGCGGCTTCGATTTCGGCGACGGTGGGTCCGACGAGGCGGGTGTCGGTCGTGTCGGAGACGAGGGACTCCACGAGGCGGGAGCCGAGGCCGGAGGAGTCGCGGGTGATGAGGTAGGTCTCGACCGCGACGGGTTCGGCCTCCTCCGGCGCGTCGGCATCGCCTTCGTCGGCTCCGTCAGAAGCGGGCGGGGCGACCGGCTCGGGGGCGCGGGCGACGAGGCAGGCCTGCTGGTCCTCCTTCGCGTCGGGCGAGCTGATGAAGCTGGTCACGTCGCGGAATTCGAGATCGGCCAGCAGCGTCTCCCATTCGCTGCGGGTGAGGAGGGCGGAGCGCTTCCGCAAATCGGTGTCGCTGAAACGCCACCAGCCCGGCAGCAGGCCGAAGACGTTGTCGAGGGCGGCGCGACGCCAAGTCACCTCAAGGAACATGAGGATGCCGTCGGGCGCGAGGCAGCGGCGCAGGTTCGCGAGCGTCGCCTTCAGGTCGGCGGTGGCGTGGATCACGTTCGAGGCGATGACGAGGTCGAAATGGTGCGCCTCGAAGCCCTGCGCGGCGGGGTCCTTCTCGCAGTCGAACATCTTGTATTCGACGAAGGGATGGCTCTCCCCAAAGCGGTCCTGCGCCGACTGGAGGAAGGCGGGTCCGTTGTCGGTGAAGATGTATTCGGTGCGGTCCGCCGGGAAGACGTCCAGAATCTGCCCGGTCAGCGAACCGGTCCCGGCCCCGACCTCGAGGACGCGGAGGGCGCGGCGCTCCGGCAGGTCCGCGACGGCGCGGGCGAGGGCGAGGCGGATCTGCTCGTTGATGACGGGGAAGTCGGCGCCTTCGCGATAGAAGCGTTCCATGACCCGCGAGGAGCCTTTGGGGAAGAGGACTTCGAGAGGGTCCGTCTCGCCGCAGAGGACACCGGCGAGGTTCGGCCCGGCGAGACGCTGCAACTCGGCCTCGGAGGCGAACTCGGGCATCTGCTTGACGAGACGGTCGATCCATTTCAGGGCGTCCTCATGCACCGGGATCTCGACGACTTCCCATTCCCCTTCGCCGACCTGCTTCAAGAGTTCGCCTTCAGCCAAGGCGGTGAGCTGGCCGAAGACGAGCTTGCGGTGGTGGTCGGCGATGGTCAGCTTGCGCAGGTGCTCCGCGACGGTCACCCGGTCGCCGACTTGCGGCTGCCAGCCGAGGTCGAGGTAGGCGTTGACGATGAACTGCCGCGAGATCTCCTCCATCGCGGGGAGGAACTGGCCGTAGTGGTTGCCCAATCCCCGGGCGTCGTAGAGCGTCCGCAGGTCGGCGTTCGCCGCCTTCACCAGTTCGGCGGGCGCGGGCAGATTGGCCGGTCCGTCGATACGGGTGCCCTTGAGCAGGAGCGGCTCCCACACGGCTTGGTAGAGGCATTTCTCCAAGTCGTCGGCCTTGCTCTGCTCGACCCGGTCGGCGCGGAAGCCGTAAACCTCGGCGACGAGATTGCCGCCGTCGTCATAGACCTTGATGTCGGCGATGATGTATTCGCGGTCGTTGCTGGAATCGACCTTGGCGTGGCCCCAGAGGCGCAGCGGCGGCTTCTCGGTGTGGAGGCGGATGCTGCGGATCGCGGCGGGCAGGTAGAAGTAGTCCGTCGCGAGCGCCCCGTCGGGGATGACCTGTCCGCCCTTCACCGTGTGGAAACAGGCGTCGAGCACGGCGGGGTGGAAATGGTGGTCGGGGATGGTGTCCTTCAGCCCCTCGGGCGCGACAATTTCAGCGAGGGATTCGCCGTCCTTGCGCCAAACGTTCTGGAGATGCTGGAAGAGGGGGCGGAACTGGTAGCCGGCCTCCTCGTAGTCCTCGTAGTATTCCTCGTGGGTGAAATGGCGCGGCAGTCCGGCCTTGATCGCGTTGAGATCGGCCGAGGTCTCGACGGGCGCGGGCAGCTTGCGCAGGACGCCTTGAGAGTTCAGATCCCAGTCCTTGTGGTCGCCGGTGGAGCTGAAAATCTGGAAGACCTTCGTCGCGGGATCGAAGACGACCTCGACGACGGGCACCTTGTCCTCGGAGACGAAGAGGGCCTTCTTCATCTCCAAGTCCTCGACCGCGTAGCTCTCGCCGGGGAAGAGCTTGCGGGCGATGGCGAGACCGATCTCGCCGTAGCCGGCCGCCGGGAAGACGACGCTGTCCCAGAAGCGGTGGTCGTCGAGCCAAGTGAAGTAGCGCGGATCGAGGTCGAAACGCCAAGTCGGACGCGAAGCGGTGCGGGCGAGGCCGAGGAGCGGATGCTCCAGCGGGGCGCAACGGAGGTATTGGCCCTCCGCCGACTCCAGCCAGAAGCGCTCGCGCTGCCACGCGTAGGTGGGCAGACGCACGAGGGCGCCGCTGGCTTGGTTGACCGCGTTCCAGTCGATGGCGTAGCCGTGGAGGTGGAGGCGGGCGAGATTGCCGAGCATCTCCTCCGACTCGTCGGTCTTGCGCTTGAGACTGGAGAAATAGAAGCCCTTCCGGCCTTGGTCGGAGAGGCATTCCAAAATGGGATTCTGGAGCGCCGGATGCGGGCCGACCTCGACGAAGGAATCCTCGCCCGAGCGCACCAGCCCGGCGATGGCGGGGGCGAAGAGGACGGCCTCGCGCACGTTCCGCCACCAGTATTCACCGTCAAGCTTGGTCCCCTCGCAGATGCCGCCGGTGACGGTGGAGATGTAGGGGATGCTCGTGGCGCGGGGCTGGATGTCCTTCAACACCTCCAGCAGCTCCTCGCGGATGGGCTCCATCTGATGGGTGTGGAAGGCGTAGTCGATGCGGAGCCAGCGCACGAACTTGCCCTGCGCCTCCAGCCCGGTGACGATCTCCTCCAGCGGGGCGGTGTCGCCCGCGAGGGTGACCATGCCGGGGCTGTTGACCACGGCGACCTGCACCTGATCCTCCTTGCCCGCGATGGCCTTGCGGGCCTCGGTCTGCGAAAGGCCGACGGCGACCATGCGGCCCTTGCCCCCGGTCGTGTCTTGGAGACGGGAGCGATGGTAGATGATCTTCACCGCGTCCTCCATCGTGTAGGCCCCGGCGACGTAGGCCGCCGCGACCTCGCCGACGGAGTGGCCGACGACTTTCGCGGGATGGACGCCCCACGATTTCCACAGTTCGGTCAGCGCCACTTGCAGGCCGAAGATGGCGGGCTGGGCGATGTTCGTGCGGTTGATCTGCGAGCTTTCCTCGTCGCGGGTCATCTCCTCGATGAGGGACCAGCCGGCGAGCGGCTTCAAATAGGAGTCGATCTCCTCCAAGACCCGGCGGAAGACCGGCTCGCGCTCGATGAGATGCTGGCCCATGGCCCACCACTGCGCGCCTTGGCCGGTATAGACGAAGACGGGCGGATGCGGCTCGGCCACGGGACGTCCGGACAGGGCATGTCCCCCGCGCTCACCCTCGGCGAGCCACTCGGTCATGCGATGGATGAGGTCCTCGCGGTCCGTCGCGAGGATGGCGAGGCGGTGGTCGTGGTGCTCGCGCTTCGTCCCGGCGGCGGCGGCGATGTCGCCGAGGGCCGACTCGGAGGCGCGGAGGAAGCGACGCCAGCGGATCACGGTGTCGCGCAAGGCCTCGTCGGTGCGGGCGGAAAGCGGGAGGAGCACGGGGCGCTCGGCCATCTCGGTCGCCGCGACAGGAGCGGGAGCGGCGGCGGCTTCCGCCTTCGGCGGCGCTTCCAGAAGGATGTGCGAGTTCGTGCCGCCGAAGCCGAAGCTGTTCACCCCGACCACGGGCGGGAGGTCGCCGAGATGCGGCAAGGGCTGGAGTTCGGTCGCGACCTTCAGCTTGAACTCGTCGAAGGGGATGTTCGGGTTCGGGTTCTTGAAATTCAGGTTCGGCGGAACGGTGTCGTGGTAGAGGACGAGGGCCGCCTTGGCGAGTCCGGCGACGCCCGAACCGGATTCGAGGTGCCCGACGTTCGTCTTCACCGAGCCGAGGAGGCAGGTGTCGCCCTCGTCGCGTCCGCGCGAGAGGACCATGCCGAGGGCGCGGGTCTCGATGGGGTCGCCCACCGGGGTACCGGTGCCGTGGGCCTCCATGTAGCGGACCTGCTTCGGCTCGATCCCGGATTTGGCGAGGGCCTCCTCCAGCATCTTCGCTTGGGTCTCGACGCCCGGCACGGTCATGGACGAGGTGTTGCCGTCCTGATTGATCACCGCGGCGCGGATCACGCAATAGACGCGGTCGCCGTCGCGCTCGGCCTCGGCGAGCTTCTTGATCACGAAGATGCCGCCGCCCTCCCCGCGCACGTAGCCGTTGGCGCGGTCGTCGAAGGCGAAGCACTGGCCCGTGGGCGAGAGCATCGTCGCCTTGGAGAAGCCGATGGAGGCGTCGGGGGTGAGGAGGGCGTTGACCCCGCCCGCGAGGGCCATGTCCGACTCGCCCGACCAGACGCTCTCGCAGGCCAAGTTGATGGCGACGAGGGCCGAGGAGCAGGCCGTATCGACCGAGACGGCGGGACCCTTGAAGTCGAAGAGGTAGGAGATGCGGTTCGACGCGATCGAGAGCGTGCTGCCCGAGTTCGTGTGGACATCGACGTTGCGCGGATCGCTCTGGGCAACGTTGGCGTAGTCGTTCGAAGCGATCCCGACGAAGACCGCCGTGCGGCTGCCGCGCAGGCTTTCGGGCGGGATGCCCGCGTCCTCCAGCGACTCCCACGCCGCTTCGAGGAGCCAACGCTGCTGCGGGTCCATGCGCAGGGCCTCACGCGGCGAGATGCCGAAAAACTGCGCGTCGAATTTGTCGAAGTCGTGGATGAAGCCGCCCCACTTCGTGATCATCTTGCCGGGGATGTCCACGTTCTCGTGGTGCCAGCGCTCGCGGTTCCAGCGGTCCGTCGGCACCGGGACGATGCCCGAGCGGCCCTCCGCCATCAGTTGCCAGAAGGACTCCGGCCCGTTCACGCCGCCGGGGAGACGGCAGCCGATTCCGACGATGGCAAGGGGTTCGGGAGTCACTGAGGAAGGTTGGGACATGGGGTCAGGCGGTCGGGAAACTCAAAAACGACAAGGCCGGAAACCCCTTCGCAAGGGAATTCCGGACTCGCCGGGGACAAAAAAGGCGTCGGGCACAGGTGTCTGCTGGGTCGATGGAGGTGCTTGGAGCAAAAATAAAATTTTTCTAAGAGATCCCTCTCATTAGCCGTTCTCCCGCCCTTAGTCAACAGGGTATGCTGAGGAACCCGACCCTGTCGAGTCCCCGCGCGACCGGGTCGGGCTGCGGGGGTGAAGCGGGTGATGAGGGAGACGGTTCCGAGTCCTCTTTCATTCGCGGAAATTCGTGTTTTTCCTCTTTTTTCAGAGCGATCCGCCAAGGGTGCGCATCAAGGGAGCGCGGACACTCTTGTCCGCATCTTGAGCCTGTCCGCCCGCTGCCTCCGCCGTTGCGGGCAGGAGTGCCCGCGCTCCTCTCCCCCGCCTCCAGTGGAGAGTCCCGGAGGGACGGTATCGAGCGGTTCGATTGTTGGCGTTATTTCGAGCTATCGCGGGTTCCACTGCCAGTAAGCGGTGCCAGTGTCCCGGTCGTAGCCGATCGAGTAGCCACCTGCGCTCGCCAGTCGCATCTCACCCCATAGGCCATTCTTGATCTCTATGGTGGTGGCCCTGAGATGCTCTTCGTAGTCCTTGGGACGAACCGGACCTCCCGCATCGTAGCTGTTATAGCGTCGTATTCGGAAGAACCGATCCTCCTCAAGTTCCGAGACATCGGTCACCGGCTGGTATTTGACGTATTCAGAGCGAGGAGGGTAGGCCGCAGTGGCGGCCCACTCCCGGAATCCTGCCTCGCTGATCTTGAATTCAAATGCCGTGAACCCATAGCTGCGGCAGTAGTTGACGTCCGTCGCCTCCACAGGCAGCCAATCAACACTTGCGAGCCCTTCGGCGATCTCCGGAGGACGGATCACAGGGTAGGCGCATCGAGCGACCATCACCGCGCAGAATCCGAGGAATAGGAAAGGAATCGAACGCCAGATGATCTTGGGTAGCTTCATTTTGGGTTCCGCCCCCTCGGACAGACTGCCCCTCAAGCCCCCGGAAGCAGATCCGCCACGGCCTCCCGCTCCTCGCGCAACTCCTGCACTGTCGCGTCGATCTTCCCTTGGCTGAACTCGTTCACCGGTACGCCTTGGACGATCTCCCATTTCCGGCCGTCGCTGCGGATGGGGAAGGAGACGACGAGGCCCTCGTCGATGCCGTAGGAGCCGTCGGAGACGACCGCAACGCTGTTCCAGTCGCCCTCGGGGGTCGGCGTCGTCAGGCTGCGCACCGTATCGACGACAGCATTCGCCGCCGAGGCCGCCGAGGAGGAGCCACGCGCCTCGATGATGGCGGCGCCGCGCTTCTGCACTGTCTCGATGAAGGGCCCCTCGAGCCAGGCGTGGTCGGAGATGACCTCGGTGGCGGGCTTGCCGCCGATGAGGGCGTTGTGGAAATCGGGATACTGGGTGGCCGAGTGGTTCCCCCAGATCGTGGCACGGGTCACCTCGCTGACGTGGACCCCGGCCTTGCGGGCGAGTTGGGACTTGGCCCGGTTCTCGTCGAGGCGGGTCATGGCGAACCAGCGCTCCTTCGGCACCTCGGGGGCGCTGTTCTGCGCGATGAGGCAGTTCGTGTTGCAGGGGTTGCCCACGACGAGGACGCGCACGTCGGAGGCGGCATTCCGCGCGATGGCTTGGCCTTGCCCGGTGAAAATCTTCCCGTTGATGCCGAGGAGATCCTTGCGCTCCATCCCCGCCTTGCGAGGCACGCTGCCGACGAGGAGCGCCCAGTTCGCGTCGGAGAACCCGGCGTCGAGATCGGAGGTCGCCCGGATGTCGGTCAGGAGGGGGAAAGCGCAGTCGTCCAGCTCCATCACGACGCCTTCGAGGGCCTTCATCCCCGGCTCGATCTCGATCAGGTTCAGCGCGACCGGCTGGTCGGGACCGAACATGGACCCGCTGGCGATGCGGAAAAGGAGGGAATAACCGATCTGGCCGGCGGCGCCGGTGACTGCGACTCGAATGGGATTGCTCATTGGATGGGGTTGGACAGCTCTGTCAGGAGCCGTTGACCCTTCGCGAACGTCCCGTCTCGTTCAAGAGATTTTTCAAGCTCTCTCGCAACTCGCGGAACTCCGCGCCGTTGAGCAGCGCCTTCGCCGTCATGGGAAGGCGGTAGCTCCAGTTCGTGCCGTCCATCACGCCGGGGACGTTGATGCGCTCGGTGTCGAGGAGCAAATCGTTCACGAGCACGGCGACGCGGTCGGCGTTCGAAATGGAGAGTTCGCGCAGGAGCTTGTGCCAGACCTCGGCGGAGTAGTCAGGAATCTCGCCGTGAAGCCGCTCGATCCCCGCGAAGGAGCAGAGCGTCTCAAGGAAATGCCGCGCCTCCCAATGGTCGTGGCCGTTCCGGTTGGCCTCGCGCAGGAGGCCGAGCTGCTGCTCCCACTGCGCCCGCATCGGGGCGTGGTCGTGCGAAGCGTAGGTCGCGAAGGAGAGGTTCGGGTAATGCAGTCCCGAACTGACGTGCCCGTCGGTGAACTCCCACTGCGGCACCTTCATCCCCGCGATGCCCAGTTCGGCGAGGGAGGGCCGCACGTAGTCGGGCACGGTCCCGAGATCCTCGGCCACGACCTCGGTGTCGCCCGCCGCGTCGAGGATCATGCGGAGGTATTCCCCCCCTTCCGCGCGGTTCGCCGCCTTCGCTTCCTCGCTGTCGTCGGGACGGGGGCGGAAGCCGGGGAGCCGCCCGCCGCATCGCTCCGCCGCCTCCTCGTGGCTCAGAGGGAGGAACTCCGCGTTCCGCACCGGATTCCACGGGAAGGAGTAGATGCGGTAGAAACCGAGGGCGTGGTCGATACGGAAGAGGCCGAAAATCTCCGCCGTCTTCGCGATGCGGCGGCGCCACCAGTCGAAATCGCGCCCTTCCAGCACGTCCCAGCGGTAGAGCGGGATGCCCCAGTTCTGCCCCCATTTCTGGACGAACTCGTCGTCCTTGAAGAGCGTCTCGGGCGGTGCCCCGCCATACCAGTCGAGGTCGAAAATCTCCAAGTCCGCCCAGACATCGACGCTGTAGAGGCTGACGCCAAAGGGGATGTCGCCCATCAGGGAGACGCCCTTCGCGTCCGCGTGGGCGCGAACCTCGGCCCATTGCGTGAAGGCGATCCATTGCACGTAGGCGTGGTAGCGCAGCTCGCGATCGATCGCCTCGGGTCGGGCCTTCGCCTCTGCGGCGATGGCGGCGAGAGCGCGGTCTTTGTCCTGATATTCCTCCCGCCACTGCTGCCACACCTGACTGCCCCCCTCCCGGTCCATGAGGAGACGGAAAAGGCAGTAGTCGTTCAGCCACGCCGCCTGTCCCTTGCAAAAATCCTCGAAATCCGCCGCCCTTGTGTCCACCCGACCTAGAACCTTGTCGCAGAAGGAATCGTAGGCCTTTTTGAGCAGCTTGTGTTTCAAGACCCGGACCTCCGCATATTGGACCGGACCAGCCTTGAGAGCGGCGAGATCCACCTCCGCCACGACCTCGGCGAAGCCCCCGGAAGCGAGATCCTTCAAGCCCTCCGGCGTGCAATCGAGTGTCATCGGCTCGATCGCCACCGAACTGATCGCGTTGTAGGGGCTGTTGTCCGGCCCCGTCTCGTTGATCGGGAGGAGTTGGACGAAACCGACGCCCGTCTCCGCCGCGAAATTCACGAAGTCCCGCAGCGACGACACATCGCCGATGCCAAGGTCGCGCTCTCCCCGGATGGAGAACACCGGGACGAGGATGCCGGCCAATCTGCGATTCATGCTCTGTCTCATTCGGTCCCGCGACCGGGGTCGCGAAAGGTAGCGGGATTCGTTCCGAATACCACTATTTTCCGTGGAAAGGTGGGCGCGGGAGACCGTCCCGCCTGTTGCCCCAAAAAAGAACAGGTGCTTCGCGCTTGGCTCTCTGCGGCGCTCTGGATTATCCTCGCCCTTCCTTCATGAAACCCCGACGCACCATCGCGCTCCTCATCGCCCTTTTCGCCACCGTCGACGCGCAGGCCGATCCCATCGAAACCGACCTCTGCGTCTACGGCGGCACCAGCGGAGGAGTCGCCGCCGCCGTCGCGGCGGCGCGGATGGGCAAATCCGTTGTCCTTCTCGAACCGGGCCGCCATCTCGGAGGCATGACCTCGGGCGGGCTCAGCGCGGTCGATATCGGCGATCCCCGCAGTGTCGGCGGGATCGCGAGGGAATATTTCACGAAACTCGCCGCGACGACCGGCACGGTGCTGGCTTGGGACAAACCTTTCGAAGGCAAGGGCAGCGGCCCGGCCACGGGTGGAGCCTATTCCATCGAACCCCACAAGGCCGAGGCGCTTTTCGACGGGATGGCCCGCGAAGCGGGCGTGGCGGTTAAGCGTGAAGCCCGGCTCGCCTCGGTGAGAAAGGACGGTGCGCGCATCGTCGAACTGCTACTCGAAGACGGTGCCATCATTCGCGCGAAAATGTTCCTCGACACCACCTACGAGGGAGACCTGATGGCGAAGGCGGGCGTCAGCTACACCCTTCAGCGCGAAGGCAACGCGAAATACGGCGAGACCTACAACGGCATCCACTATCCCGAGAAATACCTGCCCCGCACGAACCACCTCAAACCCGGCCCGAACGGACGCGTCCCCGGCGGGCAAGGCGTGTGGGACCGCGACTTCCCCCTCGATCCCTACGTGGTGAAAGGCGATCCCTCCAGCGGTCTGCTGCCCTTGGTCCAAGAAGGCGGCCCCGGAGCGCCCGGCGATCCCGCCCCCGGCGTGCAGGCCTACTGCTTCCGCCTCTGTCTCACCACCGATCCGGCGAATTCCCTCCCCATCGAGCCGCCCGCCGGCTACGATCCGAAACGCTACGAGATCGTCGCCCGCTTCATCGAGGCCTGCCTCGCCATCGGCGACGAGATGGACCTGCGCTGGTTCTCCAAGCACGACCCCCTGCCGAACGACAAATGGGACTTCAACACCGCGACCTTCGGCGGCAACCTGCCCGGCGCGAGCTGGGCCTGGCCCGAGGCCTCCTACGAGGAGCGCAAACAGATCGCGAAAGAGCACGAGGACTACCACCGCGGCCTCCTCCATTTCCTCGCCGCCGATCCCCGCGTGCCGGAAAAAGTGCGCGAGGACATGAAACGTTTCGGCCTGCCCAGGGACGAGTTCCGCGGCACCGGCGGCTGGCCGCACCAGATCTACGTCCGCGAGGCGCGACGCATGGTCGGTGGCCTCGTCCTGACCGAACACCACACCTTCGGCCGCGAGGTCGCGCCGAAGTCCGTCGGACTCGGCAGCTACGGCACCGACACCCACGAGATCCGCCGCATCGCGAAGGACGGCGTCGTCATCCGCGAAGGGAAGACGGCCACGGGACGCGGCGGCGCACCGCCCTACCCCATCGGCTACGACGCCATCGTACCTAAGCGCGAGGAATGCGAAAACCTCTTCGTCACCTTCGCCCTCAGCGCCAGCCACACCGCCTTCAGCAGCATCCGCATGGAGCCGGTCTTCATGGTCACGAGCCAGAGCGCGGCGACGGCCGCCTGCTTCGCCATCGACGCGGGGGTGGCGGCGCAGGAGTTGGATTACGAACCGCTGCGTGAACGCCTGCTCGCCGACGGGCAAGTGCTGGAGTGGGCATCGAAAGAATAAGGTGAAGGCCCTGCCGTCCCCTCCATCCAACCGGCGCGTGTCTCACCCGAAACCCAGCGCACCCCGCAGTTCTCACCGCAACTCGCGCCACTTCCGGAATTCCTCAATGACTTCCTCCCGCGAGCAACGGGGGCGCAGCGCGGTGCGCACGCGGAAACCGTATTCCTTGCCGACCTCGGGCTTCTCGACGATGAACTGGAAATCCCACGCGGGATTCGTCGTCAGCCGCTCGGCGTTCACGCCTCCCCCGCTGGGCGATTGGGTGAAGCGGATCCCCTCGCTACGGTCGAACATCACCACCCAAGTCAGCTCGTCGATGTGCCCGTAGAAAAACGGCTCGTCGAAACGGAAGCGGGAGAAGCTCTTGAACAGGGTGTCGCGCCCGTCGTCGGCGAAGGTCATCTCGAAGCGGTCGTCGCGGTGGCGGACGGTGCTTTGGTCGTTGTGCCACTGCGGGCAGAACTGGGTCCACAGACCGCCCCGCTGGTCCTCCAGCCCGCCGAGGAAATGGAGGCTCTTGTCCTCGGGCGCGTCCATGTAGCTCGCCCAGAACAAGGCGAGGTAGCCCCGCTCGAACACAGGGCGGTGCGCGACGCAACGGAAGTCCATCTCCAGATAGTGCGGCGCGACGAGACGGAAGCGCGTCCAGCTCTCCACATGGGACACCGGCGTCGGAGGCTGGTGCAGCTCCGCCTCGCTTTCGCTGATCTTTCGCAATTCCATCGGGGCGTGGCGGGGTTCGAAAAAGACCTCGTTGTCCGCAAGCGGGCTGCCGGTGACAATGTGTTCGAGGTTCAACCCCGCGACCGTCGGCACGAACACGCTGCGCGCCCCCGTCGAATGCCGCAGGCTCCACACCCCGTTGTAGCCGGCCCGGTGCCCGCCCTCCGCCGAATTGTCGCCGACCACCGCCGTCAACTCGCCGACCCGCAAGGTGGTCCAGCCCGGTCCTTCCTCCTCCGCGGCCAAGGACAAGCACCCGACAGCCCCCAGCGCGGCGCAAGCGATCGAAATCGTCTTCGTTTTCATCTTCATCGAACGACGAGAGTCTCAAAATCCGGGGCAAGCGTCAAGCCACGCAAAAGGGAGCGCGGGCACTCCTGCCCGCATTTTGAATGCTACGCGGCTCCGCCGCCATGCCTTTCGACGGCGGGCAGGAGTGCCCGCGCTCCCTTCCCTTCTCCCTTCCCGGCTGTCCATCGGATCAAAATGCGCTAGCGTGTCCGCGATCCTCCCGACATGACCCTGCCCCCCGCGCCTGCCCACCGTCTTCTCTCCATCCTCCTGCTCTGGACGCTGGCAACGTCTCCCCTCCCCGCCGACGAAGCGGTCCGGGCGCAGTTGCTCGCGCTCCACGGCCTCTTCGACGCCGACCGCGACGGCAGCCTCTCCTCCGAGGAGCAGGCCCTCGCGGCGGCGGCGGTGAAAGAGCGCTTCGGGGAATCCTGGTCCCGGCGCGTGGAGCAACTCTTCCGACGGGCCAAGGGAAGCGAGCAAGCCATCTCCACCGAACGCTGGAAAGAAGAGGTCGCCGCCTTCGGCAAGCCAACCAAGCCGGAGACCGTCTCCCTTCCCATGAGCGACGGCGCGAGGCTGGCGACCGACCTCTACCTGCCCGGCGGCGAGGGACCTTTCCCCGCCGTGGTGCTCCGCACGCCCTACGGACGTGGCGACCAGGGACAAGCCTCCTTTCTCACCGGACTCGGCATCGCCGTCGTGATCCAAGACATGCGGGGCCGCTTCGACTCCGAAGGTGAGAACCTGCCCTTCCACGGCTGCGGCTGGGCCGAGCACCGCGACGGAGCCGACACCGTCGCCTGGATCCGGCAGCAGCCTTGGAGCGACGGTCAAGTGGGCACGGCGGGCGGCTCCGCCGGAGGCATCACCCAGAACCTGCTCGCGGCGGCGGCACCGGAGGGACTGGCCGCACAGCACATCGCCGTCGCCATCGGCAGCCTCTACGAAGCCTCCTACATCGGCGGGGCCTTCCGCAAGGCCGACATCGAGAACTGGACCACGGGCAACCGCTTCGATCCCAAGGCCCTCGCCGCGATGCGCGAGCACCCCGCCTACGACGACTACTGGCGGCGCTCCGACACGAGGCTCAAAGCCGAAGCCAAGGACGTGCCCGCCGTCCACCTTGGCGGCTGGTTCGACATGTTCGCCCAAGGCACCCTCGACGAATTCACCGAACGCCAGCATCGCGGCGGTCCCAAGGCGCGCGGCAAACAGAAGCTCGTGATGGGTCCTTGGGCGCACGGTCTAGGGCGGATGCCAGTGGGCGAACTGACCTTTCCCGACAGCGCCATGCCGCCGAACTTCGCGCCCGACCGCTGGTTCGAGCATTACCTCCTCGGCATCGCCAACGGCGTCGAGGCCGAGCCCGCCGTCCTCTACTACACGATGGGCGACACCACCGATCCCTCCGCGCCGGGCAACGAATGGAGGCAGGCCGAGGATTGGCCCGTCCCCGCCGAGGAGACCGCCTTCCACTTCCACCGCGACGGCACGCTCTCCACCACCGCGCCCGGAGCCGAGGCCGCCGATGCGCATATCGAATACACCTTCGACCCCGCCGCCCCCTGCCCCACCGTGGGCGGGCACAACCTGACCCTGCCCAGCGGCCCGATGGACCAGCGATCCGTCGAGGGACGCAAGGATGTGGTCAGCTTCACCTCCGAGGCCCTCGCCGAGCCTCTCGAAGTCACCGGACGCATCAAGGCGAAGGTTTTCCTCTCCTCCTCCGCCTCCGACACCGATCTCTCCGTGCGGCTCTGCGACGTCTATCCCGACGGGAAAAGTTACCTCATCGCCGAAGGCATGCTGCGCCTGCGCCACTGCCATTCGATGGAGACGCCCGAGCCGCTCGTCCCCGGCCGCGTCGAGGAGGTCGAGGTGGACTGCTGGTCCACCAGCATCGTCTTCAACCAGGGGCATCGCATTCGGGTCAGCGTCACCTCCAGCAACTACCCCCGCTTCGACCTCAACCCCGGCACCGGCAAGCCTTGGAGCGAGGACGGCGAAAAGGTAAAGCAGACTAACCGCATCGGGTGCGACCCCGCGCAGCCCTCGCGAATCGTGCTACCAGTGGTGAAGGCGCGTTGAGCGAAGCTCCCTCTCGTGGACGCTCGCCTGTCACCTCCCTCATCGAGGGCGGGCCGGGTTCTTCAACGCCCGACCAAGGTCGATGCCTCCACAAAGCAGGATGAACTGCCACGGAACGCACTGAATTTCACGGAAGATTCCCTGCCCGGAAAGCCAATGCCAAAACCTTCTTCCGCCCCCCTCAAGCGATCAACTCCGTCACCACCCGCGCCTCGGGGTTCATGATGAGCGACTGGGGCGTGCCGCCGCGCCGGTAGACCAGTTCCTTGGCGTCGAGGCCGAAAAGGTGCAGCAGGGTGGCGTGGTAGTCGTAGTGGTTCACCACGTCCTCCACCGCATTGTGGCCGAATTCGTCCGTCGCCCCGTGGATGTGCCCGGCCTTGAAGCCGCCTCCCGCCACCCACATGCTGAAGCCGTAGGTGTTGTGGTCGCGACCGACGGATTTGCGGTCGCCCTTCGTCGCCCCGGCCCGGTTCTGGATCACGGGGAGACGCCCCATCTCCCCTCCCCAATGCACGATGGTGCTGTCGAGGAGACCGCGCTGCTTCAGGTCGCGCACGAGGGCGGCCGCCGGCTTGTCCACGTATACGCAGGCGGCGGGCAGGCCCGTGAGGATGTTGGCGTGGTTGTCCCAAGTCTGGTTGCCGGTGAAGACGGAGACGAAGCGCACCCCGCGCTCGACGAGGCGGCGGGCGATGAGGCAGCGGGTGCCGAAGTCGTCGGTCTCCTTCTCGCCGATGCCATACATCTTCTTCGTGGCCTCGCTCTCCTGGGAGAGGTCGAGGGCCTCCTTCGCCGCGATCTGCATCCGCGCGGCGAGCTCGAAGCTCTGGATGCGCGCCTCCAGCTCGCTCTCACCAGGACGCTCGGCGAGGTGGCGGCGGTTGAGCCCGTCGACAAAGCCGAGGTAGCGCTCCTGCGCCGCGCCTTTCAGCGACATGGGCGGGTCGAGGTTGAGGATGCGCGGCTCCTTCGGCCGGATCACGGTGCCTTGGTAGAGCGAGGGCAGCCAGCCGTTGGTGAAGTTGTCCACGCCGAGCACGGGGAGGCCGCGCGGATCGGTGAGGGCAACGTAGGCGGGCAGGTCGCGGCTTTCCGAGCCGAGGCCGTAGGTGATCCAGCTCCCGAGGGTCGGGCGGCCCGTCAGGACCGATCCGTTGTGCAGCGCGTTGATGGACTGGCCGTGGTTGTTCACCCCGGTGCGCATCGAGCGGATCATGGTGATGTCGTCGGCGATCCCGGCCATGTGCGGGACGAGCTCGCTGAAGTCCATGCCGGATTGACCGTGCTTGGAGAATTTCCACGGCGAGGCCATCACCTCGCGGCTCGCGCCGGCGGCGTCGTCGTATTTCACCTCGCCGGGGAAGTCCTTGCCATCGAGACGGTCCAGCTCGGGCTTGGGGTCGAACATGTCGATGTGGCTCGGCCCACCCTGCATGAACATGGAGATCATCGCCTTGGCTTGGCCGAAGCCATGGTGGGGCGGTTTCGGCAGGTTGTCGAAGCTCTGCGCGGCGTCGCCCGACAGGGTCGGGTTGGCGAGCAGACCCTGTTCCTTCAGCAAGGTGGCGAGGGCGATGCCGCCGAGGCCGTAGCCGCGTTCGAGAAAGTCGCGTCGGGTGAGCATGGTCGGGTATAGGAGTAGAGGATCGTCAATACTGCTTAGATTCCATCTTTCTGAATTCGCGAAAATTCGTGGCCATTCGCGTTAAAAAAGGAACGCGAATCACCGCAAATGGAACGCGAATGGCCGCGAATCAAGAGGATGAAGTGGCGTCGGCATGGTCAATCGACATACAAAAATTCGTTCGCGCTCATCAGCGCGTGACCGAGCGCAGCCAGCCCCATGAGTCGACCCGGGGCATCGGTCTTTTCTGCCGGGCCGGCGGATTTCTCCAGCTTCGCCGGTTCGACGGTGTAATGCGCGGTCTGGAGAGTCAAGAAAGCGACTCCCGCCTCCAGCTCCTCGCTCGACGCCTCGCGCCCGTAGACGAGCCGCCAAGCATGGCGCACCTGCTCCTCGTAGGACGCGCCGCCGCATTCCTTCATCATCCGCTCGCCGAAGTGCTGGGCGAACTCGCGCATCCCGAGGTTGTTCATCAGCAGGAGGCTCTGCGGGCTGACGGTGGTGACGGGGCGGATCTCGCAGTTCGGCGTAGTCATGTCAGGCGCGTCGAAGGCGGCGAACATCTCCAGCGGGCGCGAGCGACGGATCTGCACGTAGACGCTGCGGCGGAATTCCTCGCCTTCGAGCGGCACGTATTTCCCGGTCTGGCGCCCGGCGGTGTCGGTGGTGTCGATGCCGAGGACGACCTGCCCCTCTTCGGTCAGCATCACGGGAACAGGTGAGCCGCCGGGCTTCGGATTGAGCTTGCCGGAGACGACGAGGAGGGCGTCGCGTAGGATCTCGGCCTCCAAACGGCGCTTGTTCTGACGGCTGAGGAGGCGGTTGTCGGGGTCGATGCGGTCGCGCTCGGCGTCGCGGGCGGACTTCTGCCGCCATGTGTGGCTGGTCAGGATGAGGCGGTGCAACTCCTTCAAGCTCCAGCCTTTGGCCATGAACTCGGAAGCCAGCCAGTCGAGCAGTTCGGGATGGCTCGGGGCCTCGCCGAGATGCCCGAAATCGGTCGGGGTTTTCACGAGTCCGGTGCCGAAGTGGTGCATCCAGACGCGGTTGACGATGACACGGGCGAGGAGGGGATGCCCGCCGTCGGTGAGCATTTCGGCGAAAGCGAGGCGGCGGCCAGTGGTGGGAAGCCCGTCGAGCTTCTCCGGTAGCTCGGTCTTCCGCCACCCTGCCAGAATCGCCAAATCGGAGGGCTTCATCGCATCTTTGGGCGACTCGGGATTGCCACGGTGGAAAAGACGGGTCGCGGGGATGGCCCCGGGCTTCGCGGGCAGTTCGGCGAAGGCGTGGACGAAGTCCTCCTGCGGCTTCGTCGCCCGCACCTTCGCGGCCTCGTCGGCCATCTCCTTGAGAGTGGCGGCGTGCTTGGTCTTGTAGGTGGTGTCGTAGAGGTAGAGCGAACCGCCGCTGAGCTTTTCGACGGTGGGATGCTGCTTGAGCAGGGCGGCCTGCTCGGGCGTGCGATCCTTCACGACGGTGCGGTAGGCGGTGCGCAGGGGCTCGCGGACGGCTTCGTCACACTTCGCCAGCTCCTTTTCGAGGACTTCGGTGATGAACTCCTCCTGCTTCGCGAGGCGGGCCTCGTCGATCTTCTTCGCTTCGGCCTCGACGGCGGCGGCCTCGGCCTTCTGCTCCTTGGTATGCAGGGAGACGAGGCGTCGGGCGGGCTGGCGCCAGTTCGCCGGGTCGAAGCCGGGCTCGAAGACGGCGCGCAACTCGTAGAAATCGGCCTGGGTGATGGGATCGTAGCGGTGGTCGTGGCATTCGGCGCACTGGATGGTCATCCCGTAGAGGGAGTTGGCGACGATCTTGATGGTGTCGGTGATCGTCGCGTTGCGGGCGAGGAGGGTGTTCTCCGAGGCCGTGCCGTCGGGAGCCATGCGGAGAAATCCGGTCGCGGCGAGGAGCGCGGCGTAGCGCTTTTTCTCCGCCTCGGTCGGGGAGTCGGCATGCAGGCCGAGCTTCGCCGCGATCTCGTCGCCGGCGAGCTGCTCCCGCACGAATTCGTCGAAGGGCTTGTCGGCGTTCAGCGCGTCGATGACATAGTCGCGATACCGCCACGCGTGGGGTCGCTCGGTGTCGCGCTCGTTGAAGCCGTCGGAGTCGGCGTAGCCGGCCACGTCAAGCCAGTGGCGGCCCCAGCGTTCGCCGTAGGCCGGGGAAGCGAGATAGCGATCAACGAGCTGGGACCACTCGGCGTCGGTGAAGCTTGCCATATCGTGACCCGTGACCCGTGACTCCTGACCCGTGACCGCCCCCGGCGGCAAGCCGACCAGATCGAAGGCGAGACGGCGGTGGAGCGTGGCGGCGTCGGCCTCGTCGGAGAAGGAGAGGCCCTTTTCCTCCAGCTTCGCGCGGACGAAGGCGTCGATGGGATTGCGCTCGCGGGGATCGGCCTTCGCGGGCGCGTCGGGGCGCGAGATGGGCTGGATCGACCACCAGTCGCGCTCCTCCTCGGTGAACTGGTGCTCGGGGCCGAGGGTCTCGGGCTCGGGACGCAGGGTCGGGGCACCCGCGAGGATCCATTGCTCGACCGTGGCGATGTCGGCGTCGGAGAGCTTCGCCTGCCCCTTCGGCATGTCGCCGCTCTTGAGCACTTCGAGGAGGTGGCTTTCGAGCGGCTTGCCCGCGACGAAGGCCGGGCCGGAATCCCCGCCTTTTGCGAGGAAACGGGCGAGCCGCACGTCGAGCCCGCCCTTGGTCTCGCCATCCTCGCCGTGGCAGTGGAAGCAGTGCGCCTTGAGGATGGGACGCACGTCCTTTTCAAACGAAGGCACGGCGACAAGGCTCGTCACGGGAAAAAAGGTGACGATGGCGAGACAGAGACGGGCGGTCCGGGACGTCATTGTGGCAAAAGGAAATAAACCCTTCAAACCCAAGCGGGAAAGGACGGATTGACGTGAGGGGCAGAATCGATCCCTCCGTCAGCGAGCCCTCACTTGAAATACCGTTTCAGCACCGCCTGCTCGTCGGGCAGCAGGGTCTCGCGGGAGACGGCCTCGCCGCCTTGGCCGACCGAACCCACCGCGCCGCCCGACACCGGACCCTCCGCCGTCTGGTCGATCTCGCGCTCCGTCTCGCCGAGGCCGAGGACCTCGCCGATGGCCGCCTTGGAGAAATCGTCGTTGCCGACCTGTTCGAGGTTCGAAGTGCCGAGCCGGTCCTCCTTGTCCCCGAAGAACAGCGGTGCGTCACCGCGCCCGCGGCTGACCCCGCCGAAACCGGGCTCCTCCCCTTCCCCGAATCCAGGTCCGCCTTGGCCCATCGCCATGCCTTCGCTCAGCTCCGGCAGGCCCTCCATCGAGCCGAGCGCGCCCGAGCCTTGGCGGAGCTGATCCTGCAGGGCCTTGAGCTGCTCGGCGGAGAGGTTGCCGAGGGTGCCCTGCCCGAGCTTGGAGGGATCGATCCCCTTGAGCTGCTTCATCAAGGACTCGTCCACCGCCAGCCCGCCGCCCTCCATCGCGTCGAGGGCCTGCTGGATTTCTTTCGCGAGCTGTTCCTTCGCCGCCTCGCTCATCTGCGAGGAGAACTGCCCGAGGGCGGAGAGATTGCGCTCCAAGGCGGCCATCTCCGCGGCCAAGTCGCGGATCTCCATCCCCAGCGACTGCCGCAAGGTGTCGGTCGCCTCCAGGCTGGAATGGCTGAACCACTCCTCCTCGGGCTGGTCCCTCAACTCCTCGATGCGGTTCGCGAACTCCTTGATCGACTCCTCCTCGACGATCCCCTCCTCCTCCAGCGTCGCGAGCCAGTCCTCCATCCGCTCCCAAGCGCCCGGCTCGACCACTTTCGCCGTCGGGGCGGTCCGTTCCGGGATGGGCACCCACCAAGCCGCGGCGACGAGGGCGAGAGCCCCCAAGCCCGGCAGCCAAGCCCGCGCCGCGTTCCAGCGGAAGTCGGCCGCGCCGCGCCGCCCGGCGGAAAACTCGGGCCAAGGCCCCACGCTCGACGCAGCGGAGACGAGGCGGTTGTTCAAGGAGAGTCGGTCGTCGAGCCGGACGAGGCCCGCCTCCGCGCCGACGAACTGCCTCCGTCCGAGCCACCAAGCCGCGCCCCCCAACAGGGCGAGCAGACTCGCGAGCGCGCCACCGACCCAAGCAGGGGAAAGCCACTCCGCCCGCCACGTCCGACCGACGAGCAGGAGGATCGCGAAGAGCAGCAGCCCACCGAGGAGCAGGGTGTTGAAACGCTCCAGCCACCAGCCGAGATTGATCCGCCTCGCGAGGGACGCCGCGCGGCGTTTCCAGAGGCGTTCGAGGGTGGCTTGAGTCATCGGCGGGAGGATACGGCGCGGGCGGGGAGGATGCAAGCCCCCTCGATTCCGCAGCCTTCAATTCTGCCGCCAGTGCCGTCTCCGGCGCGTCACTCCTCGGCAGCCGCCTCGCTGGCCTCGGGAGCCGGAGCCGCCTTCTTCGTCGCGGCTTTCTTGGTGGCAGCCTTCTTCGCCGGAGCCTTCTTGGCGGCGGGGGCTTTCTTCGCCGCGGCTTTCTTCGGAGCTTCGGCGGCCTCCACGGCCCCCTCCTCCGCAGACGCCTCTTTCACGATCTTCTTCGAAGACGATTTCTTTCCGAGCGCGGCTTGGGCCTTGGCGGCCTCGGTTTTGCGCTTCAGGTAACTCTTGCGACGAACGCGCTTCTGCACCTTGTTGTGTTGCTGGCCCATAGATTGTTGAATCGATCCGCTTTGCTGCGAAGGGCGGCATTAAAGGGTAAAACCTCCGGGGTGGCAAGCGGAAATGAGGCGGGACCGGACACCTCTTTACAATCCTCCGGCGCTCGGGCATAGTTCCCTCACGATGAACTCGCCCCTCCTCGACGCCCTGCTCGATTCCCCTGCCCTGCCGGAACTCATCTACGAGGCGCAGAAATCCCTCGCCCAGGAGCAGCGTCTGCGGCGGAAGTTCTACGAGGACATCACCCCGGAGAACAAGTGGGAGTTCATCAACGGCGAGGTGGTCTTGCACTCCCCGGCTTTGGACCGCCATCTCGCGACCAGTATGCGAATCTGTGAATTGCTTCGAGCCTACGTGCGGACCCGTGCGCTCGGAATCGTACGCCACGAAAAGGCGATGACCAGCTTTCCCCGCAACGATTACGAACCCGACGTGATGTATTTCGGCTCCACGAAGGCCGCCCTGATCGATCCGGACACCCTTCGCTTCCCCGTTCCCGACCTCGTCGTCGAGGTGCTTTCCCCCTCGACCGAGGCCCGCGACCGCGGCGTCAAATTCCGCGACTACGCCCTGCACGGAGTCGGCGAATACTGGATCGTCGATGCGGTGGAGGAGACGGTCGAACTGCACCGCCTCGAAGGCGACGCCTATCCCCCGGCGGAGCGCCAAGCCGATGGGACGCTCGTCAGCGACGTGGTCCCCGGCTTCGAAATCCCGGTGCGGGCCGTCTTCGACGAGTCGGAGAACCTCGCGGTGCTGAGGCGAATCCTCGGGGAGGCCGGATGAATCCCGACAACCCCTGGACCACCCACCGCACCCGCACCGTCTACGAGAACCCGTGGATCCGGGTGGACGAAAGCGAGGTGACCAATCCCTCGGGCGGCCCCGGCATCTACGGCGTCGTCCATTTCAAAAACCGCGCCATCGGGGTCGTGCCCATCGACGAGGAGGGCCACACCTGGCTCGTCGGCCAATACCGCTACCCCCTCGGCACCTACGAATGGGAGATCCCCGAAGGCGGCTGCCCGGAGGGCGAATCCTTTCTGGAGGCCGCCCAGCGCGAGCTGCGCGAGGAGACAGGGTTGATCGGGGAACATTACAGGGTCTTGTGGGACGGCCTCGCCCTCTCGAACTCCGTCAGCGACGAACGCGCCACGATCTTCGTCGCCACCGGACTGACCCAAGCCGAGGCCTCGCCCGAAGGGACCGAGGAGCTGTGCCTGCGCCGACTTCCGCTGAAGGAGGCGATCAAGATGGCAAAACGCGGCGAGATCACCGACGCGGTCTCGGTGATGGCCTTGCTGAAACTGGCGCTGGAGCAGGACGACTGGTGACACGCGAAGACGGCTTTTGGACACGCCGATTCCCGCGATTGCCGCCCTTCCCTGCCCGTGGCACGCTTTCTGGCATCCCGCGACCACCATGACGACTCCCGACGATTGCTCCTCCGCCTCCCGCCGCCTCTTTCTCCACGCCGCCTTGGCGAGTCCGGCACTCCTTCCCGACGCGGTCTGGGCCGCCGCCAAGGACGACCAAGGAACGGCTGCTGCGACCGCCGCGAACGGTTTCGACGAACCGGAACGGACCCTCCCCGTCGCCAAGGACGCCGACGTGATCGTCTGCGGCGCCGGGCCGGCCGGGACCGCCGCCGCCATCTCCGCCGCCCGCGCCGGGGCGAGGGTGCGCCTCTTCGAGAACAACGGCTGCCTCGGGGGAGTCTGGACGGCGGGGCTGCTCACTTGGATCTTCGATTTCGACAAGCCCGGCCTCACCCGCGAGATCGTAGCCGAACTCGACGCCCGCGACGCCCGGCGCGGCGGCGATCCGGGTCGCTTCGTCTACGAGCCGGACGAGATGAAGCTGCTCCTCGAAGACCTCTGCACCGGGGCGGGCGTCCGCTTCCGTCTGCAAAGCCGCGTCGTCGCCGCCTACCGCGAGGGGCGCAGGCTGACGACGGTGGTGACCGAGTCCCGCTCCGGGCGGGAGGCTTGGCAGGCGCCCGTCTTCATCGACACCACCGGCGACGGCGTCCTCGGCTCCCTCGCCGGTTGCGAATGGGATCTGGGTGACATGGGGCGGGACGCGCGGCGCGAATGCCTCTGCCAGCCCCTCACGATGAACGCCCTCGCCGCGGTGAAGGACGCCTCGCAGATGGGGAAATACATCTCCTTCTACCAGGGCGACCTCAAATGGCATGTCGAGGCGACGGAGAACTTCAAGGCCGAGATCCGCCGAGCCGGGATCGATCCCTCCTACGGCATGCCCACGATCTTCCACGTCCGCGACAACATCGTGCTGCTGATGATGAACCACGAGTATGGCATCCGTCCCGACGACGCCGACGCCATGACCGAAGCCACCGTGCGGGCGAGGAAGGAGATCTTCGACATCGTGCGGGCGCTGCGGAAGCTCGGCGGTGTCTGGGACGGACTCCAAGTCGTGGCCACGGCGGAGCAGATCGGAGTGCGCGACGGGAAGCGCCTCCACGGACGCTACGAGGTGAAAAAGGACGACCTCGTCACCGGTGCCCGCCACGAGGACGCCGTCGCGCGGGTCACCTTCGGCGTCGACATCCATGCGAAGACGAAGAAGGAGAACGACGTGCTCACCATCGAGCGCGGCGGAGTGGCGAAATTCCGTCCCTACGACATCCCCCTGCGGGCGCTGATCGCAAAGGACGTGGACGGGCTGATGATGGCGGGACGCTGCATCAGCGGGGATTTCGTCTCGCACGCCAGCTACCGCGTCACCGGCAACGCCGTCGCGATGGGCGAGGCCGCCGGAGTCGCCGCCGCCCTCGCCGCTCTCGGCGGGAGGCTCCCGCACGAGGTGCCTTGGGAGGAATGCCGGGCGAAGCTGGAGGAGATCCGGGGGTGACGGAAATCCGAAGCTCGAAATCCCTGCCTCCAGACAGGAGTTTGCCAAGAAGTTCACAAAGATCGGCTCGCAATCCCTTGCCCCGAGCTTAGGTTCCGCCGCATTTTTATGGATACCGAGTTCCGGAGCAAGGAGACGAGCTGGCTGTCATTCAACGCGCGGGTGCTCCAGGAGGCGGCCGACCCCACCGTGCCCCTCTACGAGCGGATCAAGTTCCTCGGCATCTACAGCTCGAACCTCGACGAGTTCTTCCGGGTCCGCGTCGCCACCCTGAAGCGGATCGCCGACCTCGGCGACGGGTGGCGACACCTCGAAATCCCCGATCCGAACCAGACCCTGCGGAAGGTGCGAGAACTCGTCTCGCGGCAGGGCGAGGATTTCAACCGGGCCTACGACCGAATGAGGGCCGACCTCGAAAAAAACGGCATCCGCATCATCCGCGAGACCGAGGTGCCCGCCTCGCTGCGCCAGTACCTGCGCGACTACTTCCGTCGCGAGGTCAGCCCGCACATCTTCCCCGTGCTCCTCAAAGCGGCGGCGAAGCTGCCGAAGCTGAAGGACCTGCCCATGTATCTCGCGGTGAAGGCGACGAAGGCCGGTCGCGGAGGGCGGCCCATGCACGCCCTCATCGAGATCCCGCAGAATCTGCCGCGCTTCATCCCCCTGCCGAAGAAGGGCGACGTCCAGCTCGTGATGTACCTCGACGACATCATCCGCTTCGGCCTCGACGAGGTCTTCGCGACCTTCCCCTACGACCGCTACGAGTCCTACGCCATCAAGTTCACCCGCGACGCCGAGTTGGAGCTGGACGACGATTTCACCGAGAGTTTCTACACGAAGCTGGAGGACAGCCTGAAGGCCCGCGAAGAGGGCTCGCCGGTGCGGGCGAACTTCGACCAAAAATTCCCCAAGGCCTTTCTCAACCTCGTCCTGCGCAAGCTCAACCTCGCCGGGGCGGACTCCCTCTATCCCGGGGCGCGCTACCACAACCGCCGCGACCTCCTCAGCTTCCCCGATTTCGGCAGGTCGGATTTGAAATACGAGAAATCGCCCCCGGTGCCCGTGCCGGCTTTCGCCAAGGCGCAGGCGGGGATGTTCGCCGCGATCCGCAAGCGCGACGTCCTCGTCCACATCCCCTACCAGTCCTTCCGCAAGCTGATCACCCTGTTGCAGGAGGCCTCGCTCGATCCTCTCGTGCAGAGCATCTCGATCACCCAGTACCGCCTCGCCAAAGGCTCCTGCGTCGCCAAGGCCCTGCAGGCGGCGGCCCGCAACGGCAAGCTCGTCTTCGTCCTCGTCGAGCCGCAGGCCCGCTTCGACGAGGAGGCGAACATCAAGTGGGCGGGCCGCTACCGCGACGCCGGGGCGCATGTGCAGCTCGGCGTGCAGGGGCTGAAGGTCCACAGCAAAATGGTCCACATCGTGCGCCGCGAGCAGGGCCGCGACCGCAGCTACACCGTGCTCGGCACGGGGAATTTCAACGAGGACACCGCCTCGATCTTCGCCGACCACCTCCTCTTCACCTACAATCAGGAGATCGGCGACGACGCCGCCGAGATCTTCCGCTTCTTCCGCCAGTCCTACCTCGAACCGCGCCTGAAGCACATCCAGATCGCCCCCTACGACCTGCGGAACTTCCTGCGCGAGCGCGTCGAGCGCGAAATCGCGAACCACGAGGCCGACCGGCCCGCCGGGATCTCGGTGAAGGTGAACAATTTCTCCGACCGCTCCGTGAACACCCTTTTCCGCCGCGCCGCTGCCGCCGGGGTGCCGGTGCGCCTGATCGTGCGCAGCATGTACTCCCTCGTCGTCGGATCCGGGGAGAGCATCGAGGCCATCAGCATCGTCGACAAATACCTGGAGCACTCCCGCATGATGATCTTCGGGAACGGCGGCGATCCCGAGGTCTTCCTCTCCTCCGCCGACTTCATGCCGCGCAACCTCGACACCCGCGTCGAGACGGTCTTCCCCGTCTACGATCCAGCCCTGCGGCAGGAGCTGATCGGCTATTTCGACATCCAGTGGAGCGACAACACCAAGGCCCGCATCCTCGACCCGGATCTCTCGAACGAATACCGCCCGGCGAAGAAGGGCAAACGCGTGCGGGCGCAGTTCGACTTGGAGGCCTACCTGCGGGAGATCAACAAGGACTGAAGCGAGCGCCTCCGCGTTTGACTTCCCCGCGCCCATCGCGGACCTTGGTGCCCCTCTCCCGTATCGTATGAAACTCCCCTTCCTCCTGCTCGCCTCCTGCCTCATCGCCGGGAGCCTCGCCACCGCCCAAGCCGGCCCGAAAGTGCTCCTCAAGACCAACCAAGGCGACATCACCCTCGAACTGGACGAGGAGAAAGCCCCCGAGACGGTGAAGAACTTCCTCGCCTACGTGAACGAGGGCTTCTACGACGGGACCGTCTTCCACCGCGTCATCGAGGGCTTCATGGTCCAAGGCGGCGGCTTCGCCTTGAAGGAGGACGGCTCCATCGAGGAGAAGGAGACGAAGGGGACGATCCAGAACGAGGCGAAGAACGGCCTCAAGAACGCCCGTGGCAGCATCGCGATGGCCCGCAAACCCGATCCCCACAGCGCCTCGGCGCAGTTCTTCATCAACCACGCCGACAACACGTCGCTCGATTCCCCCTCCTTCGACGGCTGGGGCTACGCCGTCTTCGGCCGGGTCGTGGAGGGTCTCGAAGTCGTCGACAAGATCGCGCAGACACCGACGGGCACGAAGTCGCTCAAGTCCCGCGCCGGCGATTCGCTGATCGAAAGGAACAGCGAAGACGTCCCGAACGAACCGGTCGTCATCGAGTCCGCCAAGGTCGTGACCGAGTGAACAACCCCTTCCTTTTTCCAAATCCTATGAGTGAACAACAGACTGCCCTTCCCCGCGTGTTCTTCGACGTCGAGGCCGGGGGCGAATCGCTGGGCCGCATTGTGATCGAACTGCGCACCGACGTGGTTCCCAAGACGGCGGAGAACTTCCGGGCGATCTGCACCGGGGAAAAAGGCCTGACCTACAAGGGCAGTCCCTTCCACCGCGTCATCCCCGGCTTCATGCTCCAAGGCGGCGACATCACACGCGGCGACGGCACCGGCGGCCAATCCATCTACGGACGCCGCTTCGACGACGAGAACTTCACCCTGAAGCACACCGAACCCGGCCTCCTCAGCATGGCCAACGCGGGGCGGAACACGAACGGCTCGCAGTTCTTCATCACCACGGTGGTGACGGAGTGGCTCGACGGCGCCCACGTCGTCTTCGGCAAGGTCGTCGAAGGCATGGACGTGGTGCAGGCGGTCGAAGCCCTCGGCAGCCGCAGCGGACGGACTTCGAAGGACATCCGCATCGCCGATTGCGGACAGCTTTGAAGCTTCGCTTTTTGAAATTCTCGGGCATTTGCGGACATTCGCGTTGAACCTGCCCGAGGAACGCGAATGAAGAAGCCTCTCGACGCCGTCGTCATCGGATCGGGTCCGAACGGACTCGCCGCCGCTGTCGCCTTGGCTCGGGAGGGTTTCTCCGTCCGGGTCGTCGAGGGCCACGAGCGTCCCGGTGGCGGCGCACGGACGAGCGAACTGACCCTCCCCGGCTTTCGCCACGACATCTGCTCGGCCATCCATCCCATGGGGCTGGCCTCGCCCTTCCTCCGGGAATTGGGGCTGGAACGCCACGGTCTGGAGTGGGTCCATCCCGACTACTGCGTCGCCCACCCGCTCGACGGCGGCCGAGCAGCGGTGCTGGAGCGTTCCGTGGAGGGAACCGCCTCCCGCTTCGACACCTCGTCAGCGAGAGCCTACCGGCGCTTGTTCGCTCCGCTCGTGAATCGTTTCGACGATCTCATGGAGGATCTCCTCGCCCCGCCGCGCGTGCCGCGGCATCCTTTCACCATGGCGGCCTTCGGCCTGCGCATCCTGCCCTCGTCCCTCGCCACAGCGCGGGCTTGGTTCACGGACGAAACCGCCCGCGCCCTCATCGCGGGCAACGCCGCCCACTCCGTGCTGCCACTCGACGCGATCCTCTCGACCAACGCCGTCGGCCTGATGCTGATGCTCGCGGGCCACGCGAAGGGTTGGCCCATCGCCAAAGGCGGGTCGCAGAGCATCGTCGGGGCGCTCATCGCCGAATTGGAATACCACGGCGGGAGCGTGGAAACCTGTCGTTTAGTACTATCCTTCAAGGACTTGCCGAAAGCGAACGCCTATCTGTTCGACACTTCTCCTTCCGCTCTCGCCAGCATTGCCAGGGAACGGCTTCCCGGGAACTACGCGAAGCGGCTCCGGCGCTTCCGGCACGGGCCGGGCATCTTCAAGATCGACTACGCCCTGAGCGGCCCGGTCCCTTGGGTGGCGGAGGAATGCCGTCGCGCCGGGACCGTCCATGTCGGCGGAACGCTCGACGAGATCGCCCGCTCCGAACGCGAGGCAAGCGCCGGGATCCATTCCGAGCGCCCCTTCGTCCTCACCGCGCAGCAGAGCCTCTTCGATCCGACCCGCGCGCCGGAGGGGAAGCACACCTTCTGGGCCTACTGCCACGTCCCCGCCGGATCGACCGTGGACATGACCGACCGCATCGAGGCGCAAATCGAGCGTTTCGCCCCCGGCTTCCGGGATCTCGTCCTCGCGCGGCGCACCATGGATTGCGCCGAAGCCGAGCGCTACAACCCGAACCTGATCGGCGGCGACATCGTCGGGGGATCGGCGGATTGGCGGCAGCTATTGACGCGGCCCATGGTGAGCTGGAAGCCGCATGCCACGCCGAACCCCGCGATCTTCCTTTGCTCCTCCTCGACCCCTCCCGGAGGCGGCGTGCATGGGATGTGCGGCTACTGGGCGGCGCAGGGGGCGATGGGAGTGCTGCGGGGATGATTTCCCAAGGAGGGCCACGGCTTGCACATGAATCGTCGCAGAAAAGACTGCGAGCCCTGAATTTCTGCGATTCACATCAAACGATGGGGAATCTAGACGCTGCGAGAACGGGGCCTCGTAGCGAAGTTCGTGAGAACTTCGGCGGGTGTCGCTTGGGCTTCGGGGGAGAAGTTCTCACGAACTTCTCTACGTACGAGCACCGCCGACTCGCTTGCTCACATTTCATTCGAAACTGACGGTTCGTGGACGGGGGGGCCAGCGGCAAGCTTGGCCGGGCGGGATGGGTCGGGCTTTCAGCCCTCCCCCGTTTTCCGGGGCCGGGTTCCCAGGCCGTTGGCCTGGGCTGGCATGGAGCCGCGCCTTTGGCGCTGAAATCATGGGCAACGTAGGATGGCTGTGATTCGGTATCAACTCTCGATCCCCAGCAACTCCCTCTGCCAGTCGAGGAGCAGATCGCCCTTCTCCTCCTCGCCCAGGTTGGTCGCGGCGAGGCGCTCCATCGCCGTCCGCGTCGCGACCACCGTCGAATCGATCCCCAGCTCGGCCGCCTTCGCGTCGCGGACGCGGCGGATCGCCTCGAACTTCTTCTCGTCGATCTCAAGCCGGGGACCTTCCCCGCGACGGTGCTTCACCGGATAATCGCGCGGGTCCACCTGCTTCGCGGCGGCGACAGCCTCGCGCAGACGCTGGATCGGCGAGGGCCGCAGGTAGCTCGGGGGGGCCAAGTCCTTCCCCGCCTCAAGCCGCTCGGCCATCGCGAGGATATCCTGGTTCCCGAGGAACTTGAAGGCCGGGCGGTCGAGGCGTTGGCATTCCCCGTCCCGCCAATGCCAAAGGTGCTTCAAGTAGTGGAGCCCCTTCGGGGAAAGCCTGCCCCATCCGTTCACCCGCCAGACGTCGTCCTCCGATTTGCCGCTCCGCACCAGCACCGAATCCCTCGCGGCGCGGCAGCTCTCCAGAAACCAGTCGAGCCTGCCCACCTCGCGGAGCCGATCCAGGTAGCGCCCCCCCAGATCGAGGAGGTAGCGGACGTCGTTGTAGGCGTAGGCCAGCATCTTGTCGCTGAGCGGCCGCCGACTCCAGTCCGCCTTCTGCGACTGCTTCGACAGCTTCACCCCGTATTCGTCCTCGAGGAGGTTGGCAAGGCCGAACTTCCCGGCACCGAGGAGGCGCGCGGCGACCTGCGTGTCGTAGATCGTCCGCGGCGCCCAGCCGAAGGTGCTGTTGAACAGGGAGATGTCGTAGTCGGCCCCGTGCATCCAGACCACATCGAAGCGGTCCACGAAGCGGACGAGGCCGTCGAGGGACTCCGAGTCGAGAGCCAAGGGATCGATGATAGCGAGGGAGCCGGGGATGGAAAACTGGATGAGGCAGAGCTTCGTCTCGTAGGAGTGCATGCTGTCCGCCTCGGTGTCGATCGAGCAGGCTGCGAAATCCCCCTCGGCTGACGCCTCGGCGATGAAATCCCGCAACGCGCCGGGACCGTCGATGTAGGTCTCCGACGCCGCTTCGAGGGATGCGATGGTCGCCTCGCTCATGCCTCAGCCTTCACTGGATGCCCCGCAGGAGGAGCTCGGCGTTCGACCGGGTTGACTTGATCGCCTTCAGGAGCACGACCATCGCCTCGGGGGCAGGCCGCTGCACGAGCTGTTTGCGGAGCGAGCCAATGCGCAGGAACTCGTCCGGGTGGTAGAGCAGCTCGTCCTTCCGCGTCCCGCTCTTGAGGAGGTGGATCGCGGGGAAGACGCGCGACTCGGCCATCTCACGGTCGAGGGTGATCTCCATGTTCCCGGTGCCCTTGAACTCCTCGAAGATGACGTCGTCCATGCGGCTGTCGGTCTCGATCAGGCAGGTCGCGAGGATGGTGAGGCTGCCGCCGCCGTCCACGTTCCGGGCCGCCCCGAAGAAACGGCGCGAGCGCTCCAGCGCCTTCGGCGAGATACCGCCGCTGCCGACAGGGCCTCCCCCGCCCCCTCCCCCTCCGTTGCCTCGATGCTGCCGCCCCTGCCCTCCACCACCGCCGCCGCCCGACTGCCGGGCGGAATTGTGCGCCCGCGCGAGGCGCGTGAGGCTGTCGAGGAGCACGACGACGTCCCGACCGTTCTCGACGAGGCGCTTGGCGCGGTTCAGCACCATGTCGGCGACCTCGATGTGGCGGTCGGGGGATTCGTCGAAGGTGGAGCTGTAGATCGAGGCGTCCACCGTCTCGCGGAAGTCGGTCACCTCCTCGGGCCGCTCGTCGAGGAGCAGGACGATGAGCTCCACCTCGGGGCTGTTCCGGTGGATCGAGACCGCGATGTTCTTCAGCAGGATGGTCTTGCCGCCTCTCGGCGGGGCCACGATCAGGCCGCGCTGCCCTTTCCCGAGGGGCGCGATCAGGTCGATGACACGTGGGGAGGGCGAGGAGCCCTCGGTCGTTTCGAGGATGAGCCGCTCCGACGGGAACATCGCGGTGAGGTCGTCGAAGCTGGGGGGCGTCCGCCATTCGCCCACCGGGATCCCCTCGATCTCGAGCACTTCCTCGACTGCGAGGGTCTTCTCGCGATCCCGGGGTGCCCGGACCCGGCACCGCAGGCGCTGCCCCGTGCGCAACCCCCGCTCTTTCAACAGCGCCGCCGCGACGGAGACATCGTCGGCGTTCGGAGCGAAGCTGAACTCCGGCCAGCGCAGAAAACCGACTGGCTCGCCAGCCCAGTCAAGGAAACCCTCGGCCTCCAGCACCGTGCCGCGCGAGCCGTAGAAGCGGAGGATTTCGAAAACGAGCTGGTGCTTCGAGCGGACACCGGCGACGCGCAGCCCCAGCCCCTGCGCGATCTCGTGGAGGGAGGCGAGCGACTTTCGCTGGAATTCGTTCACATCCACCGCGTCGGGCACGACGACGGGGGTTTCTTCTGGGGCCGCTTCGGGGGCTTCGACGGGGTCCGTAGCGGGCTCCAAGGTGGTGGGTTCGGTCATGGATTCAACAGGGTTTCGTATCGGGCGAGCAAATGGTCGGCTTGGGCTTCGAAGGCGGGAAGGCCGCCGTCATTCCAAACCACGAGATCGGCCCGTTTGATTTTTTCTTCGATCTTCATCTGGGATCGCAGCACGCGTCGGGCCGCAGCGAGTTCCAAGCCGCGCCCGTCGACGAGACGACGGGTCTGGACGGGCTCCGAGGCCGCCACCACCAAGTCCATATCCCGGGGAATCGGAAAATCGACTTCGTAGAGCAATGGCACCTCGACCAGATAAATCCGGACGCCACCGGGGAGGCCCGCGGCATGCTCCATCGCCCGCCGCAGCACCAAGGGATGCAGCATGCCCTCCACCTTTCCACGAAATCCCGAGTTTTCAAACAAGAGTTCGCGAAAAGCGGCGCGATCCGCGCCCTCGCCTCCGCCGGGCGGGGCGGCGAGTCCGTGGGATCGGGCGAGGTCGCCGAGCGCCTCGCGGACCTCCGGCTCCTGCGAAAGCCGACGCACCTCGTCGTCGCAACTGAAGACGGCGGCCCTGCCGACGGGGGCCTGCGCAGCGAAACGCCGACAGAAGGCCGACTTCCCGCAAGCGGCGCCCCCGGTGACCGCGATGGTGATCATGGCTGGAAACAAACAAGAAAGGCGCGGCTTTCCGGGCCACGCCTTCCTTGGGCAAAGTTTGGAGGGAGGGGACTTGGAAAGCCCCCCTCCTTGGTCACTTCTGGTAGGGGATCGGGCCGGGGGCGAAGGTCGCCGGGGTCGTGATCGGGGGACGGGGCACCGGCTCTGGCAGGGGCTCGTCGGTGATCCGACCGTTGATCGGCATCCCAGCAGGATCGTAGAGGCGGGCCTGCACGAAGATCGTGAGATTCCGCTTGATACGGTGCGAAACGCTGGAGCGGAAGAGCCGCCCGGCCACGGGGAGGTCGCCGAGGAAGGGCACCTTGTCCTCCACATCTTGGACATCCTCGCGGATGAGGCCCCCGAGGGCGACGGTCTGGCCGTCCCAGATCGTCACTTGGGTGGAAACCCGGCGAGTGCTGAAGATGGGCATCTCGATGCGGTTGGCGGTGAGGATGGTCGGAACCGGGCCGATTCCGGCAATGAAATTGGTGGGACCGTTGATCGGACTCCCGTAGTTGATGAAGCCCTCGAACTCCACGACCTCCGGCGAAAGGTTCAGGTCGATGGTGAACTCGTCAGCACCGAGGACGGGATCGACCTCAAGTGTCACCCCGGTGTTCCGAGTCTCGAAAGCCGTTGGCGTCGCCGGGGTCACGGGGACGAAGTTGATGACACCACCGCCTTGACCGCCGCCAATCTGGTTGGGGATCTCCGGCGGGTCGTATTCGGTCGGGTAGATGAACTCGCGGATCACCTCGATCTTCGCCCGGTTGCCGCTGCGGGCCATCACCGAGGGGGCGGAAAGCAAGTCGACCCCCTTCTTCTGGTCCAGCGCCCGGATCATCAATTGGAATTGGGGATCGGTGAAGATACCGGCAATACCGAAGACGGCGGGGGACATCAGCGAACCCGCCGCCACCCCTCCGGCCTCGGCGATGAGGGCGTCAATGGAATTCCCGCGAATTGCTTGGGAACCGGAACGCAGCCCGGAGGTCACGTTATTCCCATTCATGGGAAAGGCCCAGTCCAAGGGATCCCCCGCTCCAACCTGATTCCCCGTCGTCCCCCCGGACCCGAAGATCCGATCATTCGATCCGATAGCGAAGGGACCGAGGAGCCAATCGAAGCCCAGCTCCTTCCCGTCCTCCTCGGAAATCTCGACGAAACGGGAGGTGATGTAGATCTGCTTCTCAACATTCGAGCTCAGGGAAGCGACGAAGATGTCGACCAACTCCAGTTGCTCCTGGGTGTTCTTGACGATGAGACGGGAATTCGCGGCATTGTAGAACACGCTGGAACCCGGCCCGAAGGTGATCCCGGCGTTTTCGAGGATCGCCTTGGGAGTCTTCCGTCCGACAGGAGCCGCACCGCTGGGGCTGCTTTCCGAGCCGCCGAAGGGGTCTCCGCCGCCGCCTCCACCGCCCCCTCCGCCAGCGGCTCCGGCACCGCCGCCGTCAG
This sequence comes from Akkermansiaceae bacterium UBA2367, assembly GCA_002344525.1. Classification (GTDB taxonomy): domain Bacteria; phylum Verrucomicrobiota; class Verrucomicrobiia; order Verrucomicrobiales; family DEV007; genus Arctic95D-9. The sequence continues at coordinate 45,881 of DDTJ01000096.1, forward strand.
TGGAAAGGAAGTTCGGGGGAACGACGTAGGACTGCGTGAACATGTCACCTTCGGGAGCCGACAGGGAAACCACGCGGACGGCGAAAGGCTCCACTTTGTATTTCAGGCCAGCCAAGGAGGTGGTGTATTTCAGCGCCTCAGCCAAAGGCACGTTGGTGAGACGGAGGGTGATGCGGGTGTCGCCGGCCCCGCCGCCGCCGCCCATGGACGAGGCAGCACCGCCTTCGAAGCCGAGCCCTCCACCCGCCGGTGCCGCTGGGGCCGCCGGGGCACCAGCACCGCTGCCGGGGACCGCGCCCGCGTCGAGGATGATGTTGACACCCTTCTTGGACACGTCGGTCTCCTTGATGTCAAGTTCGACGCTGCGCTGCTGTAGGAAGTCGAGGGCGTCCTTCAGGGGCGTGTCGGAGAACTCCACGCTGCTGAGGATGATGGTCTTGAGCTTATCCTCGTTCCGCCGGATGTCCACGGTGCTGGAGTCGGTGGGGATGTCCACGATGGGCCCGCTCTCCAAGTTCGCGGGCACGGGGGTCTCCCAGCCCTTCGTCACCTCGCGGAGCGCCCGCGCCCGGGTGTGGTCGTAGGCGGCGTCCTGATAGTTCATCTTGTGCCGCTCGTTCTTCTCCATCCCGCGGCGGGCGGCCGTGTTGTAGGGATCATCGTTGAGGGCCTTGTTGTATTCACGGTCGGCTCGGTCGTAGTCGCCGAGGAGGATGTGGCCTTCCGCAGTCTTCAACGCCAGCTTGACGCGACGGACACGCTCAAGGTGGGCGGGGGTGAGGGCGGGCGAGTAGTAGTCGGGATCGTGGAGCCGCTGGAGGAGCTTCTTGGCGTCGATGTTATCGGGATCGACGCTGGGCTGGAGCACGTCCTCGACGAGGGCGATGGCCTCGGGGTAGCGTCCCTCCTCGGCCCTCTGGGTGGCAAGGAGGACGCTGGCGCGGGCGAACTGGGAGATGTAGGCACGACGGCGAGGCTCCGTCATGGGCGCGTCGGGGAGAAGGTCGAGGGCGGCCCGGTACTGGTCGATGGCCCCTTGGTAGTCACCGTCGGCCATGAGCTGGGAACCTCGCAGAGCGGCCTCGTCAGCCTTCTTCACGTTCTCCTGAAGGCGGATCACGTAGTTCGTGGCGATGCCGGGGACACCGCTGCCGCCACTGCCGCCGCCGTATCCTCCTTGACCGGCCATGGCCGGAAGCGCCACTCCCGCCAGGGCGGGGAGAAGCAGGCCAAAACGGCCTTTCCCGGTGGAAATTCTCTTCAATCCTCTCGTCTTCATATCGTCGTCTCGCTCAAGCGGTTCGGTTCGGGCTCAGGGCTTCAACCGCAATCAAAAACAGAATATGCGGCGGCTGTCAACAAGTTACTTTTTAGGAATCTGAATCGTCTGCTCCGGCGCGTCGCCTGTCTGCCAGACGATCTCGACGGAATCCTCCTCGACTTTGACGACCCGATATTTCGTCCCGGGGTCGATGGGCAGGGCGAAGGCGTCGCCTTCCTTGACGTATTGCTGGAAGGAGGGGTCGAGCGCGAACTTCATGTCCGCGAAGTAGGTCGGGATCTCGGTGTTGCGGTTGCGAACGAGTTCCCAAGGCTCGTTTTTCGGCAGGTAGGTGATCTTCACCACGGAGGCGTCCACTTCGATACCGCTCGGGTTCGGGGCGCGCCGCTCCTCGAAGCCCTCGACGCGGAACTGCTCGTCCTTGGAGATCTCGCCGACGCGCACGTAGAAGTTTTCGCCCCTAGGCCATTGCTGGCTGGGGAGGCGGTTGATCTGGAAGCGCTCGTCGTCGGGCTTGGCGGCGAAGCGCAGGGTGTAGAGCTGCTGCTGGCGCGAAGCGAAGAGGAGCTTCTCGGCGTAGGGCGGATGCGAGGCGGAATCGACGGGATTGGTCTTCGCCTCCCATTCGGTGAGGTTGTCGAAACCGTCATTGTCAGTGTCCTGCTGGAGCACGCCGGAATTGAGGTAGTCGAGGTTGTGCGTCGTCAGCCAAGCGTTGGTGACGGGGGGGCGGAGGGGGGTATCCTCCAAGCCCAAGTCGATGAGCCTGCCACCGGCCTCGACGATAGGTACCGAGACGAAGAGCGGGAGGGGCTTGGCCGGGGTGCCCTTCACCGGGTTCGACCAAGACTGGGTCTTCTCAACAAAGGACTGCGCGATGCGGGCGCGCTCCTCTTCGGTCTCCGGCAACTCGTTGTTCGGGGACGCCTCGTCGAGGTGGAAGGTTCCGCCGAAGCTGCGGGCCTGCAATGAAAAATAGGCCGAAACCCCGATCACGGTCAAGCCCGCTAGCAGCAACAGCAGTTTATCCCAAGATTTTCCGATCATCTATCTTCTCCCTTTCTTCTTCGGTTCTGGTTCGGGGGCCTTCTCGGGCAGTTCGTCGCGCCCGAGGAAACGCGTGATGTCGACGACGACGAAGGCATCGAGCTTCTCCAAGCCCATGAGAACGCGGGCGTCCTCGTCGGCCTTGACGAAGCCGGCGGCCTTCGCCCGCTCGGCAATCTGCGACTCCGTGGCGTCGTCGGCGCGCCACGCCGCGAGCTGCTCGGGGCTGGCGATCTCCTTGGTGACGGGGTTCTCGTATTTGACGAAAGTGCCGACCCCGCCGGCGTCGCCGCCCAGTTTCAGGGGGCCTTCGACGGACTCGTTCCTCACCTTGAGCACCCTCACGATGTAGAAGAACTGCCGATCGTTGGCGAGCTCGTTGACGAATTTCTGGAGAGTGTCATGCGACCCGCGGAAACGGAAGCGGACGGGGTATTTGTGGACGACCCCGCTGTCGTGCTTCGCGGAGGCACCGGTCTCGCCGGGAATGGCGTCGCGCTCGAAGCCCGCCAAGGACTGGGCCCCGGAGGCGACGAGCTTGCGGAGGAGGTGATCGATGGCCTCCAACTCGTAGTCGAGCAGGGGGACGAGTTCCGGGGCCGGCACGGTGTTCGCGTAGTTCTCGAAGCCGAGATGGAATTCGGTGCTGGCGTCGATCTCCATTTTGGCGGCGGCGGCAACCTTGCGGAAGTCCTCGACACGGGTCTTCACAAGCCGCTGGAACTCGGTGTTCGCCAAGGTCGTGTTGAGCGGGCGCTGGAAGGACTTGAGGGTCTCGGTAAGGGAGCCCACCGACGCCTTGTAGGACTCCGCCTTCGCGGCGAGGGCCGCGGAGTTCTCCTTGTTCGGATAGGGCACCCGGCGCTCGAGGCTCTCGATGGCACTGACTTTCTCGTCCCAGCCGCCCAGCGCCTCTTTGTATTTCCCGTAGTTGGACCAAGCGAAGAAACCTCCCCCCCCCAACACAAGAAGAGCGACGCCGCCGTAGATGGTAAGCCAAACCTTTGAATTCATAAACCCTCGAGAAACCCTGTTACTTGGTGAAGCGGACCCTGTTCGCTTCGGGGAGCGGCAGGGTCATTTTGAAGGGGTAGGCGAAGCGGTCGTTGCCGGTGCCAGCGTCCACCTCCACGGCGGCACTGATGTCCACCTCCTTCAGATCGAAGAAACCCTCGCCGGCTTCGCCGGCGGCGTCCTCCTTCAAACGCTTGAAATAGTCGTAGACGACCTCGGACCCTTTCGGGTTCTCGCGCCAGAGTCCTTGGATGGAGAAGCCGTCGACGATGGCCTCGGAGCCGGGGGCGGCGGCCATGGCGGTCGCGGCGTCGTCGATGACGGGCCGCTTCTCCGAGAGGGGCTCGAGCACAGTCAGATAGAGGGCGTCGTTGTCCATCTTCCGGCTGAGGTAGTTGAAGACCCGCACCCAGTAGACACGGTGCCGGACGGCCTCGACATAGGGCCGCTGGTCCCCGTCGATATTGGCGATCCCCTCTTCCAGATCCTTGATCTCCTTGCCGTATCTCCCGAGATCCTCCGCCTTCTTCGCGATTTCGACGGCGCGTTGGTCGGCGATCTTGGCCCCTTTGGAGAAATAGAAGCCCAACCCGCCGAGCAGCGCGGCGAGGACGACGAGGGCGAGGACGAGGACGGGCTTGCGGGCTTGCAACTCCCGCGCCTTGCGCACCGACTCGGGGATGAGGTCGATCCGCAGGGGCACGTCCCCGGCTTGGGCGAGGGCGCTGCCGACGAGGTCGCCGAACTGGTGTCCCTTCGTAGAGGCCATTTCCGCAGCGGCGCCTTTCGCGGCGGTCACGTTGCGGAAGGGGTTGAAGTGGTCCACGGGGAGGTTGAGCTTCTCGGCGAAGAACTCGCGGATGAAGGGCAGGCCGGCGGTGGCCCCGGAGAGGAGGAGGAAGGAGGGTGCGGAGCCGCCCTGCTGGCTGCGGTAGAAGTTGATCGTCCGCATGACCTCGGAATGGAGGCGGGTGAGGGCGTTGCGGACCACTTTCGAGATCGCGGCGACCTCGGGGTTCTCGTGGTCGGCATAGGGTCCCCCGAGGGCGACGAAGCCATCGAGCACCTTGCGGTGGTCGGCCGAGCCGAAGTCGGTCCCGAACTCCTTGGCGATGGCCCGCGTGATGTCGGCCCCGCCGATCTTGACGGTGCGGACGAAGAGCTTGCCACCCTCAGCGAAGATCATGTCGGTGGTCCTCGCGCCGATGTCGACGAGGAGGGTGGTCCCGTCGAGGTCGGAATAGTTGAAACGCAGGGCGTTGTAGAGCGCGACAGGGGATATCCCGGCACCGGCGGATTTCAGGCCGGCGGCGGTGACGAGGTCGTCCACCTCGTTCAGCTCGTCGGCTTTGACGGCGGCGAGGGCGACTTCGACTTCGACATCGCCCGGCTCGCCCATGAGCTGGTAGCCCCACACGACCTCGTTGATGGGATAGGGCACCTGCTGCTGGGCCTCGAACTCGACGATCTGGTCGACTTGCGCCCCGTCGAGGGCGGGGAGGCTGGCGAATTTCACCAGCACGGGGAAGGAGGAGATGACGTAGCTGGTCTGCGCCCCCTTCATCTTGAGGGCGGCGGCGACCTCCTTGATGGCTTGGGCGGTCTGGGCCGTGCGGGGGGCGTCCTCGCCGGGGTCGCCCGCGAAGTCGCGACGCTCGACGCGGTCGAGCCGCAAGCCGCCTCCGGCCGTCTTCGAGAACACGGCCCCGGTGACCTGCTGCGATCCGAGGCTCAGGGAAAAGATGCGATCCTCCGCCATAGTGCTGGTATGTCTTGCTCCTCCAAGGGCTGAATTTCCTGCGCGGCTCCCGGCCCCTCCGCTCAACGCGACGCTTTCTCGACTTCCGGGTAGCGGTCGATCCAGAGGAGGGCGAAGGGGGTCTCCGCCTTGCCGAGGATACCGGGCTGGCCGGGAACCTGCTCCCAAAACTTGGTGTTGCTCGTGGTGGTACCGCCGACGATCACGCCGTTGTAGTAGACCTCCACGCCGGCGGCCTCGACCGCGGAGGGCTGAAAGCGGCGGAAGTCGCCGGTGATCTCGCCGAGGGTGGAGGGGGCCACGTAGGCGACCGAGTAGAATTTCTCCTTGGTGAGGACGTTGACGTGCTTCACGTCGCCGGTCAGGACCCGGGGTGCGCCGGACTTGTCGCGGAACCCGACGTAGTAGCGGAAGAGCAGCTCCTTCACCACGGCGTCGCGGGGGCCGTCCACCTCGAACTCGACTTCGATCTCAAGCCAGTCGCGGGGACTGGGGACGTTCTTGCTCTTCACGTCACCGGCTTGGAAGCTGGGGGTCTTCTGGGCCTCGTAGGTCGGCTTGCCGACTTTGACGTCGCCCATTTTCAGTTGGACCGGCTGCTGCTGGGCCTGAAGGACGGACATCGAAAGGCCCGCGACGGCGATGACGAAGAGGAGGGTTTTGATCATGGGATGACGATAGGAGTTCGAGGGTTGCGGGACGCCGTCCCGGCATCCTGACAGGAGGATACTACGATAGAGGAAACCCCGGCGTAAAGACTCAATTCCACTCATTTCGCACATTTTTTCCGAAAATACCCGATGGTCTCGACGATTCCCTCCTCGAAAGGCACTCGGGGCTCCCATCCAAGCCACTCTTTCGCGCGGGAGATGTCGGGCTGGCGCACTTTCGGATCGTCCTCCGGGAGGGGTTCGTGGACGATGGGGCCGGCTCCGGGGATGAGCTTCCGGATCCTCTCCGCGAACTGCAAGATGGTCGTCTCGCGCGGGTTGCCGATATTGACCGGCTCGTGGCAGTCGCTCTGCGAGAGGCGGTAGATCCCGTCGATCAGGTCGCTGACGTAGCAGAAGCTGCGCGTCTGGCCGCCGTCGCCGAACACGGTGAGGGGCTTTCCTTCCAATGCCTGGCCGATGAAGGCGGGCACGACCCGCCCGTCGTGGAGGCGCATCCGCGGGCCGTAGGTGTTGAAGATGCGGACGATCTTCGTGTCGATGCCGTGGGCGCGATGGTAGGCCATGGTGAGAGCCTCGGAGAAACGCTTCGCCTCGTCGTAGACGCCGCGCGGCCCGATGGGGTTCACGTTGCCCCAGTAGTCCTCGCGCTGCGGATGGACGAGGGGGTCGCCATAGACCTCGGAGGTGGAGGCGAGGAGGAAGGAGGCACCCTTCGCGCGGGCGAGGCCGAGGGCGTTGTGGGTGCCGAGCGACCCGGCTTTCATCGTCTGGATGGGCAGCTCGAGGTAGTCGAAAGGGCTGGCCGGGGAGGCGAAGTGGAAGATGTGGTCGACCTCGCCGGGCCAGTCGATGAAACGGCTCACGTCCTGGTCGATGAATTCGAAATCCGGGTCGTCGGCGTGGTGGGCGATGTTGTCGAGCCCACCGGTAACGAGGTTGTCGATGGCCACGACCCGGTGCCCTTCCGCGAGGAGCCGGTCGCCGAGATGCGACCCGAGAAAGCCCGCGCCACCGGTGATGATCGAGACGGGTTTTCGGGAAGTGGCGGGGGAGGCTGGCATCGAAGGAGGTCCGGGGGCGGGACGTGGGGGAGTTCAACGCAACTTTCCGGGATGGTCAACTGTATTTGCTCGGGATCGGAAAATCATCGCCCCGCCGCTTCGCCGCGCCCCTCGTCGCCACCTTTCCGCGCGACGGCGGCGATCTTCACGGAGCGCCCTTCCGCGCCCTCCGTCTCGGACGGGGTGCCCTCGGCGGAAATGATCGCCTCGCGGGGAAGGCCCCTCGACACGAAAAAATCGGCCAGATAGCGGGCGCGGTTGGAGGCGACGAGCCGATTGACCTCGGCATGGCGGCTGTCGTTGGCCGCGCCGGTGATCTCGAATCCGATGCCAGGGTCGCGCCGGAGCTGCTCCCGCACCCAAGCAAGGGCCTGCTCGCGGCCTTCCAAGTTCGCCGCCGAATTGGGTTCGTAGGCGATGGTGAACGAATCCGGACTGGGCGTCGGCGCGGGTTCGACCGGGGCGGGTTCGACCGGACTCGGCTGCGGCTGCTTTTCCCCCTCCCCTTTCGCAGCGACGAGCATCCGCTCCAGCGCTTCGATCCGCTCACCCCTCGCGGCGAGTTCGAGGTGCGCTTCGTGCAGATGGCCGCGGACGCGCTCCAACTCCCTCTCGGCGGCGCGGAGACGACTCATCGGGTCGTCCTCCCCTCCGGCCTGGAGCGATGCGGCCACCGCGATAATGGCCAGGACCGGAAAGAAACGCGGCGGGAGGGGGCTTCGGAACTTCATCACCACGAGCATGATCCGAAGGCCGCCGTCCCGGCAAGAAAAAATTCGCCCGCCGTCGTCGATTCGCTTGCGGGTGGGGCGGGGCGGGAAGATTCTGCGGGATGGAAGAAGGCCCGCAACTGACCCATCTCCGCCCCGACGGCAGCGCCGCCATGGTCGATGTCTCGGAGAAGCCCGTGGTACGCCGCGAGGCGGTGGCCGAGGGCTTCATCGCCTTGCGGCCCGCCACCCTCGCCGCGATCATCGAGGGAACGCTACCCAAAGGGGACGTCCTCGCCGTCGCGAGAGTCGCGGGCATCCAGGCCGCGAAGCGGACCGCCGAACTCATCCCTCTCTGCCACCAACTCCCCCTCACCAAGGTCGCGGTGGATTTCGAGCCGCGCGAGGACGAGCTGGGCATCTCCGCCACGGTGCGCACCGACGCGAAGACCGGTGTCGAGATGGAGGCTCTCACTGCCGTCTCCGTCGCGGCCCTCACCGTCTACGACATGTGCAAGGCGATCGACCCGGAAATGGCGATCGGCCCGGTGCGACTCGTCGCGAAGACGAAAGGGTGAGAAATCCGAAGTCCAACGGACCGCAGCCTCTGGCGTGCGCCAAAGTTCGGATTTCGAGCTTCGGATTTCGGATTTTACCAAGCCACCGCCGTCTGGGTCGAGCTGCCGAGCCCCTCGATGCCCAAGGCGACGACGTCGCCGGGCTGGAGGAATTGCGGCGGCTTCAGGCCCATGCCCACGCCGGGAGGCGTGCCTGTCGTCACGACATCGCCGGGTTCGAGGGTCATGAAATGGCTCAGGTAGCTGACGAGATGGGCGATGCCGAAGATGAGGTTCGACGAACTGCTGTCCTGCTTCGTCTCGCCGTTGACCGTCAACCACATCTTCAAGTTTTCGGGATCGGGGATCTCGTCGACGGTGGCGACGAAGGGACCGAGGGGGGCGAAGGTGTCGCAGCTCTTCCCCTTCACCCACTGGCCGCCGCGCTCAAGCTGCCAAGCCCGTTCGCTGTAGTCGTTGTGCAGGACATAGCCCACGACATGTCCGAGCGCCTCGGACTCGCTCACGTAGCTCGCCTTCTTCCCGATGACGAAGGCCAGCTCGACCTCCCAGTCGGTCTTGGCGCTGTCCTTCGGAATCACGACCGGGTCGTCCGGCCCGACGATGGCGCTGGTCGCCTTGAAAAAGACGATGGGCTCCTTCGGGATCTCCATGCCCGCCTCGGCGGCATGGTCGGAGTAGTTCAGGCCGATGCAGATCAGCTTGCCCGGACGCGACACCGCCGGGCCGAGGCGCGTGCCCTCGGGCAGGCGCGGGGCCGTCTCGCGGTTCGCATCAAGCCAGGCGGCGAGGCGGTCGAGGTTCGCCGGGGCGGCGAAAAAATCGTGGTTCCAGTCCGCGCCAAAGCCGGACGCGTCGATGCGCGAGCCGTCTTCGAGTTGAAGACCGGGTTTCTCGGAGCCCTTCGGGCCGAAGCGGAGGAGTTTCATCGCCGCGAGCCTAGCAAGCACCCCCCCACGCGTCAAATCCGGGGAGGGCGCGCCTTCGCGTTTTTTGCGGGACCGTCAGCGCCGCGACAGCTCCTCCCCGGTGGCGCGGGGCACCGGCTTCCAGAGATCTTTCGAGAAATAATCCGCCCCGAAGCGCTCCGGCCTCGCCGTGGTGTAGTAGATGCGATCCGAATCGAAGAGCTGCTCGGGTCGGTAGAAGGTGGAGACGGCGGAGACCTCGACCAGCGCCTGGGGGGAGTCCTGCTTCGACAAGGTCGTCTCGAGAAGATACTGCCGCCCTCCCGCCCGCGCCACGACCCAAGCGTGCTGCCCGACGTTCCCGTTCCATCCGATCGCGACGCGGGACTCGAACCCCGCCCCGGCGAGCACGTCGGCGAGGAGGATGGCGGTGTCCTCGCAGTCCCCCGCCGCCTCGCCCCAAGTCTCGGACGGCGTCTTCCAGACATCCCTCACTTCCCGACCGCCCCCGGCGGTCCGATCCTGGTCGAGTTCGTATTCGCAATGCTCCACCACGCGCCTCCAGAGGGCGAGGAGGCGATCCTCGTCACCCGCCACCTCGGGGCTGCCACCGGGAGGGACGAAGCCCTCGAAGAAGTCCGTGGCCCGCCGCATCTCGCCCCTCGTATCCACCCCGAGCACGTCGAAAGGCAGGTCGCAATGCGGGCAGGAGAGGATGAGGGTGCGCGAGTCGCGGTCGATCTCCAGCGCGTGGATCGTCCCGCAATGGGGGCAGCGATTGTGGAAGCGGCCACCCCGTTCGTTCGCGGCGCGGAGGGAGAATTCCGGGATGCGGCGGGACATCACCGCCAGCGCCCCGATCCCCCCTCGCGCAGGGAAAACAGCGGTGTTGACCGCCTCGAAATCGGGACTCGCCGCCGCCGTCCAGCCCGCGAGCTTTCCAAGCAGATCCTCGCGACTGCCCGAGGTCACCAAGTTCGCGGCGAGATACTGCGCCCCGGGAAAGCGGCCCTGGAGCGCGTCGAAGACCTCGTCCAGCTCGAGATCGCGGGGCTTCGGATGGGCTCCGACCCATTCCCCGAGGAATCCCTGGATCGCCTCGTCCCCCCGCACCTCCCCCACCCCGGCAGAGAGGCGGAGCCGGTTGATCCGCGCCATCGTGTCCGAACGGAAGCCGCGCTGAAAGGAGGCATCGACCTCCGGCTGCGCCCGGAAGACGTTGCCGAGATCGACCTTGCCCGACCGCTGCAAGCCGGCCAGCAGGGCCACTCCCGCGACCAGCAAGAGGCCGCCGAAGCTGAGAAAGCCTCGTACCATTCGTTCTCGGATCTGTCTGTGTGGGTTTGCGGCGTGTCGCCACGCCCGGCGGTTCCGCCAAGTTTTGTTATGGAAATTATAATCCCCTTCGCTCCCGCCGACAAAGATTATTTCATCGCCACAGACTGGGAAAGGCAAATTTTTAAAATTTCCTGATTTTCGACAAGAATGCGAATCGATTTCGAGAGATTCCATCTGCGAAAATCCGCGGGCATCTGCGGACATCCGCGTTGAATCCATTCGAGGAAGGCGAATTGGCGCGAATGAGCGCAAATGGACGCGAATGAAGGATCTGAAATTTGCGAAAATTCGCGGACATTCGCGCCAATTCGCGTTCCTCATTTTTTGACGCAGATCGCCGCAGATGCCCGCAAATTTCCGCAGATGGGGCGGCAGGGAATTTTCCCCCGTCGGTGATTGCTTCTCCGCCCGCACAGACGTAATTCCAGGCATGAGCAAATCACCCAACAAAAAGATCATCGAAGCCCTCCAGACCGCCTACGCGATGGAACTGGAGACGGTGCAGAACTACATCGCGGCCTCGGTCAACCTCGATGGAGTCCGTTCGGACGTGATCAAGAAAGCCCTCGCCGCCGACGTGGCCGAGGAACTGACCCACGCCCAGACCCTCGCCAACCGCATCAAGACCATCGGCGGCCAAGTGCCCGGCAGCTTCGACCTCGAACGGAAGCAGAAGTCGCTCCAGCCGCTCAAGGACTCCACCGACATCGTCGGCGTCATCAAGGGCGTCATCGACGCCGAGGACGCGGCCATCGCCCAATACAACAAGATCATCAAGCTCAGCGACGGCGTCGATTACGTGACGCAGGACATGGCCGTCACGCTGCTCTCCGGCGAGGAGGACCACCGCCGCGAGTTCATCGGCTTCCTCAAGGAATACGAGAAGGCGTGAGGCGGTGACCGGGAACTTCCCCTGATCCGCTCCATTTTTCCGCGCATTTTGCTCGCCTCGGAGTGGTCGGGGCGATACAAGGTTTTCCCCTGCCGACACCCCTTTGGCGCGGATGGGGACTGGCCTGCGGTCGCTCCCGCGTGTCTAGTTCCGTCGCGTCCCCTCGTTGCCATGAAACTCCCCCTGCTCTCCGCTTTCCTCCTCGCCGCTGCCCCGCTCGTCGCGCAGGACGCCACCCCTCTCCTCCGCAGCGGCGACCGCGTCGTCTTCGTCGGCAACACCTTCGTCGAGCGGGCGCGCCTCTACGGCCATCTCGAAACCTCGCTCCAGCTCGCCGCCGGACCGGAGGTGAAGGGCCTCGTCTTCCGCAACCTCGGCTGGAGCGGCGATTCCGTCTTCGGGGACGCCCGCTCCTATTTCGGTCCGCCCGCCGAAGGACGCGAGCGCCTCGCCCGCAATCTCGGAGAAGCCAAGCCCACCGTCGCCTTCCTCTGGTACGGCGCCGAGACCGCGCTGTCCGTCGATCAAGGCTGGACCGACGAGCGCGAAAACGGCGCAGCGAAGGTCTCGGGCACCGGCCTCGAAACGAGCAAGACGCTCTTCCTGCAAGGCTACCAAGCGCTGATCGACGCGCTCCGCTCGGCCTCAGGCGAGGGGCTGCGCGAGATCGTCCTCGTTTCCCCACCCCCCTTCGAAAATCTCGGCGATCCCCTCCCCGACCAAAGCGAGAACAACCGCCACCTCGCCGCGATCCGCGACGGCATCCGCGAACTGGCGAAGAAGAACCAGGTCCGCTTCGTCGATCTCTTCGCCGCGCTCGGCGGCGACGCCTTCGATGGCTCGGTCACCGATCCGCCCCTGACCGAGGACGGCGTCAACCACGGCGAAGCCGGCCACGCCCTCGTCGCGCGGGAGCTGGTGAAGGGCCTCGGCTATCCCGAAATCCCTCTCTCGCAGAAGGACGACGAAGTCCTCGCCGCCCTCCGCGACGCCGTCATCGAGAAGGACCGCCTCTTCTTCCACCGCTGGCGTCCCGCGAACGAGACCTACCTCTTCCTCTTCCGCAAGCACGAGCAGGGCCAGAACGCGAAGGAGATCCCCATGTTCGACCCGCTCATCGCCGCGCAGGAGAAGAAAGTCGAAGAGGCGCGGGCGGTGGTGTTCGCTGGACTGCCCAAGAACTGATCTTCCCGGTTCCCCACCTTCCCAATGACCGCCTCTCGCTTTCCAAACAAAGCAACCTAACTGCAATTTGCGTATGAGAACACTTCTCGCCAAACTCGGGGTTTTGAGCTTGCTGCTCGTCCCCCATGCACAATCCGACACGAAGGAAACACCCCATTCGGAGCTGGAGACGCTCTTGGTCGAGATCAAAAACGAGTTTGAGGTCTCCGACGAGGAACTTGCCCAAGGCATTCGCAAGTTCTTCAAAACCACGAAAGCAATCCAATCGATTACAAAACGAGAGGATCTATGGGGACCTGATGGATATTCGGAAGAGGATCTAGAGAAGATGATCCGGGGAATGAGCGAGTCGTTTCAAAAAATGGAGAACATTTCCATGATCTACGCAACAGACGCGCTGACGTTTCTCAATGCGAACGACATCGAGGCGGCAAAGAATCATCTTAGGAAAAACCTTGCCTCCCAGTATAGCACCGCCATTTCCAAGGAAGGCGCGCCCAACGATTTCATCTTGGCGAGAGTCCAAAAACTAGCGGAAACGGACGCTGTTCTGGATCGCTTGATTCAAGAGGCCATGCGCTCCCGGCGGGAGGCAAGCGAAAAGCCTTCCGATCCCTCCGGCTCGAAATAGCCACCCCTTTGTCGGCATTCACCTCTTATCTGAACGCTCACACCACTTTGACGTAGCGGACGGACCATCTCCTCCCAGCAACGATTTTCCCATGATCCCAAAAGCTCTCACGGCGGCCTCCGCCTTGGCGATCCTCGCCGCCTCCCCCCTCGCCGCCCAAAACGGCCTGCGCGACATTCCCGATTCCAGCGTCGAGGCCCAGCTCGCCGCCTTCAAGCTGATCGAGGGGGCGAAAATCGAGCTCTTCGCCAGCGAGCCCGCCGTCTCCAGCCCCACCCACATGAACTGGGATGCGCAGGGCCGCCTTTGGGTCGTGAACAGCCCGCTCTATCCCCATATCCAGCCGGGACAGGAGGAGCAGGACAAAATCGTCATCCTCGAGGACACCGACGGAGACGGCGTCGCCGACAAGCATACCGATTTCGCGACCAACCTACACATCCCCACGGCCGTCCTCCCCGGCGACGGCGGGGTCTATGTGGCGAACTCGGTCGAGGTCCTCTTCCTCCGCGACACCGACGGGGACGACAAGGCCGACGAAAGGCGTGTCGTCTTGTCAGGATTCGGCACCGAGGACACGCACCACCTCGTCCACACCTTCCGCTGGGGCCCCGAGGGGATGCTGTGGATGAACCAGTCCATCTACATCCACACTCACCTCGAAACGCCCTACGGCGTGCGTCGGCTGCTCGGCGGGGGCATGTGGCACTACCGCCCCGAAACGCGCCGCGCCGAGGTCTTCATGAAGGGCCTCGTCAACGCCTGGGGCCACGCCTTCGACGCCTGGGGCCAGAGCTTCATGACCGATGGAGCCGGCGGCCAAGGGATCAACTTCGTCTTCCCCCGCAGCGTCTTCCTCTCCTCGCCCGGTGCGACGCGCATCCTCCCGGGACTCAATCCGGGACAACCGAAGCATTGCGGCCTCGAATTCCTCACCGGACGCCATATCCCCGACTCGCTTCAGGACGTCCTCGCCGCGCCCGACTTCCGGGGCAACCGCATCAACCTCTTCCGGCTCTCCGACCACGGCAGCGCCTACACCTCGACCCAGCTTGCCGACCTCGTCTCCTCCAGCCATGGGGCCTTCCGCCCCATCGACGTGAAGATGGGACCCGACGGCGCGATCTACGTGGCCGACTGGTACAACCCCATCATCCAGCACGGAGAAGTCGATTTCCGCGATCCCCGCCGCGACCATGCCCACGGACGCATCTGGCGCATCAGCTTCGAGGGGCGCGAGCTGGTGAAGAAGCCGGAGATCGACCAAGCATCCGAGGCCGACCTGATCGCCGCCTTCAACGCCCCCGAAGGCTGGACCCGCAACGCCGCCATCGCCGAACTGCGCACCCGCGAACCCGAGACAGTCCTCGCCGCCCTCGCCTCGGCCCAAGCTCCCGAAGGCGTCGATGCCGGTCTCTTCGCGCTGCGCAAGATCTGGGCAGCCCAAAGCGTGAACCGCTTCGATCCCGCCGCCGCCATCGCCCTGACCGAATCGTCAAATCCAAAGGTCCGAGCCGCCGCCCTGCGGGCTCTCTACTACGACGCCGCCGACATCCCCGAATCCCTCGCCGTCGCGGAGGAAGCCGTCGCCGATCCGCATCCGCAGGTCCGCCTCTGGGCCGTCAGCGTCCTCGCCCAAATCGATTCGCCCGACACCGTGAAAATCGCCCTGCGTGCGCTCGACGGCATCGAGGTGGATGACTTCCTCGACTTCGCGGTCTGGTCGATCTGCCGCGAACACGCAGAACGCTGGAAACCCGCCACGACGGACGGCAATCCCTTCGCCACCCCGGCCCAGCTCCTCTACGCGGTGCGGGCGCTGAACGAACCCATCGGCGTTCCGATCATCCTCGCTGCCCTCGAGTCCGGCGAGTTAGCCTCCGATGCCGAAGTCGCGGGTGTCGCCGACTGGATTTCCAAAGTCGGATCTCCCGCCGATCTCGACCGTCTCCTCGTCTTCGCCCTCCGCGACGGTGCTTCTTCCGCCCAGCAGACTACCGTGCTCGCCGCCCTCGACAGCGCAGCCAAGCTGCGCAAGCTCCAGCCCGCCGGAGATTCTGCCCGGCTCACGGCCTTCCTCCAGTCGGAAGATCCCGGCACCTTCGCCAGCGCCGCCTCCCTCGCCGGACTGTGGAAACTCGAAGCCGCCCGCGAGGGCTTGCAAGCCGCCTTCCTCGATGCCCCGAAAAACGCGACCCGCGCCCGCGCCGCCCTCGACGGACTCATCGCCCTCGGCGGACCGGCCACGGCCCAGCTTCTCGACACCACCGCAGCGGACAAGGCCGCGCCTTTCCTCCTCCGTTCCTTCGCCACGATCGGACGCACCCGCATGAATCCGGCCGAAGGCGCCAAGCTCGCCCTCGCCGTCCTGACCGACGCCCCCAACGGCGCCGACCCCCACGGCATCTACGACGCCTTCCTCGCGACCCAGCAGGGACCGGACGCCCTCGCCGCCGTCCTCAACGAATCCACTCTGCCCCAAGCCATCGCCCTCGTCGGGATGAACAAGGCCCAGAGCGCCGCGACCCGGCCCGAGGGACTCGTCGCCGCCCTGCAAAAAGCCGGCGGTCTCAAGCCCATGAAAACCGCCCTCAGCCCCGAGGAGATGGAGGCGATGATGAAGCGGGTCGCGGAAGCGGGCGACGCGAGGCAAGGCGAAACCATCTACCGCCGCGCCGCCCTGCAATGCGTCGTCTGCCACGCCATCGGAGGAGCCGGAGGCGTCATCGGACCCGACCTCGTCAGCATCGGCGCGAGCGCCCCGGTCGACTACCTCGTCGACTCGCTGCTCGAACCCAGCAAAAAAATCAAAGAGGGCTACCACACCACCCTCGTCACGATGAAGAACGGCAACGCCTTCGCCGGAGCCATCGCCCGCGAGGATGCCAACGAGATCGTCGTCCGCGACGCCGCCGGACAGGAGAACCGCCTTCCCAAGGGCGAGATCGCCAGCAACCAGATCAGCCCCGTCTCCCTGATGCCGCCCGGATTGACCGCCACCCTGCGGGAGGACGAGTTCATCCATCTCGTCCGCTTCCTCTCCGAACTCGGCAAGGACGGCCCCTTCAAAACGCCGTCGAACCGCTTCGTCCGCCAATGGCAAGCCCTGATGCCCCATCCCTCGACCCGCGACCGCATCGGGCACTACGGATCAAAGATCTTCACCGAAGCCGTCTCCGACTACGTGTGGATTCCCGTCTACGCCACCGTCGCCGGAGCCGTCCCCCTCGCCGAACTGCCCGAAGTCGAAGGACGAAGCCGGAGCCATCTCGGCGTCCTGCGCACCGTCCTCGACGTGAAAGCCGCCGGTCCCGTGAAAGTGAAGCTCACCGGCAAGCTCGCCGGTCTCGAATTCTTCCTCGACGACGAGGAGATCCCCCTGCCCGACCAAGGAAACGAGGCCGAACTCGTCCTCGAAGTGAAGGAGCCCGGCAAACGCAAGCTCACCCTCGCGGGCGTGAAAGGACAGGGACTCGACGCAATTTCCCTGGAAATCCTCGAAGACGCCGCGAAAGCGGGGTTTGTGGAGCTGCGGGATTTTTGATACTGCTCGCTTCGTTCCCCTGCCCTCTTACTCCTTACTCTTACCTCCTTACTCTTACTCCCCCAAGCAGAGCCCGCTTTCCTCCCGACCCGAGTAAGAGGTAAGAGTAAGGAGTAAGAGTAGGAGCAAAGGAAGAACGCCAATCACACCAAGCCCCCATGAAACCCGCCCATCTCCTCCCCACCCTCGCCCTGACCGCCCTCGTCGCCACGCTGGCGGCGCAGCAGCCGCCCGCCCCGAAAAAGCTGAAATGGCGCGTCCAGCAGCTCCACAAGGACAACAACGAAGGCCTCGCCATCGGCGACATCGACGGCGACGGCAAAGCCGACATCACCGCTGGCGAGTTCTGGTATGCCGCCCCCGACTTCAAGCCTCGCCCCGTGCGCAAGATCCTCCCCTTCGGCAAGGACTACATGCAGAGCTGCGGCGAACACCTCTTCGACATGGACGGCGACGGCGACCTCGACATCCTCTCCATCGCCTTCACCCTGCCCGTGCTGAACTGGTATGAAAACCCCGGCACCGGAAACCACGACGTCGAAAACTGGAAAGTCCACGAGCTGGTCGATACCGGCATCAAGGCAAACGAGGCCAGCTTCCTCCACGATTTCGACAAGGACGACGTTCCGGAATGGATCGTGAACTCCTGGGTCGCGACCAATCCCATGGAGATCTACCGCCTCGTCCGAGGCGAGGACGGCAAGGTGAAGGCCGAAAAGCACCTCGTCTCCGAAAGCGGCAACAGCCACGGCATGGGCTTCGGCGACATCAACGGCGACGGACTCGACGACATCGTCTTCGGCCAAGGCTGGTACGAATGCCCCAAGGACGGCCCCTTCTCCGGCCCATGGACTTGGCGCAAGGACTTCGACCTGCCCCACGCGAGCTGCCCCGTCCTCGTCCTCGACCTCAACGGCGACGGACGCAACGACCTCGTCTGGGGCGACGGCCACAACTATGGCCTCTACTGGCACGAACAACTGGAGCCGCAGTCCAACAGCATGACGACCTGGCGGCAGCACCTCATCGACAAGAAATTCTCCCAAGCCCACGCCCTCGCCTGGGAGGACATCGATGGCGACGGGAAACCCGAGCTGATCACCGGGATGCGCTACTTCGCCCACTCCGGCAACGATCCCGGCGAGCACGACCCCGTCACCCTTCAATACTACCGATGGAATCCCGAGAGCCGGACCTGGGCGAAGCACCTCATCCACAGCGGCCCTAGCGGTGAAGCCCCCGGCACCGGCCTGCAAATCCGCGTCGCCGACCTCGACGGCAACGGCTTCCCCGACCTCGCCCTGCCCGGCAAGACCGGAACGCACATCCTCTGGAACGAGGGCTGGACGGAGTAGTCCTTGGTCTTGGTCGCCGAGTTGCCGTTCGGTTGAGGGGCGAAAATCTGTAGCCGAGGTCATCGACCTCGGTCGAACGTCGTGGGGACTTCGAACCGACCTCAGTGAGGTCGGCTACAACGCTGGCGCGTTTTTCCTGCCCCGGTTCAATCCGGGGACAGGCCGGCGAGCATCTTGTCGAAGCCCTTGATCGCCTCTTCCTCGTTCAGGGTGAATCCATTGTATTCCACGATGCCCTTGCGGTCGATGATGACCCACCAAGGGGTGCCGCCGGGCTTGTAAGCGCTGCTGACGGTGGGAAAACCGCTGAGCTTGGTGGATTGGCCGAAAGGAATGTCGAGATCGAACTTCTTCGCGCAGACGGCGAGCTTGTCGGAGGTGTTCTCAAGATAGCCTTCGAAGGTGGTCTGGACGGCGAGGAAGACGATGCCCTTGTTGCCCTTGTAGTGTTCGACCAAGTTCTTGAGCACGGGGAATTCGCGCTCCTGCGAGGCTCGGCACCAGTGCTGGAAGAAGAAGAGGACGACGATCTTTCCGGGGTAGTCGGTGATCTCGACTTTGTCCTTGCCCTCCGGGAGCTGGTACCATTCCGCGATGTCGAGGAGGGGGGCTTCCCGGCCTTCGATCCCCCTCTCCTCGTCGGCGGCGAGGGGCAGAGGGGCGAGGCCGAGGCACAGGGCGAGGAGGCCGTGGGAGAAAAGCTGCTTCGTCATATCCAAGATAGGGCGTTTCGGGTTCTTACGGGGAAATGGAGCACAAGATTGCGCCCTTGCGGGGAAAATTTTGCTCACTATGCTGGCGGCGGAGTTCTCGAATCCTTTTTCCGTCCCCTTTCCGATGACCCATCCGCACCCCGATCCGTTCAAACAGGCGCGAGCCGAGGCCCCGATCCTGCGTTGCCCCTTCCAAGGGGAACCCATCGCGATGATCCTGCGGCACGAGGATGTGCGCCGCGGCGCGAAGGATTGGCAGACCTTCAGCTCCGACGCCCCGTTCCGCGTCCCCATCCCCTCGGAGGAGGACGTGCGCACGATGCGCCAACTCCCCATCGAGACCGACCCGCCCGACCACACCGAATACCGCGCCATCGTCGAGCCTTTTTTCAAACGGGCCAAGGATGCGGCGATGGTCGCCCGGGTCGAGGCCCTCGTCGACCGCCTTCTCGACGAAGCCCTCGCGCGGGAAATTACGGAGATCGTGCATGATTTCGCCCTGCCCCTGCAGTCGCACGCCCTGACCTACCTCTTGAACGTGCCCGAGACCGAGGCGGCGACCTGGATCGGCTGGGGCATCCACGTCTTCCGCGTGCGCGACGGGATCAAGCCGGGGACGGAGCTGGAGAAATACCTGCACGAGCAGTTCGACCGGGCCGAGGCCGCGCCGGGCGAGGATTTCTTCAGCGCCTTGGCCCACGCCGAATTCCGCGGGCGGCGGCTCACGCGCGAGGAGGCGATGGGCTTCGCCAACCTCGCCTTCGCGGGGGGGCGCGACACCATCATCCACACGGTCTCGAACCTCTTCGGCTACTTCGCCGGGCATCCCGAGGCGCTCGAATTCCTGCGCGCGGACCCGGGCCGCGCCGTCCACGCCAGCGAGGAGTTCTTCCGGGTCTACATCCCCCTGACGCATATCGGCCGGGTCTGCCCGGTGGACACGGAGGTGGGCGGGATCACCGTCCCGGCGGGGCAGCGGATCTCGCTCTGCTGGTCCTCGGCGAACCGCGACGAGACCGTGTTCGAGTCGCCCGACGAGATCCGCCTCGACCGCAAGCCGAACCCCCATCTCGCCTTCGGTTTCGGGACGCACCTCTGCCTCGGGGCGCCTCATGCGAGGCTGCTGGTCCGCACCCTCCTTCAAAAGCTCGCCGGGCGCGTCTCCGCCGTCGAGGTGCTCTCCGCCGAGGAGCGGGTCGAGCGCGAGGAGGAATACGAGCGCGTCGTCGGATACGATTCCCTCGTCGCGCGGCTGGTGCCGCGATAGGAAGACGCGGAAAAGCCCGTCCGTCCCCTCCCCCGCCCGGACGCGAGCACGGGATCGAGCGCAAGTGCGCGTCTTGTCCGGCGGAGTCCCCTGCGGCTCGTTCCTTCCATGATCGCCATCCGTCCCCAAATCGCCGCCACGATCTTCCTCGCCCTGACTGCGACGATCGTGCCCCGTCTCGAGGCCGGGCTCCGCGCCGGGACCGATGTGACGGACATCACGCCCCTGCCTGGGCATTTCCCCGTGTCGACGGCAGGCTCCATGCGCCGCGACTCCATCGCCGCCACCGACGAGCGCATCCACTGCCGCACCCTCGTGCTCGGCGACGACGACACCCTTGTCTCCTTCACCCTCGTCGATTCCTGCCTGATCCCGCGCGACCTCATCGACGAGGCCAAGCGCCAGGCCTCGCAGCTCACCGGCGTCTCCGCCGACCACCTCAACGTGGCCGCGACCCACACCCACACGGCCCCGGCGGCGACCCCAGCCTTCCAGTCGAACCCGAACCTCGACTACCAGATCTATCTCGCCGGGCGCATCGCCGAGTCCATCGCCCTCGCCCACGGACGCCTCGAACCCTGCGAGATCGGCTGGGCCGTGGGCGAAAACCCCGACCAAGTCTTCAACCGTCGCTGGTTCGTCACCCAACCCTACAAAAACCCCTTCGGCGGCGAAAGCGACCAAGTGCGCATGAATCCCGGCTACAACAAGGGCAACGGAGCCGTCTCCCGCCCCGCCGGCCCGGTCGATCCCGCTGTGCCCATCCTCGCGGTGCGCTCCGCCGCCGAAGACAAGCGCCCCATCGCCGTGCTCGCCAACTACGCCCTCCACTACGTCGGCGGCCCGCCCCGCTCCTCCAGCGGCGCGGCCCAGCTCTCGGGCGACTACTTCGACCGCTTCGCCAAGGCCTTCGCCGGGCTGGCCGCCCCCGGAAACGACGATTTCGTGGCCATTCTCTCGAACGGCACCAGCGGCGACATCAACAACATCGACTACTCCGGCCCGGCCCCGGAGAAGCCCCTCGCCCCCGGCGAGAAAATGGAGATCGTGGCCCGCTCCGTCGCCGAGGCCGCCTTCGCCGCCTACCAGAGCATTGCATACCACGCCGACCTGTCCGTCGCCACCGTCGCGCGCGACCTCGATCTGGGCGTGCGCAAGCCCGACCAGGAGGAGGTGGACCGCGCCCTCGAAATCCTCTCCAGCCCGCAGCAGTTCCTCGACGGGAACTACACCGCGATGGAGGCCATCTACGCCCGCGAGACCCTGCAGATGCGCGAGTATCCCGACACCGTCCCGGTGCGGCTCCAGTGCGTGCGCCTCGGCGGACTCTGCCTCCTCACCACGCCCTGCGAGACCTTCGTCGAGATCGGACTCGAACTGAAGGAGGCCAGCCCCTTCGAGACCACTGCGGTCATCGAATTGGCCAACGGCTACAACGGCTACCTGCCCACCCCGCAGCAGCACGAATGGGGCGGCTACGAGACTTGGCGGGCGAAATCGAGCTACTTGGAGACCGGAGCTTCCACCAAGATTATCGCCGCCTTCAAGGAGATGATGGCCGGGCTGCATGCGGCTCCTTGAGCGTTCCGACGCACGACGCAAACACCAACTCTCATGAAACACTAGCAGCGGTCGGCCACTTCGGATTTCGAGCTTCGGATTTTCCCCTTGCCTCCAATCGCGGAAACCGTCATCATCCCGTTCATGCCATCTTGGGAACCGCCCCTGCCGGACGAGCTGCAGGCGATGCTGCCGCAGTACGAGATCACCGACATCCTCGGGCGCGGCGGCATGGGCGCAGTCTACAAGGGGCGGCAGGCCAAGCTCAACCGGACCGTGGCCATCAAGGTGCTGCCCGAGACCCTCACCGCCGA
>DDTJ01000029.1 GCA_002344525.1 Akkermansiaceae bacterium UBA2367
GGTCCAGAAATCCAGCTCACCTCATAGGAGTAGGAGTAGGAGGGAGGGGGATGAATCGATGTCCCCATTGCGCCCGTCGCGCCCTGGGATTATTTTTCCTTCCCATCCATGGCCCGCTTTCTCCTTCCCGCTTCCTTCGCCCTCCTCTTCGCTTCCTGCGCGACCGACGAGCGCCATCTCGTCGAGGTCTCCGTGCCCGATCAGCGCATGGCGGTCTATCGCGACGGGGTGCGCATCCGCGAGTATCCCGTTTCGACTTCGAAGTTCGGCCTCGGCGACGAGAAGGGCAGCAAGCAGACTCCGCTCGGGGCGTTCCGGGTCGCGAAGAAGATCGGCCGGGACGCTCCCGCCGGGACGGTCTTCAAATCGCGCAAGCCGACCGGCGAAATTCTGCCGCCCGACGCGCCTGGTCGCGACCCCATCATCACCCGAATTCTCTGGCTCAAGGGCTTGGAGCCGCACAACGCGAACGCCTACAAACGCTACATCTACATCCACGGGACGCCGGAGGAGCGTGCCATCGGCACCCCGGCGAGCTATGGCTGCATCAGGATGAAGTCTGCCGACATCGTCGATCTCTTCGAAATCGTCGGCAGAGGTGCCAGCGTCCGCATCGCGAACGAGCCGCTGCGGCGGTGATGCCATCCTCCGACCGGGGTGAGGCTCGCGAGACAAGAGCGCCGACCCCAAGTAAAAGGCCGCCCGGATGGGCGGCCTCAAGTTCGTTGAAAGGAGTGAAATCGGGGTTCCCGCTCAGTCGAGGAGGTCCGCCGGAACGGAGCCGCCGTTTTCCGCGAGACGCTTCATGACTTGCTTGTGGAGCCACATGTTCATTTCGGCGGATCCTTTGTTCGCAATGTCGGCTTCGCTGTAGCCAAGCTCGATGGCGAGTTCTTTGCGGGCACCGAAGCTGCTGTCCATGCCGACGAGCTTCAGGAGATCGACGATGGACTTCTTCCAGTCGAGCTTTTCGGGATGGGCCTTGGCCATTGCGGTGAGGTTCGCCTCGACGTCGAAGAGGCTGATCGGAGCGGGCGCTTCAGCGGCAGGGGCTTCAGCCGATTCGACGGGGGCCTCGACCACGGGGGCTTCGGCAGCGGCCTCGGTGGTCGGTTCGGGGGCGGGTGTCGGAGGGGCCTCGTCGACGACCTTCTCTTCTTCTTTCTTGCCGAAAATCCGGCCCATTAATTTGGAAAACATGCTCATAGACAGTCCACCCTGAGCGAGGGAGGGTGGGTCCGCAAGCGAAAGTTACGTAAGGAGGTCCGCGTCGGGGGAGGCGGGCCGGATGTCGAGCCTGCCGTCTTCGATCACGGCTTCCGCGCCGAGGGGGATGGGCTCGTTCTCGGCGATATGGCCGGCGGGGAAGCCGGTGAGCACGGGGAAGGGCGCGTCGCCGAAATGGTCCGTGAGAACCTCCTCAATGGAGACACCGTCGGGTCCGGGGTCGCCCTCGGTGAAGGCACCGACGACGAGCCCGGCGAGTCCTTGGAGTCCGCCCGCTTGCTTCATCGTCGTGAGGATGCGGTCGATGCGGTAGGGGCGTTCGCCCACGTCTTCGATGAAGAGGATGCGCCCTTCGAGACGGGGGGCGAAGGGCGTGCCGACGAGAGCTCCGAGCACGGCGAGGTTGCCGCCGGCGAGGAGGCCGGAGACGGGGCGCGGTTTCGGGTTCAGCGGGCACAAATCCCAGGAGCGGGCTATACCGGGATGCTCCAAGGTGTCGATCCAGCGTTCGCGCAGGGTGTCGGAGGCGCAACCGAGGGCGGCGACCATGGGGGCGTGGATCGAGCGCACCCCGGCCCGCGCCCAGACGGAGTGCAGGGCGGTGATGTCGCTGAAGCCGACGATCATCTTGTTCGCCTCGCGCACGAGTGCCGGGTCGATGCCGGGAAGGAGGCGGGTCGCGCCGAAGCCGCCCCGGGCGCAGACGACGGCGTCGACGGAGGGATCGGCGACGGCGTCGAGCAGTTCGCCGAGGCGGCGGGCGTCGTCGCCGGCGAGGTAGCCAGTTTTGGCGAAAATGTCAGGACGGTGGACGACCTCGTAGCGCTCGCCCAGCCAAGCGAGCCCGGCGCGGAATGCCTCCTCGTCGAAAGGGCCGGCGGGGGCGACCACGGCTAGGCGGGAACCGGGCTGGACGGGGCGGGGGAGGGGCTTACGGGTCACGGGTCACGGGTCACGGGTCACGGGTGGGAGTCTTGGTAGAGAAATTCGTGAGAATACGGAACGGATAGCCGGAGGCAATTTCTCCCAGAACGATCACTTAACCCGGATCGGGGAGAAATTCTCACGAATTTCTCTACAGGGTCTTGCGAGGGAGGCAAGAGGGTTGGGCTTCACCTCCCCCACACATACCGCACCCCGCCGTAGGCTCCGAAGCCTGCCGCCTCGTAGCCGCGCGTGGTCTCGTAGTCGAGATCGAAGACGTTCTCCAGCCTGCCGTAGATTTCGAGGCGGTCGCTGACTTCGTAGCTGCCGAAGATCCGGGCCACGGTGTAGTCGTCGAGGATGACGCCGGGGGCGTCGTAGCGGTCGTAGGCGCCGGTGAGTTCGGCTCCGGCTTTCCAGCGTTCGCCGCTGAGGATGACACCGCCGGAGAGGACGAGGCCGGGACGGCGGGGGAGACGGTCGCCGGGATTGCCTCCCCATCCGCCGCTGTATCCCCCGGCGACGATGGTCGCATCCAGCCAAGTCGCGTTGGCGTAGAGGCTGAGGTTTTCCGTCGGGGAGACGACCAGCTCGACCTCGACGCCGGAGCTCTCGATATCGACCACGGCGGGATTGAAAAAGAAGGGGTCGCCATCGACGAGATTGTCCACTTCGGTCTCGAAGTAGGTCAGCGAGAGGGAGCTGCGCTCGTTGAAGAGAGTCTGGCGGACGCCGAGTTCTCGGGTGAGGCTTTCCTCGGGCTGGAGGGTGGCGGGATCGAGCGCGGGATTGGCCAGGAAGACGAAGTCCTGCCCCGAGGGGGCCTTGTAGCCGGTGGCGACTTTGCCGAAGAGGGTGGTGCCGGTGGCCTCGATCTCGTGGTCGAGCTGCACGGTGTAGGTGGCCTTGCTCTCGAAGGTGTCGTGCCCGTCGTAGCGGCCCGAGGCGAGGAGGTGGAAATTGGCGGGCAGGTCGAGGTCGGCTTGGGCGAAGACGCTGCCGTAGCCGTAGTCGAAGGCGCTGGGGAGGTTGAAGGGGCCGGGAATGAGCGGGGTGCGCTCGAAGGCGTAGGTGTAGTGTCCCGCGCCCAGCGTGTAGGTGGCGTCTTTGCCGGGACGCCAGTTGAAGACGGCTTCGAACTCGTGGCTGGTCTGGTCGAGACGGTTGTCGTTGGCCCAAACGTCGCGGGTGGCCACGAGCTCGTTCTTCGTGTGGCTGTAGAACATGGAGAAGTCCCACTCGTCGCGCACGATGCTGAAACGGGGCGAGAAGAGGGAGGATTGGTTGTCGTTGATCTGTGGTTCAGGGAAGGTCGCCCACGTCGAGGAGCCGGGCACTTCGAGGGAGGAGTCTTGGTAGTAGCCGAGCACGTCGATGTAGACGCCGTCGGCGATCTCGTAGGCGGCGTTGCCCCGGAAGACGGCGTTCTCGAAGCCGGAACGGACCTGATCGTTGTCGGTCTCCAAAATGCTGGTGTCGAA
This sequence comes from Akkermansiaceae bacterium UBA2367, assembly GCA_002344525.1. GTDB lineage: Bacteria > Verrucomicrobiota > Verrucomicrobiia > Verrucomicrobiales > DEV007 > Arctic95D-9. The sequence goes on from DDTJ01000029.1 coordinate 3,633, forward strand.
GGCGAGGCCGAGGCGACCGTCGCGGATGGCGAGCTTGTGCCCGGTGCGGAAGGTGGAGAAGGAACCGCCCTCGACGAAGGAATTGAGGGTGTCCTCGGTGACGAAACGGGCGTCGGTGGAGCGCAGGTCGATGGCTCCGGCGAGGGCGTCGCTGCCGTAGAGTGAGCTCGTCGCGCCGCGAAGGATTTGGACCGATTCGAGCGTGGCCACGTCGAGGTATTCGAGCTGATACTGCCCGCCGAGACCGGGGGGGAGGCGGCGTCCATTGAGGAGGACGACGGTGTGGTTGCTCTCCATGCCGCGGATGAAGAGCGAATTGACGGACCCGGTTTGGCCGGTCTGGACGAGGTGGAGTCCGGCGCTCTGCCGCAGGATGTCGCCGATCTCCCGATGCTGGGCGGTGCGGATCTCGGCGGCGGAGAGGGTGTCCACCGAAGGCAGGAGCCGTTCGCGGCGCTCGGGGGCTTCGGTTGTCTTCGTCGCGATGACCGGGGTGGCGGTGGACTGCGCCCGCTCCTCGCGGACGATGGCGGCGCGCTCGGGGCTGCTCGCCTCGACGGTGGTGGGGGCGAGGGTCGCCTCAGGATCGACCGGGGCGGACTCCGCAGGCTCCTGCGCGAGCACGGAGGGACTCAGGGCCAAGCTGAAAAGAAAACAAATCAATAAATCGCGATTCATAGATTTGATATAATCGGAACGGTAGTTTCTCGCAATCGGATTTTCGGAGAAAATTTCTCGTATGACAGAGGCAGCCCTTGCGGAGCGGGGTCGGCTCTGGCAAAATGCCCTCAAGCATCAGGAGTGGCCCGGCGAAAGCGGGGTCCGGCAACCTGGTTTGGAGAAGCCAAGGTGCCTTGGATGCCGTTGCGGGCTTGGACTCGCGGCGGTCTCCGATGTGCGGACCCACGGGTCCGAACAGAATTTCTCCGGGAGGAGCCGCGCGAACGCGGGGAATCCCAAAGCCTGATGCGGTAACTGAATCCCACAGAAACTGCATCATCCATGACCTATCTCGACCTGCTCGAAGCCCACGGCGGCTCCACTTGTCCGGCGCTCGCCGGCACTCTCGCGACCCGTCCCGGACGGGACACCGCCGACGGGGCGAACCCCGACCACCATCTCTGGAACAACCGGGGCACCTGGTGGTGCCACTTCACCCTGCACCGCCCCGACTACACGTCCGAGCGCGTCCGCGTGTCTCTGCGCACCCGCGACCTTGCGGAGGCGCGCTGTCGTCGCGACGAACTGCTGCGGCGTTTCGTGCGCTGAGGAAAACGATCTTGGGAAATTCCATGCAGACCTCGTCCTCCCCGTCCACCGCCTGTCCCGCGAACTTCCGCGACTGGCCCGCCTGCATGCGGCGGCGCTATCGCGAGCATGCCCTCGGCGATCATACCAACTCTAAAAAAGGTTGGGACGATTGGATGGTTTCCGGTCGGGCAGTCCAATGCTGCCGATCCAGCTATCCGGCGGCAGCTGGGTGGGGCAACCGTCCCGGTGATCCGCTTCGGAGCTAAAGCGCGGCAGGCGGGAAGGACGTCCCTTGGCCCAAGACGGCTCGGCAGGGACGCCCCGCCCCACCTTCGTCGAATCTGCCGACGACCTTTTGGGGGACTTCGGATCACTGGCCGGGTCCGAACTTGGAGCGCTCCGCCCGGTATGCGGCGATGACGGTCTTGGCCTCGCGGAGCCGCTGACTGGCCAGCGAACTGCCTTTGTTCGTGAACTGGAGATAGATTTTCGACGCTCGGACGAGATCCTCGGCGAGCCCGAGGAGGTTCTTCGCTTGCGGGGGCGTCTCGTTGCGAAGCTTCAGGAGGCTCGCGTCGGTCCTATCGGAGAGGTCTTGCAAGGTCGCGCCGTTGAAGGTGATGGAGTTCTCCTCCGGATCCATGAAAGGGGCAGCGATTCCATCGACTTTCGCCACGAACTGCGCAAGGCGCGTCTCCTCGGTGAGGGGGCGCGTGGCGTATTCGAGCATGGCGCGGGCGGAGAGATGGGAGGGGCAGGAGGCGAGGATGGCCCGCAGCCGATCCTGCGCCGAGGGCAGACGGAGGAGTTCTGGCAGGGGCATTTTTGCCGAGGCGGTTTCGATCTCGTCGAGCACGGCTCTCGCGGAGGCGAGGGCTGGATCGATCGGCGAGGTGAGGAGGGCGACGGCCCCGTCGAAATCGTCGTAGGAGACGAGTTCGTTTTTCAACAGCAGATCAAGGCGTCCCGATACTTGGAGCGAGGTCACGAGGGGATCGAGCGCGGAGGCGGGCGCGAGGAAGTAGGGGCGGTTCAGGCCCGCGGCCGTCTCGATGATGGCGACGGGATCGCCGGGAAGGCCGGGCTGCATCGAGGCCGGATCGATTTCGCCGAGGAGGACGAAGGATTCGTTGACCTCCCGTTTGCCGAGGGCGCTGTCCACGAGGATGAGCGAGGGCAGGAGGGCGGAGGCGTTGGCCAGGCGTCGTGGGCCGGGGAGAGGGGTCATCGGGGAGAATTTCACCTCGCCGAGGGCACCCGAGGGCCAAGCCCATTTCCGCTCTCGCGCGGGGGCGGGCGCTTCGAGAGGCTCCAGCGGAACCCCGTCCCTCAATGGCAGGAGAGGGAAGGGGACTGACGCGGCGCGTTGTTCCTCAAGCCAACTCCGCTCCATCGTGCCGAGGGGGCTGCGGATCACGAGGGAGACCAGCCCACCGACGGGTTTCGAATTGTCTTCGTAGGAGACCTGCCGCACCGTGGCGAGGGAGGCCGAGATCGGTTCAAGAGGCTCCATCCGAGGCGGCCGCGGCGGGCGGACGGCGTTGCGGGGAGGGGACTGGGGTCGGGCCGGGGTGGCGGCGAGCGCGGCGCGTTGGTTTGCCTCCGCGATCTCGCGGGCTTGGCGGAAGAGGCTGTCGGCGCGGGCCGTCGAAGGATTGCCGTCGCTCTGGAGGACGAGAGCCGATCCCCACGCGGGCGCTTCCGCGCCGCAGACGAGGGCGAACTCGGCGAGACGATCCTGCGGCGGTTCGGGATGGACGAGGAGGGAAAGTTCGAGGAGGAAGGGGGCGAGGCGCGCCTCCTCGGGATCGAGGGGAGGCTCGCGAAGGCGGCGGCCGAGGGTCCAGAGGGTCTCCGAGACGGCGCCGAGGTTTTTGAAATGAGGGATCGCCTCCGGCCCTGCCCCGGCGGCGAGCTGGCGATGGGCGGCTCGCGAAGAGGCGTGGAGCGGGTCGATCCGCAGGGCGAGGGCGAGGGATTTTTCGCGGAGGTCGTCGTCGACGCGGGAGTTGTCCGGGAAATTCGAAGCGATCGCGGCGAGGGCTTCCAGCAGGCTCGATCGGTCCTCCCCGACGAGGAAGACGCCGTCGGAGGAAAAGAGTTCGGACGCGAAGTCCGGCGGATCGTAGGCGGACGCCGATCCCGCCACCGCGAGGACGAGCGGGGCGACGAGACGGAGCACGGGGATGGCGTGGCGGGAATTCATCGGATGCTTGCGCGAAATAGGCACGCAGAACGAAGGGCCAGAAGGTGGAACCCTGATATCCCCTCCCTCGGGAAACACCCGGCGAAGCTCTCATGGGCTGCGCCAAGGCCTTTCGCAAGAGAGCGATCGTCTCAAGGAATCCGGGTGCAGTATAAGCGCCCGGCTGCGGCTGTCCACGGCGCAGTCCGGGAAGGGCTCTTGGCTCTTTCAGCGGAAACCTGTAGCCGAGGCCAGTGGCCTCGGAGAGGGCACCCTTTGATCGATGGACGCTCTTTCCGGCCTCAATGAGGTCGGCTACAGCGCTGGCGCGTTTTTCACGCTCCATCCATGCGGTTCCGCGATACCTCCACAAAAAAACCGGCGCGGTCGCCCGCGCCGGTTTTCGGAAAATCGATCTGGCCGCTCTCGCGGAACCGACGATCAATGGTAGGACGCCTGCGCGCCCTTGGTGGCGCGCTTCTTGATCCAGGGCATGAGGCCACGGAGACGCGCTCCGACCTTCTCGATGGCATGGCCCTGGCCTTCCTTCCGCAGCTTGTTGAAGTTCTTGCCGCCACTGGTGGCCTCGGCGATCCAGCCCTTGGCGAATTTGCCGCTCTGGATGTTCTTGAGAGCCTTCTGCATGCGCTTCTTGACGGAGGCATCGATGATGGTCGGCCCGGTGGTGAGGTCGCCGTATTCGGCCGTCTCGGAGATGGAGAAGCGCATCCCGGAGATGCCCGACTCGTTGATGAGGTCGACGGTCAGCTTCAGCTCGTGGAGACACTCGAAGTAGGCCATCTCGGGCTGGTAGCCGGCCTCGACGAGGGTCTCGTAGGCGGCGGTGATGAGCTGGCTGACGCCGCCGCAAAGGACGGTCTGCTCGCCGAAGAGGTCGGTCTCGGTCTCCTCTTTGAAATCCGTCTCGAAGACGCCGGCACGGGTGCCGCCGATGCCCTTGGCCCAAGCGAGGGCGATCTTCTTCGCATCCTTGCCGGGGTTCTGGTGGATGGCGATGAGGGAGGGCACGCCCTTGCCCTCGACGAACTGGCGGCGCACGATATGGCCGGGACCCTTCGGCGCGACCATGATCACGTTGACGAAGTCGGGCGGCACGATGGTCTTGAAGTGGACGGCGAAGCCGTGGCTGAAGAGGAGGGTCTGGCCCTTGCGCAGGTTCGGGGCGACGTCCTTCTCGAAGATGCCGGCGATCTTCGTGTCGGGGGTGGCGATGAAAATGACGTCTGCCGCCTTGACCGCGTCGGCGGTGTCCATCACCTCGAAGCCGTATTCCTTCGCGACTTCGCGCGACTGGCTTTTGGCGTAGAGGCCGACGATGACCTTGACGCCGCTGTCCTTGAGGTTGAGCGCGTGCGCGTGGCCTTGCGAGCCGAAGCCGATCACGGCGCAGGTTTTGCCTTTCAGCACCCCGAGGTCCGCGTCCTTGTCCGTATAGATTTTTGCTGCCATCTCTTTTGTTCTCTGAGTTTTTTGGAGCGCGTAGGTTCCGCGCAAAGGAGGGGATGGTCAAACGCTATTCCTGGCTTGGGGGGAGAGTTGACAACGTGGATTCCCGGCGGAAGATCGAGGCATGAGACCGGTTTTGCTTTGGATCGCCGCCGGCCTGTTCGCGGCGACTTGGTTCGCCCCGTCAAGGATCTCCGCCGACGAGTTCCGCACCTTGACCAATACGGAGGGACGCACCATCCGGGCGAAGGTTCTGAAGGTGGAAGGCGGGGCGGCGTCCGTCCAACTGGAGGACGGCAGGCGTTTCGACCTTCCCCTCGCGTCCCTCTCCCAAGCCGACCGGGAATCGCTCGAACAATGGGCGAAGGGCGCTCCGACGGCCCCGCCAGCGAACGAGAGCGGGATCGCTGCCGAAGCGGTCAACGCCGCGATCGGCCACGAATTGTTCGCGGACCGTCGGCTCTGGGACAGCGACCCAGGCGAGACGGCCGAGCGACTCTCGTGGAAACGCGAGTCGAAGACCGAGCTTTCCGAAAGCTACCGCTCCTACCCGCGCGAGGACTACCGCTTCCTTGGGGCGCGTCCCTATTCGACGGCTCTCTACGGCGAAGAGGGCAAGATCACCGGCCTGTCGGTGGTCTTCGCGAACAAAGGCGACTCCTACGCCGATACCGGGGAGGGGGAGCAGCACTTCATCCAAGGCAAGCCCGTGCCCGGCGGCATGGAGGGGGTGAAGGCGCTGATGAAGCACGATACCGAAACCATTTCCAAAGCGCTGACGGAGCTGCTCGGCGAGCCGAACCGGCAGAAATTCGGCGAGGGCGAGTCGAGGGTGGCGGTGGAGCGCTGGGACTGGAACAGCCACGCCTTCCTGCTCTCTCATGTGGAGGGCGAATACGTGTCCCTCGCCGTCGAGACGACCGTTTTCGCCGACGCGCGGGGGCGTTCCGCCCGCGTTCCCGACTCGACTGTGCGGGAAAGGATCCGGAAGTTCGTCGAGCGGCGGGACAACGGGGACGTCGTCATCACCAACATCCCCATGGTCGATCAAGGGCCCAAGGGCTACTGCGTGCCCGCCACGGCGGAGCGCTGCATGCGCTTCCTCGGCATCCCGGCGGATATGTACCTGCTCGCCATGGCCGGTGAGACCCGGGCGGGCGGCGGCACCTCGGTCGATCTGCTGCTCTCCAACATCGGTCGCGATATCAAGCGCAAGGGGCGGTCCTTCGACATCAAGTCGGGCGAGTTGAAGATGCGCGACATCAAGCGGTCCATCGACGGGGGCATTCCGATCATCTGGGCTTTGTACAGCACCCGTCAATTCAACGAGACCGCCGATGCGAGGAAGGAGGCGAGGTCCAACGACTCGTGGGATTCCTACAAATCCATGGTCGCTGCCGCCTCGTCCACCTTTTCGCCCGAGCCGGACACCGCCCATGTGGTCATCATCATGGGCTACAACGAGGCCACCAGCGAGATCGCCTTCAGCGACTCCTGGGGCGAACGCTATCTGGAGCGATGGATCACCCTGTCGGAGGCCGAGCAGGTTTCGCAGAAGCGTTTCTACGTCATCGATCTGTGAGAAGGGCTTTGCCCTGATCCCTATCGTCCCGGCAACACCACTCGCAGTTTCCCCGTTGCCTTGGCCACGGCGGTGATGGCGGCGTCGATCTCCTCGGGTGCGGTGAAGCGCGACAGGGAAAAGCGCACGCTGCTCCGCGCCCGCGCCGCCGGATGCCCCATCGCCCGGACGATGCGACTCGGCTTGACCTGTCCGGTGCTGCACGCGGAACCGGGCGAACAGCACACCCCCGCTTCGTCGAGCAGGATGAGCAATCCCTCGCCGTCGATGCCGGGGAAGAACAGGTTGCTCGTGTTTGGCAGGCGCGCGTCGGGATCGCCGTTGATCTCGACGCCGGGCACGGCCTCGATCACGCCTTGTTCGAAGCGGTCACGCAGGGCGGCGATGTCCGCGCGAGTCGCCAAGGCTCGCGCCGCGAGTTCCGCCGCGACGCCGAAGCCGACGACGCCGGGGACGTTCTCGGTGCCGGAGCGCCGCTCCTGCTCCTGTCCGCCGCCGAGGGTCTGGGGAACGAAGCGGGCGCGACGGTGGATCCAAAGCGCCCCGACGCCCTTCGGCCCGTGCAGCTTGTGGGCGGAGAGGGACAGGGTGTGGAGGGGCAGCCCGTCCACGCTCAGGGGAATCTTCCCGGCGGCTTGGACCGCGTCGGTGTGGAAATAGGCGTCGTGCTCCGCCGCGAGGGTGGCGGCCTCGGCGAGGGGGCTGATCACGCCGGTCTCGTTGTTCGCCCACATCAGGGTGGCGAGGGCGACGCCGCCTTGTTCGAGGTTCGCTTTCCACGCATCGAGGTCGAGATGGCCGAGGGAGTCGACAGGGTTGAGCCTAGCCTCATACCCTGTTGACTCGTGGAATTTCACGACCTCCTCGACGGCGCTGTGTTCGACGGTGGAGGTCAGGATGGCCCGGCGTTCAGGCCGCAGGGCGAGGGCGGAGCGGATCGCGGCGTTGTTCGACTCGGTCCCTCCGCTGGTGAAGACGATCTCCTCCGGCTGCGCCCCGATCAGAGAGGCGACCTGCTCGCGGGCCTGATCGACGGCCCGTCGCGCTTCGCGCCCGAAGCGGTAGCCGGCCGAGGGGTTGCCGTAGGATTCGTCGAGCCAAGGCCGCATCGCTTCGAGGACTTCGGGGGCGACGCGGGTGGTGGCGTTGTTGTCGAGGTAGATCATCGTTCGGGCAAATCTACCGCAAACTTGACCTGGCAGTCGTTCGATCTGAGAAAATCTGCTCCGGAATGCTCATCCGGGGACCGGAGAGGGCGGACGTTTTCCTGGTTGCGCAGATCGGGGCGGGTACAATAGTATCGCGGCATGGAGACATCGCCGCTGATGAGGAAAGCGAGTTCGAAGATTTGCCTTTCGGTCTTGGGCGTACTCGCGATGTTCGCCTGCACGGAGAAAAGCGCGGGCCAAGTTTCCCCCTCCGGCTCCGCTGCCTCCCCGGCAGCGGCATTGCCGCCTGAACTCGCCGAATTGGACGTGCGCTTCCAGCAGCTGCTCCAGGAGCGCGTCACCAGCGTGTTCGCCGCCGGGCTTGCGGAGCTGGACTCCCGCTACCTTGGCGCTCTCGCCGCGAAAATCGCGGATGCGCAGGCCGCCGGGAACTTGGACGGCGCGTTGGCTTTGAACGCGGAGAAGAAACGCGTCGAAGACAAGCAACCCATGCCGGAAACGGACGAGAAGGAGACCCCTGCCAGCGTCGGCAATTTGCGCGCCGTCTACCGGGCCGAGCACGCGAAGCTGGCCACCGCCCGCGCCGAGAATTTCAAAGCGCTGGCCTCCCCCTTGGAGGCGCGGTTGGCGCAGATGGAATCGGATCTCACCCGAGGCGGGCGTTTGGACGACGCGAAGACGGTGAGAAGCTACCGCGAAGCGCTGGGCGAGGAAGTCGCGGACCTCGCCACCCTCGGCGAGAGCGCACCGGAGCCGGTTTCGCCCGGGGGAACCGGCGTCGGCAACGGCATGGAGGGGGCACAAGCCGGGGAGACAAGGGCTTTCGGGGGCATCGAGATGGCGTGGTGCCCGCCCGGATCGTTCATGATGGGCAGTCCGGCGAAAGAGGAGGGTCGCCAGGGCAACGAGGATCAGTCGAGGGTGCGGCTCAGACGGGGATTCTGGATGGGGCGGACGGAAGTGACTCAGGAGCAATGGGAAACGGTGATGGGGAGCAATCCCGGCCAGATCAGAGGCGAGAATCTCCCGGTGGAGACGGTGAGTTGGGAAGACGCGCAGGAGTTCCTCGCGAAACTGAACGAGAGCGCCCCCTTGGCCGAGGGCTGGAGATGGGCGCTGCCGACGGAGGCGCAGTGGGAGTATGCGTGCCGGGCAGGGACGGAGCGCGCGTTCCACTTCGGGGCTGTGCTGGACGGGACGCAGGCGAACGTGAACGGCACCAAACCCTACGGGACGAACGTGCCGGGACCGTATGTGGCAAAGACGGCGGCGGTGGGCAGCTACGAGCCGAACGCGTGGGGCCTGCACGACATGCACGGGAACGTGCGGGAATGGTGCGCGGACTGGTACGGGGACAAGCCGCCCGGCGGAAGCGATCCCGTAGGCCCCTCCGCGGGTACCCAGCGCGTGGTGCGCGGCGGCAATTGGGGCTTCGAGGCCCAAGCTTGCCGCGCCGCCTCCCGCAGCGGAGGCGCGCTGGACTTCCGGGGCAACGGCGTGGGTCTCCGGCTTGCCGTCGTTCCAGCGAGGCGCTAGAGGTCCGTTCCAGCAAAGTTGAGGGGCGGAATCCTGTAGCCGGGGTCACTGGCCTCGGTCGGGCGTCGTTTGGACGTCCGGTCCGGCCTCATTGAGGCTGGCTACAGCGCTGGCGCGTTCTTTCACGCTCCTCCCATCATTCCTGCGGATATGAACCACTGGCGGTCGTCAACGATACGTGGCGGTTTGCTACTGCAAACTCACCTCGAAGCGTTCGCCGAAAAGATGCCCGAGCGCTTCGCCGACGAGGAAGAGCGACCCGGCGACGAGGGTTTTTCCTCCCCGCGCACGGGCGGCGGCGACCGCCTCGGCGAGGGTCGCGAAGTCGGATTGGGGCAGCGCCTCGCCGCCCGCCGAGGCGAGGGCCGCTTTCATCTCCTCGACGGAGAGACGGCGCTCGGACTTCACCGGGACGAAATCGACGGAGGCGAGGATGGGGAGCAGTTCGGCGAAGATGCCGGACACGTCCTTCGACCCGACCGCGCCGAAGACGAGGTGGGCCTTCTCCCCGCCGAATTCGCTTTGCCAAGTCTGGCGCAACACGGCGGCGGCGGCGGGGTTGTGGGCGCCGTCGAGGACGAGGTCGCCGTCGATCTGCTGGAAACGCCCCGGCCAAGTCGTTTCGGCGACGGAGCGGCGGATGCCCTCCTGCGTGAGCCGCTCGCCTTCGAGCCGGCAGGCGGCCTCGACGGCGAGGGCGGCGTTCTCGCGTTGATGGGGCCCTTTCAAGCCGGTGGTCCAGTCGTCGGGCAGGGGATGGGCCTCGACGCAAGGGATGCCGAGGGCGAGGGCGCGGCGGCCGATCACGTCGCGGGCTTCGGGATGCAGTTCGCCGATGACGACGGGGACGCCCGGCTTGAGGATTCCCGCTTTCTCCACCGCGATCTCGCGGATCGTTTCCCCGAGCCATTGCTGGTGGTCGAGGGCGATGGAGGTGATGACGCACACGTCGGACCGGATCGCGTTCGTCGCGTCGAGACGGCCGCCCATGCCGGTTTCGAGGATGACGGCTTCGCAGCCTTCGTCGCGGAAATACCGCATCGCGAGGGCGAGGCTGAGCTCGAAGAAAGTGGGATGGGTCTCCCAATCGGAGACGCTGGTGCGTAGGAAGCCCAGCCCCTCGGCCACGGCCCCCTCGGGGATCATCGTCCCGTCCACGCGGATGCGTTCGCGGTAGGTGACGAGGTGGGGCGAGGTGAAAAGTCCCGTCCTGACGCCCGCGTCGCGGAGGATGCGCTCGGTCACGGCGCAGACCGATCCTTTGCCGTTCGTCCCGGCGACGTGGAGGACCGCCGCGCCGGGGTGGTCGGGATCGATCCCGAGAGCCGCGACGAGGCGGCGCATGTTCTCCAGCCCCAGCTTGATGCCGAAGGTCTGCGTGCCGTAGAGCCAGTCGATGGATTCTTGGTAGTTCAATCGCCGCGAATTACGAACATGGGGAAAAGCCTGTCCATGGGCAATACGGGGGCTTCCCCGCTCGATTGCCCTTGATCCCCGGGACCGCTGTGCCAGAATGCCCCCTTCCCAGCCCTATGAGCGACCACTTCCGAGCCTTCTCCTTCGTGGACCGCATCCTCGCGGACGAAACCGGAAAGCGCATTTCCGGGCGCTACCACATTCCCGCCGGGGTCGGGGAGTTCCCCCTCTCCCTCGTCTCCGAGGCCATCGGCCAGCTCGCGGCTTGGTCCTCGATGGCGGCGACGGGCTTCGAGGTGCGTCCGGTCGCGGGGATCGCGGGGCGGGTCGAGTTTCTGGGAACCGTGAAGCCCGGCGACGTCCTCGAACTGGAGGCGACGCTGGTGAAGGCCGACACCGAGGCGGTGGGCTACGACGGCCTCGCGAAGGTCGATGGCGAGACGGTCGTGCGGCTCCTCGACACCCTCGGCCCGATGGTGCCGATGGCGGATTTCGACGATCCCGACGCGGTGCGGGCGCGATACGGGCTGCTGACTACGACCGGGGCCGAGCCCTTCGCCTACGGCGGCGTGCCGGGGATCGCCGCCGAACGCACCGGCGGGACGCCCGGCGAGAGGGCCGAGGGCGTCCTGAACGTGCCCGGCGACGGGGCTTTTTTCGGCGACCATTTCCCGCGCCGCCCCGTCTTCCCCGGCACCCTTCTCATGAATGTGAAAATGGGCTTCGCCCTCGGGCTGGCGGAGGAGATCGACGGCGGCTCGGCATGGAGGCCCGCCACCGCCTGCGATGTGAAGCTGCGCAGCTTCATGCCGCCGGGCGAAGCGCTCGACTTGAACGCCGAGGTGGAATCGCGTGACGACGGCCTTCTCCGTGTTATCGTGACGACCCGCAAGGGCAAGCGGCTCAACAGCAGCGCCCGTTTCGAATTCGTCCGCCTCTCCTGAAAATCCCCGATGGCCAAGCCCCCACAACGCAAAATCGCCGTGACCGGACTCGGTCTCGTCACCCCCGTGGGCAACGACGTCGCCTCGACCTGGTCCGCGCTGCTGGAAGGACGCAGCGGGGCCGCGCCGATCACGGGCTTCGACGCGAGCGGGTTCACCACGACGTTCGGGGCCGAGGTGAAGGGGTTCGACCCGGAGAGCGCGATCCCGGACCGGAAGCTGCTCAAATTCGCCTCGAAGTCGCATCGCTTCGCCCTCGCCGCCGCCTCGCAGGCCCTCGCCGACGCGGGGATCGCACCGACGGAGCCTGATTCGCATCGCTGGGGCCTCGCCGTGGGCGCGGGGATGCTCTCGGTCGGCTACGAGGATCTCCGGGTCGTGCATCGCTACGCCGCGCCGGACGGGCGCTTCGACGCCGACGGGCTCATGGACCCCGATTTCCCCGGCAACCCCCTCGCTTTCTGCCGCTGGCAGTCGAACGCGGGGCAGGCCCTGCTGACGAAGCAGTTCGGCATCCGCGGCTACGCGACCTCGGTCCACACCGCCTGCGCCTCGGGCGGGCAGGCCATCGGCACGGCTCTGAAGGTGATGCGGCGCGGGCAATGCGATTTCATGCTCGCGGGGGGCTTCGACTCCATGCTCAACCCGCTCGGCATCTCCGGCTTCTGCCTCCTCGGCGCGCTCTCGAAGGACAATGACAACCCGGCGGGCGCGAGCCGTCCTTTCGACGCGACGCGCAACGGCTTCGTCCTCGGCGAAGGCGCGGGCTTCCTCGTGCTGGAGGACTGGGAGCGGGCCGTGGCTCGCGGGGCGAGGATCTACGCCGAGCTCGCCGGAGACGGTAATTCTCTGAGCTGCTACCGCATCACCGATTCGCCGCCGGACGGGAACGGCCCCATCCAGGCCATCGAGCAGGCCCTCGGCGACGCGGGGATCACGACGGGCGACGTCGATTACGTGAACGCCCACGGCACCTCCACGCAGATGAACGACCGCAGCGAATGCGCCGCGTTGAAAGCCGTCTTCGCCGACCGCATCGGCGAGGTGCGGGTGAGCTCGACGAAAAGCTCGATGGGCCACCTCATCGCCGCCGCGGGCGCGGTCGAGGCGGTCGTCTGCTGCCTCGCCATCCGCGACGGCGTGGCCCCGGTCAATGCGAACCACGCCACGCCCGACCCCGACTGCGACGTGAACCTCGTTTTGAAAGAGCCCGCAAAAATGAAAATCCGCGCGGCCCTGTCGAACTCGCTCGGCTTCGGCGGGTCGAACAGCTCTCTCGTTTTCAGAAACCCCGAGGAGGTGCAGGCATGAGCGACCCCATCGTTTTCACCGGCAGCGGCATCGTGTGCGGCGCGGGCGGCTCCGTCGCCGAAGTGTGGGACCGCCTTGAGCGCGGCGAGACGGCGGTGCGGACCTTCACCCAATTCGACCCGGCGAAATGGCCCGTGCAAGTCGCGTCCGAGGTGCAGCTCTCCGCCCGCGAACTCGTCAGCGACCGCAAGCTGCACAAGACCATCGGACGCACCGACCTGTTCGGCATCTACGCCGCCGAGCAGGCCCTCGCCGACTCCGGTCTGCCCGCCCACCGCGACGCCCTCCCCGAATCCGAGCAGGAGGCGTGGAACGACCGCACCGGGCTCGTCGTCGGGAGCGGGGGAGGGAACTACCACAGCAACTACGATTACCTCCCCCTCATGACCGAGGCGCAGGGGGAACTGCCCCGTTTCGGCCAAGAGCTCGGCAACCTCGTCACCCCCATGTGGCTGCTGCGCAACCTGCCCAACAACGTGCTCTGCCATGTCGGTATCCGCGGCCAATACAAGGGGACCAACGCCTGCATCACCAACCAGTGCTCCGGCGGCGTCCTCGCCGTGGCCGAGGCGGCCTGGGCCATCCGCAACGGCGAGGCCGACCGCATCACCGCGGCGGGCCACGACGCGCCCTTCGAGCCGGAGATGGTCTACTACTACCACAAGCTCGGGCTGATGTCCGGCTCGGCCCCGCGCCCCTTCGGCGCCGGGCGCGACGGCACCGTCTTCGGCGAGGGCGCCGCCTCCCTCGTCCTGGAGAGGGAAAGCGAGGCCCGGGCGCGCGGGGCGAAGGTCATCGGAGAGTTCCTCGGCTTTGGCTGCTGCAACGAGGCCGCCGGCATCGTCGATCTCGCTCCCGACGGCAACGGGGTGAGCCGCGCCATCGAGGAGGCCCTCGCCTCGGCCGGGGTCGCGAAGGAGGAGGTCGGCTTCATCTGCGCCCACGGCAACGGCAACCGAGCCTCCGACGCCACCGAGGCAGCGGGGATCCGGCGGGTCTTCGGCGACGACCTCCCGCCCGTGACCGCCTTCAAGTGGGCCTACGGCCACCTCATCGCCGCCTCCGGCATCGTCGATCTCGTCATGGCGCTGGAGGCGCTGCGGCGGGGCGTCGTGCCCGGCATCGCCACACTGGACAGGGTCGACCCGGCGATCGCACCCTTTCCGGTCTCGCGCGAGGCGGCGAAACCGCGAGGGAATATCGCGCTGCTCGTCTGCCGGGGATTCGGCGGGATGAACGTGTCCTTGGTGGTTCGCGGGGAGCGATAAGAGGCGGCGTCTCCCTGCAAACCATGCGCAATGGCATCGACACAGTCGAAATCTCCCGCATCGAGAAGCTCCTCGTCGATCTCGACGTGGAGGGGCTGCGACGTTTCTTCTCCGACGAGGAGCTGGCCGACGCCGGGTCCGGCGGCCCCGTCCGCGCCCAGAAGCTCGCGGCCCGCTTCGCGGCGAAGGAGGCCTGCTGCAAGCTCTTCCCGAAGGAGATCTGCCTCGGCATGATCGAGCCGCACGATTTCTCCGTCTCGCGCGACGGCTACGGGCAGCCCCGCATCGTGCCGACCGAGCGGGCACGCGCCGTGATGGACCGCCACCGCGTCGCCTCCATCTCCGTCTCCACGACCCACACCGAAACCGGGGCCACGGCGGTGGCCACGGTCGAGCCCGCGACGATGGCCGTGCCTTGGTATGGCAGGATGATCTACCGCGCCCTGCCCCTGCGCCGCGAGGTGGTCATGGAGAACCTGCGCCGAGTCTTCGGCGACACCTTGACGGAGCCCCGTATCGTGGAGATCGCCCAGGCTTTCTACGCCCACTTCGCCAAATTCCTCGGCGAGTTCGTCCGCTTCGCCTTCCTTTCGGAGAAAAGGCGGGCCGGGCTGGTCCGCGTCGAGGGAGGGGAGCACCTCATCGCCGCCTTGGAGAAGGGCAGGGGAGTCCTCCTCCTCGCCGGGCACTTCGGGAACTGGGAGGTTTCGACGGTGGCGGGCCTGTCGCAGTTCCGGCAATACCGAGGCCTCTTCCATTTCATCCGCCGCCCTCTCAAGCCGAAGTGGTTCAACGATTTCGTGATGCGCCGGTTCCAAAAGGCCGGCTTCGGCACGCTGGAGAAGAGCGGCTCGCTCGACGAGATTCTGGCCTTGTTGGAGGACAACCACATCGTCGTCTCCGTCTTCGACCAGTTCTCGATGCCCCAATATGGGATCGACTCGGAGTTCTTCGGACATCCCGCCCTGACCTTCAAGAGCCTCGCGGTCCTCGCGCAATTCACCGGCGCACCCGTTATCCCCGCGTCGAGCTGGCGCGAGCCCGACGGCAGCCATGTCCTGCTTTTCGAGCCACCCGTCGAAGTCCCCGCCGAGGGACGCACCAAGGACATCCTGCGGCAGAGCACGAAGCGATTCAACGAGGCGATCGAGCGCATCATCCTGCGCCACCCCGAGCAGTGGATCTGGATGCACAAACGCTGGAAGCGGGTGATTTACTAACACGCGCCGGAGAGGTGAGTGGAGGGATTTTCGCGGGAGGTTCGAGCTTCGGTTTTCCCCCTCACTTCCCCTCCACCTCGCGCCGGTGGCGTTCGCGGTAGGTGGCCGGGGTCATCCCCGTCTCGGTGCGGAAGGCGCGGGTGAAGGCGCTCTGGTCGTAGAAGCCGCAGTCGATGCCGATGGCTCCGGCGGGGTGGTCGGTCGCGATCAGCTCGTGCCGCGCGGCGCGGAGGCGCTGGCGGATGAGGTAGCGCATCGGCGGCTCGCCGAGGAGACTGCGGAAGACGCGGGTGAATTGCCGCTCCGAGAGATGGCAGAGCGCCGCCAGTTCGGATGTGGTGACCGGCTCGCTGAAGCGGGTGTGGAGATGCCGTAGCGCGGGCTCGAGCTGGGAGAAGGAATGCGCCACCCCGCCGACCTCGTGCAGGTCGTAGAGCACGATGGCCACGCCGCAGATGGCCTCGCCGCGGTCGCACAGCGGGGCCACGGTGACGACATACCAGTTCAGCGGCCCGGCGATGTCGGGCACCATCTGGGCGTAGTAGGTGCGCGTCTCCCCGCTGTCCATGACGCGGCGGTCCTCCTCGAGGAAGCTCTCCGCCAGAGGCCGGGAGAAGAAGTCGGCGTCGGTCTTGCCGAGCATCTCCCATTCGTGCTCGACGTTGAAGATCTTCAGCGTGCGCGCGTTCGCCCGGACGAAGCGGCTCTCGCGGTCCTTGGCGACGAAGGCGATGTTCGGCAGACTCTCGAAGAGGGCCGAAAGTTGCAAGCCCCCGCCGAGATGGTCGAGGAACTCCCGCTGGAAGCGGAGGGCTTCGCTTTTTTCCGCAATCGTGCTCATGGCCGGAAAATACCAAAGATTGACGGTTCGCGCCAAGCCTTCCTCGCGGTTCGCGGCCATAATTCGCCCATGAGCAAAACCGTCGCGATCTTCGGAGCTGGGGGAAAATTGGGCCGTCGCGCCCTCGCGTTGCTCGCGGAGCGTGGTTGGCCGGTGCGGGCGCTCGTCCACCGCACGCCGGTCGAAGGCCCCGGCATCGTGTCGGTCAAAGGCAGCATCACCGATCCCGCCGCAGTCGAGGAGACCGTGCGCGGTGCCGATCTCGTGGTGCAGCTCGCCACGACGAAGGAGGACGCGGACACCTTCTTCGACGTCAGCGTGAAGGGCACCTTCCACATTCTCGAAGCGTGCCGCAAGCAGGGCGTGGAGCAGTTCCTCCTCCTCGGCGGCGACGCGGCCTGCGGCATCTGGTTCCACCCGCAGCCCATCCCCATCGACGAGAACCATCCCCTCGCCGCCTATCCCGGCTACTACGCCTTCTCCAAGGTGATGGAGGAGACGATGGCGCAGCAGTATGCGGTGCAGTATGGCGTGCCCTTCACGGTGCTGCGCTCGTCGTGGGTCTTCGAGGGCGACGACCTGCTGCGGCATTTCTCGCTGCTGCGAAATGTCGATCCCTCCGAGCCCGGCCACGGCTTCGGGGAGATCACCGACGAGATCCTCGCGCTGGTGAAGGCGCAGGAGGAGCGCATCCCCATCCTGACCGACGCCCAAGGCACGCCCCTGCGGCGGCACATCGTCCACATCGACGACGTGATGCAGGCCTTCGGCCTGATGCTGGGGAATCCCTCGGCCAACGGGCAGGTCTTCAACATCGCCGGGCCGTCGCCCTTCGACTACCGCGTCGCGGCGGACTACCTCTCCGCGAAGCTGGGCACGCCCACCGTCGAGATCCGCTGCCCGGACTACCATCCCTTCGAGATCAACATCACCCGCGCCCGCACCGTGCTCGGCTACGCCCCGGAGAACGACTTCTTCCGCATGGCGGATCGGGCGGTGGAGGGTGATCAGTAAACAGTGATCGGTAATCAGTAGAGTCCGTGCATTAACGGCCCCTAGCAATAATACGATGAAACTCCTCCTCCAGTTCCTCGCCGCGATCCTGTTCGCCGCCTCCCCAATCCTTGCCGGAACGGAGCGCCCCCCGAACTTCATCATCTTCTTCTGCGACAACCTCGGCTACGGAGACATCGAGTCCTTCGGATCGACCCTGCACTGCACCCCGAACCTGAACCGCATGGCTGCGGAGGGGCGCAAGTTCACCCACTTCTATGTCAGCTCCGGGGTCTGCACCCCCTCGCGTGCCAGCATCATGACCGGCTGCTACGCCCAGCGCGTCGGCATGCACCTCAATCCACGGGACCACCAAGTGCTGCGCCCCGTCTCCCCCTACGGCCTGAACCCCGCCGAAACCACCCTCGCCGAGGCGCTCAAGGCGCGGGGCTACGCCACCGCCCATATCGGGAAGTGGCATCTCGGCGACCAGCCCGAGTTCCTCCCGACCCGGCAGGGCTTCGACCATTTCTTCGGCATCCCCTACTCCGACGACATGACCGAGCGGGTATGGGAGCAGGACGGCTCGCACTGGCCGCCGTTGCCCCTGATGCGGGGCGAGGAGGTCGTCGAGGCCCCCGCCGACCGCGACACCCTGACAAGACGCTACACCGAGGAGGCCCTCGCTTGGATCGAGGAGAACCGCGAGCGTCCCTTCTTTCTCTACCTGCCCCATGCCATGCCCGGGAGCACCGCGACGCCCTACTCCAGCGAGGCGTTCCGCGGCAAGAGCAGGAACGGGCCATGGGGCGACTCCGTCGAGGAGCTCGACTGGTCAACCGGCGCGATCCTCGACAAGCTCCGCGAACTCGGCCTCGCGGAATCGACCCTCGTCGTCTGGACCTCCGACAACGGCTCGCCCCTCGCAAGCGAGCCCGACGACCTCAGCCTCGGCTCCAACCTCCCGCTCTCCGGGCGCGGCTATACCACGAGCGAGGGTGGCTTCCGCGTCCCCTGCCTGATGTGGTGGCCGGACCGCATTCCCGCAGGCACCGTCTGCGAGGAGTTGAGCTCGACGATGGATCTCTACCCCACCTTCGTGAAGCTCGCCGGAGGAAAGGACGACGGCGTGAAGCGCGATGGCCGCGACATCGTCCCGCTGATTCTCGGCGAGGCGGACGCGAAGAGCCCTTGGGAAGTCTTCGCCTACTACGACCTCGACCAACTGCAGGCAGTCCGATCCGGACCATGGAAGCTCTTCCTGCCGCTGGAGCAGTTCTCCCAGCACCCTCGCTACAAGCGGGGCGCCGGATTGCAGGGGCCTCTCCTCTTCAATGTC
This sequence comes from Akkermansiaceae bacterium UBA2367, assembly GCA_002344525.1. Classification (GTDB taxonomy): domain Bacteria; phylum Verrucomicrobiota; class Verrucomicrobiia; order Verrucomicrobiales; family DEV007; genus Arctic95D-9. Next base: position 22,155 of record DDTJ01000029.1, read on the forward strand.
GTCGAGGACACCGACACTTCGGAGAACGTCGCGGAGCAGTATCCTGAAATCGTCGCCCGGCTCGGCGAGTTGGCCGAGGCGGTGAAAGCCGATCTCGGAGACCAAGGCAAGCCCGGAGCCGGAATGCGTCCGCCGGGAAAGGTCGAGAACCCGATGCCCGTGACCCGATAGCTGGCAGCCCGTCGGACTTTATTCACAACTTATTGATAATGAATTATTTCCGAGTTCAAAATTAAATATATGATTATCAACGAGCTACTAAAAATTCAACATGCAAGTCCGACAGACTGCTAGCTCCTAGATTGACTTCGTTGCGTTCCGTCTATTTGCCTACGTTGCACTCCGGCTACCTGCGGTTCCGCTTCGCTTCGATTCCTGCTCCTGACTCCTATGAAGAAAACCTTCCACCACATCGGCCTCCCCACCACCGAGAGCCAGCCCGGCGAGTTCTTCGTCGAGGACACCCGCGTCTGGGTCACCGACCCGCGCAAGCATCCCTACAAGGTCGAGTTCCTCCGCTTCGAGGCCGACAGTCCCGTCACCGGACCCGTCCGCGACATGCCCCACGTCGCCTACCGCGTCGACGACATCGAGGCGGCCATCGCGGGCGAGGAGGTCATCCTCGAACCCTTCGAGCCTTCGCCGAACTTCACCGTCGCCTTCGTTCTCAAGGATGGGGCAGTGGTCGAATATATGAAATTCGACAAGGAGGAAGACCTTCCTTGGTAGCTCTTTAGTTGATAGTTGAGGGTTGAGAGTTGAGAGGCAGAAAATAAGCGGCTTGCGCTGACTCCGAAACTCTCAACTCTCAACTACCGACTCTCAACTCCCCATCTTATGAACCTGAACAACAAAGTCATTCTCGTCACCGGGGGCACCTCGGGCATTGGCGAGGCCTGCACCCGGCATTTCGCCTCGCTCGGGGCCAAGGTCGTCACCACCTCGAACCAGCAGGACCGGGGCGAGGCGTTGGAGGAGGAACTCCGCAAGGCGGGGCAGGAGGTGCGCTTCATCCACGCCGACGTCTCGGTGGAGGAGAGCGTGAAGGCCCTCGTCGATTTCACTGTCGTCGAATACGGCCGCCTCGACGGCGTCCACTGCAACGCGGGCGTCTGGGGCAAGGGCATGGTCACCGAGTTCAACGAGGCCGCTTGGGACAAGATCATGGGCGTGAACGTGAAGAGCGTCCTCTGGACCGCGAAGCACGCCATCCCCGCGATGGAGGCCTCGGGCAACGGGGTCTTCCTCGTGACCACCTCGGTCGCCGCCTTCATCGGCTTCCCCGCCCATGCCCTCTACTGCGCCTCGAAGGGGGCGCTGGAGTCGCTGATCCGCTGCCTCGCCGCCGACCACGCGGGCAAGGTGCGCGTCGTCGGCATCTGCCCCGGCACCATCGACACGCCCATGCTCGCCGCCACCTGCGACGGCTGGGACAAGCCGGTCGAGGAGCTCTACGCCGAAGTCGCCAAGAAGATCCCCGTGCGACGCCTCGGCCAGCCCTCCGACATCGCGAAGACGGCGGCTTTCCTGCTGAGCGAGGATTCGGAATACATCAATGCGACAAGCATCGTGCTCGACGGCGGGACGATGGCGTTGCCGCCGTGGTAGGCGCGGCGGAGCCGCGCCTGTAAAAGGTAAAAAGTGTTGATTAAGGCGATGTTCGGCATCATGATGCTTCGATGAGAACAACAATTGACATCAATGATGCGCTTTTGTCGGAAGTTCGCCAACGCTCGAACTTGAGTGGGCGCTCGTTCAAGGAGGAGCTGGACCGACTCCTTCGGATCGGACTCTCCGCAGTCGAGGGAGCCGCCTCAAAGCGCCCCTACAAGGTGAAGCCCCACGCGCTGGGACTCAAGGCCGCCTTCCGCGGGGAAAGCCTCAACCAGCTCTTCGACCAGCTCGAAGCCGAAGATCACGCCCGCTGAGCCATGATCGTCCCCGACGTCAACCTCCTCGTCTATGCTTACGACTCGACCTCGCCGCAGCATGGGAAGGCGAAGAAATGGTGGGAGGACGCACTCTCGGGAACGGAACCGGTGGGCATCCCCGTGCTGGTCGGTCTCGCTTTTGTCCGTCTCATGACCCATCCGACTTTGAGCGAGAATCCGATGAGCGTGGCAGAGGCCCGCAAGCGGGTCGAATCGTGGTTGGAAACGCCGGTGGCGCAGTGGCTCGCTGGCGGCGTCCGGTCGATGGAGCTGGCGATGGACCTGCTCGAAGCCGCCGGGAAGGGAGGCAATCTAGCGAGCGACGCCTTCATCGCCGCGCTGTCGATCGAGCATGGCGCGACCGTGCATTCGAACGACCGGGATTTCGCGCGCTTCCCCGGAGTGAAATGGATCGACCCGCTTGTTTGAGAAGCTGAACCCTGTTCCGCAAAGAAAGATCACTATGTCCAGTGACGAACAAGAAATCCGCGAATTGATAGCGTCTTGGATGGAGGCGACAAAGACCGGAGATATCGAAAGCGTCCTCGATCTGATGGCTGATGATATAGTGTTCCTGATTCCCGGCCAGCCACCGATGCGAAAATCGGATTTTGCGGCGGCAGCCGCTTCACCGCATGGGCAGGAGTCGCCTGAATTCGACGGAACCAGCGAAATTCAGGAGATCAAGGTGCTCGGAGATTGGGCGTATATGTGGACGAAATTGAAGGTGGTCGTGACTCCGCCCAATGGGGCTCCACCTGTAACGCGCTCAGGACATACTCTTTCGATCTTGCAGAAGCAGAACGGCAAATGGCTGCTGGCACGCGATGCGAATCTTTTGACGACCCTGCCGGATGGCAGCGCAGAATAAAACCAGTCGAACAACACTCTAAAACTATGAAAAAACTAAAACACGCCGTCCTCGGGCTCGGTTGGTTCGGGGAGAAACATTGCGAGGCGCTGGCGGCGATTCCGAATGTGGAGATTGCCGCCGTCTGCACGCGCAACCCGGAGCGTCTCGCCGAAGTGGAGGGCAAGTTCGGGGTCGCGAAGACCTACACCGACTACCACGCGATGCTCGCCGACCCGGAGATCGATTCGGTCAGCATCACGACGATGTGGGACCAGCACGCCGACCCTGCCGTGGCGGCGCTGGAGGCGGGCAAGCACGTCTTCCTCGAAAAGCCGATGGCCTCGACGGTGGAGGACTGCGACCGCATCGTCGCGGCGGCGGAGAAGGCGAGCAGCTTCTTCATGGTCGGCCACATCTGCCGCTTCAATCCGCGCTACGCGGCGGCGAAGGAGGCCATCGCCGAAGGACGCATCGGCAAGATCGTCTCCATGTATGCCCGTCGCAACCTGCCCGCTTGGGTGGGCGCGTCGGTGCTCGACAAGATCGGCCCCATCATCGGCGACGGAGTCCACGACACCGACCTGATGTTCTGGTTCAGCGAATCGCGGGCCGTCAGCGCCTACGCGCAGACCGTGCAGGTCCGCGACCACGCCAACCCGGACCTCGGACAGGTGATCTACCGGCTGGAGAGCGGGGCCTCGTGCATCCTCGAGGCGGTCTGGTGCCTGCCCGACACGACGCCCTTCCAGATCGACGAGCGTCTGGAGATCGTCGGCACGGAGGGCTCCATCTCGATCCACGACACCCATCCGAACCTGATGGTCGTGGACAAGGACGGGGCGCGGTGCCCCGACACGACCTACTGGCCTACGCAGCACGGCAAGCTGCGGGGAGCCCTGCGCGACGAGCTCGCCTACTTCGTCCAATGCGTCCTCGACGGCGAGCGGCCCACGGCGATCACCCCACAGGAGTCGCGCGAGGCCGTGCGAGCCTGTCTCGCCGCCGAAGAGTCGGCGCGGACGGGGCAGGTGGTGAGGATTGAGTAAACGAAGCGGATGAACCTGTTCACGTCTCCCTACTGGCTCCTTGGTTCATTCCTTGGTCCGGCATCGATTCTGGTCTTGATCGCGGGCTTGGTGATTTCGTGGAGATTTGGATTGGTCGGAACCCTCTTGCAGCAGGTCGCGATTGTCGTGGTCTCAATTTTGATCAGCACTCTTTCGCCGACGGTGAATGAAACGTTCGGTCAACGATTGGCGGTTGGAGGGGTTTCTGGAGTGGCTGTCAACTTCGGCATCGTTCCTTTCAACTTAATCGGTTTCCTTGGGAGATTTCTCACACGTAACCGAAAGCAAACAACTGAAGCCGTCAGCAATAAGCCGGAGTAGGCGATTCTCACCCACTCACCCACTCACCCATGCCGCATTCCTCCATCGCTCAGTTCCCCTCGCGGATCGCGCGTATTCACCGCAGGTTTTGTGGTGAATGCGATCCCGATTCCCCGCAAACGCAAGGATTCCCCCTCGCCGCCGAGCACGCCTGCCCCGCAGCGGGGGAACCGACTGGGATGGCGGAGGCGCTTGGGTTTCCCTCACAAGGCCACGAAATCGAGGCCGTCGATTCGGGAGAAATGCCCATCCTTTGCCAGCAGCGGCAGGTCGTGGCGCATGGCGAGGGCGGCGATCCAGAGGTCGTTGACCGGGATCGGGGTTCCCGCCTTTTCCAAGTCGCCATGGATTCGGGCATATTGCATCGCGGTCTCCTCGTCGATGGGGATCAGCGAGCAGCGGTCCCGGAGTTCCGCGATGCGGAGGCTTTCCTTGACGGGGCGGTCGCATTTCCGCAACCCGCAGTGAAGCTCTCCCAAGACCGTCACGGGCATCCACACCTCCCGCGCCGCGTTGAAGCATTTGCCAGCAGCGGCAAGCCCCCGGAACAGGGCGATGACCGCACTGGTGTCGATCACCACTCTACCAGCTTCGGCAATTCGTCTCGGGGCGTTCACAGCTTTCTTCGATGGCGGCGGCGAGGCGGTCCGACTCGTCCTCCGTCAGGCATCCGAGCAGATCGTCGAAACGGCCTTCCGTGGAGGGGCGCAACTCGTCGATGTATCGGCGCACGGCGGCGATCTCCTCGTCCGGCAGGGACTTCAGTTTTTCGACAGTGCTTTCCAGAAGAGTCATCCTTTTTCAAGTATCGCGGCGGAAGCGCCGCTACGCAAGCTCCAGCCTCCACCCTCGCGCAACCACTCCTTTCCCTTCTCCCATGAAACCCTATCTAGCCACCCTCCTGACCCTCTTCACTCTCGCCCTCGCCGGGCCAGCCTCCGCCGACTGGCAGCCCGCCAAGGTCCCCGGCGCGATCCCGTCCGAGGGCACGGCTTGGCTGCGCTGCTGGGTGAAGCCGCACGACAGCTTCTTCAGCAAGCACGAGCGCAACCTCTTCGAGGAGTCGGTCGGCTTCAACTTCAGCGACCTGCCCGGCGTCCATGAGGTGTGGGTCAACGGCGTGAAGATCGGCGGCGGGAGCGAGCCGGGCATTCTCCGCTACAAGGTGCCCGTCGGCACGCTCGCGCCCGGCCAGTGGAACGAGGTCGCGGTGAAGACCAGTCCGGCGGATGGAGCCGTCGGCTTCCGCAAGGAGGCGCCATTCCTGATGAACTACTTCTGGGAGTGCATCTTCGAGGGCGAGTGGGAGCTGCTCGCCTCCGCCGACTACACGCCCGGCAAGGCGCTGGCCGAGAAGCCCGCCCGCGCCGCCTACGAGGAGTTCCGCGAATCGAACCGCGTCCTCGGTCGCGCCGAGCAGGTCCACGGGCCGAAGCTCTCCCCGGAGGAAGCGGCGAAGACCTTCACGGCGAAGGACGGCCTCACCGTCGAGCAGCTCCTCGCCGAGCCGGACGTCACCCAGCCCTTCCATTTCAGCTACGACGGACGCGGTCGGCTCTGGACGATCCATTCCAACCAGTATCCCTATCCGGCGGGCCTGAGGATGCTCAGCCGCGACCGCTACTACCGCGCTCACTACGACAAGGTGCCGCTCGCCCCGCCGCACCACGATCCCGGCGCGGACCTCGTCACCATCCACGAGGACACCGACGGCGACGGACGCTACGACTCGCGCAAGGTCTTCGTCGAGGGGCTGAACATGGCCAACGCCGTGCTGCCGGGCAAGGGCGGCGTCTGGGTGATGAACGCGCCCTACCTGCTCTTCTACCCCGACACGGACGGCGACGACGTGCCGGACGGCGATCCCGTGGTGCATTTGTCAGGGTTCGGATTCGAGGACAGCCACTCCGCCGCGAACGGCCTTGTCTGGGGGCCGGACGGCTGGATCTACGGCGGGCAGGGCAGCACCGTCTCCTGCCGCGTGGTGCGTCCCGGCCTCGATCCGGAGGGGCACCTCGGCGTCTATTTCGAGGGCTGCATGGTGTGGCGCTACCAGCCGGAGACGAGAGCCTTCGAGATCTTCGCCGAGGGCAGCGGCAACACCTTCGGTCTCGAATTCGACTCCGTCGGGCGGCTCTACTCGGGCCACAACGGCGGCGGCACGCGCGGCTGGCACTACGTGCAGGGCGGCTTCTACCTGATGCAGGGTGTCGATCCCGGCAAGTTCGGCCCGCCGCGCAATCCCTACGCCTTCGGCGACCTGCCCATGATGGCGACGGAGGACGCGGTGGTGCGCTTCACCCACTTCGGGGCCTTCGCCGACGGCACCGCGATGCCGGACGCGCTGCGCGGGCTGCTCTTCGCCATCGACCCGCTCCACAACGAGATCATCGCGACGAAGTGGAATCCGCGCGGCTCGACCTTCGAGACGGTGGACCGCGGCACTCTCGTCAAGAGCAGCGACCCGGCCTTCCGCCCCGTCTATCTCGCCAACGCGCCCGACGGCTCGCTCCATGTCGCCGACATGTACGAGTTCTACATCGCCCACGGCCAGCACTATCAAAACCAGATCGATCCGACGACGGGCCGCATCTACCGCGTCGCGGGGGAGGGGAGGCCGCTGGAGAAGGACCTCGCCCTCGCCGGAAAATCGAATGACGAGCTGATCGCCCTGCTCGGACATCCGAACAAGTGGCACCGCACCGCCGCCGTCCGTCTCCTCGGCGAGCGCCGCGACGAGGCGATTGTGCCGAAGCTGAAGGAGACGGTCCTCAACTCGACCGGCCCCGCCGCTCTCCACGCGCTCTGGGCGCTTTACCAGATCGCCGGGCTGGACGACGCCACGGCGGAGAAGGCCGTCGCCCATGCCGATGCGGCGGTGCGGCTCTGGACGGTGCGTTTGCTAGGCGACGCCTACGGCATCCAGCGCAATCTCGGGCTGCCGCCCGAGCGCACCGAGGCCTATCCGCTCGCGACGAACGTCTTCGAGGCCCTCCTCGCCCGCGCCGCGGTCGAGTCCGACGCCGAGGTGCGCTCGCAGTTCGCCTCCACCGCCCGCCGTCTCGCCAACGAGCAAGCCTTCCCCCTGCTCGCCGCGATCCTCGGGCGCGACGAGGACCTCGATGATCCCTTCATCCCGCTGCTCTGCTGGTGGGTGCTGGAGGCGCACCTGCCCGCCTCGACCGGAGACGTGATGGCGCTCTTCGAAAACCGCACCCTCTGGGACGAGCCGCTCGTGAAGGAGCACATCCTCCCGCGCATCGCGCGGCGCTTCTCCGTCGAGGGGAAACGGCAGGATCTCCTCCTGCTTGCGAAGCTCCTCCGCCTCGCGCCGGGACCGGAGCAGGCCGGGCAGTTGCTGAAGGGCTTCGAGGAGGCCTACCGCGGCCGCACCATGACCGCCCTGCCCGAGGAGCTGCTCGCCGCGATGAGCGAGTCCGGCGGCGCCTCCCTCGGCATCCGCCTGCGCCAAGGCGATCCCTCCGCCGTGACCGAGGCCCTCGCCCTCGTCGCCGACGCGAAGGCCCCGCTCGACGAGCGGCTCCGCTACGCCCGCAGCTTCGGCGAGGTGAAGCGCGCCGAGGCCGTGCCCGTGCTGCTGAAGCTAGCGACCTCCGAGGGCGAGGCCGACCTGCGCCGCGCCGCCTTTGCCTCGCTCGGGGCCTACGACTCCGCCGACATCGCCGGGGCGACCCTCGCGGCCCTGCCCTCCCTGCCCGAGGCCGTCCGGCCCGCCGCCTTCACCTTGCTGGCGAGCCGTCCCACGTGGACGGGCGATCTGATCGCCGCCCTGCAATCGGGTGCGCTGCCGCTCTCGCTCGTTCCCAACGACGTCGCCGACCAGCTCCGCTCCCATTCCGAGGAGAGCGTCCGCATCGCCGCCGTGAAGCTCCTCCCCGCGCCCGTGGCCGGGGGCATGGACTTCAACGCGAAGATCGCCGAGGTCGAGGTCGCGCTGAAGAAGGCCCCCGGCAGTCCCTACGCCGGCGAGGCGCTCTACATGCAGCGCTGCGCGAGCTGCCACAAGCTCTTCTTCAAGGGCGGCAACATCGGACCCGAGCTGACCGGCTACCAGCGCGACGACCTCGGCACCATGCTCATCAGCATCGTCAACCCCAACGCCGAGATCCGCGAAGGCTACCAGTTCATCACCGTGAAGACCAAGGACGGCCGCACCCTCGGCGGCTTCCAAGTGGACCGCGACAACCAAGTCACCGTCCTGCGCGGCCTCGACGGGCAGGACCTGACCCTGTCCGCCGACGAGATCGACACGGTCGAGCCGATGGGACGGAGCCTTATGCCCGAGGGTCTGCTCGAAGGGCTCGACGAGCAGCAGATCCGCGATCTGTTTGCCTATTTGCGGATTTCTCAGCCGATTAGTAAATGAACGCTCTATCCCCGATCTTCCGAAGCCTCTTTCCCGTCGTCCTTTTCAGCGCGATCTTCGCGTTGGCTCCCTTGTTGGCGCAGGAAGGCGAAGCGAAACACATCGACCTCGGCGCGAATACCTCCCTCGAACTCCTCGCCATTCCGCCCGGCGAGTTCCTCATGGGCAGCACGCCGGAGGAGAAGGCTTGGGCCACGGGAATCGAGGGCGGGGCCACGCCGGGAACGTCGCGTGAATCCTTCGAGGGCGGCTCGCCGCGCCTGACGCGGGTGAAGGAGGCCTTCTGGATGGGGCGCACCGAAGTCACGATGGGGCAGTTCCGCCGCTTCGTGGAGGAGAGCGGCCATGTCACCGACGCGGAGAAGCCGGGCGGGACGACGCAATGCTTCGATCCCGAGTGGACTGGCTACCATTTCACCGAGGAGGTGGTTCACCCCTGGAAACCGATGGAGGGGAAAAGCTGGCGCGATCCGAACTTCCCCTTCCCCCTGCGCGAGGACTTTCCCGTGGTCTGCGTGAGCTGGAACGACGCCCGCGCCTTCTGCGACTGGCTGACGGAGCGCGAGCGCACCGCAGGCCGACTGCCCGAGGGTTTGGTCTATCGTCTCCCCACCGAGACCGAATGGGAATACGCCTGCCGAGGCGGCAGCAAGGAGAGCCTCCATTTCTGGTGGGGCAACGGGATCGAGGACGGCGAGGGCCGGCTCAACCTCTCCGGCATCGACTTCCTGCCCGGCCGCACTCGCACTTGGCCGCTCGCGAAAGTGCCGTGGAGCGACGGCTTCGCCTTCGTCTCGCCGGTGGACCACTACGGGGAGCGGGGCCGCAACGGCTTCGGTCTCGCCGACATGTGCGGCGGGGTCTGGGAGATCGTCCTCGACCACTTCGATCCTCAAGGAGCCCACGAGGAGGCCTATTTCGTCGCCGAGAACCCCCGCCCGGTCTGTCGCGGTGGCAACTACTTCGACGTGCCCGGCAACGCCCGCTGCGCCGTCCGTCTTGGATTGAAGGGACCGGGCTATTCCGACTCCCGCGACGGCTTCCGCATCGTTCTGGGAACGCCCCGCGAAATCAAACCCTGACAAAACAGCCTCCATCTGCATCCATGAACACCTCCCTCGACCGCCGCACCTTCCTCGGCCAATCTCTCGTCGGCCTTGCCGCCGCTTCTGTGCCCGCCCTCGCCCAAGACGCCGCCGCTAAACCCTTGCGCATCGGCCTCGTCTCCGCCGCCAGCTACGGTGCCACCTATGGTCCCTCTCCCCAGCCGCGCGTGCCGGGTTCGAACCACGGCACCGCCTTTGCGACGACCTTCAACGGCTTCGACGAGGAGAAGGCCAAGTCGTTCAAGGGCACCTTCGTGAAGGCGGCGAAGCGGATCGAGGGAGGCAAGATCGTGAAGATCTGGGACCCTGACAAAACCACCGCCGCCACTATCGCGGACATCTGCGGGATCGAGACCGTGGCCGACACTCCCGAGCAATGTGTCGAGGACATCGATGCCGCCATCCTCATCGACGACGGCAGCGGAGCGCAGTGGGAATACGCCGAGGCCGCCCTGCGCAAGGGCGTGCCCACCTTCTGCGACAAGCCCCTCGCCATGACCGCGAAGGAGGCCGCCGCCATCGCGAAGATCGCCGGCGAGACCGGGACGAAATTCATGTCCGCGAGCAGCCTGCGCTTCGTCCCCGACATCGTGAAGCTGCGCGAGGATGCCGCCGCGATCGGTCCCGTCCGCCTCTGCACCGTGACCGGCCCCGGCGACCTCATCTACTACGGGATCCATGCGCTCTCCATGGCCTACGCCGTGCTCGGGCCGGGTGTCGTCAGCGCCCACAACACGGGACGCGAGGGCGGTCACGTCGTGCGCCTCCGCCACGAGAAGGATCTCGACATCGTCCTGATGGTCGGCGCACGGGAGCGGATGCGGGCTGGATTCTCGATCCAGTTGTTCGGCGAAAAGGGGAACCTGCGCGTCGAGCCGGACCTGAAGGACCTCTACGCCTACCTCCTCGAAGCCTTCCTCGATCTCGTGCTGCGCGACAAGGTCAGCGTTCCGGTTGCGGAAGAAGTCGAGCTCATCGCCGCGCTCGAGGCCGGGCAGCGCTCCCTCGAACTCGGTCGCGAAGTGGCGCTGGACGAGGTGAGGTGATAGGGTGCGGTCCGGGAGCCGACCCTGTCCGCTCCATCCATGGACATCGACGAGACCATTTCGGACGGGGAGGAACGCCCGGTCGGCTCGGGGGAGCTTCTGCAAACCCTGCTCGCGACCGGCAATCTCGAACGGGTTCACGCCGAGGCGCGGCGCTTTCTCTCCCTCGATCCCGGGGACTTCTACGCTCACTACTACGCCGCCCTCGCCCTGATCGATCTCAAGCGATTCGCCGAGGCGAAGGGCCATCTCGATTTCCTCCGCTCGGCGCAGCCCGATTCGCCCAGCACGCGCTTCGCCGCGGTGGCATTCCACACCGGGGCGGAGCATTGGCGCGAGGCCGCCCGCGAGGCCGCCGAGGGGATGCGGGTCGCGCCGGAGCTGGCCTGCTTCCCCTACTACGCGGCCATCGCGGACTTGAACCGCCTCCGTCTCCCGGCGGCGCGGGAGCACATCGCCCGCGCCCGCACCCTCGACCCCGACGATGCCGACATCGCCAACCTCTACATCTCCATCCACGGCTTGGAGAAGACCTCGGCGGAGGACGGGTTGCGGCGGCTCGACGACTACGCCGAAGCCCTGCGCCTCGACCCCGCCAACGCCGGCCTGCACCACAGCATGGGCCAAGTCTGCCTCGACCCTCTCGACGATCCCGCCGCCGCCGAGGCCCATTTCCGCGAGGCCCTGCGCCTCGACCCCTCGATGCGCCTCTATCAGAGCGACCTCTTCGAGGCGGTGGCACGGCGCAGCCTCCTTTATCGCACCCTCTCCATCCCTTCGCGGACCTTCGCGTGGGTCGCGGCCTTCGGACGGGTCGTCGTGGCCCAGCCTTGGAGGTTGATCCTCCTTCTCATCGGATTCAAGGTGGTGGCCGCCTTCCTCCTGTGGCTCGCCGTCGCCACCTTCGTCCTCTGGCCCGGAGGCAAGGTCTATGAATGGCTGCTCGTTTCGGAGATCCGGGACGCGGCGGCGCTCTCCGACGCGAGGTTGAGACTGCGCTTCCGCCTGCACCGTCTCCCCCGCTGGCTCCGCTTCTTCGCCTTCCTCGTGGTTTGCGCGCTCGGCTGGCTCGGCTTGTTCGCCCTCCTCGGGGCTTCGTTGAAGGTGGCGGCCGGCCTCCTGCTCCTTCCAGCCCTGTTTGCCGCGACTCATTTCGCCTTCGTCGCCATCGCCAGCTTCCTTCGGCGATGGCAGGCGCACCGGGCGAGGGCGAGGCGTCGCGCGATTCCGCCGCCGCTCCCTGCCGGGCGAAGGGAGGGTTGAAAGTTTGCGGGCGGGGTTGTAGAAGAGAGGAAGCAGAACCCTCCGCCACGATGAAAAAACGCCATCTCCTTGTCCTCCTCCTCGCCGCCGGTCTCGTCCCGCCGCTTTGTCATGCCGCCGAGAAATTCGCCGCCACCGCCGATCCGGCCGAGGCGGCGAAAGATCCCGATTTCGCGCTCCAAGGCGAATACTTCGGCGAGACGCCCGATGGCAAGGTCGGCGTGCAGGTGATCGCCCTCGGCGACGGGGAGTTCGAGGCCGTTCTCAGCAAGGGCGGGCTGCCCGGCGAGGGATGGGACGGCGAAAAACCGCGCGAGTCGGCCACGGCGAAGCGCGGCGAGGATGGCAGCATCGCCTTCGAGAAGGACGAACTGGTCGGAACGCTCAAGGACGGGGCCATCACCGTGACCAGCGCCAACGATCCGGGCTTGCGCCTCGTTCTCGACCGCGTCGAACGCGAGAGTCCCACCCTCGGTGCGGCCCCGCCCGAGGGCGCCGTCGTGCTCTTCGACGGCACCGAGGAGACGGCGGCGAAGCATTGGCAGAACCCGAAGCTCGAGAACGGGCTGCTGACCGAGGGGGCGCTTTCGACCGAGGAATTCTCCGACTTCGTCCTTCATCTCGAATTCCGCCTTCCTTGGATGCCGAAGGCTCGTGGACAGGCGAGGGGGAACAGCGGTCTCTACGTCTCCGGCCGCTACGAGGTGCAGATGCTCGACAGCTTCGGCCTCGCCGGGCTCGACAACGAATGCGGCGGCATCTACAAGGTCGCCGAACCCGCGCAGAACCTTTGCTACCCGCCCCTGCGCTGGCAGACCTACGACGTCGAGTTCACCGCCGCGAAATTCGACGAGACCGGCAACAAGACCGCCAACGCCCGCATCACCGTGAAGCACAACGGCTATCCCATCCATCAGGATCTCGAACTGCCCAGTCCCACCGGAGGCGCGAAGAAGAAGGACGAGATCGGCCCCGGCCCCGTCTTCCTTCAGGACCACGGGAACCCGGTGCGCTACCGCAACATCTGGGTGGTGAAAAAGTGACGCCCCGCCCGTCGCGCGAATCCCGATGGCGAAACGCGAGCCTGTCCCTTTCGCCCGCATCCGTGCCGAGGTGCTGCGGATCGTCGCGGCGATTCCGGAGGGGCGTTTCACCACCTACGGCTCCATCGCGCGTCCTCTGGGGGTGAACCCCCGGCACGTCGCCTCCGTCCTCGCCCGGCTCGAAGAGGGGGAGTCGGAGACCCTGCCTTGGCATCGCGTCGTCGCGGCGGAGGGCCGCCTCAGCCAAGGCATGGAGGAGGGCCTGCGAGCCAAGCAGCGGAGCCGACTGGAGAAAGAGGGTTTCGTTATCGACGCCAGAGGGTTCATCGTCGATCCCGATCGCCGCTTCCATGCAATCGGATCACGAGGCGGGGGAAATGCGGGCTAGAAATCAAGACGGACTCCGCGTCAGATAGTCCAGCACTTCGCCCATCAGAGCATGGAGGTCCGCGTAGCGTTCCGGCGGTGCTGCGAGAATGTCGGCTTCGGATTGCACGGACCCGCCCCCGGCCAGTTCGTCGCGGCAATGCTCGACGAGCGCCCGCGCGGAGGCGGGCGTGGTTTCGAGATGGAATTGCAAGCCGATCACTTTCTCGCCGATCTGGAAGGCTTGGTTCTCGCACGCGGCGCTGCGAGCCAGATGGACCGCGCCGTCCGGGAGGTCGAAGGTTTCGCCGTGCCAATGGAAGACGGTGGCCCGTTCCGGAAAGCGGAAGGCGTCGCCGGCGGGAGGGAGCGACTCGATCTCGAACCAGCCGATTTCGCGCTCCCTTCCGGGATAGACCCTCGCTCCCAAGGCGCTGGCGATGAGCTGCGCGCCGAGGCACACGCCGAGGACGGGCAGGCCGCGCCGGACTACCTCGCGCAGGAAGCGTTTCTCCTCCGCCAGCCACGGCAGCGAGCCCTCGTCGTTCGCGCTCATCGGCCCGCCCATCGCCACGACGAGGTCGAGGCCAACTGGATCGGGCAGGGAGGCGGATTCGAAGAGGTGCGTGCATCCGATCCGCGCCCCGCGCTCCAGCAACCACGCCTCGATGGCACCGGGGCCTTCGAAAGGGACGTGCTGGAGGAAATGGACGTTCATGGGCGTATTGGCGCTCTTGGCGGGGAGCTTCGCCACCTGCCGCAGTCAGCAGAAACTGGAGAGCAGACGGATCGCGGCGCGCACCGAGGCGAGGGAGGCGGTCTCCTCGGCGGTGTGGTAGCCGGTCGTCGGGATTTGCAGGGTGGTGCCGGTGAAGCGCCCCTGCGAGGCCGCGACGAGGCGGCCCAGTTCAGTGCGGCCGAGGGACATGGGCTTGGCGCGGGAGAGGTTCTCCGTCTCGATCCAGCGGTCCTTGTAGGAGAAGGGGATGCCGAGCTCGAGGCATCGCCCCTCCAGCTCGCGGGTGAAGGCGGGGTCGAAGGCGGCGCCGGCGTCCTTCCCGCGCAGCACCACCTCCTGCGCGTCGGCGGCCTCGGGTGAGGGGTAGGGGCTGGTGTCGAGGACGAGGAGGCGGTTCGTCGCGCGATTTTCGCGAAGCAGCCAGGAAAGGGCGTAGCGCCAGCTTCTCCCCGCCTCCTCTTGCGCGGTGAAGAGGGCCGTGCCCGCGAAGCCCTTGCGGAAGAGATGGACGATGAGGGCGACGCCGAGCACGTTGTCGAGCTGGGCGGAGAGGTGCGTGCCGGAGACGCGGAGCCGGTCGAGGAAGGCGACCGGGGTGCCGGGCTGGAGGAATTCGAGCCCCTCGATCTCGAAGAGGAGGTTACGGCGGTATTCGCAGAGGCGGCTGGAGGAGATGGTCCCCTGCCCGAGGTAGGTGCCGGTGTAGGGGAGGTGCGCCTGGACCCGTTGTCCGGTGAAGCGGCCGGTGATCGAGGCCATCGTCTGCTCGGAGACGGAGTCGCCGGTGAGCTCGCCTTGGTTCCCGGCGATGAAGGCGGCGTATTGGAATTCGTTCGGCCCGGTGCAGAGCAGCCCGTGGCGGTCGATGTGGGCGCTGAGGAGGACGCTCCCCGGATCGCTTCCGCGCGCCACGAGGACGCCGAGGTAGCGCTCCACGGAGACGCCGATCTCGTCCAGTTCGCGGCGCAGGACGCGGAAGAAGGAATCCTCCGTGCCGACGACGGAAGGCTCGCGCACGAGGCTTTGCAGGATTTCGAGGAAGTCGGAGAGATCGGCGTCCTCGGGGCCGACAGCGTCGGAAACGGAAGCGGGGGGATGGATGCGGGAGACGCTCACTGGAAACAGGAGCAAGGTCCGCTCCTTCCGGGGGCGGGTAAAGCAGAATGTGTGCCGTAGAACCTCATGCTCTCCAATAGGAAAGCCCCCGGCCTCTCAAAGTTTGACTTAAGTCAAGACGAAGCCACCGCGCTACCCTCCTCCAGCGTCTCGGGCGGGTGGAGGATGACCTCGTCGCCTTCCTCCAGGCCGGAAAGTACCTGCGCGGCAGCGCCGTTGTTGCGACCGATCCCGACGGTCCGCCGCAGCGCCTTGCTATCCCGGACGATGAAGACCATCCAGTCGTTCCCGCGACGGAACAGCGCGCCGACGGGCACCTGCAAGATTTCGTCCCCGTGCCAAGTCACGATCCGGGCCTCGACGCGGAAGCGGTCGCCGAGCTCCTCGCCTTCCCGAAAGGGATCGACGAAATCCACCTGCACGAGCACCCGCTGCTCCTCCACGCCGAGCGCGGAGATTTTGGTGAAACCGCCGCGCTCCACCAAGCTGACACGACCGCGCAAGGGCTTCTCGCCGCCCCAGTGCTCGATCGAAACCTCCGCGCCCTCCCGCACCGCGACGGCGTCGCTGGAGAGCAGCTCGATCTCCGCTTCGAGATCGCGCGTGTCGCCCACTTCCAGGATCGGTGTGCCGGCGGCGACGACACGCTCGCTTTCCTCGTGGACTTTCAGCACGAAGCCGGAGATCGGCGCGAGGATCTGGAGGGAGGCACCCTCCTTACCGTCCGCGTCCGCCTGCAAGAGCGCCGCGTGCGCCTGCTCGGCTTCGAAGCGGGCGACATGCAGGGCGAATTCCGCGGCGTTCACCTCGCGCCCGCGCACTTGCACTTGGTTCGACGCGAGGTCCCACTCCTGCCGGGAGATGCCGGACGAGGCGAGCAAGGCGTCGGCGCGGGCGAATTCCTTTTCCGCCAGATCCTTCATCGACCGAGCCCGTTCCAGCTCCTCCCCGCGCAGTTGGACGGCGGCCTCGGCCCCTTTCCATCGCGCTTCCGCCTGCGCCTTGGCCCGGGGATCGAGAAAGCCGGCGCTCTCCGCCCGCAGCGTGGCGAGTACCGTTTTGCCCGCTTCGATGCTGTCGCCCGCTCGCAAGGGCACGCGCTCCAGGAATCCGGCCACGGGCGGCGAGACGGTGTAGCGGTGGCGGATGCGCGTTTTCCCTTCCTCGAAGACGGAGACCGTCAGGGGGCCGTGCGAGACGGTCGCCGTCTCCACTGGCACTGGTTGCGGCAGCAGACCCGCCACCATGCCGGCGAGAAGAGCCGCGCTGAGAGTCCACAGGAGGGCCCGACGCCACCAGCCGGAGCGCTTCTTCGATTTCCGTCCGCCGGACTTTGCACGGGATGGGGAATCGTTCCGGTTCATCGGTCAATCGCGGGCTTTGAGGACATCGAGCAGGTTCAGGCGGTGGATGCGGCGGCTGACCACGGCGAAGGACAGCGCCGAGGAGACCAAGATCACGAGCACGGCGGTGACGTAGGTCCGGGAGGTCAGCACCAGGGGCAGGCGCACCGTCTCGGTGCTCGACATCTCGATCATCCACCGCGTCAGATGGCCGCCCATCCAGAGGCCGACGGGGATGGCCAGCAGCGTCAGCACGAGCAGTTCGCCGATCAGGACCGCCGCCACTTCGCGCGGCTGGAAGCCGATCACCCGCAATGTCGCCAGATCGCGCTGCCGCTCGGAGAGGGCGATGCGCGCGCCGTTGTAGACGACGCCGAAGGCCACCACCATCGCGAAGCCGAAATAGACAGCCTGCATCGTTCCCATCATCTCACCCGTCGTCTTCTGGAAGCTCTCGCGCAACTTCGCCGTGAGCATCACCGAGCCGATGCGCGGCGACGCTTTCACCTGCGCATGGAACTCCTCCCAACGCGCCGCGTCCACCGCGAGATGCGCGCCGCTGACCGTGCCGCCCTCGCGCATGAGACGGCGCAGGGAGTCGATGTCCATGTAGGCCCCGATGCCGGAGAAGTCGGTGATTGTGCCCGCCACCACCGTGTCCAGCACCGGTCGCCGCCCTTCCTGCACCTCGATGCGCACCGGGTCCCCGGCGTCGAGACCGAGAACCTCGGCCAGTTTCGCGGAAAGCAGCAGCCCGTGGAGCGGCATCGCCACGGCGCGGCCCCGCTCGTCGAGGAGGCGGTTGAGCCGGGACTCGCGCGGCAGCCCGGTGACGGAGACGCGCCGCTCGCGGTGCCCGTTCCGCAGCCGCGCCGGCACCGCCCGGAAGGCCTCCGCGCCCATCACGCCCGGCAGGCGGCCCACCGCGCCCAGCGCCGCGGCGGAGCCGGGCTCGATGAAGCTCACTGTCGCGCCCTGACGCTGCGCCTGGGTCCACTGGAAGTCCATCAGGTAGGCGATGCCGTCGCGCATCGCCCCCGGAATGATGGTGATCGAAGTGGCCAGGGCCAAGCCCAGCAAGGTGAAGAAGGCCTGCCACGGCTTGCGCTGGAGATTCCGCAAGGCCATCCGCATCGACGGCGAGGCGAGGCGGTGGAGGCCGAGTCGCTCGATCCAGGACCGACGGAACTCCGCCGGAGGCTCGGGCCGCATCGCCTCGGCCGGCGGCAGCTTGACCGCCTGCCACACCGCGCCGGAAACCCCCAGCAGGGAGACTCCCGCCGCCGCCAGCAGCCCGACCGCCGCGCTGGCCCAGTCCGGATGGAAGTGGAGCTCCGGAAAGAGGAAGAAGCGCCGGTAAACCACGGTCATGGCCTGTCCCAGCCACAGCCCGAACCCGCCGCCAACGACTGCGCCGATCCCCACGATCGCCAGCGCGAATTTCAGGTAGTGGCCGCCGATGGCCGCCGAACCGTAGCCGAGGGCCTTGAGCTGGGCGATCTGTTCGCGTTGCAGCCGGATCAGCCGCGTCAGCGCGGCGCTGGTCATGAAGGCGGCGACGCTCAGGAAGATCGTCGGAAAGGCCATCGCGAAACCGCGCAGCGTCGTGATCTCGTCGTGCAACTGCTTCGCGGAAAACTGGTTCTCCCGGTCGTAGGCGACCTGTCCGCCGTAGGGTTCGAGCAGGGTGTCGATCCGCGCCATCAGCTCCCGACGGTTCGCTCCGGGGGCGACGGTCGCGGCCACGCTGTTGAAGGCCCCGTCCAGATCCAGCGCGGCCGCGAGCCGCCGCTCGTTCATCCAGAACACGCCGAAACGACGGGGGTCCGGCAGGGCGTCGCCCGGACGGGTTTCGTAGATAAACTCCGGCGACAGTGCCGTGCCGACGATGCGCAGACGTTCGCGGGCGCCGTAGATCGTGGCGTCCAGCTCGTGCCCCGGCTCGAAGCCATGCGCCTTGGCGAAGCCCTCGCCCACCACCACCTCGTTGTGGTCTCCCGCTTCCGGCAGGCGTCCTTTGCGGAGGTGGAGCAGGTTGAGTTGCTGCGGTCGGTTGTCCGGCAGGGAGAAGATCGTCCCATCCGCTGGCTCGCTCATCCCAGTCAGATCCAGCGTGAGGGCGCCCCGGACGCGGGTGTCCACCGAGGCGATGCCCGGCAGTTCCGCGAGCCGAGCGCGCAAGGAGTTCGGCGCTCGTTTCAACTCTGCGAAGACCTCGGCGAAGCGCTGGGCGCGGTAGTAGGAATCCCGAGTTCCCTCCAGCGACACCACGAGGCTGAGCGCCATGACCATCACCGCCAGCCCGCAGGCCATCACCAGCGCCACCGCGATCACTTGGCCCTTCATCGTGCCAAGGTCGCGCAGCAGTTTGAGGTCGAGCGGATGCATGGGTGGGCTTCGCGGATCTACTTGGTTATCAATTGAGTTGTGACCACGAATGGGCACTAATTTTCACGAATGGATGGCTTGGGGCGGCGGAGGGTTCGTGTTCATTCGTGGTTCTTGATACTCCTCCGCATCACTCTTTCGGAATTTGGGGCGGTCACTCCATCTGCGGAAATTTGCGGGCATTTGCGGCCATCTGCGTCAAAAAAGAATGGGAACGCAGATTTCCACGGATGAAGCGCGGATTTTCGCGGATGGGGGGTGTGCGCGAGGTCCCTCACCATCGCAGCGATTTCACCGAGCCGCGTTCCTCATTTTCGCGGATCTCGGTGATGCGCCCGTCGGACAGATGGATGACCCGATGCGCGATGTCGGCGATGGAGGCGTTGTGGGTGATGATGACCACCAGCGTGCCGAGCTCGCGGTTCACCTGTTCGATCGCCTCCAGCACGGCGATGCCCGTTTGCACATCCAACGCGCCGGTCGGCTCGTCGCAGAGCAGGACCTCGGGACGCTTGGCGATGGCTCGCGCGATGGCGACCCGCTGCTGCTGGCCGCCGGACATTTGCGAGGGGAAATGATCCGCGCGGTCGCCCAGCCCCATCAGGTCGAGCGCCTCGTCGATGGGCATCGGGTCCTCCGCCAGCTCGGTGATCAGGGCGATGTTCTCGCGGGCCGTCAGGCTGGGGATGAGGTTGTAGAACTGGAAGATGAAACCGACGACGTCGCGGCGGAAGCGGGTGAGGGTCGCGGCGTCCGCGTCCGCCAGTTCCTCCTCGCGGTATTTCAGTTCCCCCGAGGTCGGCGTATCCAGCCCTCCGAGGAGGTTGAGCAGCGTCGATTTCCCGCTGCCGGACGCGCCGAGCAGCACGATCAATTCGCCCTCGTAGAGGTCGAGGTCCACGCCATCCAAGGCGCGCACCTCCACCTCGCCGCCGGAGTAGATTTTGGTCAGGCCCCGGACATGGAAGAGCGGCTGGCGGTCCGGTGTCATGACGAGGGGCTCTCCGCCTCCCGTGGCACCTCATGGTATTCCAGCGCCCACTCGCGCATGAAGCGCACCCGCGAGGGATCGATGCGGTAGAGTAGGAACTGGGAGTTCTCCGGCGTGCCGAGGTATTGGCGCAGCAGGGGATTTCTCTCCCAGATCGCGGCGATCATCGCGGCGTCGGTCTCGACGACGGCGGTGCCGGTGAGGCGAACCTGGTCGTGGTCGAGCGAGAGGTAGGCCAGTTCGACGCGGGGGTTCGCGGCGATTTCCTGGGTCTTTTGATAGGACGCGAGATTGGCGACGTAAACGGTGAAGTCCTCGTCCACGCGCACGGGCGAGACGGGTCGCACGCGCGGCTGGCCGGAGACATCGACGGTGGCGAGCATGGGGAACTTGGCCTCGCGGATGACCGCATGGGCGAGTTCGCGGAGGCGGGCGGGATCGACGGGTTCGGGGCGGGGTTTCATGAAAGAGGGTGCGCGGCAGCGGACCTCACCTTAGCATGGTTCCGCCGTAACATGAAACGCCTCCTCCTGCTCTTCCTCGGGCTTGCCCTGCTCGTCCTCGTCCCCTTCGCGATCTGGGGCGGGGCTTTCGAGGCGGCGATGTCGCCGGAGCGGCTGGCCGCGTCCTTCCGCGAAGCGCGGGGCTGGGCTTGGCTGGCGGGGACGGGGCTGCTCGTCGCCGATCTGTTCCTGCCGGTGCTCGGCACGGCGGTGATGTCGGTGCTGGGGTTGGTCTACGGCTGGCTCCTCGGCGGACTGCTCGCATCCGTGGGATCGGTCGGGGCGGGGATGCTCGCCTACGGACTCTGCTGGAAATGGGGACGCCGCGCCGCGCATTGGCTCGCGGGGAAGGACGGGCTCGCGGAAGGGGAGCGCCTTTTCCACGGGGAGCTGGGTGGTTGGATCGTCGCCCTTTCGCGCTGGATGCCGGTGCTGCCCGAAGTCGTCGCCTGCCTCGCCGGGATGGCGCGGATGCCCTTGCGGCGATTCCTCCCCGCCCTCTGCGCCGGGAGCGTGCCGATGGGTTTCGTCTTCGCCTGGATCGGCCATCGCGGAGAGGAGAACCCCGCGCTCGCCCTCGTCCTCAGCGCGGTCCTGCCGCCGGTGGTTTGGGCGGGGGTGAGGTTATGGTATTCCCGCAAGGTGGATTGAGTGGCGCGTTAGATCGCCCCCCGAGCGGCGCGGTCCAGTTCCGTCAGCTTCGCTTGGAGACAGGCGATGGGTTCGCCGAGGCAGAGGAAGCGGTAGCCTTCGCGGACGAGCCGGGCACCGTCGCCGATCATCCACATGGGCTTTCCGGCGGCATGACCGGCTTCGCGGATGGTGGCGAGGGCGTCGCGCAACTCGGGCGCGTCGGGATTCCAGCATACGCCGAGGTCGGCGGAGAGGTCGTAGGGTCCCACGGCGATGGTGGTGGTGAGGGGATGGGCGGCGATGTCGCGGACGTTTTCTAGCCCGGTGCGGCTCTCGATCTGGGGCAGGATGATGAGATGGTCCTCGACGGTCGCCTTCCACGTCTCGTAGTGGAAATCGGCGACCCAAGCGTTGCCGGGGCCTCCGGGGCGGCGTCTTCCGCGCGGTCTCATCCAGACGGCGTCCTGGATCGTGCGCATCGTGTCGAGGGATTCCACGCAAGGGACGAGCAGTCCGCAGGGTCCGAGGTCCATGGCGAGGCGCATGGGGGTGTATTCCGGCTCGGGCGGGCGGATGAGCACGGGGAAGCCGACGCGACGTCCGATGGCGCAACCTTCCGCGACCCGTTCGGCGTCGTGGGTGAGGTGTTCGAGGTCGATGATGAGGTAGTCGAGTCCCGCCTCCATCGCCACCTCGACGAGGCCCGGCCAGAAATGCCGGGTGGCGAGGGCACCGGTGACGATGTCCCCGGCATCGAGCTTGCGGCGCAGGGTGATGGCGGAGTTCATTGCGTCTACTTGATGGAGTTTGCTTCGTTAAATGGAGATTTTGACCACGAATGGACACCGATGAACACGAATTCTCTCGATCTCTATTCGTGTGATTCGTGTCATTTGATGCTTCGCATCTATCTCCGTTTTGCTTCGATTGTGGTCAAAATCGAAACTCACCAAGGTAGATCAGGGATGTCGGCAAAGCCTCTTCATTTGCGGTGATTCGCGTTCCATCTGCGGCCATTCGCGTTTTTGTCTTTCAACGCGAATGGCCACGAATGCCCGCAAATTTGCGCGAATCCGAACCGATGGACGGGATGCTTTTTCGATCATGGCGCTCTCAGTTCGCCCCCTTCAACTCGGCGGCCATCTCCATGAGGGCGTCGAGGAGTTTCACGGAGGCTTGCGGTTCGAGGTTGTTCGTCCCCGGCCAAGTTTCGTATCCGCCGAGTTCGAAGTGGCGCGGGGTGGGCATGTAGCCGTAGTAGCCGTTGGCCAGCTCGATCATGAAGGATTTTTCGAAGGGGCTGCGCTCGCGGAATTCGAGTCCGGTCTCGGCGAAGGTTTCGCAGGGCGAGGTGCCGATAAGGATGCCGCCGATGCGGAAGGCTTGGACCGGCAACTTCGTCTCGGGGCTGGCTTGGGCGAGGCGCTGGACGCGCCCGGCGTAGGAGAGGGGCAGCACGGCCTTGTCGCCGATGCGCGGCGCGTTGGCTTCGGTCTCGCGTGCCCATTGGAGGAGTTCCTCGGGGATGGTCCGCCATTTCACATCGAGTTCGCGGTAGCGGGCGTCGACGACGGCCTCTGTCTGCCATTCGAGGCCCGCGACGGCGGCGGCGACTTTGTCGGCGAGGTCGTTGGCGACATATTGCATCTGCTCGTAGGGTTCCTTGCGACCGCGCGGCTCGCGGAAGTTGATGTTGTTGATGTCGCCGCTGGTGCCGTTGGCCATCATCGCGACGACGGGGGGATCCTGGTTCTTCTGCCCCAGCAGACGCTCCACGGCCTTGCTGTAGTATCCGAAGTAGTCCGCCGAGACGTGCGCCCGGCCCACGCCGCCGACGTAGTGGAGCGAGTAGGCGGTGAGCAGGGAGATGATCTTGCCGTCCGGTTCGCGCAACGCGACGAAGGAGACGCGCGGATCGATTGGTCCGGCGGGCTCGACGAGGTTGGCCGATCCGGGGTTCATTTTGACCTTCTCGTCGGTCTTGCCGAAGGGGTTCTCGGGCATCGTGCCCTCTTTGAGGAACCAGCGGCGGTTGAAGACGTGCTCGGGCGCGTCGAGGTGGCCGAAGGCGATCTCAGCGGGTCGCAGCAGGTTCACGGCGCAGCGCACCCCGTCGGCGATGCGGCGGGCAACGAATTTTTCGTAGTCGGTCGGCTCGATGTCGGAGGCATAGGCCCGCGGCGGTTTCCCCAAGGCATTCGTGGCCGAGTGGGTATGCGTCGCCGAGATCATGACGTGGCTCGGGGGGATGGAAAGTTCGCGCTCGATGTGCTCCTTCGCGGCGAGGGCGGCGGCGCGGTGCAAGCCGAGGAGGTCGCAGACGACGAAGGCGATTTTGGTCTTCCCGTCGTCGAGGACGAGGCAGCGGGCGTGCAGCTCATCGTGGATGTGCTCGGCGGGGAAAGGGGTGAAGCCGCCGACGATGGGTTCGCCCAGCGGCGGGGTGATTACGCTGGTGGCGGCCCCGGCGCGAAGGGCGGGCTTGGCCTCCTGCGCCCCGGTGGGAAGGCAGGGGAAGACGAGGATGGCGGCGATGGCGAAGGAGGAAAGGCGGCGTTTCATGATCTGCACGAGGCTGTCAGGAAGGTGGGCTTTCTTCAAGCCGAATCGCTGGCGCATTCCCGCTGCGCGGACGGCTCCCCACGGGTTTTCGCACGTATCCGTGCATGGCCGCGCGTCCGACCAAGGGACCACTACGGAACTCAGTTCGCGAGCGAAGCCGGTATTCCCAGCTCCGCGAGATCGGCGGCGGTGAAGCCGGTGCCGAGCGTGATCACCGTCCACTGGCCGTCCCCCCGCCCTTTGAGGTAGGCGGTGGCCGGGTCGGTCGCACCCGAAAGGGAGCGGACCTTCACACGGGCGTACCCGCCGGCGACTTTCTCGACCGTGACGGCGGGATCGTTCACTCCGGCTTCTTGGAAGACGTAGCGCATCGTCGCTTGGATGATCGCGTTGTTGGCCGCTTCGTCCGCATGGGCGGAGGGCATGAGCAGGATCGCGACAGCGAGGGAAAGCAACGGAAGGAACGGGCGGAGTGAGGTCATGGCGGGTGCGCTGGATTGGGGAAGCTTGCATGGAATCCATTCCGTCGTCAAGGAGGTGCTCCGAACTGGGTGGCGCTTGCGGCGGATTGCCGTAGCTTCCGCGATGCCCCAGCGGACCTCCTCCCCTTGGTCTTTCGACACGCCCCTCGAAGCGACCGGCCTGCTCCGCCCCGACCGGAAAACGCGCGAGGGCCTCGCCAAGCTCGGTCTCGCCACGATGGGCGACGCGATCCTCCATTTCCCCCGCCGCCACGAGGACCGCACGCGCTTCGACCGCTTCCCCGAAGGGGCGATGGACCGGGCCGTCTGCCTCCATGTCGCAGTGACGGACTGCCGCACGCTCTTCGGACGGGGCCGGGGGCGGCGGAGCTTCGAGGCGGTGGTCGAGCCGGTCGGCGGGGACGCCCTCGGCAACCGCATCGTCCTGCGCTGGTTCAACCTACCCTATCTCTCCAAGGTCTTCGCCGTGGGCCAGCGGCTCGTGATCTACGGTCAGCCGAAAGAGGGCAAGCGCCGCGTCGTGATCGACCATCCCGATTTCGAGATCATCGAGGAGGACGGGGCCGACGCCGCGCCGCACATGGGGCGCATCGTGCCGGTCTATCCGCTCGCGGCGGGGCTGGGGCAGAGACCGCTGCGGGCGCTGATCCACCGGATTCTCGAAGGCCTGCCTGACGAGGCTGTCCCGGAGGGGCTTCCGCTTGGCGAAGGGGGCGAAGTCAGCCGCGCCGCCGCGATCCGCGCTTTGCACTATCCCGCGACGATGGAGGAGCTGGAGCCGGCCCGTCGCCGCCTCGCCTTGGAGGAGTTCGTCGCGCTCCAACTCGAACTGCTCCGCCGCCGCTCCGAACACCGCGCCTGTGGCGGGGTGGCCCGTTGCGGGCCGGGGCGTCTCTTGGAGCGCTTCCTCGCGGACCTGCCTTTCGCTCCGACCGGGGCGCAGACCCGCGCCATCGCCGAGGTCCGGGCCGACCTCGCTGCGCCTGTGCCCATGGTGCGGCTCTTGCAAGGCGACGTGGGCGCGGGCAAAACCCTCGTCGCGGCGGCGGCGGTGCTGCTCGCGGTGGAGTCGGGCTGCGACGCCGCCCTGATGGCCCCGACCCAGATTCTCGCGGAGCAGCATTTCCGCACCTTCCGCGACTGGTTCGCCCCGCTCGGGGTGGAGGTGCGGCTCCTCACCGGCTCGCGCGAGGAGTCGAGCGAGCTGCCGCTCTTCTCCGCCACCGCCCGCGCCGCGTCCGGGACTCTCCTGATCGGGACGCACGCCCTCTTCCACGGGCGGGCCGGGTTCGAGAACGGACTCGGCCTCGCCGTGATCGACGAGCAGCACAAGTTCGGAGTGGCGCAGCGAGAGGCCTTGGTCGGGCAGGGCGAATCGGTCGAGGTGCTGGCGATGACGGCCACGCCCATCCCGCGCACCCTCACCCTCGCCTGCTACGGCGACCTCGATGTCTCGATCCTCGACGAACTGCCCGCCGGGCGCGGCAAATTGATCACCGGCGTCCGTCTCACGACGCAGACGGAGCAAGCGGCGGCCTTCGTGCGCGAGCAGCTCGCGGCGGGCCGCCAAGCCTACATCGTCTATCCGCTCATCGACGAGTCAGACAAAGTCGCCGCCGGGGCGGCCACGGCGGCTTTCGCGGAATGGTCAGAGCGCCTCGCCGGCCATCGCGTCGGCCTGATCCACGGCCGCATGGACGGGGAGGAGAAGGACAGGGTCATGTCTGGCTTCCGACAGGGTCAGATCGATGCCCTCGTCGCGACCACGGTGATCGAGGTCGGGGTCGACGTGCCGAACGCGAACACGATGCTGATCTACCACGCCGAGCGTTTCGGCCTCGCCCAGCTCCACCAGTTGCGAGGCCGCATCGGGCGCGGTGAGCACAAGAGCTACTGCGTCCTCCTCGTCGATCCGGAGCAGCCCGAGGCGCGCGAGCGGCTGTGCATCCTCGAGGAGACGCGCGACGGCTTCCGCATCGCCGACGAGGACCTGCGCCAGCGTGGGCCGGGCGAAGTGCTCGGGACGATGCAGAGCGGGCTGCCGGATTTGCGCTTCGCGGACCTGCTGGGCGACACGCGTCTCGTGATGGAGGCGCGGCGGATTGCGGAGGGGATGGTGGACGGCAAACGGTAGATGGTGGAGGGTTGGGGAAGAGCGGACACGCCGCGTCTCATCCGGGCGGCCCGGTCTTTTCCCAAGGCCGGACTTCCCCGGGGATGATGTGGAACAAGGGATGGGGTTCCGGATCGACGATGGCGGCGATCCCTTGGTAGCGCTCCGGGGAGCGGATCTGGAGCTTGTTCTTCAGATGGCTCCATTCATACAGCAGTTGCCCCTTGGTCTCCGGGAGTGCTTCGATCTCACGACGGCTCAGGATCTTTTCTTTGTCGAAGCGATAGTCTCTCGAATCCGCCTCGGCGGCGAGTCCTGACAGGAAGGCCCCGATAGCGTCGAGCGGACGGGGATGGGCTTGGAAGCGGACCAGTTGCGGGTGGTTGCGATAGCCCTTCGTCCTCCCAGCCAGCACCTTCTGGGCTAGCAGGGCCTCCCGCCAAGCGGCGACCAATCCCGCAGGATCGAGGTATTTCGGATGCAAGGTCCAGAGTCGCATGGGATGCCGCGGGGGGCGTCCCAAGGGAATTGCTTTTTCCCGTGGCGTCAAGGATTCCCCTCCGCCCAGCGGTGCGGGCTGCTCCTTCCCCCCATCAACAACCAAGGATCAAGGACAACGGACCAGCCGACTACCCCGGCAGCCGCCAGCCCACGGGAATCTCGATGGACTGGTTGAAGCGGTTGCGGTATTTCACGAGGCCATGCTTCGCGCCGTATTCGTGGACGAGCTTGGTGACCTTCACGTCGAAACAGCAGTATTCGGCGATGTCCATGATGCGCCCCTCCTGCCACCATTTGATCGCGTCGGTGCCGACGGCGGTCTTGCTCTCGCCGAGGGTCTCGCCGGCCACGGCGTCGAGCTTGGGCCGGTGTTCCAGGGTTTTCTCAAGATCGACCATCAGATCGAGGTTCCGCGTGCGGTGGGGCAGGTCGAGGATGGTGTAGCCCATCAGCACCTCGTAGTCGAAGGAGACGTGGTTGAAGCCGACGACGAGGTCGGCGGCGCAAAGCTCGTCGATGAGCTCCTGCACGGTCGATTCGTCGTAGATCCGGTAGCGGTTCTCCGCCGTGCTAAAGGTGACGCCGACGGACATGCCCATGTCGGCTTTGCGGTCCCAGCCGCCGACGTCGTTGGCGGAACGGCGGGTCTCCAAGTCGAAGTAGACGAAATTCTCGGCCATCGCCCCGCTCAGACGTAGGGTTCGTAGAGGTTCCAAGGCAGATCGGCGAACGAGGGGTCGGACTCCTCGATCTCGTCGAAGACCCCCCCGTCGTCCTCGCGGGTCGCGACGGAGCGGAGGCGGTCGAAGCGGTCGAGATGCTCGCGCGTGCGCCGCTCCGCGTAGTGGCGCGAGGCTTCGTTCTTCATCAGGAAGGCCCAGTCGCTCGATTGCGCGAGGAGCAGTTCCTTCGTCATGAGCCGGATGGCGCGCTCGCGATGCTTCACCGCCTCCTCGTCGATGCCGGAACGGTTCTCCTCGAAGAGCCTTACGAAACGGGCGAGTTGTTCGGAGCGCTGCTGGATCTCTTCGTGGATCCAGTTGTTCTCCTCGCTCGTCCAGGTCTCGAAGTAGCCGCCCTCGCCCCAGGAGGAGGACACCGGAGCGGCCGAGGGGAAGGCGCGGTCCTTGTTCGCCGCGAGGTAGGCGCCGGGGGTGGTGAAGGCGAAGTCGCCGCGCTGCGCCGTCCGCCGGAAGACTTGTTCGAGGAATTCGACGCCCTCGTACCACCAGTGCCCGAAGAGGTCCGCGTCGAAGGCGCAGACGACGAGCGGGTTTTCGACGCCTTCGGCCTCCAGCGCGGCGAGTTGGGCGCCCCGGCTGGCGACGAAGCGCACGGAATGCTCCTCGACGGCGCGGGAGGCGAGCTCGGGATCGTAGGTTTCGCTGCGGTCGTCGGTGCGGGCGAGGCGGTAGTATTTGATCCCGGTGAACTGGCGCTGGCCGCTCTCGCCGAGGTATTCGCCGAGGTATTCCATCGGGGCCTCCAGCCCGATGTCGCGGAAGAAGTCGCGGTAGCGTTCGTCGCCGGGAAAGCCCTCGTCGGCGTTCCACACCTCGCTGCTGCTCGCGTGGTCGCGACCGAAGATGTGCAGCCCGTCGGCGGTGACGCCGGGGTTGAAGGGAAAGGCCTCGCTCGTCTGCGGGGAAGTGGTCAGGGCGTGCTCCTCGACGAGGGTCCAGTCGATGCCCTCGCGGGAGAGGATGGGGCCGAGGGCCGGGGCGTAGGCGCATTCCGGCAGCCAGAAGCCGCGCGGCATGCGGCCGAAGCACTGCACGTACTGCCGGATGCCGGCGCGGATCTGCGCCTGCACCGACTCGGGCACGCGCATGAGGAGGGGGAGCAACCCGTGGGTCGCGGCGCTCGCGGTCAGTTCGAGATGGCCGCTGTCGCGCAGGTCGGCCCAAGCGCGGAGGAGGTCGCATTGGCAGACGTCCACGTAGAGGGAGCGGAGGCGGTGGAGGCGCTCCTCGTAGCGGACGGCGAGCTCGCGCATCCCGGTGATGTCGCCGCGTTCGACCTCGTCGCGGCAGAGGCGCAGGGTGCGGTCGAGGTAGGAGAGGGTGCGGCGGCGCAGGACGCGGTCGCGCAGCATCGCGAGGAGGGTGGGCGAGAGGTCGAGGGTCAGGCGGAAGGGCACCCCCTCCTCCCGCAGGCGGAAGAGGGTTTCGAGCAGGGGCAGGTGCGTCTCGACGAGGGTGCTGTGCAGCCAGTCCTCTTCGAGGCAGTGGGGCACCTCGGGATGCCACACCCAGGGGACGTGGGCGTGCAGGACGATGGAACAGTTTCGACTCATGAAATTCTAACCGACTGGAGGATTAATAAGACGAAAAAGGCGCAAATGGCCAGCACAATCCTGGCGGGCCCCAGGGGCGGCTGCTCCACCCGGGTCTTCAGGTGCTGGTCCCAGAGGCACTGCCCCGTCGAGGTCAGCCGGAAGAAGCTGAAGACCATCCCGATGAGGATGAAGGGGAACTGGTAGAACCCCACCCCCAGCACGTAGGCGTAGAAAGACCTCCCCAGCGAGGGGAGCAGGGGGACGCGCGTACCGTCGAGGGCCTTCACTTTCAATCCGAAGAGGGCCTTGCCCGGTGTCGCGCCGAAGAGGTGGACGAGGATCCCTTCGAGCGCATGCCAGCCGACGAGGGAGAGCAGGAAGGTGCGGGCGAAAAGCATGGCCTCGGGCTTGCTCAACTCCTCGAAGTAGCGTGCGAAGAATTCGGCGGTGCCTTCGCCCGGTTGCGGCGGTTTGATGACGAAGTCGGCGGATTGCAGGATGGCTCCCGAAACGAGGGTGTAGACGAGGGTGAAGTCGAACATCCTCGCCCAGAAGCGGACGAAGGGCCGCGACGGCGCGACGGCGGCGCTGACGACGACCGGGCCGACCTCCGGCAGGGGGGCTCCGGGAAAAGGCTCCTGCGGCGGGAAGTGCGCCGGATCGGGAAGGGGCGGCGGCGAGGGCCGCTCGGGAGGGGAGGGCGGGAGGCTCCGCTCGCGCACCGCTTCGAGGGCGGGGATCTCGTGGATCGGCCTCCATTCGTCGAGACCGCGATGCCACGCAAGGGTGTCCGGCGTGGCCTCGCCGCTTTCGAGCAGTTCGCCGACCTTGAAGATCGAAAAGGGGCCCGCTTTTTCGCCCCCGAGGGAGAGGTAGAAGTCCATGGCTGGGAAAGGGGAGGGCTACTGGCCGCGGAGCGCTTTCGCGGGCTGGAAGGAGGCGGCGATCAGCGCGGGGATGAGCGCGGCGAGGGTGCAGCAGGTGAGGGCGCTCGCGACGGTGACGGCGAGATCCCGGAAGGTCTGCACCGCTGGCAGACCTCCCTCGACCCCGTAGATCTCGGCCGAGAAGATGTCCACGCCGAAAGTCCGGCCGACCCATGACGAGATGTCGTTCCGGAAATAAAGCGTCAGCTCCGCCGCCGCCATGCCGACCGCGACCCCCACCAGTCCGACGATCATTCCCTGAAGGAGGAAGACCCACGCGACTTGGCCCTCGCGCGAACCGAGCGCCTTTAGCAGCCCGATCTCCGTCTGCTTCTGCACCGTCACCGTGATCGTCGTGCTCATGATCCCGAAGCTGCTTACGATCATGATGATGAGGAGGATGAGGTACATGGCCTGTCGCTCCGCCGCGACCGCGTCGAAGACGGTCTTGTTCATCTGCCCCCAAGTGAGGACGCGGAATTTCTCCGGCAGGATCTTATGGATGGCCTCTTGGTATCGGTTCGCCTTGAACGCGTCGTCGGTGCGCACGGCGATGCCGTGGCATTCCTCCATGTCGAAGCCGTAGAGCACCTGCGCCGTTTCGAGGTGGACGAAGACGATGCTCGAATCGAGCTCCCAGCTCCCCGAGTCGAAAATGCCCGTCACCGTGAGTTCCTGCGGCGCGGTCATTTCGCGGAACGTCTCGATGGCCTCTTTTTGCTCCTCCTCGTTCTTGGCCTGTTCGATGCGCCCCACCATCTGCATGATCGCCTCGACGTTCCGTGGCGAATGGAGCAGGATCTTGTCGCCGATCTGGATGTTCTGGCCCTCGGCGATGCCGTCGCCGATCACGGCGGAGTAGAAGTCGTTCTCGCCGAAGAAATCGCCGCGCGGCAGGGCCTTCTCCGGGTTGTTGGGATCGCGAGGGTCGGGCTGCTTCGCGATCTTGCTCCGCATCCGCTCCAGCTCAGCGCCTTCGGGGGGGATGATGCCGCGCATCCTCGGGGCGCTGCGCATGCCGTTGTAATCCATGATCACCTGCCCCATCACGTAGGGCGTGACCGAGACGACGCCATCGAGCGCCTCGATCTTCTCGTAGGGCTCCAGCCAATCCTCTATAATGGCGCCCGAATCGACCACCAGATGCGGCTCGAAACCGAGGATGCTCTCCTTGATCCGCTCGCCGTAGCCGGTGAAGACGGCGATGACGACGATCATCGCCCAGACCCCGAGGGCGACGCCGAGGATGGAGATCACGGTGATGATGGAGACGAAGGTGCGCTTCGGCTTGAGGTAGCGGGCGGCCAGAAAGGGGCTGAAAAACATGACTTGGGATTGACTTGCCATACCCTAGCCGCTTTATCCTCCATCCGACAATCGAAATCAGGGAGCCAGAAGCCTCCCGCCCGACCGTTCCCGTGATCTGTGACTCCTATGACCCCCGCCAAATACAAAGCCTTCATCTTCCTCGGCGCCCCCGGCTGCGGCAAGGGCACCCAAGGGCAAATCCTCGGGGCCATCCCGCGTTTCTACCATTTCTCCATGGGCGACGCCTTCCGCTCCATGGACACCCGCACCCCGATCGGGCAGGAGTTCGTCTCCTACTCCCGCCGGGGCGAGCTGGTCCCCGACGAGCTCACGATCCGCTATTTCAAGAAGCAGATCGACGCCCGCGCCGAGCTGCACATGTTCAAGCCCGACATCGACATCCTCCTCCTCGACGGCATCCCCCGCAGCGTCGAGCAGGCCCGCCTTCTTGAGCAACATATCGAGGTGCTCCAGCTTTTCCACCTCTCCTGCCCCGACCGCGAGGAGCTGATCACCCGCATTCGCAAACGCTCGCTCAAAGAGGGCCGCCTCGACGACGCGAGCGACGAGACGATCCAGCGCCGCCTCCGCACCTACGAGGAATCGACCCGCGAACTGATCGAGCACTACGCCGACCGTCGCGCCGCGATCAACGCGAACCAAGCCCCCGTGAAAGTCACTCACGACATCCTCGGCGTCATCGTCGCCCGGCCCGAGTGGCTGCGACGGGCGGGGGAGGAGTGATGATGCTCCAATGGATGTCCGCTACGGGCATGGTAGAGAAGCTCGTGAGAGCTTCTCCCCGTTCGGCGTTTTAAGGGACGTTCGCCGAAGTTCTCACGAACTTCGCTACGGCTCGGCTTGAAAGCATTTCCCCCTTCGCATCCCCCGCATTTCGTGGCAGAGTCCGGTCCTCTCCATATGATCCCGCCCTCCCTCCGTCTCCTCCCGGTGATCGTTCCCTTCACCATGCTGCCGTCCCTTTCCCCCGCCGCCGACCCGCCCCTCGCCGAAGAACGTCCGCACCGCCTTTCCGTCCACGGCGTCGAGTGGACCGACGACTACTTCTGGCTGCGCGAGCGCGAGGACCCCGCCGTGCGCGCCCATCTCGAGGCCGAGAACGCCTACCTCGAAGCCGTTTTGGCCCCGCTCAAGGAACTGCGCGCCACTCTCGTCGCCGAGATGAAGGCGCGGCTTATCGAGGAGGACGTGAGCGTTCCCTATCGCAAGGGCGACTGGTTCTACTACAGCCGCGAAGTGGCGGGGAAGGAGCATTCCCTGATCTGCCGCAAGCCTTGGCGCTCCGACGAGGCCGGGGATCTCCTCGCCCCCGCCGCGCCGGGGGAGGAGGTCGTGGTCCTCGACCTGAACGAGCGCGCCGGCGGCGACGCGGCCTACGGCTTCGGCGGCGGGGCCGTCTCGCCCGACGGACGCCTCTACGCGTGGAAGGAGAACCGCGACGGCACCGACCGCTACACCCTGCGCCTCCGCGACCTCGAAAGCGGCGCGATCCTTCCCGACGAGATCGAGGGGCCGGTCTTCGACGAGGCCCCGGTCTGGGCGCTCGACAACCGCACCCTCTACTATACCGAGGGCGACGACACCGACCGCTCCTGGCGCGTGCGGCGGCACCGCCTCGGCGAATCCCCGGACGAGGCGGAGGTCGTCTACGAGGAGCTCGACGCCCGCTACAGCGTGGACCTGTCCCCGACGAAAAGCGGGCGCTTCCTCCTGATCTCCTCCAGCTCCAAGGACACGAACGAAATCTCCCGCCTCTCCCTCGCCGATCCCGGGGCCGCACCGCAGGGCTTCCTCCCGCGAGAGGAAGGCATCCGCCACGCCTTCGCGGACTGCGGCGACCAGTGGTTCATCCTCACAAACGAGGGCGCGGTGAACGGCCGCCTCTTCCGCGCCCCTCTCGACAACCCCGCCCGCGAGGCCTGGGTCGAGGTGCTGCCCGGCGACGAGTCCATCGCCTACGATTCCGTCGAGGCCTTCGAGAGCGCCGTCGTCCTCGGCGCGCGGAAGGACGGGGTGCCCGGCTTCTTCCTTCTCGATCCCGGCAAAGGCACGGTGAAGTGGGTCACCTCCCCGAGCGAAGGGGGTTGGGTCGCGACCGGATCGACGCCCGAATACACGGCGAAGGCGCAGCGTTTCAGCTACGAGACTTTCGTCCAGCCCTACACCGTGGCCGAGGCCGATCTCGCGACCGGAGAAATCCGCATCCTCAAGCAGAAAGCCGCCCCGCCCGGCTACGACCCGGCGAAATACCGAGTCGAGCACACCTTCGCCACCGCCTCCGACGGAACGAAGCTCCCCGTCTGGCTCCTCCTCCCCGCCGACCACGCCCGCGACGGGAGCGGCGCGATCCTCCTCGACGGCTACGGGGCCTACGGCATCGCGAACGACCCGTGGTTCTCCAGCCACCTCTTCAGCCTCGTCGATCGCGGGATCGGCTTCGCCATCGCCCAGGTGCGCGGCGGCGGGGAGTTCGGGCGGCCTTGGTACGAGGCCGGCAAGCAGGAACGCAAGCCGACCACTTTCACCGACTACATCGCCTGCGCCGAGCACCTCACCGCCGGGGGCTGGTGCGCGAAGGACCGACTCGCCGGGACCGGGGCGAGCGCGGGCGGCCTCCTCGCCGGAGCCGTCCTCAACGAGCGGCCCGACCTCTTCGCCGCCTTCGTCGCGAACGTGCCCTTCGTCGACGTCCTCAACACCATGCTCGACGCCAGCCTGCCGCTGACCACCGGAGAATACGAGGAATGGGGCGACCCCGCCGACTCCCGCATCGTCTTCGGTCGCATCCACGCCTATTCCCCCTACGACAACGTCGGCATCTCGGCCTACCCGCCCATCCTCGCCCTTGCCGGATGGAACGACAACCGCGTCCCCTATTGGGAGGCCGCGAAGTGGGTCGCAAAACTGCGCGTCCTCAACACCGGGCCGACGCCCCCGCTCCTCCACACCGCCTTCGAGACCGGTCACGGCGGGGCCTCGGGCCGTTACCGCGAGCTCGACGAGATCGCCCTGCAATACGCCTTCCTCATCCACCATCTCCGCCGCTGAACCCCGTCCCTCAATGAAACGAATCCTGCCCTTCCTCCTCCTCCCCCTCGTCCTGACAAAGCTCCAATCCGCCGACGAGGACTACGTCCCCGGACCCGACGCCATGGTCAAGGAAGGCGTGCCGCGCGGTGAGGTGATGAAACACCAGTGGACCAGCAAGATCTTCGACGGCACCGAACGCGACTACTGGGTCTACGTGCCCGCCCAATACGACGGGTCGAAGCCCGCCTGCGTCATGGTCTTCTTCGACGGCGGCGGCTTCGTGAAGGAGGACGGCCCCTTCCGCGTCCCGACCGTCTTCGACAACCTCATCCACGCCGGCGAGATGCCAATCACCGTCGGCGTCTTCGTCAATCCCGGCGTCCTCCCGCCCGCGAAGGAGGGGCGGGAGCCGCGCAAGAACCGCAGTTTCGAATACGACACCCTCAGCGACCAGAACGCCCGCTTCCTCATCGAGGAGATCCTCCCCGAAGTCGGCAAGACCGTGAAGCTCAGCGCCAACCCCGACTGCCGCGCCGTCTGCGGGAACAGCTCCGGCGGCATCGCCGCCTTCACCGTCGCGTGGGAGCGTCCCGACGCCTTCCGCAAGGTCGTCAGCCACATCGGCAGCTTCACCAACATCCGCGGCGGCCACGTCTATCCCGCCCTCGTCCGCAAGACCGAACCCAAGCCCCTCCGCGTCTTCCTCCAGGAGGGCGAGAACGACCTCGACAACCTCCACGGCAACTGGCCCCTCGCGAACCTGCAAATGGAAGCCGCCCTGAAGTTCGCCAAATACGACCACAAGCTCGTCATGGGTACCGGCAAGCACAGCGGCCGCCACGGCGGCGCGATCTTCCCCGACACGATGCGCTGGCTCTGGCGGGATTGGAAGGGGCTGGAGCCTTGACACGGGTTTCGCATCCCGTCGAGGGGCTTGCAATACCCTCTTCCATTTACGGCCATTCGTGTTCCTCCGATTTTTCAGACGCGAATGGCCGCGAATCCTCGCGAATGTTCGCAAATCCGGTCCGGCGAAGAACCTTGTGGCAGCTCTTGCCATCTGCGAAAATCCGCGTTTCATCTGTGGAAATCTGCGTTCCCCCTTTCTTTTTTTGACGCAGATGGCCGCAAATGCCCGCAGATTTTCGTGGATGGGGCGGTTGCCGCCTTTGGGGGACCGTGATGACTCCGGGTGAAGGCTGCCCACGGAAATCACTGAAAAACACGGAATTTTTCCAATGCCGAACCCCTTTCCGTGAAATTCCGTGAATTCCGTTGGCTTTCCCTCTACGGCTTCGTCTGTGGCTGGCCGCGCGTCCCTACCCAAGCCCCAGCTCCCGAATCCTCGCGAGATGCTTCGCGAGCAGGTCGAATTCCAGATTCACTCGCGACCCTGCTCTGACATTCCTCAAATTCGTCACCTCGTGGGTGTGGGGGATGATCCAGAGGACGAAGCGATCCTCGTGCAGTTCCGCGACGGTGAGGCTGATCCCGTCGACGCAGATCGATCCTTTGTGGACGACGAGATGGGCGAACTCGCGCGGGAGAGCGACGGCGAAACGGTGGTCCTGCCCGACCGGCTCATAGGAGAGCACCTCGGCGCAGGCATCGACATGACCCTGCACGAAGTGGCCGCTGAGTCGGTCGCCGACGCGGAGGGAGCGCTCCAGATTGACGGGATCGCCCGGCTTCAGGTCGCCGAGATTGGTGAGCCGCAGGGTCTCGTGGAGCAGGTCGAAGCGCATCGCGCCGTCCCGCACCTCCGTCACGGTGAGGCAGGCCCCGTTGTTCGCGACGCTCTCGCCGAGCGCGACCTCGTGGGCGAAGGGGGCCTTCACCCAGAGCTCCGCCCCGGTCGCGACCGCTTTCAGGGCGGCGACCTCTCCGCAGGTTTCGATGATGCCGGTGAACATGTCCGGAAAGGCTACGGCGGGCGCGGCGCGGAGGCAAGCGGGGCGAATCCGGTCTTTGTTCCCGCCCCTCACCCTTTCAACGACGCGAGATAGGCGACGAGATCGAGGAATTGCTGCTCCGTCAGGCTCGCGGTGAGGCCGGGCGGCATCAGGGTGGGGATGGCTTCGCGCGAGACGATGTCCTTTTTCGTCAGTGGCACGATCCACGGCGCCACGGTGTTGCGGTACCAGACGATGTCCTCGCTCTCGCGCTCGATATAACCAGTGATCGGGGTCCCCTTCGTGGTGGTAAAGGTGATGGCCTGGTAGCCCTCCTTGATCTGGCGGTCGGGCCAGAGGATGGATTCGACGATCTGGTCGAGCGGCATGCCTGCGCCGACGCCGTTGAGGGCGGGGCCGATGACGCCGCCCTTGTCGCCGATCTGGTGGCAGGCGACGCAGGCGAGCTGGGCCATCTGGTAGACTTCGGCACCCTTGGCCGCGTCGCCTTTGCCCTCGCGGATGGCGGCGACGACGGCGGCGACGCGCTCGGGGTCGTAGTCCGGCGCACCCGTCTGGCGGCCGATGGCACGGTTGAGGAGGGGTGTCAGCTTCGTGTCGGTGCGACCGAGGCGGTTCATCGCGTTGAGGACTTCCTGCGCGGTCGAGGCGTCGGGGTCCGTGCCCGACTCGAAGGCGGCGGCGAGGGCGGCGGGGCCTCCGGGGTGCTGGAGCAGGGTCGGGAGAAGGGGGATGGGCTTGTGTACGAGTTCCTGACTGAACTCGACCGGAATGGGCGTTTGGTTGATTTGGGCGAGGATGAACTCCGCAGCGAGCTTCACATTGATGATTACAATCCCTTCAAGTGCGGCTCTCCGATTCGCTTCCTCCAGGAATGTATCATCGAGCGTCTTCCGTAGATAAGGAATCGCCTCGTTGCCAGAAACACGAGCGAGAGCGACTAGCGCCAGTGTCCGATGTGGCGTGTAGCCGCCTTTTGAGATCTCCTGAAGAGTTAATGAGGTGCTTTTCGCCTTCCAGAATCCCGCCAGTCGAATCGCGCTGGCGACGATCTCGCGATCCTCATGGATCAGCAGGGACCGCAATTTTGCCTCGACGGATTCGTCGGGAACGATCAGATGAGTTTCAGCAATGCTCGCCAGTTCCTTCAAGAGGTTCACGTCACCACGATCACTGGCTTCGACAAAAATCTGCGCGAAATCTTTCGGGCCGCCAAGCCGGGCGAGCACGGCGAGAAGGCGGTTGCGGTCCTCGGGAGCGAGTTCGCTTTTCAATGCCTCGCGGGCGAGCCCGGCGGAGACTTCGCCACCGCAGGTTTCGAGCACGAAGGCGAGGTGGGCGGGCTTGGCGAAGGAAAGCGTTCCGGCCTGGACGGAGGGCAGCCATTGCTTCTCCAGCGCGAAGACGGCCTGGGCCAGCGAATACTCCACGAAACGATCCGGCCCGGCGTCGAGAGCGGCGAGGGCGAGCTTCAGCGAACCGGCTTCGGGACGGCTCGCACAGGCGAGCACCGCTTCGAGGCGAGGACGGGGATGCGGATCGGCAAGAAGTTGGGCGAGACGCTCTGCCGCGTCTGGGAAGGGCTCGGCGCTACGGGCGAGAATCCGTGCCGCCACGGCGCGGACACGGGGTTCGGTGGAGGACTGGAGACGGTCGAGCAGGGGCGGGTCGGCGGCTCCGAAGGATTCCAAGACACCCGCCGCCTCGGCGAGGGCGATGTGCTCTTCCGGCTTCAACTCCCCGATCCATGCCTTCAACTTCGCAACCACCGATTCCATCTTCGCGTGATCGCTCAGCATCCGCCGCGCCTGCTCGCGGGGCCAGCGCTCGGGATGGCGGAGCTGCTCGACCAGTTCGTCGAGGTCCATCGCCTCGAGGGCGGGCCGCTTCATCGGCTCGCGCCCCTTCGCGGCCAGCCGCCAGATGCGTCCCCGCGTGTAGTCGCGGTCAGGGTGGCGGAGCGAGACCTGGTAGTGGTTGATGATGGGATTGAACCAGTCCGCAATGTAGAGGGCTCCATCGGGACCCTGGCGGATATCGACGGGGCGGAAGCTCTCGTGCCCGCCGTAGATCAACTGCACCGGCGGCGAAGCGGCGAATCCGGCGCCCTCCTCGACGAGCGGGATGGCCGAGACCTCGCGGGCGAAGTAGCCGGCGATGATGGCGTGGTCCTGGATCCAATCCGGCAGGTGCGCGGAGTCGGCGATGTCCACGCCCATGCTCTTGCCCGGCGTCTGGCCGACCTGGGCGAACTGCATCAGTTCGCGCGAATGGGTCGTGGGGACGAGGCCCGGAGTCGCGAAGCAGAGATGCGGTCCGTTGCTCTTCACGAAGAGCGCGCCCCAGCGGTCGAGGGCGATGCCGCAGGGATTCTGGCTCGCCATCGAGGGGAAGCCGTAGGGATCGAGCCGCGCCAGCCTCGGATCGAAGCGCCAGAAGCCGGCGGTGTCGCCGCGGGACACGCCCCAGGGCGTCTCGACTTGCGAGAAGGCGTGGAGGCCTTGGCAGAAATACAGGAAGCCTCCCGCGTCGAAGGCGAGGTTGCGGATGTTCTGGTGGGTGTCGCCGGTGCCGAAGCCGCTGAGGACGATCCGCCGCTCGTCGGCGCGGTCGTCGCCGTCGGTGTCGCGGAGAAAGAGCAGGTCGGTGTCCGCCGCGATCCAGACGCCGCCGTGGCCGAGCGCGAAGCCCTGCGGCATGTTCAGCCCATCAGCGAAGACCGTCGACTTGTCGGCGCGACCGTCGCCGTCGGTATCCTCGAGGATGTAGAGCTTGTCGTCGGGCGATTCGCCGGGCCGGAGTTGGGCGTAGGCCGAGGTGCAGAGCACCCAGAGCCGTCCGCGTGGATCCCAATGGATCGCGACGGGATCGGCGATGCCGAGCGACTCGTCGGCGTAGAGACTGGCCTCGAAGTCGGGATGGACGACGAAGGAGGCTAGCTCCGCCTCGGGGGAGGGGTCGGAGCCCGGAGCCTTGTCGGGACTGACGGCGGAGGCGGAGCCGACAAGTGCGAAAAGCAGCACGGCGGCGAGGGAAAGGTCGAAACGGGTTTTCATTGGGCGGCCTCCTTCGCGTATCGTTGGATGTCGGCTTCGCTTTCCGCGATCAGCGCGGGCAGGGAGTCGATCTCGCGGACGAACCAGCGCTCCTCGCGCTTCTCCACGTCGCGCGAGGCGGGGACGTGCTGGCGGTCGCCGAAGAGGAAAGCCCAGTTCGTGGGGCGGTAGTACTGCTGCCAGAGATGGTTTTTTCGCTCGATGGCGTCGGAGAGCGCGGGAGGCGCTTCGGGCAGCCGTCCGGTGAAGCCGAAATGGCGAAGCGCTTCGACAGCGAAGGTGCGGTGTCCCGCCCCGTTGAGGTGGACTCCGTTGTCGGAATGTCCGGCGTTCCATTCGGCGGTGGCGGAGGCTCGGAGGAAAAGCAGGTTCCGCTCTTTGGCGAGCGTTTCGATGGCTTCGATGTAACGGGAGAGGACGCGGTTCCGCTCGTCCGCGAGGGAGGCGGCGGGACCGCTCCAAAAAAACGGCGTCGGCTCCACGAGCACGATCCGCCCCGTCAGCGGAGCGAGGTCGTCGAGGAGCTTCGCATAGGCGGCGACGAAATCCGGGAGCCGCTCCGCGCCTTCGAGCGACTCCATCTTCCCGAAACAGACGAAGACGATGCCCGGCTCGGTGCGCTCGCGGTGGTCAGGGATGCTGCCGGGCTGGGAATCGCCCTTTTGCGTGTAGTAATGGAGAGGCCGCGCCTGATGATAGACCGTGTCACCCTGCCACGCGAGGTTGCGCCAGCGCAGGGCCTGTCCCGGCCAAGCGAGGTGAAACCCGGCTTCGAGGAATCCGTGACGGTCCAGATCGAAGGTTTCCGTCCCGCCGATCCAAGCGAGGGTTTCGCCGGGCCGCGGCTCGAAGCGGCCCTCGGGAAAAGGCGGGATGGGCGTCGCGACCTCGGCGAAGCTGCGGCGCAGCACCGATCGCTCCCCGTCTTGGGCGAGGAGACCGGGAGAGGCGCCGACCAGCGCGAGGGTGGAGCCGAGTCGAAGGAGTTGCCGGATCATGCCCCAGTTTGGCTTGGGTAGCCCCCTTTTGGCAAGACCGCGATGAAGCGGGATCCGGGGGTGTGGCTACGTAGGGGACGCGCCGGATCGGACGTCCTTTCGCCAGCAAACCAAGGAGGGGGACTTTTCAAGTCCCCATTGATGAAAACGGGACTTGAAAAGTCCCGCTCCTTGGGTGCCGTCGAATCGAATGTTCTCGCAACGACCGACCGAGGCCAGTGGCCTCGGCTACAGATACATGATCCGGAGTGTCCCGGCACTCACTCGATCACCTTCATCACGCCCTTCATGATGGCGAAGTGGCCGGGGAAGGTGCAGAGATAGGGGTAGTCCCCTGCGACGGCGGGGATTTCGACTTCCAGCACGTCCGTCTCGCCGGGGTTGATGAGCTTGGTGTGGGCCACGACGTCTTGGGACTCGGGGACGTAGCCCTTGGCCAAGCCTTGCGGGTCGGCCATCATGCCCATGGCGCCTTGGATCACGGCGGCATCCTTGCCGGGCTTGATGATGACGAGGTTGTGCGGCTGGGGGATCGCGCCTTGGGGGGCCACGAGGGTGATCTTGACTTTCGTGCCCGCCTTTACGGTGAATTCCTTGATGTCGTAGATGAACTGCGTCTTGTCGGTCGTGATGGTGATTTCCGTGACCGGATCGGCCGCACGCAGAGACAGGGTCGAGAGGAGCAGGGCACCCGGAATGAGGAGGAGGAGATGGCGCATGGATATGGAGGGATAGGGGTTGCTTTGGCTGGCGGCTTCCAGCCCCGGAGGCTTTCGCCGACACGCGGGGCGGGCGCACGCCCGGAAAGTGGGACAACGCTAGAGAGATTGTCGCCGGGCGCAACTCGAAACTGGACCGGCGACCGCCTCACTCGCGGTTCCAGAAAATGACGAGATTCTTCGTGGAACGTCCCGAGACGACGAGGTCGGGGCGTCCGTCGCGGTCGAGGTCGGCGACTTTCAGATCCTCGGCGGCGACGAGGTCGCGGGCGACCCAGAAGGGGGGATACCACGAGCCGTCCTCTTTCTGGAAGTAGAGCTTCACCCCGACGTGGCCTTCGGCGTCGGGGTTGCGCCAGCCGACGACGACGTCCTCGCGCCCGTCGCCGTTGAAGTCGCCGACGCCGAGGGCGTGCCCTTGGTTCAGGGAGTCGGTGAGGAGGGTGCGAGTCCACTTCCCGTCCTTCGCTTCGCGGTAGACGACGAGGTCGTTGCCGTGGAATGGCTCGACGGCGGCGATGAAGTCCGCGCCTTTCGCGATCTCGCCGACGCCACGGGTGGGCGGGGTGGAGTTCTCCGCGGTGACCAGCGGGGTGGATTCCCCTCCCCCGGCTTTCTCCTTCACAATGCCTTCGGCTCCGCCGAGGTAGAGGAATCCGTCGCGGAAGTCGAAGTTGTGGGCGACGTGGAGCTTCGCCCCGAGCACTTCGTGGGACCACGCGGCCGCATCGCCGGCCTTCGCGGGAGCGATGCGGTAGGCGCGGGCTTGGACGAAGTTCTCCCCTTCGCCGTTTTTGTTGCCGATCCCATGCAGGGGCAGCACGACGAGTTCGTGTCCCGCTTCCGTCGGAATCCAGCGCATGCGGTGGGTGGTGGGGTCGTGATGGAGGGGGACGGGCCGCCAAGGCGCGCCTTCCTGGGTGGGCCGTTCGAGATGGAAGACCGCGCCGGATTGCGCCGGGTCGGTCGTCTCGCCGGGATTCCACTGCGCCCCGGCGGCGATCTCGACTTTGCCGTCTCCGTCGATGTCGGCGGCGGCGACGCAGACGTGGTCGCGCAGGGTGAGGTTTTTCACGATCGCCGTTTCCTGCCAATCGGGATTGCTGAACCAGGAGATCTCCCGTTTGTCGACGAGGATGATGTCGGTCGCACCGTCGCCGTCCACGTCGCCGATGGCCAAGCCGTAGCCGATCTCGACGGCGTCGTCGATGACCTGCGGCTCGAAGCGGGGCAGCCCGGCGGGCGGGGCGGCGACGAGAAATCCGCAGGTTCCGAGGCAAAGAAGAATGCCAAGGGGGAGGTGCGGGGATTCCATTGCGAAGGGAAAAGGGATGGGAGGGTTCAGTCCAGAATGAGTCTGGCAGGACCGCCCGCCGGAGCAGCCGGGGGTGGAGTCGGCTTGCTGGGGTCCGGGGGAGGCGTCGGTTTGGATGGCGGACCCGAGGCTTGGAAGATTCGGATGCCGGGAATTTCGGGAGGATGCTCCTCGATCATGATTTCGGTCTCGCCCGAGGCCTTTTGCGCGGCGAGGGC
The DNA here is from genome assembly GCA_002344525.1 of Akkermansiaceae bacterium UBA2367. Lineage (GTDB taxonomy): Bacteria > Verrucomicrobiota > Verrucomicrobiia > Verrucomicrobiales > DEV007 > Arctic95D-9. Next base: position 64,691 of record DDTJ01000029.1, read on the forward strand.
GGTTTGGAAAACGGCGAGGGCCCAAGGCTGGATACGGGTGGCTCCCCAATCGCGCCGCTCGGTCGTGAGCTTGGCGATGAACTCGTCTTTCGCCGCCTGTTCGGTGAGTTCGGCGGGCATGGCCTTGGCGACTCGGTCGGCCAGTTCGGCGTGCTCCTTGTTCCGTTCTTCGACGAGGTAGGGGCCGACGGCGTTGGCGAGGTTCATGTAGTCGGCGTCGGGGAGCCGGTCGAGGTTGTAGCGGATCGTGGCCCGCGGCGGGGCGGCCCGGGGTTCGAGCTTGTCGCCCTCCCAGACCGACCAGCCGGCGGGCACGCGGAATTGCTCCGATTTCGAGCGAGCCTGGAGGTAGGTCTCGAAGCTGTCGGGAGCGACATAATAGTAGAAAAGGCTGCGACGGTTCGTCGAGACCTGCTTGCACTGCTGCTCGAATTCGGAGTTGGCCGCGAGAAATTGGTCGGGGGTCCAGCCGCCCTCGGGCTTCATTTCAAGGGCCATTTTGATGCGGTCGCCGCTGGACGGGGAGACATGGTATTTGAAGTCCTTCGGCCCGAGCTTCCCTTCGCCGAAGTAGGCTTGGATCTTCTTGAGGTCGTAGCGGAACTTGGCGACGATGAGCTCGGCCTCCTCCTGGGCGCCGAAGATGCGGTCGACGACCGTGGCCGGTTTGGCTTCGACGCCTTCGCGGTTCGCCCAGACGGGGGTCAGCGAGGCCCAAGCGGACAGCGACTCCCGGTCGCGTCGGTTCAGGCGGTAGCGCTCGCGGAGGGGGAGGGGGGCGTCGTTGTCGCCTTTCTTGGTGCCCTTCACCTCATAGGTGTAGGAGCCGATGGCCTTGTCGGTGAAGGCGAGGTCCGTGAACTGCTGCTCGATCACGTCGCGGATCTTGAGGGTGTGCTCGTAGGGGTCGCCGATGAAGTAGAGGCGTCCCCCCTTGCAGACGAGATAGAAGGCGCGGGACTCGGTGTCGGCCACCCGGGGGTTGGGCATCAGCACCTCCTTCGCCGCTAGCGCCTTGGGTTCCGGCGTCTGCGCGAGGAGGGCGGCGAGTTCGCGGTTGCGGGTGTCGGAGGTCTGGACTTTGGCGTCGTTCTCCTCCTTCGACTTCTCCTCCGTGGTGACCTTGAGCTGCCATTCGGCGATGTCGGAGGTCTTGTCTGCGAGGTCCTTGTTGTTCTTCTCGAATTCCTCCAGTTCGACAATGAGCTGGCGGGCCTCGTCCTCCTTGGGCGTGTTCTTGACCGTCCGCTCGTGGAGCTGCTGGAGCTCCTGTAGGTTCTTGAGGGTCTGCTCCCGGCTCTTCTTCAACTCCTCCATCTGCTCGGCGGTGACCTCGGGCAGGTTTTCGACGACCTTTTTCACCACGGCGCTGATCCCGAGGCTGCTGATGATGAGGATGAGAAGGAGGATGCCGACCACGTTGGTGAGCGCGTCCATGAGCGAGTCCATGCTGCGCTCTTCTTCGGCTTTGGGGCGGCGGGCCATGACTTGGCGGCGGTCGTTCGGTCAGGGTTGGAGGAACTGGGCGAAAAGCTGGAGGTCGACCTTGCCTTCACCGGGGAGGGGGAGGCGTCCGGGGATGATCTCGGTGCCGTTGGCGCGGTTGTAGGCGGCGACGACCCCGCCCGCCTCGTTCAAGGTCTTCACCGCCCCGGGAGAGCCGCGGACGAGGAAGATGAGGCGGTTGTAGGGCTGAGACGCGATCAATTTGAGGAACTCGATGAATTCGGGGTTCTGGTTCAGCGAGGCGACGGGGATCACGGCGGGTTCCTCCGAGAGGCTGCGGTGGATGTAGAGGCCGCGGTCGGAGATTTCGACGAAATGCGGGCGGGTCGTCCCGCTGCTGCCGCTCGGGCGCACCTGCAGGGCGGCTAGCTTGGGCGGCTCGGCCCGCTTCGCGAGTTCCTCCTCCTTCTTCTTGATCTCCTCCTGGAGGAATTTCTCGTCGGCGACGAGCTTCTGGTTGGTCGTCCGTAACAGGTTGAACTTCGCGATGAGCTCCTCGCGGCTCTTGTCGATCTCCTCCTGGTTTTCGAGGGTCTTCTTCAGGATCGTGAGCTTATCGCGCACGTTGAGGATGTCCCGGTTCTGCTGGATGAGCTGCTCGATCAACTGACGGAGCTTGTCGGCTTCCTTCCGCTTCTCCTCCTGCTCCTTCTGCAGGGCCACGTACTCGCGGGCACGCTCGACCTCGTCCGGGGTCTTGCCCTCGCCCTTGTTCATCGCGATGAGGTTGATCACCACGATGATGAGGGTGAGGCACCCGATGATGCAGATCAGGATGCTGAGGAAGGGGAAGAGGTTCACCGATCCCCCGTTGTCTTTGGCCCGCCTCGCCATGTCTTCTTCGGTTGGAGCGGATCAGCCGCGGCTGAACCAGCCTTTTTTCTGCACCACGACCTGCTTGCCGTTCAATTCCTTGAGGACGGCGTTGAGGTTCTTGATCCCTTCGGCGAGGGAGGCGACCTGCGTATCGAGGGACCGGTCGAGCTTCCTCTCGTATTTCTCGGTGCGCTCGTCGATCGAGGCGATCTGCTTCTCCACGGCAGCAGCGACCTTCTCGTACTGCTTCGTCTGGTTGCCGAGGCTTTCGGCCATGCCTTTCTGGACGCCTTCGAAGCGGCTCATGATGTCCCTCTGGCCGCTCGCGAGGGTGTCGCCGATGGCCTTGAGCATGGCGGGGTCGGAGCCACCGGCGGCAGAGGCCGATCCCCCGCCGTCGTTGAGGCGCTTGAGCAGGTGGTCGACGCAGTATTCGTCGACGTCGGAGACGAGGTCGTCCTCCTGCCCCTGCAACGAACTCGCGGGGAAGCTCAGGAGGATGGAGACGACGAGCGCGAGCAGGGTCGTGTCGAAGGCGACGGCCATGCTGGAGAGCACGCTCAGGAGCGGCTCCTTGATCTGGCTCATGTCGCCGCTTTCGCCGGCCCCGAAGACCGCGCCGAAACCGCCGATGGCCTGCCCGATCCCCACGACGGTGCCGATGAAGCCCATGATCGGGATGGCCCAGAGGAAGACCTTCACGATGCCGTAGCTGCCGCTCGCCTTGGCCGCGTCGACTTCGGAGAGGGAGCTGATGGTGGAGGCGACCTCGGGGTTGTTCCGCCGCACGTAGAAGAACTCCAGCGCCTTGCGGACGCGGTTGACGATGTAGGTGTTGCGCAGGGGCTTGGGGAAGTTCAGGACGTGGTCGTGGAATTCCTTGAGGTTCTGCGGGGTGATCTCCTCGCCAATGTCGGTGGGGAGGGCCTGGATCATCATGGCGCGGCGCTGATTGCGGAGGTTCACCCATTTCAGGACGAGCAGGCCGATGCACCAGAAGGAGAGGAGGGTGGTGACGTACTGGGTGGCGCCGCGCTCGCAGAAGAGGTCGCGCATGTAGACGCCCCAGCCCTCGTCGGCGCCGGCGACCTTCCGCGCTGGCAGCAGCAGCATGATCACATACCAGATGAACGTGGCGAGGAAGCCGAGGCCGCCCGCGATCCAGACGTTCACCGTCGAAGGATGGGGGCCGAGATGGCCCGTGGCGAGGTTCAAGGGGGGGAGATGGTCGTGGAGGGAGTCCGCGGCTTCTTCGTCGGCAGCTTCGGAATCCTGCTGGGCGAAGCTCGACGGAATCTGGAGGCGGGTCGAGCAGCCGGGGCATTTTACCGTTTTTCCCGCGAGTTCGGCGTCGGCTTGGAGCGTGATGTGGCAGGTGGGGCAGGAGAAATTCATGGAGACGTTGAAAGGAATGGCTGGCGTCGTTTATAGCCTCCGCCCAGCCAGTGGCTGGACGGGAACGTGAATGATGACGCCTCCTAACAGAAATTTCGAGAAAAAAATAGCGGAAATCTTCCCTCTTGCGAAACCGTTTGCGGTGGGGCCGTGTCCCCCCGTATAGTTACCGGGTTACCGACACGGAACAACAGATGAGGGGACGATGCCATAGCAAATGGATGGCGGGTGCTGTCGCGCCCCTCCTCCTCGCATCCTGCTCGCTGAAGGTGAAGGTACAGGAGGACTGGCGGCCTTCCTACCGCCAAGCCATCCCTCTCGGCGAGGCTGCTCGCGCTTGGGCCGAGCTGAAGGCGGGCCGCATGCCGACGGAGGCCGATCTGGAACTCTACAACACCGTCGTCCGCGATTCCGTCGTCCAAATCGCGCGGGGCCGGACCGGGGACGACGTGATCGGCCCAGTCCTCAAGACCGACGCCGGCGAGGTGGAGTTGCGGGTGGACTCCGCCGCCATCCCGGACTTCACTTTCGAAGAGAAGATCGTGCCCGCCGATTTCGTGAAAGTGCGGCAGGGCCTGCGCGCCCAATCCGTCGTCTCCGGGGTCGGTGCCCCCCTCATCGTGCGTCGACCGCGCAGCGAGGCCGATCCCATGATCCCCGAGTCCGGGCTCTGGGTGCCGGTGACCGCCCTGCTCCACCTCGACCAGCCCGGCAACCCCGTGCTCGAACTGGTCGACCCGACCCGGCGGCGGAGCGTCACCTATGGCGGCAGGAGCTTCCCGCTTTCGGCGAACTACACCGCCGCTTTCGCCCGTGACTTCCAAGGCCGCCAGCTCCAGTTCGAGAACCTCACGGGCCTGTTCCGCTTCGAGCAGTTCGCCGACCGCATGGGGATCTCCCGGGCCACCCCCCTCGACCCGGCGAAGGAGGTCTGCGTTTTCATCCACGGCATCAACTCCAGCCCCTCGACCTGGGACGAGGTGCTCAACCGGCTCTATGGCGACGAGGCCATCCGAGACCGCTACGAGTTCTGGCTCTTCGGCTACCCCACAGGTGCGCCCATTCCCTACATGGCCGCCGAGTTCCGCGCGGCCGTCCATCGGATGCTCGAATTCCGCCATTCCCAAGGGGCCGGGCCGCAGCGGGTCACCGTCGTCGGCCACAGCATGGGCGGCCTCCTCGCCAAGAGCCTGACCTTCTCCGGCGGGGACGCGGACTGGAACCGCCTATTCAAAGTGCCCCTCGACCAGCTCGACATCCGGGAGAACGAGCGCGAGGAACTGCGGCGCATGATCTACTTCGAGCCCATCCCCGAAGTCCGCCGCGTCGTCTTCTGCGCCGTGCCCCATCGCGGCAGTCGACTCGTCGAGCAGCCCGCAGCGAAGCTCCTCGGCGACGTCGTCCAAGTGCCCGCGCAGCTTCTCGTGCTCTCCGCCCAGATCATCGCGCAAAGCGCCAACGCCCTCACCCCCGAGGGGTTCGAGTTCGCCCGCGACCGCCTCACCTCCATCGACCAGCTCCGCGCCGAGACCTGGGTCACCTCCGAGTTCCTCAACAAGCCCCTCAACCCCGCCGTCTCCTACCATTCCCTGATCGGGAATTTCAGCGTCGCCGACCGGCCTGCCGAGAAAAGCAACGACGGCGTCGTGCCCTATTCGAGCTCCCACCTCGACGGCGTCGCCTCCGAACACATCGTGCGCCCCGCCGGCCACAGCGTCCACCGCACCGGCGCGGGCATCGAGGAGATCCGCCGCATCCTCAAGCTGCCCTGACGGTGTCTCCCGGGTGAGAATTGTCCTTGCCCATCCGCCCCGTCCGCCGCTACCATCGCGCGGCATGGCAGACCCTCTCGAAAACGACCCCGGCGGCGAAGCCGACTCCCTCCTCGAAGGCGGCTATGGCTGGCGCCAGCGCGGCGGCCTCGTCGCCGGACTCGTCCTCCTCGTCGCGACCTTCCTCGCGCCGCCCTTCTGGGGGCTGTCGCCCGAGGCCTCCCGGGTCGCCCTCCTCGCCCTGACCATGGCCGTGCTCTGGGTTACCGAGGCCCTGCCCATCCCCGCGACCGCGCTCCTCCCTCTCGTGATGCTGCCCGCGCTGGGCATCACCGGGGGGAAGAATCCCATGAAGGAGGCCGCCGCGCCCTACGCCGACCCCATCATCTTCCTCTTCATGGGCGGCTTCATGCTCTCCCTCGCGATGGAGCGCTGGAACCTGCATCGCCGCATCGCCCTCGCCATCATCGGGACGGTGGGGACTCGCCCCCGCTCGCTCGTCCTCGGTTTCCTAGTGGCGTCGGCCTTCCTCAGCGTCTGGGCGAGCAACTCGGCCACGGCGATGATGCTGATGCCCATCGGTCTCTCGGTCTTCGCCACGATCCGCGAGGCGCAGGGCATGGGCCGAGCCGTCGGCTTCGGTGCCGCCATCGTCCTCGCCATCGCCTACGGGGCGAACGTCGGCGGCATGGGCTCGCTCATCGGCACCCCGCCGAACGCGATCCTGAAAGGCTACGCTCAGGAAATCCACGGGATCGAGGTCGGCTTCGCGCAGTGGCTCTGGTTCGGCCTGCCCCTCGTCGCGGTGTCGATCCCGCTCGTGCATTTCATCCTCACGCGGATCAGCTTCCGGGTGGACAACACCGATATGCCGGGCGTCCGCGAGGCCCTGCGGGAGGAGCGGCGCGGGCTCGGCCGCATGAGCTGGGCCGAGTGCGCGGTGGCGGGCGCTTTCCTCCTCGCGGTCACGCTCTGGGTGAGCCGGGAGCTTTGGAAGTCGCATTTCCCCTCCGTCACCGACGAGGTCGTCGCGATGGGAGCGGCCCTGCTCCTCTTCGCCATCCCGGTCGATTTGAAAAAGGGCGTCTTCGTCCTCGACTGGACCTGCCTGCGCAGGATGCCCTGGGATGTCCTCTTTCTCTTCGGCGGGGGGCTCAGCCTCGCCGCCGCCATCGACAAGACGAAGCTCGCCGCCGCCATGGCCGGCGCGCTGGAGGGCATGGCGGGCTGGCCGCCCATTCTCATCGTCCTCCTCGTCGGCGCGGTCATGGTCGTGGCCACGGCCATGACGAGCAACACGGCCACGACGGCGGCGCTCCTGCCGGTGATCGGTTCCCTCGCCGTGGCCGTCGACCTGCCCGTGCTCCTCCTCTGCGTGCCGGTGACCCTCGCGGCGAGCGCCGACTTCGCCCTGCCCGTGGGCACCCCGCCGAACGCCATCGCCTTCGGCACCGGGCTGGTCTCCCTGCCGAGGATGGTGAAGGCGGGGATCTGGGTGGACTTGCTCTTCGTCTTCCTGATCCCGCTGATGATGTGGACGCTGGGACGGTGGGTGTTCGGGCTGTGACGCTCCGATTTTTTGCCGATGATTGCGGCAAGCCCAAGGAGGGCCGACATTCCTNNCAGGAATGTCGGCCCTCCTTGGATTCCGGAACCGCGTCTGTAAAACGATTTGGGTTAATGCCATCCCACCGGCTGGACCCAAGCCTGCTCCATCTGCCCCTCGAAGGACGGATTCCAGTGCTTGCGTGAGGAGGTCACGGTGGCGCGGAGGTAGAGGGCGTCTTCGGGAATGGTGAAGGAGGGCGAGTTCCCCGTTACCGTCGCGAAGACCTCGCCGATGCCGTTCCTTTCCGCCGTCGCGTCGTAGCCCTTCCGCGTGCCGATGAAGGCGGTGGTGAATTCGACGCCCTCGACCGGGGCGATCTCCAGCGAGAGGATGCCTTTCCCGGCATCCCAGCGGATCGCGTCCAGCGCGACGCCGCTGCTCGCGTAGAAGCGTCCCGCGCGCAGGGCCTCGACGATGGAGTCGCCGTCGAGCTTTTCCGCCCCGACATGGACCCAGCCGCGCCCCGGCGAGACGTCCTCGCCATGGTAGGTGTGCGAGTCGTCGCTGGCGAAGCCGAGGAGGGGAGGGTAGTTCAACTCGGCGAGGCGGATGGTGTTGGCGATGTCCCAGATTTTTTCATCTCCCGGACGGGTCTCGTCGCCGAGGTGGTTGACACCCGGGTGGCCGTTGTAAACCTCGAAGAAAAGCCCTTCGGCCACGTCGGCGAGGTCTTCGGCGGTGAGCGCCCACTGCCAGTTAGGATGGTTCAGATGGGCGAGGATGGGGCGGGGTGATCGTGCCGCCCGCGCCGCGATCGTCCTCATGCTCTGGCGCAGGACTTCGCGAGGGGGGAGTTCGTCGTCTTTGATCGGCTCAATCACTTCGTCGAGATTGAGGATGTTGATGTGGACTGGCTGCTTCCGTCCCGAGTTCGACATCTCCTCGGCCGGGAGCAGGTAGAACTCGCCCGGTTTCTCCAAGACGGCGCGGCATTCGTCGAGGGTTTTCAGGACGATGCCTTCCTTGCCTTCGCGCGTCTCGCGCTTCAGCCAGTCCTTTCCGAAACGGGCCTCGGCCTTGGTCACGGCGTCGCGGCCGACGGCTTTCTGACGCTTGCGGATGGCCTCGAGATCCAGCCATTTTTCTCCCTCTTGGAGGACGTTGTGGTCGCTCATGCCGACGAAGTGGTATCCCTTCGAGCGATACCAGTCGAAAATCATCTCGGGAAAGTCGTTCCCGTCACTCCAGAGCGAATGGGTGTGGGTGTTGCCCTTGAACCAGCCGCGGGTGTCATGGTCCTGCGCCGCGAGGGGGGCGGCGAGGGCGAGGAGGGGGAGAAGATGACGGTGCATCCCGCAAGCTAGGGGAAGGCGGGGGCGCGTGTCGATGGCATGATCGTGGCGTTCCGCGCCGCTCCCCTCACTCGATCTTCAACGACTTCGGATCGAATTCCACCTGCGGATACTCCATGCCGAGCGCGTCGAGCGTTTTCACGAGGAGATCGGCGATGGCGAGGTCGCGATACCATTTCCGGTCGGCGGGCACGACGAACCACGGCGCGTGGTCCGTACTGGTCTCGGCGAAGACCTCGCCGTAGGCCTCCATGAATTTCGGCCAGAGGGCGCGGTCATCGAGGTCGCCGGGATTGAACTTCCAGTGCTTGTCCGTCTCGTCGAGGCGGGACTGGAGCCGCTCCTTCTGCTCGTCCTTCGAGATGTGGAGGAAGATCTTCAAAATCGTCGTGCCCTCCTCCGCGAGAAGCCGCTCAAATTCGACGATGTGGCGGTAGCGCCGCGACCAGACCGCCTTCGGGAAGATCTCGCGTACCCGCACCGCGACGATGTCCTCGTAGTGGCTGCGGTTGAAGATGACGACCTCGCCGTTCCCCGGCACCTCCCGGTGGACGCGCCAGAGGTAGTCGTGGGCGAGCTCGACGGCGCTGGGCCGCTTGAAGGAGGCGACGCGGATGCCCTGCGGGTCCATCATATCGAAGACCTTGCGGATGGTCCCGTCCTTGCCGCCCGTGTCCATCGCCTGGAGGACGACGAGGAGGCGGTGCTTGCCCTCGGCGTAGAGGCGGGTCTGGAGCTCGTCGATGCGCTTCGCGAGCTTTTTGAAGAGATCCTCGCCCTCCTTCTTCGAGACGGGGAAGAGGGCCTCGTCGGCGGTGGGGAAGGTGTCGAGATCGACGCGCTGGCCGGGGCGGATGCGGAAGGGATGGTCTTTCGGAAAGGGCATGGAGGAGGGTAGCGCCGGATCGGGGGAGGAGGCAAGGGGAGATGACAGGGTTGGATGGACGAAGAGACCCTGTCCAGTCCCCTCAACCAAGCCGCGCGGCGAGCGCGAGGAGGCCGTCGAGGTGGGCGTCCCCACTCGCCCTCCCGTGCGCGACGCCGAGATGCCGCAGGGCGGAGGCCGTCGCGGCGACGGCGGGGGAGTCACCGACGAGGATCAAGGGGAGGTCGCCGGAAAAGGCGAGCCCCTCGCGGATTTCGTGGCCGACGAGGAGGCCGGAGACGTAGCCGCGGACCTCGGAGGCGGCGAGGCGTCCGGCGAGGAGATGAGTGCGGCCGAGGAAGATCCGATGGAGCAGCCCGCCGGGGCCCTCGGCGGACTCGACCCCGAGCCGGAAGGCGTCGCTCTCCGGATCGGCGGGGCTGCCGTCGCCGGAGACGAGGCTGTCGCGAGTGAGCCGCTCGTAGGCCTCTCCGGTGAGCCAAGTGCGGAAGGTCTCGATCCTCCCTCCCCGGCAAACGACCCATTTGGAATGCGTGCCGGGGAGGCAGAGGACGGAGCCGTCGGCGGGCAGGGTGTCGAGGAGTCCGGCGACTTGCGTCTCCTCCCCCCGCATCACGTCGGTGGTGGTTCTGTCAGGATCGTCGCAGCGCACGCCGGGGACGAGGAGGGCTTCGCCGAAGGTTTCGCTCGGCACGGGCACGACGGCGGACGCGAGATCGTCGAGACCGCAGGGCGCGAGGACGTAGGGGACTTCGCGCCAGCCCTCGCGCGCGCCGGCCATACCGCTGACGAGGACGCGGGCCTCGGGATGGGTGTGCCGCCACGCGGCGCAATGGGACGCGAGGATGGCGTCGCAGTCGCGGTCGGCAAGGTGGCGGATGCCGTCGAGGGAGGAGGCCAAGGCGGCGACCCGCCCGTCGAGGACGAGCTTCGCGCGGAGATGGGTCGAACCCCAATCGACAGCGATGAGGGCAGCAGGCGGGGGAGTCATGGGGAGAGATGGCCCGGCTTCGTTGATTTCGCTAGGATCATTCTTCCCAAGAAGGCGGTCTTTTCGAGGGGGATCGGGGGTTCCTCCTCGGCGGCGAGGCGGGCCATGGCTAGGTTGAGGGACTCGATTTCGGTCTCCCGGCCGTTGCGAATGTCTTGCAAGGTCGAAATCAAGACGCCTTGGGAACCCTCGCTGATCTGCATGATTCGATCCATCACTTCCGCTTGGGTCAACGACACTCCGATGGTTTTCGCCAGAACGACGCATTCGGCGACGATCTCGTCGGCGAGCTTGGCCGCTCCGGCATCCCGCGCGAAGACTCCGTTGTCGGCACCGAGGAGCGGGCAGATCGAATTGAAGACCGCGTTGACGATGGCTTTCCTCCAGACCTCGCACCGGATGTCCCGGACCGCGTGGAACTGGAAGCGCTCGGTTGTCAGGGCGGCCACGCACGGTTCCAAGCCGGAGTCCGAACCTTGCACGGTCCCGATGGGGGAGGAGGCGATCTGCCGGAAGGTGACCCGGTCCGCGGCATCCCGCTGGCTCGTCATATAGAGGACGCAGCGATGGACAGGAGCGGAGGATGCCTCCAGAAAAGGGGTCTCGACTCCGATGCCGTTTTGCATGACGACCAATGGACCCGTGAAGGCTTTCTTCCGCAGTTCGGCGGCGAAGGGTTGGTTGGCGTAGGACTTGACAGCCACCACCACGATGCCGTCCAGTGTCTTCAGATCCGAAAGGGGCACGGTTTCCACCGGAACTTTCAAGACGGCCCCTTCATCCAAGTGGACCGTGACGTGGATCCGCTCCGCAGACAAGGCGCTTTCCCTCGTCCGCACCGCGACCGCGTTGCGTCCGGCCTCGACCAGGAAGGCGGCCAGGGGCAGGCCGACGGCGCCTAGACCGAGGATGTGGATTTTTCCGTTTTCGTCGGGTTTCATCTCATCTTCCCAAGCGTTGCGCAAGATGGCCGAGGACGCCGACGGAACGCTCGATGCGGGGGTTCCACGGGCAGCCGCAGTTGATGCGGATGAAATTGAGGAACCCGCCGTCGGGCGAAAAGAGCGGGCCGGGCGCGATGCTGATCCCGGCTGTGCGGGCCTGATGGAACAAGGCGATCGAGTCCACCTTGGCGGGCAGTTCGCACCACAGGAGGAAGCCGCCCTGGGGACGGGAGAGGCGGATGTCCTTGGGGAAGCTTTCTACGATGGCTTCGCGCATCCGGTCGACCTGGTTCCGGTAGGCCTGCCGGATGGAGCGCAGGTAGCGGTCGTAGCCGCCGTTTTTCACGAACTCGGCGATGGCGAGGGTCGGCAGCACGGGGCCGCTCAGAGTGGTGATCCGTTTCAAGGCGGTGATCCGGGAATGCCAGCGTCCGCCGGCGACGTAGCCCACGCGGTAGCCCGGCGCGAGGGTCTTGGAATAGGAGCCGCAGAGGATCACCGAGCCGTCCCTGTCGAAGGCCTTGAGGCAGCGTGGACGGGCGCCGTTGTGTTGCAGGTCGCCGTAGATGTCGTCCTCGATGACGGGGATGCCCCGTTGCGCGAGGCATTCGACTAGGGGCCGTTTGCTCTCGTCTGGGATCGAACAGCCCACGGGATTGTGGAAGCTGGGGATGAGGAGGCAGGCGGAGACGCGGGAGCGGCGCAGCGCTTTTTCCACGGCGTCGAGATCGATTCCCGTGGCGCTGTCCACGGGCACGGGCAGCGCCTTGAGCCGCAGCTCGCGCAAGAGGCGGGCGAAGCCGAAATAGGTCGGGGATTCGACGAGAACGGTGTCGCCCGGCTCGCAGGTCGCGCGCAAGGCGAGGAACACGGCCTCGGTCGCGCCGATGGTGACGGTGAAATCGTCGGCTTGGAGGGCGCATCCCCAATCGAGGGAGCGGCGCGCGAGTTCGCGGCGCAGGCGTTCGCTGCCGGGGGCCACGTCGTAGCTTGTGCCGGGAGAGTCCGGTCGGCGGGCGATCGCGGCCATGGTCCGGGCCAGCTTGGCACCGGGAAGCAGTTCGTCGCTCGGCAGCGCCGCGCCCAGGGGCACGAGATTGGAGTCGGAATGGTCCGCCAGCAGGGACTCGAAGGGGTCGGTGCTCGCGAAGTCCGTAATCTTCGACGCCCGGCCCAGCCCGGCGGGTTCGGGCACGGCGTGGGACCGCCGGAAGCGGACGTAGAAGCCGGACTTCGGACGCGCCTCGATGAGGCCGCGCGTCTCCAGCAGCGCATAGGCCTGCATCACGGTGGGGATGCTGACATGCTGCTGTCGGCTGAACTGCCGCACCGAGGGCACCCGGTCGCCCGGTCGCAGGGACCGGCTCGCGATGAGGCTTTCGAGAGCGTCGGCCACTTTCAGGTAAACCGGCTCCTTGCTGCTCTGGACGGATGGGCGCATGAGGGAATCTGGCACATGCGGAGAGAGTTGAACAGATGCAATATCTTGTTATTTGACCTTTCACAGATGGATCATTTGGAAATCTGTGAAAGTGAAAAATCTATCGGGCTGTGTCTGGCGCTTTGGCCGCGAGGGAGAAGCTTGTTTCCATGAAAATTCATGCGCTTCCCTTTCTCCTGTTCCGGCAATGGCATGATGCGCGGTCGCATTCGCCATCGGCGGAGCCGCGCGTCCTTTCCCTGCCCGCCGACGGAGTTCTGCGTCTCGACCGGTCTTCTCGCGTGAAGGGAGTCGCGGTGCGGAGCGGCACGGTTTGGCTGACCGGCACGCCGGCGAAGGGGGATGTGATCTTGCGGCCGGGCGACCGGTGTCGTTTCGATGGGGGATGGCCTTTTGTGCTCCAAGCGATCGGCGATGCCGAGATGGTCCTGCTGCACGATTGAGATTCGCTGGTCTTGTCGCGGGACGGGAAAGTTCGATGAAACGTTTGGCCGTCCGTCGGTGATTCATTGGAAAATCCCCCCTGTCCGCTATGCTCCGTTCCGCATTCCTTCTTGCGATCCTGTTATCCGTCTTCGTTCCGCCCGCGATCGCCCAGACGGGAGCCGGGCTGCCGAAGGTCCTCTTCTTCGCCAATCCGATGAGCTCCGACAACACCGTGATCCGGCGGCCTTCGCCGGAGACGCTGTCCGTGGCCGAGCGACATTTCGAGGAGTTGAGCCGGAGCGTCTTCGACGTGACGATCACGCAGGATGGCAAGGAGGTGGCCGCTGAAAAACTGCCGCAATATCAAGCCGTGGTCTTTTTCACCGCGATCAACCCGCCGGACGTGGAGGTGGACGCCCTCGTGGAGTGGGTGTCGCGCGGCGGGGCCTTCGTGGGCATCCATTCCACCGCGAACACCTACCAGCGCCTCCCGGCTTTCGGCGAGTTGCTCGGTGCCCGCTACGACCGCCGCCCTTGGCGGACGCGGGAGAATCCCCAGATCAAGGTCCGCGTGAAGGTCGTGGACCGTCGGCATCCCGCGACGCGGCATTTCGGCGAGTCATTCGAGATCACCGACGACATCTACCTGTTCAAAGGCTTAGACCGCCGCAAGGTGGATCTGCTCCTCGGCTTGGACCCGGACAGCTTGGACCTGACCAACCCCAACATGAATCTGGACGACAAGGATCTGCCCGTCGCTTGGTCGAAGAGCCATGGGCGGGGGCGTGTCTTCTACACCGCCTTGGGCGATTGGGAGGAGGTCTGGAAAAGCCCGGCCTACCGCACCCATCTGATCGAGGGGATTCGGTGGGTGATGAAGGCGAAGCCTGGCGGGTGAGGGCAAGGGATCCCGTTCAAGCCAAGCCATAGGCCCGCCTCGCCGTCTCGCCAAGAATCGCGGTCTTCTCCGCCTCGCCCAGTTCCGAGATCCAGAACTCGACGCACTGGATCCAGTCGGCGTATTCCCCGCGCAGCAGGCACACCGGCCAGTCGCTGCCGAACATCAGCCGGTCCGGACCAAAGGCCTCGAACACGACATCGAACCACGGTCCCAGCAGGTCGGGGTCCCAGTCGTCGAGGGCCGGGATCACCTCGGTGACCATCCCGCTGAGTTTGCAGAAGACGTTCTCGCGTTTCGCCAGTTCGTGGATCGCCGTCGCCCAACCCGCGTCCACTCCGACGGGACTTCCGATCACGGGCTTCGCGAGGTGGTCGAGGACGAAGGTCTGTGCCGGATGCCGGTCCACGCATTGCGTCGCCGCCGCAAGCTGGTCGCCGTAGATCAGGAGGTCGTAGGCCAGCCCGAAGTCATGCAGGGCGGCGAGGCCGCGGTTGAAATCCTCGCGCAGGCAGTAGTCCCGCTCGGCCATCCCTTGGAGCACCTCGCGCAGCCCGACTGCCTTGGGTTGCTCCGCGAAACGCGCCACCTTCTCCGGCGCATCGGGCGCGGACAGGTCGAGCCAGCCGACCACACCGAGAATCCAGTCATGCGCTGCCGCCTGTTTGAGGAGGAAGTCGTTTTCCACCTCCTCCGCCCGAGCCTGCACTGAGACGACGCCGGCGATCCCGTGCTCGTCGAGGAGGGGTTTCAGATCGACCGGGGCAAAGTCGCGCTTCAGCACCCGCATGTCGTCGCCGATCCACGGGTAGGCCTCGGGCGAGTAGTTCCAGAAGTGATGGTGGGAGTCGATGCGCATGGGGGAAAGTCACGAGGGGCGTTCTTCACCGGTCCGTTTTCCAGCCACTTTTCGAACGAGGGTTCCTCCGACTCGCTTCTTCACGGGTTCTTGGAGCGAATCCTTTCCGGACATGATCGACGATACCGCCTATCGGTCGATTTCACGAAAGGAATCTTCACCTCCCGACAGCATACAGCGCCTTCTCCGAACGAAGCAGCAGCATTCCGCCCGCCACCGCCGGAGTCCCCTGAAAACGAGACTCGTCCCCCTCGATGCGGTTCACGCCGAAGAGCTTGAAGGTCGGCCCGGTCTCGATCACGAAGGTCCCCGCGCTGCGGCTCACCGCGACGAGATGGTTCCCGACGAGGATGGGCGAGGCGTAGAAGGACATGCCTTTCCCAGTCGTGCTCGCCACGTCGAGGCGCTCGCGGTAGAGAAGCTCGCCACTCTCCGGCCGCGCGCAGGCGGCGATGCCGTCCTCCGTGACCCAGTGGAGGAGGCCGTCGTGCTCGATCGGCAGGGGCATGTAGCTCTTCGCCCTCTGGCTTTCCCAGAGCAGAGCCTCGGCGCTGCGGTCCCCTTCGCCGCCGCCGAGGAAGACCGTGCCGAGAGTGCGGGGGAATCCGCCGAAGAGGGCAATACGATTTTCGGACAAGGGGACCGGACCGGCCGAAAGATTTCCCGTGACCGGGCTCGCCGTGGACCAGCGCACCACCCCGCTCGCGGGATCGAGCCCGCGCAGTTCGCCGCGGAAGGCGACGAGGAGATCGACGCGGTCCGGGGCGATCCGTTGCAGCGCGGGCGTCGCGTAGGTCTGCTCCAGCATGGGGTGCTCCATGCGCCAGACCTCCTTGCCCGTGGCCGCGTCGAAGGCGAAGAGGGCGCGGGCCTCGTCGCCGGCGTTGACGACCACGACGCCCTCGTGGACGACGACGCTTGCGGCCGAACCCCAGGTCATGTCCGAGGACTGCGTCCCGGTCGGGGCGGACCAGAGCTTTTTCCCCGCGAAGTCGTAGGCGAAGACGCCGCTCTTCCCGTAGAAGCAGTAGATCCGCTTCCCGTCGGTGGCCGGGGTGCTGCTCGCGTAGCCGTGCTCGGGGACAAAGCCCTCGAAGGCGTCTTCGGCCTGCGTCGCGGGTTCGTCAGCGCTCCAGAGGAGCTTGCCCGTGGCGAGTTCGACGCAGAGGAGATGGCGGACGAGATCGAGCGACTTCGCGTTTTCGTCCTTCCCGTCGCCGTAGCCGGAGTAGCAGGTCAGATAAATGCACCCGCCCCAGACGATGGGCGAGGAGGACCCGGGACCGGGCAGGTCGAGCCGCCATTTCAGGTTCTCCGTCGCGCTCCAGTGCAGGGGCACGTCCACGTCCGCCGCGATCCCCGCGCCGTCGGGACCGCGGAAGCGCGGCCAGTTTGTGCCAGAGGTGGTTTTGTCTGGGGCGGCGTGCGCGGCTTCCCGATCAGACTTCGCCGCGAGGGTCTCAAGGGGGACGTCGGAGAGAGGGAAGCGGGACCAGTCGCGATGGTCGAAATGCCACCATTCGCTCGGGATCGTCATGAAGCCCTGCGCCCGCATCGCCGTCTGGAGGGTTTTCCGGTTCTCCGCGATCTTGGGCGACAGCTTGAAGTAGTCGCGGTGCGCCCTCGGGGAGAACTCGTCGTAGGGCGTGGGCATGGGCAGCTCCTTCTCGGTGGCCAGTTCCACGAGGGTGACATCGACCGCCGCGCCCCGGTTGTGCTTCGAGCCTTGCTTGGGATGGCCGACGTAGCCGGGGCGGGGCGCCTTCTCCCACATGCGATATTGCACCGAGTGGGGTCGGTAGCCGTCCCACACCTTCAGCCCGAGACCGCGGTCGGCGAGGCTGCGATGCGCCGCCACGAGGGCCTCGGCCACCTTGCGGCGGAGGAAGCAGCGCTCCACCGGATAGAGGATCGTCTTGCAGAAATTGTCCTCCGTCGCGTAGGGCAACTCGACGACGAGGGTGGGGTCTAGGCGCTTCAACTCCACGAAGTCGTCCTCGCGCTCCGCCCGCGCGACGGTCGTGGTGAGGAGGAAGACGAAAAGGAGGGCGGGGATGGACATCGCCGGAAACCTAGCCCGCGATCCGGGATTGCGGCAAGCGCTTCCGCAGGCGCAAGAGTGAAGAGGGGGAGAGCTGCGAAGTAGGCACGAGGAGTATCCAAGGTATCTTCCATCGGGCCAGATTCGCGGCGATTCGTGGGCATTCGCGTTAAAAAGTTGGAGCGCGAATGGCCGCGAATGAAACGCGAATGGCCGCAAATCCTGACCGCACCAGCCAAAGACCTCCAGCCCCTGCGGTCGCGCCCCTCGTGACCCGTGACTCTACCCCCTCCCGATCACGCCCCGCTTTCATCTTGCGCAGCCCCGCGCTTTCCGGCACCTTCGCGTCGGATCGCCCCACCTCGCCACCATGCGCCGCCTCGCCCTCATCTTCTTCGCCCTTTCCGCCTTCCCCCTGCTCGACGCCCAGGAATGGACCCGTTTTCGCGGACCAGACGGCACCGGGATCGGGAGGATGACGGGGCTGAAATCGCTGCTCACCGAGGCCGACTGCGCTTGGTCGGTCAAGCTCGACGGGATCGGACATTCCTCGCCGGTCCTCTGGGGCGAAAAGCTCTTCCTTACCATCGCGGCGGCGGACGGCACACAGCGCCGCGTCGAATGCTACGACGGCGCTTCGGGCGCGAAGCTCTGGACTTGGGAGGTCCCGGTCGAGACCCTCCACCTGCACAAGTTCAACACCTTCGCCTCGGCCTCCCCGGTGGTGGACGCGGAGCGGGTCTACGTCGCTTGGGCCTCCGGGCAGCGCACCGAGGCCGTCGCCCTCGACCACGACGGAAAGGTGCTCTGGCAGCGCGAATGGCCCGAGTTCACCTCCGATCACGGCTTCGCCGCCTCCCCCATCCTCGTCGAGGGGACGCTGGTGCTGCACACTGATTCGGTCGAGAAGAAGCGGAGCCTCGTCCTCGGCCTCGACCCGGCCACGGGCGAGTCGCGCTGGGAGGTCGAGCGCGCCACCGAGAGAGAGGAGGAAAAGCACCTCACTGCCTACAGCACCCCGGCGGCGGTGACGGTCGAGGGCCGCACCATGGTCGTCGTCCTGCAAACCAACGACGGCTGGAAAGGACTCGACCCGAAGACTGGCGAAGTGCTTTGGGGCTTCGACGGCGAATACACCCAGCGCAGCGTCGGCTCAATCGCCTCGGGCGGAGGCCTCGTCTTCGCGAGCTTCGGCTCCGGCTCGCAGGGGAGCCAAGGAACGGCGCTGCGTCCAAAGGCGCAGGGCGACCCCGAGGTGGCCTACAGCCTCGGCAAGGCGGATGGGCTTGGCTACGTGCCGACGCCGCTTTTCTACGAGGGCCGCCTCTACCTGATGGTCGATTCCGGCATCCTCACCTGCCTCGACGCGGCCACGGGCAATCGCATCTACCGTGAGCGGGTCGGCGGGAACTTCTTCGCTTCTCCCATCGTCGCCGACGGGAAGATCCTCGCGATGAGCCGCGAGGGCGAGCTCGTCGCCCTGAAACCCGGCGACACCTTCGAGATCCTCGGCCGCAGCAAGTTCGGCGACGGTGCCAGCGCCACCCCGGCGGTGGCGAACAACCGACTCTACCTGCGCACCGACACCGATCTGATCTGCGTGCCGGGGTCGTGATGGAAAGTCCCCCCATGGAAGTCCTCACCAGCAAAACCGAACTGCGCGACTGGCTCGCCGACCGCCGCAGCCGTCCCCGCGTTCTCGTCCCGACGATGGGGGCGCTGCATCGTGGACATACCAGCCTCTTCGACCGCGCCCGCGAGGAGGCGGACGCCCTCGGCGGCGAGGTCGTCGCGACCATCTTCGTCAATCCGGTCCAGTTCGGGCCGAACGAGGACTTCGACGCCTACCCGCGCCCCCTTGAGGCCGACCTCGCCCAATGCCGCGAGCACGGGGTCGATGCCGTCTTCGTCCCCGTCGTCGCCGACATGTACGAAGGCGACCGCTCCATCACCGTGACCGAGACCCGCCTCTCCACGACCCTCTGCGGTGCGAGCCGCCCCGGCCATTTCGACGGCGTCTGCACCGTCGTGGCGAAGCTCTTCCTGCTGACCCAGCCCGATGCTGCGGTCTTCGGGGAGAAGGACTACCAGCAGCTCGCCGTGATCCGCCGCATGGTCCGCGACCTCGATTTCCCCGTCCGCATCCTCGCCGGAGCAACGGTGCGGGAGGAGGACGGGCTCGCCCTCAGCTCGCGCAACGTTTACCTCACTCCCGAGCAGAGGGCACAAGCCCCGATCCTGCAACGCACCCTCGCCGCGACCGCGCAAGGCATCGCCGAAGGCCGCTTCGCGACGCCACAGGCGGCGCGGGAGGGGTTTCTGGAAGCATTTGGCGAAGCGACTCTGGCCCGTCTCGACTATTTCGAGATCGTCGATGCCGCGAGTCTGGAAGCGGTCGAATATTTTGGGAAAGCCGAGCTACGGCTGCTCGCTGCGGCGTTTTTCGGGAAGACGCGGCTGATTGACAATGTGGGGGTGGGGCGAGTGGCACTTGGTTAAGGCAGGGATCGACGCCCCATCCGGCTGGCGACTAAACCTGCGGCACTGCCGGAATGTGCCGACTTGTTCGGGCTTGGTCGTCTAGCGGAGTCGGGCTCGCCAATAGTCAGGTCGTCGGCTGTGGTGGGCCACCGCATAGATTGTGATAGAATCGCTGGAGGCTGAATGCAGATAGAGGAGGTAATAGGGGAAACGGTGCATCCTGAAAATACGAATCCCTGCTCCCACGGGCTGAAATCGCTCAGGGTCTCTGGAAATGGTCGCGATGGCAGTCTCAACGGCCTGAACAAATTCCTCGCCCAATCCAAAACGTTGCTGGGAGTAGAGAGCAGCCTCCCGATACTCAAGTAAAGCCTCAGACTCGAAGGAAATGGTCATCGTGCCTCGCTCAGGGACTCACGAACACGACGGTGAGCCTCAGCGTCAGGGACAAGCACGGAGCGTCCCGCACGAACATTCTCGATGCGTTGGAGAACGACGGTCATCTGCTCCTCAATAAACTCAGGAGAAGGACTATTGCTCTCCAAAATCGCCTCCACCAGTTCGGTGCGCGACTCACTGGGTAGCAAAAGCGCCTCTTGGACCAGACGTTCGACCGTAGAAGTCATGGGGGAGGCTACCTCTTTTGGGCTAGTCGGGCAAGGCGAACTTTCAAGGCGGACTGTCGCTGCGTTGCCATCGCCGACGTGTTCTGCGGGTTCTTTGGATTGGCTTGGAGGCGGTCTTCCTAGAATTCAGCGGTGCTTCCAACGTGAAAACGACCGCTTCCGATGTGAGAACCGCCATTGCTGAAGATAATCGTTCTTCCTGAAATCTTCTCATCAATCTCAGTCAGTGGTCGGAAGATCGCAGTGAATGATGGGGAGAAGAAACCGACATTGATGACTTTCGAGGCGTGGGTGCCGTCGCTCATCATTAGAGCGTCCCATGGGTTTTTCTCCACGTAGTGCAGGCGTAGAATCCCGTACGTTCCAAGCCAAAAATAGAATGCAGAGATCACAACTCCGGAACACAAACGAATGGGGAACCTTTTCATGTCATGCGGAGCGGCGGTATTCGCCCGCTGCCACATCGGCGTTCATCAGCCGAATGCCGCTAAGCGGACATTGAGAAAACCATTTTTGCCGCACGAGGTCAAGGATTTCCGATCTCCCTCCCACGCCCACCCGCCACAATTTCCCATTTACATCCCCCCGGTCCCCATCGTAAAGCAGTCCGGTGAAAACCTACGACTTCATCGTGGTCGGGAGCGGGATCTCCGGACTCAGCTTCGCCTTGCGCGCGGCGGAGCACGGGAGCATCGCCATCGTGACCAAACGCGGGGCGGCGAGCACGAACACGGCTTGGGCCCAGGGCGGGATCGCCTGCGTCCAGAGCGAGACGGACTCCTTCGACAGCCATGTCGCCGACACTCTCGACGCGGGGGCCGGGCTCTGCCCCGAGCCGGTCGTGCGCCGCATCGTGAGCGAGGGTCCCCGCGCCATCCGCGAATTGATCGAATGGGGCGTCGACTTCGACGGAACGGTCGCCGACACAGGCGAGGAGGTCGTCGCTCTCGGACGCGAGGGCGGGCACAGCGAGCGCCGCATCCTCCACCACAAGGACACGACTGGACGCGAGATCGAGACGAAGCTGCTTGCCCGCGTCCGCGAGGACTCGCGCATCGACCTGTTGGAGCACCATTTCGCCATCGACCTCATCACCACCGCGAAGGTCGCGCCCGGCACGCCGCAGCGCTGCGTCGGACTCTACGTCCTCGACGAGGAGCGTGGCGAGGTCGCGACCCTGCGTTCCGACCGCATCCTCCTCTGCACCGGCGGCAGCGGACGGGTCTACCTCTACACGACCAATCCCGACGTGGCCACCGGCGACGGCGTGGCCATGGCGTGGCGGGCGGGCTGCGAGATCGCGAACATGGAGTTCGTCCAGTTCCACCCCACCTGCCTCTACCACCACGAACTGAAATCCTTCCTCGTGACCGAGGCGATGCGCGGCGAAGGAGCCGAGCTGATCGACAAGCACGGACGCCGCTTCATGCCCGACTACGATCCCCGCGGCTCCCTCGCCCCGCGCGACATCGTGGCCCGCGCCATCGACCGCGAGATCAAAAAGACGGGCGGCCCCTGCGTCTTTCTCGACATCACCCACAAGCCCGCCGACTTCGTCCGCGAGCGTTTTCCGAATATCTACGAGACCTGCCTCTCGGTGGACATCGACATCACGAAGCAGCCCATCCCCGTGGTTCCGGCGGCGCACTATCAATGTGGCGGCGTCCGTACCGATGTGAGCGGGGCGACGTCGCTGCCCGGACTCTGGGCTGTCGGCGAGGTCGCCTGCACCGGCCTGCACGGGGCGAACCGCCTCGCGAGCAATTCGCTCCTCGAAGGCGTCGTCGTCTCCGACCTCGCGCTGCGCGACTGCCTCGCGAAGCTCCCGCCCGGATCGCCGGGGGAACGCCATGCCCTGCCCGAGTGGGAGTCGGGCGACGCCTCGGACGTGGACGAGTTGGTCGTGATCTACCACAACTGGGATGAAATCCGGCGGCTGATGTGGGACTACGTCTCCATCGTCCGCACCGACAAGCGCCTCCAGCGTGCCGCGACCCGCCTGCGCAACTTGCGGCAGGAGGTGCAGGAGTTTTACTGGAATTTCCGTGTCACCTCCGAACTGCTCGAGTTGCGCAACCTCGTCGAGACGGCCAGCCTCATCGTCGAATCCGCCGCCAGTCGGAAGGAGAGCCGCGGGCTGCACTACACCCTCGACCATCCCGAGAAGGACGATGCGAACTGGCGGGTGGACACGGTGCTGAGGCGGTGACCGGAGCCGTAGCGAAGTTCGAGAACTTCGGCGAACGTCCCTTGAAACACCAAGGGTAGAGAAGTTCTCACGAACTTCTCTACCCTTGCCTTCGTAGGGGACCGCGAGGGGCGTCCGGTCCGGCTGCAGGCATTGGCGCGTTCTTCGTGGGTGAAACCTGTAGGCGAGGTCATTGACCTCGCGCAGGCGTCGTTTGGGCATCCGATCCGTCCTCAATGAGACAGCTACAGAGGCTGCCGCGTGGAACTTGCATCCCGAGGTCGACGATTTCAGCCACAGTCATTGATGAGGCATCGCCAACGAATATAATTAACATATCTTAAAGAATTTTCTGGAATTTTTCAAAATTTCAGGTTTCCGTATCCGAACGATCACTAATTTTCTTGTGTCCAAGCCCGTCCAGCATTCGATGACCTCCTTCCTCCGAGCAAGCGCCCCCCTCCTTGCGCTCGTCGTGGTCGCGGCGGTGGACCCGCTCCCCGCCCAGCAGCTTCAGGCGGTCGCCGGCCCGCCGAAGCCCTTCGCCTCCTTGGGGATCGAGAGGGAGGCCGAAAAGGCCGCCTTCCCCT
The DNA here is from genome assembly GCA_002344525.1 of Akkermansiaceae bacterium UBA2367. Lineage (GTDB taxonomy): Bacteria > Verrucomicrobiota > Verrucomicrobiia > Verrucomicrobiales > DEV007 > Arctic95D-9. The sequence goes on from DDTJ01000029.1 coordinate 87,452, forward strand.
TCCTCGCGAACGTGGCGGGTCATCTCGTGCCGGGTGCCTTGCCGACTCCGGTGCCGAAGACGGGTCTGCCGAAGGTCTTCGCCCCGAGCCAGCCGCGCGAGGTCCACACCCGCTATCCATGGAAACGCGACATCGTGACCACGGTCTTCTGGATCGGCGAACTGCCCACCCCCGGCAATCCCACGCCGAACACGGTGAGCGCCTGGGACAAGCTCTGGACCTCAAACTACGGCGGCTACGACGACCCCGACCCTCGCTCCCGCGACGGCTTCCTCCCGAAACGGTTCGTTCCGGGGCAGAATCCCTTCTATTTCGCCCTGCCCTACAACGACATTTCCAAGACGGGCACGAAGGACTCGGCCCGGACCATCCCTTGGTTCGAGGAGACCTTCTACCGCAACGGGCGGACCATCGTGAAGGGCCGTTGGATCGCGATCCGCATGGGCGGCAAGACCTGCTACGCGCAATGGGAGGACGTCGGTCCCTTCGAGACCGACGATTGGGAATACGTGTTCGGCGACGCGCGACCGAAGACCAAGGGCAACAAGGGCGCGGGCCTCGACGTCTCCCCGGCGGTGCGGGACTATCTCGATTTCGGCACGGGCTTCGGACTCGTCGATTGGCGCTTCGTCGATGTCGACGAGGTTCCCGACGGGCCGTGGAAGCAATACGGGACGAACAACCCCTTCATCAACCTCTCCCTCGCCGGTGACGCTTCCGCTTCCGGGGAAGGGTTCTTGCGCGCCTGCGACCTGCGCGAACAGCTCCTCGCTTCGCTTGAGCAGGCGGAGGCGGAGGAAGGGGAAGAATGAGTAGAGGATAGGCTCGCGAGCCTCGACCCCTACGCCGCCGCCCGGCGTTTCAGCATTCCAATCAAGGCCCGTGCCTTCATCCGGCCCTCCTTGGTGAGGGAAAGGGACTTGTCGTCCTCGTGGAGATAGGAGCGGCTTTTCAAGCCCGCGATCGCCGAGGTGATGTGGACGACGCGGGGACGCCCGCATTCGGCGATCACGTCGTTGACGGCGCGGCTGGAGAAACGGTCCTGCTGGTAGGCGTCGGCAAGGATGAGGGCGGCCAGCAGGGCCTGGTCGGCGAGAGTGAGCTCGTAGGCGACGAGATCCTCCAAGATGGCCCGTCCCTCGTCGTGTAGGGCGGGGCCCTCCTCCTCGCGCAGGGACGGCTCCTCCCCGTCGGTCGAGAGCGTGCCTTGAGTCCTCATGCGGATCGCCACCTTCACCGCCATCTCCAAGGCGAGCAGGTCGTGCAGCTCCATCTCGGGGATCAGGGTGATGAGGTTTTCCCTGTGCAGACTTCTCATTTTAATCTCAAATTAAGCAAAATAATTTTCAAATCTCCTCAAATTTGACTTGCAAGTTCTCCTCAAAGGTGAGAAATCCAGCAACAACGCGAGCGATGTTTGAGCAATCTAGCCGAAAACGGCCCCGGAATCAACGATTATCGCTCAAGAAGTTTGTCGAAACGAGAAAAAATCGAGAAAATCCATGAGGGAAATCGAAACGGTCGTCGTCGGGAGCATCGAATCGCTGCTCGAAGAAATGATTCCAAGGCTGGGCTTCCAACGAGTGCCTATCTACCGGGGACAAGCCTCGGCGGAATGGGCGCTGTTGCCGTCCCTCTATCGCGAGGAGGTGGCGAAGACGGAGCATCGCTCCTGGGCCGAGGTGGAGGCTTGCTCGCTGCTCGGCTTCAAACGACGCGCCACCGGCGAGCTGTCCCACGATCCGGCGACGGAGCTGGAATGGATGGCCTTGGGCGCGCATCACGGTCTGCCGACGCGGTTTTCGAGTTGGACCGAGAATGCCCTCGTCGCCCTCTTTTTCGCGACCGACCCCTCGCGTCCCGGCGAGGACGGGGCGGTCTGGCGCATCATGCCGGGCGAGGCGGCCTTCACCATCGCGCAGGACTACGAGCAGGTGCCCGAGAGGCCGCGGCTCTACCATCCCCGCCGTCCAGACGCCTCGATGCGGAACCAACGCGTCTGTTTCCTCAGCCATCCCCTGCCCGAGGAGGACGCCGCGCCCGAGACTTTCGAGGAGGTCTACGAACTCGGGAGCGACCGCCTCGTCCTTTCGAAGCTCGTCATCCCCGCCGAGTGGAAGGGCTACCTTCGCCGCCGTCTCGCGACGATGGGTGTGGACCATTTCCACCTCTTCCCCGGCCTTGGCGGGCTCTGCCGCGACCTCCGCGAGGAGATCCACTGCCACACCGACGCCTACGAGTGGATTTTCCCGCAGGTGTAGGAGGGGCAAAAAAGTCTCGCGCCGCGCGGGCGCCCGCCCTATGCTGCGAGGACATCCTTGTTTCACCCCTCTTTTCTCCCGCCTCCATGGACGCCATCAACATTCTCGGAAAATTGCTCGCCAAAAACGCTCTCGGCTCGAAGACTGGAGGGAGCATCCTCGACACCCTCCTCGGTGGCGCGCCAAGAGGGAAGGCCCCTTCCTCGATGGGGAATCCGGCTGACATCCTTGGAACCCTGCTCGGAGGGAAGAAGGGGGGCAAAGGCGGTGTCGCCGCGCTCCTTGCGATCCTCGCTGTCGCGGCGGCCGCGAACAAGAAGGGCAAGGGCGGCTCGGGTGGTGGTCTCGTGGATCTGCTCGGCGGATTGACGGGGGCTTCCGAGGGGAAAGGCGGCTCGGGCGGCGGCCTCGGAGACCTGCTTGGCGGATTGATGGGCGCTTCTGGCGGAAAAAGCAGTTCGGGTGGTGGTCTCGGAGACCTGCTCGGCGGATTGATGGGCGCTTCTGGCGGGAAAGGCGGTTCGGGCGGCGGTCTCGGGGACCTGCTCGGCGGGCTGGCTGGTGCCGCTGGTGGGAAAGGCGGCTCGGGTGGCGGTCTCGGAGACTTGCTTGGCGGATTGATGGGGGCTGCGGGTGGTGGGCGCTCCGGTATCGCCGCCGATGGATTGCTGTCCCCGTCCGACTCCGCCGAAGCGGAGGAGGGGGCGGAACTCCTCATCGAAGCGATGTGTCTTGCCGCGAACAGCGACGGCCAAGTCGATGAGAAGGAGCGCGAGGCCATTCTCGGCCAGCTCGGGGATCTCGACGACGAGGAGATCGCGTTCGTGAAGCAAAAGCTCGCCTCGCGAGTTTCGGTCGAGGACTTCGCCCGCCGCGTCCCCAAAGACCAGGTGGAGCAGGTCTACGCTTTCGCCCTCCTCGCCGTGCGTCTCGACACGGAGAAGGAGGCCGAGTGGTTCGCCCGTCTCGCCCAAGCGCTTCGCATCGACGGTGGCACCGCCAACGACATCCATGCCCGTCTCGGCCAGCCCGAGATCTTCGCTTGAGCGACCAAGTGCTCTTTTTCCCCGAATGGCCCGTCCCCGACGCGTCAAGCCCTCTGGCAACCGCCCTCGCGAGGCGCGTGCCAACGCCCATGCCAGCACCTCCACCGGGATCGCCCGGCTCAGCGAGGAGGGGCTGCTCGATCATCTCGCGGAGGCGGAGGAGGCAGGGGAGGAGCCGCTCCTGCTTATCCTCGACGGAGTTCAGGATCCGCACAATCTCGGCGCTTGCCTGCGCACCGCCGAGGGTGCCGGGGCGATGGCCGTGGTCGTGCCGCGCCATCACGCTGCCCCCGTGACCGAGACCGTCGTGCGGGTCTCTTGCGGGGGGGCGGCCTTCGTCCCCGTCGTCCAAGTGGGCAATATGGCCCGCTTCCTTGAGAAAATCCGCGAGGACCATGGCATCCGCGTCGTCGGAACCGCCGACGAGGCCAGCGGCGATCTCTACGGGGGCGACCTCACCGGCCCCCTTGCCATCGTCCTCGGAGCCGAGGGCGAAGGGATGCGACGCCTCACCAAGGAGAATTGCGACCTCCTCGTCCGCATCCCCATGCTCGGGCAGGTGCCCTGCCTGAACGTCTCCAACGCCGCTGCCGTCTGCCTCTACGAGTCGCTGAGGCAGAGGGGGCTGTAGTTCTACGTTTTGGATTTTTGTGAAAGGCCGGGCCTTTCACAAAAACCGTTCGATCATCCAGTCGTAGCCCCGGTCGCCGAGGAGGCGTCGCGCCCAGATGACCGGCTTAGCGAGATAGCCCGCGACGTAGCGGGGTTTCGGATGCGGCGAATCGACCGCCTTCACGATGAGGTTCGCGATGAGTTCGGGAGGCGAGGCTTTCCGGTCGAGATAGACGCGGCGGGTCGCGGCGGCCATTTTCTCCGCGAGCCTTTCGTAGGGGCCGCCCTTGGATCGTTCGAGCAGCGGGGCGATGGCGATCTCGGCGAATTCCGTCTCGATGGCGCCCGGCTCGACGACGACGACGTGGATGCTGGAGGGAGCGAGCTCGATGCGCAGGCAGTCCGACCAGCCCTCCAGCGCGTGCTTCGAGGCGTGATACCAAGCCCCCATTGGCGTGTGGATTTTCCCTCCGACCGAGGAGACGTTCACGACTGTGCCTGCGCCCGCCGTACGCATCGCGGGTAGGAAGCGTTGCGTCAGCCGCGCGAGGCCGAAGAGGTTCACCTCGAACTGGCTCCGCGCCTCGGAGAGGGGTACCTGCTCGACCGCGCCGTAGACCCCGATGCCCGCGTTGTTCACGAGCACGTCGAGGCCGCCTTCCTCGTCGAGAACCGCGTCGGCGAGAGCTTCCGTCGCCGCCTCGTCGGCGAGGTCGAGGAAGTGGATCCGCGCCCCTGCCGCCGCGAGGGAGCCCATTTTTCCCGTCCGCCGAGCCGCCGCATGAACCCGGTCGCCCCGGGCGAGGAAGGCCCGCACCGTGGCCTCGCCGATGCCGCTGGAGGCGCCGGTGACGAGGACGGTGCGTGGGGAAGGGGTGGGCATGTACGGAAATGAAGACGTGGGAGCGGACTTTGGAAAGGGATGTTTGTTCAGGTGAAGCCGTAGCGAAATTCGTGAGAATTTCGACGAACGTCCTCTGAAACGTTAGTCGGGAGAAGTTCTCACGAACTTCTCTACCCTTTGCCCAAGTTTTGAAAAGGAGCGAAAAGAGGCGTTTCCAAGGGAACGCGGTTGCGGGGGCTTCCCTTTTTAGCGCCGAGTGGTATAAAAGGAAGAAGACAAACCATCCCCGATATCATGAGCACCCGACTTCGCACCAACCGCCGCGACTTCTTGCGCGCCTCCCTTGCCACCTCCGCCGTCTTTGGCACCGAGTCCGCCCTGACCGTCACGAAAACCCGCGCCGCCTCGGAGAACGGGGGCACGGCGAAGAACGTGATCTTCATGGTCAGTGACGGGATGAACCACGGAGCCCTCTCCCTCGCCCGGCAATTCCGCGAGAACGCGGGCGGCGGGGAGACGCGCTGGACGCGACTCTACCGCGAGCGGCCCGTGGTGCGCTCCCTCGTCGAAACCTTTTCGGCGAACAGTTGCGTCACCGACTCCGCCGCCGCCGCGAGCGCTTGGGGCGGGGGGCAGCGGGTCAACAACGGCTCCCTCAACATCCTCCCCGACGGCAAGCCCGTCCGCACCCTGCACGAGAAAATCCAAGCGGCGGGGTGGAAAACTGGCCTCGTCACCACTGCGACGATCACCCACGCGACCCCGGCGGGCTTCGCCTCGAACCTCGAAAGCCGCGGCGACGAGGCCGCCGTCGCGGAGCAGTATCTGGAGCGCCGCGTCGATGTCCTCCTCGGGGGCGGGCGCAAGTTCTACAGCCCCGAGTTGAAGCAGCGCTACGCGGCGGCGGGCTATGCCGTCGTCGAGACGCGCGACGACCTCCTCGGGCTGCCTGTCGAGGCGGGCAAGCCGGTCCTCGGCGTCTTCTTCGACAGCCATTTGCCCTACAGCATCGACCAACGCAACATTCCCGAACTGAAGGCCGCCGTCCCGACCCTCGCGGAAATGACGAGGACCGCCCTCGACCGCCTCGCCCCCGCGTCGGACGGCTTTTTCCTGATGGTCGAGGGCGCGCGCATCGACCACGCCGGGCACGCCAACGACGCGGCCGCCTCGATCCACGACCAGCTTGCCTTCGACGAAGCCATCGGGGTGGCGGTCGATTTCGCCGAGAAGCATCCCGACACCCTCGTCGTGCTCACCACCGACCACGGCTGCGGCGGCATCCAGATGAACGGGGTCAGCGGCAAGCCCGAACAGGGTTTCGCGCCGGGGATCTACAACGCGAGCAGCGTCTTCTTCGAGCGGCTGGGAGGCTTCAGCCGCTCCATCGAGTGGATGAAGCAGAACGGCGTCCAAGGGCTCAGCGGCCCGCCCCTCGCCGAGGCTATCGAGAAGCACACCGGACTGAAGCTGACCGAGGACCAGATCAAGGCCTCGCAGGGATTGAAGGCCACTTTCGAGGACGTGATCCAAGCACACACCGGAGTCGGCTGGACGAGCGGGAACCACACCGGCGAACTCGTCGAATTCTGCGCCGTCGGCCCCGGTGCCCGTGAATTCCCCGCTCTGATCCGCAACGACGAAGAGCACGCCATTTTGCTGCGGCTTCTTGGGATCTCGTAAGTTCCGAAGCCCGGATTTTGGGATTCACCCCTCCGGCAGATCCAGCGGACGCTTCCCCGCCCTCCGCCGCATCCAGTCGATGGCGCGATGAACCGGTTTCCGCCGGACCAGCCAAACTTCGAAACGCCGTTTGCCGGGAAAATTCAGCAGCAGGATGCCCGCGACCAGTGTGAGCAAACCCTGCCCAGGCGTGAAGAACATGATAAACCCGCCCACGGCGAGGACGAGACCGAGGAGGTTCTTCAGCACGAGCAGGACGAGGCGCAAGACCGGATGCCGCCGTTTCATCCGCGCCGCCCCCTCGCTGTTTTCAAGGAAGTAATCGTACGGCATCCTCCGGATCAGCATGGGCACGGCAACCGCGCTCACCACGACCGTGGCGAGGGAGATCGCGCCGGTCCACCAGAGCCATTCCTCGTGTCCGCGCAGGCGCGACCACTGTTCCAAGAGCCAATCCATGCCGATACGGAAAACCTATTCCGCCATGCCCGCCATGGAGTCACGCCAAAATTTCCCGCACGACCCGCCCATGCACATCGGTCAGCCGGAAGTCCCGTCCTTGGTATCGATAGGTGAGCCGCTCGTGGTCGATGCCGAGAAGATGGAGCAGCGTCGCATTGAGATCATAGATATGCACCGGATCGGCGACGATGTTGTAGGAGAAATCGTCCGTCGCCCCGTGGGTGTGCCCGGCCTTGACCCCGGCACCCGCAAGCCAGAGGGTGAAGCAGCGGGGATGGTGGTCGCGCCCGTAGTTGTCCCGCGTCAGCTCGCCTTGGCTGTAGACGGTGCGTCCGAACTCCCCGCCCCAGATGACGAGGGTGTCGTCGAGGAGACCGCGCTGCTTCAGATCCGTCACCAGCGCGGCGGAGGGCTGGTCGGTATCGCGGCATTGGCCGCGGATCTGCTTGGGCAAGGCGTTGTGCTGGTCCCAGCCCATGTGGAAGAGCTGCACGAAGCGCACGTCGCGTTCGAGGAGGCGGCGGGCGAGGAGGCAGTTGTAGGCGTAGCTGCCGCGGACGCGGGCTTGGGGTCCGTAGAGGGCGAAGGTCGATTCCGGCTCGTCGGAGAGGTCGGTGGCGTCGGGCACGGAGGTCTGCATGCGGCTGGCCATCTCGTATTGGGCGATGCGCGTCAGCGTCTCGGGATCGCCGAGTTCGTCATGGGTGGCGCGGTTGATCGCGGCGATGGCGTCGAGGTTTCGCCGCCGCCCCGCCTCGTTTACGCCGGGCGGATTGTTCAGGAAGAGGACGGGATCGCCGGTGGAGAGGAATTTCACCCCCTGGTGCCGCGAGGGAAGGAAGCCGCTGCCCCAGAGCCGGTCGTAGAGCGGTTGGCAGTTCGGGCGTCCGCTCCCGCGCGAGAGGAGGACGACGAAGGCGGGGAGGTTCTCGTTGTCAGAGCCGAGCCCGTAGCTGATCCACGAGCCGAAGCTGGGCCGCCCCGCCTGCTCCGCGCCGGTCTGGAGGAAGGTGATCGCAGGATCGTGGTTGATCGCCTCGGTGTGCATTGATTTGATAAAGCAGACATCGTCGGTAATGGCGGCGAGGTGGGGGAGGAGTTCGCTCACCGTGGCCCCGGATTGGCCGTGTCGGGCGAACTGGAAGATCGAGGGGGCGACGGGGAAGCGGGTCTGGCCCGAGGTCATCGTCGTGAGCCGCTGCCCCTGCCGGATCGAGTCGGGCAGGTCTTCGTCGTAGCGTTTCGCCAGCTCCGGCTTGTGGTCGAAGAGGTCGATTTGCGAGGGAGCACCGGACTGGCAGAGGTAGACGACGCGGCGTGCCTTTGCGGCGGGAGCGGCGGAGGCTTGGCCGCGGAGGAGCGTTTCCAAAGCGATCGCGCCGAGGCCGAGACGGGAGGCTTGGCCGAGGAAGTGGCGGCGGGTGGCGGCGAAGGGTTGGGGCGTCATGGGATGGAGTTTGCGATTTCTGTTTGGCGAGGCGGCCGGGGCGGCCGCCCTACAGATGGCGGTTCGTGGCGACCCTGTAGGGCGGGCGGAAGGTCGCCCCGCGCCGCGTCCGCCGTTGGATTTTCGCGAATCAACGTCAATGGTCGGGCTTTTCCATTTTACTGGCTCGAAGGGGCCAAAATCCATCGATGGATTCGGGATAAAACGGGTAGTCGTCATGCCATGAGGTCTTTCCATCAGACCGATATAACAGCAGGTCTTCCCCATCGCGCTCAAGCAGCATGATTGGCCAATCTGTAAAAGGGTCAGAGACATCCATTTTTATTTCAATCAAACTGCCATTCAGAATGCTGAATGTGCCGTGAATGAAGTTGATGCCATAGCCCAACGTGTATAAATAGATTTTGGAATCTGCTTGAAGATGCAATTCGCATCGTTGGCCGCTTGGGGGCTCATCCCCATTCCAAGCGCTAAACACGACCTTATTTTTCTCATCAATAAGTGATGCAAGGGTCTCGACGGGTGATTCTTCAATCATCGGATGCGTTTCCCGTTCTGTGCATCCAACAAGAATGAGAAGACTTTGGAATAGGAGAGCGTATGTTTTCATCTCTATCCGAACAGAGTTGAGTCAGGGAGGCGACAGGGTCTGGTCGAGATTCAGGAGAATCTCGGCGATCTCGGTCCAAGAAGCGAGTTCGACGGGATCCGCCGTCGTCGGGAAGGGCAGGGGAGCGATGCGCTCTTTCGCGAGGGCGGGCTCTTCGCTGTAGCGGATGCGGTGGTCGTCCAGAGCGGCGAGGAGGATTTCCGCCTCCGTCGACGAAGGATCGCGAAGGAGGAGCCTTTTCCACATCCGTGTGAGGCGTGAAGTGTCATCCGCGTCTCCATCGAGAACACGCTCCGCAAAGGTGATCGCGGGCAGGGCGAAATTCGGATCGTTCAGGGTGACGAGGGCTTGCAGGGGCGTGTTCGTCGTCTCGCGGCCGACGGAGCAGGCCTCGCGCCCGGCGGCGTCGAAGAGGAGGAGATTCGGCGGCGGGACGCTGCGTTTCCACAGGGTGTAGAGGCTGCGGCGGAAGCGGCCTTCGCCGGTGTCGGGCTGGTAGCGGGTCGTGTTGCTGTTGACCCCGGCGACGGCCTCCCAGAGACCCTCGGGTTGCCAGGGCCGGGCGGGCGGGCCGCCGAGGCGCTCGACGAGAAGACCGCCCGCGTGGAGGACCTGGTCGCGGATCGCGGGGGCGGGGAGGCGCTTGCGCGGACCTCGCGCGAGGAGGCGGTTTTGCGGGTCGATTTCGCGCCCCTCGGCGGTGCCAGCGGAATGGCGGCGGTAGGCTTCGGTGAGGGCGAGGCGGCGCACGAGGGCCTTCACGTCCCAGCCGCTTTCGACGAACTCGGCGGCGAGCCAGTCGAGCAATTCGGGATGGCTGGGCTGTTCCCCTTGGCGTCCGAAGTCCTCGGGCGTCGCGACGAGGCCGGTGCCGAAGAGCTGCTGCCAGATCCGGTTCACGACGATGCGTGCGGTGAGGGGATGGCGCGGATCGACGAGCCAGCGGGCGAGGGCGAGCCGGTCGCGCTTCGTGCCCTCGGGCAGCGGCAGATGGAGGAAGGCGGGAACGTCCGGCGTGACGAGTTCGCCGGGCCGGTCGTAGAGTCCGCGTTCGAGGACATGGGTGGGACGCGTTTCGCCGGGGCGCTCGCGCATGACCATGACGCGAGTGGTAGAGGCACGGCGGAGTTCCGCAAGGGCCTCGCGGAGCCGGTCGCGTTCGTTCCGGATTTCGACGAGGGCGGGCAGGGCGGCACTCTCGCGGAATTCTCGTCGGAGCGTTTCCTCGTCGTTCGCGAGGATGGCCTCGCGCAGGCTTTGAGCGATCTCCGTTTCTGGCGTAGCTCCGACGGCGAGACTGACGCGGAAACGACCGATGAACTGCTGCTCCTCGCGCGAGAGATAAGCGAGGGCGATTTCGAGTTCGTCGTCCGGGACGAAGGTCGCGGCCTCGGCGAGGGTGAAGACGGCGGAGACCGGCTCGACGCGCCCCCCGCCGACGGACCAGCCGCTGAGGGGATCGCCGTCGATGGCAGCGGAAATGTCGCGTCCCGGCGTGGCGGCGGTCGCGGTGGCGGAGCGGATTTCGAGGGGTGTGCCGTTCCGTTTCACGATCAGTTCCGAGAGATGGAAATCGCCGTCGAAGCTCCGCGCGAGCGAGCCTCCGGTGAGATCGGGATGAGGAAGCGCCTCGACCCGGACTGCGGCGAAGGAGAAGGGCGCGGCGGTTTTCAGCGAGAGGCGGTGGGTGTCGTTGAGCGGATTCGCCCCGCCGAAAAGCAGGGAGCGGTCGGGCAGGGGCGTGAAGGTGGATCCGGGCGAATCGCCTTTCACGGAGACCGGTTCCGCGACGAGCCAGTGGCCGCCTTGGTCGAGGATGGCGCGAAGCTCGCCACGCCAGGTGGAGAATTCGTCGGTGAGGGCGTCCGCCACTTTGGCAAGGGCGTTTTCTTGTTCTGTCAGGGATCCTTCGGCGGAGCGGATGCGTTCCTCGAAACCGGGGAGCGAGATTTCCAGATCGGGGGCGGCGGTGGGATCGACGCCATCGACGCCGTTTTCCTCGATGTTGTTGAAGAAGGCGGCGAGTTGGAAGAATTCGCGCTGCGAGAGTGGGTCGAACTTGTGGTCGTGGCAGCGGGCGCAGCCAGCGGTGAGCCCCATCCAGACGGTCGCGGTCGTCTCGACGCGATCGATGACGTATTCGGTGCGGTATTCCTCCTCGATCGCCCCGGCCTCGGCGTTGAGGCGGTGGTTACGGTTGAAGCCGGTGGCGAGGAGCTGCTCCGCCGTGGGCGAGGGGAGGAGGTCGCCGGCGAGTTGTTCGAGGGTGAAGCGGTCGAAGGGCGTGTTGTCATTGAAGGCCGCAACGACCCAGTCGCGCCAAGCCCACATGGAGCGGAGGTTGTCCTTTTGGTAGCCGTGGGTATCGGCGTAGCGCGCCGCTTCGAGCCAATCCCAAGCCATGCGCTCACCGTAGCGCGGACTGGCGAGGAGGAGGTCGAGGGCCGCGCCGAAATCGCCCTCGGCGAGGAAGCGTTCGACCTCGGCGGGTTCGGTCGGCAGGCCAGTGAGGTCGAGGGCGGCGCGGCGCAACCAGACAGCGGGATCGGCGGGCGGCGCGGGTTCGATTCCCGTGTCGGCGAGGCGATGGAGGAGAAAGGCGTCGATGGGATCGACTTCCCGTCCGGTCGTGGGCGCGGGAGGGCGCACCACCGGCTCGAAGGCCCAATGCCCCTGCCATGCGGCCCCTTCCGCGACCCAGCGGGAGAGGATTTCCTTCTCGGTGGCGGTGAGTTGTTTCGGGTAGTCCGATGGCGGCATGGCCTCGTCGCGGTGGGGGGTGGAAACGCGGTGGACGAGTTCGCTTGCCTCAGGGGCGCCGGGGGCGACGACGAGCAGGCCGCTGTCCGTTTCCTGTTTCAGCGAGGCTTCCTCGTCGAGCCGCAACCCGGCCTTGCGCGAGGTCGCGTCGGGGCCGTGGCAGTGGAAGCATTTGTCCGAGAGGATGGGGAGGACGTCGCGCTGGAAGCGCAAGGGTTCCGCCGCACCCAAGGGCAAGGCGAGCGCGATCCACGCGGGGGCGGCGAGGGGACGGAAGGGGGGAGTCACACGGGTGATTCTGACATGGTGGAGATCGCGAGGGAAGCCTCGATCCTGTCTTGACCTACGGGGGTGATTCTGAAAAGATATGTTTTTGCGTCACTTTCACATCTCCCACTCCTTACTCTTACCTCTTACTCGAAATCGGGGATCTCTGCGACGTTCGGATTGAGTAAGAGGTAAGAGTAAGGAGTAGGAGGTAAGAAATATGAACAGAACGAAACTTCACGAAACCTCCCCGCCAAAACGCGTCGCGATCCTCGTCGAGACGGGGCGGTCCTATCCCCGCGCCATCCTCAAGGGAGTGCGCCGCTATCTCGCCGAGCACGTCCCTTGGGCGACTTGGGTCGGTGGCCATTCCCCGGCAGGCCGGGTGCCCGGCTGGCTCAAGAGCTGGAAGGGCGACGGCGTCCTCGTGCAGACCTTCACTGCAGAGATGGCCGAAACCTTGGAGAAGGCGAAAATCCCCGCCGTGGAGTTGCGTTCGCGACGACACCATCCCCTGCGCCCTTTCGTCGGATGCGACAACCGCGAGGTGGGTGCGTTGGTGGCGCGGCATTTCCTGGATCGTGGCTACGAGCATTTTGCCGCCCTTTCCCTGATGAGCGAGGATTTCTTCCGCGAACGGACGGAGAACTTCGCGAACCTGCTCCGCGCCTCGGGACGGGATTGTGCGAATTTGCCGCCCCTTCGCTCCGAGCGCATCGACGACTACGAGGCTTGGCAGGAGCGGCTCATCGAAGGGCTCTCCGCTTTGCCGAAACCGCTCGCGGTCCTCGCCGCGAACGACCAGGCCGGGGTCCATGTCCTCGACGCCTGCCGCCGCGCCGGTTTCGCTGTGCCCGACGAGGTCGCCGTCGTCGGATGCGAGAACGACGAGACCCTGTGCGAATTCGCCGTGCCGGAAATGTCGAGCGTGCGTTTCCACGGCGAGGCGGTGGGCTACGAGGCGGCGCGCCTCCTCGACCGGCTCATGCGCGGCGGGGCGAGGCCACCGCATCCCATCCTGCTGCCGCCTATGGGGATCGTGACGCGCGAGTCCTCCGACGATTTTGCCATCCGTGACGGTCTCGTGATCCGGGCGGTGCGCCTGATGCGGGAGCATCTCGCCAACGGGATCGATGTCGGCGGTCTCGCGAAGCGGCTCGGCTGCGCGAGGAGCACGCTGGAGCGGCGCATGAAGGCCGCGCTCGGACGAAGCCCCGGCGAGGAGTTGCAGCGCCTCCGCCTGCGCCGGGTCGAGTCCTTTCTGGTTCAGACCGATCTCACGGTGGAGGCGGTCGCCTCCTTGGTTGGAATCGCCCAAGCGACTCATCTTCACGCTGTCTTCCGGGCGAAGTATGGGGTGACGCCTGCGGTATACCGGAGGCGGTTTCGGGTGGGGTGAACTTTCCTTGCTCTCACCTCTTACTCCTTACTCTTANNTAAGAGTAAGGAGTAAGAGGTGAGGATGAGGCCTTTCCCCCTTGCGCGCCCGCACCCCGACCGCTACATCATGCGCACGATGAGCGAATTCCCCCATTTTCTCGAAACCGCCGACGGCGGGCGTTTCCCCTTGATCGGGCTGGGTACGTGGAAAATTCCCTCCGAGGTGCTGCCCGATCTCATCCCCGAGGCCATCGCGGTCGGCTATCGGCATTTCGATTGCGCCTGCGACTATGGGAACGAGCCTGCCGTGGGCGAGGGGTTGCGCCGCGCCCTCGTCTCGGGCGCTTGCTCCCGCGACGATTTCTGGATCACTTCGAAGCTCTGGAACACCTACCACCATCCCGACCACGTCAGGCTCGCCTGCGAGCGCAGTCTGCGCGACCTCGGCCTCGACGAACTCGACCTCTACCTCATCCACTTCCCCGTCACCCTCGCCTATGTGCCCTTCGAGGAGCGCTACCCGCCCGGCTGGTTCCACGATCCGTCCGCGGAGACGCCCGCGATGAAGCCCGTGCGCATCCCCCTCGCCGACACTTGGGGCGCGATGGAGGGCCTCGTCGGGGCGGGTCTGGTGAAGCGCATCGGCATCTGCAACTTCACCACGGGGATGGTCCGTGATCTCCAGTCCTACGCCGTGGTGCCGCCGCAGGTGCTCCAAGTCGAGATGCATCCCTACCTCGCTCAACCACGGCTCTTGCGCTATTGCCAGGATGAGAACATCGCGGTGACGGCCTTCTCGCCTTTCGGGGCGAGTTCCTACGTGCCCTTGGGGATGGCGGGGGCGGACGAGTCCGTGCTGGAGGATTCCGTCGTCGTCGAGATCGCGGCGGCGCATGGCCGGACTCCGGGGCAGATCCTGTTGCGCTGGGCGGTGCAGCGCGGCACCGTGGCGGTCCCGAAGACGCAGACCCCGGTGCGCCTCCGCGAGAATCTCGCCATTTTCGATTTCGAGTTGGGCGACGGGGAAATGGCCCGGATCGACGAACTGGATCGCGGACGGCGTTTCAACGATCCGGCGGAGTTCGGGGAGAAGGCCTTCAACACCTTCTATCCGATTTTTGATTAGAGCATTTTAAATAAGGGTCTTTCCTAGATTATCGCCTAAAACCGGCCTTAACTCTAGGAATATCAATGAAAAACAGATATTGCGTCGGAACGCATCTCTCGGAACGGAAATTCCTGCGCCTTCTGGAGTGCTTCTGCCTGGACATCACCGCATCGAAGGCAGCCCTCCTCTGCCGCCTCAACAAGAACACCTCCCATCGGTTCTACGCCCTCTTCCGGGCCAGGGGCATCGCGATCGCCATCGGGGAGGACGCCCCGTTCGGAGGCGAGATCGAAG
>DDTJ01000100.1 GCA_002344525.1 Akkermansiaceae bacterium UBA2367
CGAATTATTGACGCTTACGATATTGTTTATGTCGATGCGTGAAGTCGGGGCATCCGGGGAAACGGTAGCGGAAAACGCCGCTCCTCCCAAGGGCCGTGTCTGCGTCCCCGGTTCAACGAGGGCCGGGGGCGATGAGGCTGAGGGAGGTTCGGAAGCTCTCCACTTTCGTCGCGATGTCGGGACGGGAGCGGAGCTCGGCGGGGAGCTGGCCGACGAGGGCGAGGGCTTGGTCGAGGTAGAAGACGGCGAGGGCGCGGGAGGTTTCGATGGCGGGGTCGAGGCAGCGCGAGGCGGCGGCATAGACCTCAGCGAGGGCGACCTTGGCCTCGGCGTCGTAGGGGCGGAGCTTCACGGCCTGCTCGCGCAGCTTGATCTCCTCGCGGAAGAGGACGAGGGCGGCTTCGGGCTGCTTTTGTTCGAGCTGGATCGTGCCGAGGGCGTGGAGGGCCGTGAGATGGGCGAGCTTCGCCTTCTCGGCGATGCTGGGCGGGGCGGTGGTGAGGGATTTGGCGAGGAGGGTCAGCTCCTGGTAGGTCGAAGTGGCAGCGGCGGTCTCCCCGGCGGAATGCTGGTAGTCGCCGAGCTGGAGCATGATGCCCACCGCTTCGATGGCGTATCCGGGCGTGTCGGAGGAGCTGTCCCCGATGCGTTTTTTGAGCATGGAGAGGATTTCGCCGAGGGTGGCGATGGCCTCCTTGGGCTCCTTGGCGAGGCTGTGGACGCGGGCGAGGGAGGTGTAGGTCGTGGCCAGATCCTTCAACTGGGAGAGGGACAGGAGGCCGCTGGCGTCGCTGGTCTGGCTGCGCCATTCGAGGGCCTTGGAATAGGCATTGGCGGCGTCGACGTAGCCCCCCTGTATCTCGTGGATTTTGCCGATCTCCACGAGGTCGCGTGAGGCGAGCAGGGGAAGGTCTTCGGTGGCGCCGGAGTCCTCGGCGAGTCCGGAGCGAATCTCGTAGGCGCTGGTGAAATCCTTGAGGGCCTCGTCGAGGTCGCCGCGTTCGAGGGCTTGGCGTCCGCGCAGGGCGGCGGTCTGGGCTGAGAAACGGAGGATGCGCGTGGAGGTGGGCAGGTCCTTGGAACGGTTCTCAAGGAAGGTCTTCGAGTTCTCCGAGACGATGGAGTAGAGGCGGTCGGCCCCGACGCCGGAGATGTCGCCCTTGTCCAGTTCGTTCATGAACAGGAGCATCAGCTCGACGGCGGCTCCGGCGCTTTTCTCGTAGGCGGCCGAGGCGAGCATGGCCTCGTCGGTGGCGCGTTTGGCCTTGCGCGCTTGGATGAAGGCGAGGCCCGAGGCCCAGAGGGCGACGACGAGGAGGACGGCGAAGATGGTGTTGAGGCGGCGGGCGCGTTTCACCACGCTCTGCTGGTCGAGCTGCTGGATGCGGCTCCAGACTTCGCGCATGTCGGCGGGGCGCTCGCGCGGGTCGAGGCTGAGGCATTGCTCGACGAGGAGCTTGCGCTCGCTCGGGATGTAGAAGCCCGAGGGCCATTCGATCTCCTCGACGGCCTCAAGGAGGGTGGCGATCTGGTTGCCGTCGATGGCTTTGCCCGGACCGACGGGCGCATCCTCGGGGTTCGCCTCGTAGATCGTCGCCTCGGGGTCGAAGTAGCCGCGCTCCGCCGCCGCGAATCCCCGGAGGCGCGGGAGATCCCCGGTGAGGAGTTTGTAGGCGACGACGCCGAAGCTGTAGACGTCCCAGCGGAAGCCCTTGCCGTCGGCGGAGTCGCGGGGGTTGCGGAGCTGCTCGGGGCTGGCGTAGAGCGGGGTGCCGACGGGCTGGGCGCCCTCGGCGGCGGGGCCGCGGCTCTGGCCGAAGTCGCAGATTTTGATGTGGTGGGGGGCCTCGTCGGTGAGGAGGATGTTCGAGGGCTTGAGGTCGCAGTGGATGATCTGGTGGCGGTGCAGGTAGGCGACGGCGTCGGCGATGTCGCGGATGAGCCGCCAGCCTTCGCGGTGGTCGACGTGGCCGCAGAGCCGTTCGAGGGTGCGCGTCTCCCAGACCCCGTCGTAGTTCGGGTAGGCGTGCAGCCCCATCGCGTAGTAGGGCGGGTCGTGGAGCAGGTCGAAGTCGTGGAGGCTGACGATGCCTTGGTGCTCGGTGACTTGGGAGAGCTTTTCGAGTTCGCGGGCCATCGTCGCGAGATCGACGGCACCGGGCCGGAAGATCTTCAAGGCGCGTTCTGAGAGGCCGCGGTAGGTGGCGCGGAAGACTTGGCCGTAAGCCCCCTCCCCGAGCGGGGGATGGTGGATCACGTAGTCTTTGACCTTGATGGAATCTTCTTCAGTCATGGGGCGGCCTTCGGCCGCGTGGAAGGTGGGGCGACCGGAGGTCGCCATAAAAGGTGAAAAGTGAAAGGTTTTGGGATTGGGCGCTGTTTCTTTTAATTCATGCTCCTACTCGTCCTCATACCTCCTACTCCATCCCATCCCCGGCGATTTGAGTAGGAAGTATGAGGACGAGTAGGAGTATGAGGGTAGGATACCATTTACTTGGTCAAACTCTCGATTTCCCCCGCCCAACCGGCCGGAGGTGGATTCTTGCGGAACCATAGCCCCTTGGCCTTCAGCCAGATCGCGGCGGGATCGTCCTCGGGCAGGGTGTCGAGCAGATCGATGGCGTCGTCCCACTGCTCGTGGTTGAAATGGTTCAGGGCGCGTTCGTAGGTGCGGGCGTCCTCGTCGGAGACGCCGGAGCCGCCCAGCTCGCGCGGGAGGACGAGCTCGTGGATGGGGTAGCTCTCAGCGAAGCCTGCAGGACGAATGAGGCAAAGCTGGCGGAAGCTGCGGTCCCCCGTGTCCTTGATGCGCCGGTAGGTCTCGTCGGAGAGGAGAACAGGCACGCGGAACTCCTTGGCGATGCGTTCGAGGCGCGCCCCGAGGTTCGCGACGCCGCCGAAGACGCTGATGTGCCACTGCTGGGTCGGTCCCGTCTTGCCCACAGCGATGCGGCCCGTGCTGATGCCGATGCGGACGGCGGCCATGTGGCGGTTCTGCTCCTCCTCGAACTGGACGCGGGAGGCGAGGCGCCGCACGATGGCCTCGGCCGCCTCGACGGCGAGCAGGGCGTGGCCCTTGCTCTCCTCGCCGAAGTCGGGCCAGCCCCAGAGGCCGAGGACCCCGTCGCCGGCGAAGTCGGTGACGACACCCCGGCTGCGGAAGACCTCCTCGGTGACGAGGCCGACGATCTTCTGGTTCTCGTCGAGGCGTTCGAGGATCTCCTCGTCGCTCTTGGCCAGTTCGAGGTGGCGGGAGCTGCCCCGGCGGTCGGTGAACATCACGGTGCAATCGGCCATGGCCGGGTCCAGCTCGGACTGGTCGCGCACGCGGAGAACCTTGCGAAGGCCGGGGGAGAAATAGGCGGCCATCTGGTCCTGCATCTTCTGGTCGGCGCGGGCCGAGAGCAGGCTCGCGACGAGGGAGCCGATGAGGCGGATGAAGGGGACGAAGGCCGCCGCCGCCGTGTCTGAGGCTTGGCGCGTCTCGACGTAGAGGAAGACGGGGCGGCGCTGCGCGTCGCGGTAGATCGCGGCGGATTCGTCGAGGCGGGCTACGGGGATGATCATGACCCAGTCGATCTTTTCGCCGAGGCTCTCGGCGGAGAAGACGCGGTTGTTGTCCTTCGAGGCCCAGATGCGGATGTCGGCGGGGTTCGGCTTCGCTAGGTTGATGCGGTTGATGAGGGTGTGGCTGGGGCGGAAGTCGGCGCGGGCGAAGGGGTCGGGGTTGAGGATCTCGAATTCGATGCCCTCGTCGGCCCTCTCCACGGCGACGAAGACGGCGGTGACGCCTTTCTGGCCGGGCAGGGCGTTTTCGAGGAAGACGGCGGCGCGGGTGAAGAGATCCTCGTCGTCGGTCCAGCCGCTCAGCACCTGCTGGGGCAGCTCGCGCTGGAGCAGCTTCAACTGGAGGCGCAGGCTGTATTCGTCGAGTTGCTCGACCTCGTCGTAGTCCTGCCGCGTCGCGGCGGCGGGGGCGTCCTCGTAGTCCTCCTTCTCGCGGTCGAGCTCCTCGTGGTAGCGCTCGATTTCGGCGTCGAGGTCGCGCAGGGATTTCAGCCAATAGACGGCGGTGGAGCCGCCCGCCCCGAGGACGAAGGATTCGCCGAGGCGCAGCTCGACGGGTTCGGAGAGGGGGCGTCGGTCCTTGGGCGCGACGTTGGAGTGGAGGGCGTTCGGGACGCCGCGTCCGGTGAGGGAGGGGAGGCGGCGCAGGGTGAGGAGGCCGTCCTCGTCGCGCACCGCCTCGCAGTGGTTGCGGCTGACGAGACGGTCGTCCCAAGTCACGCGGAGGAGGTCGACGGGTTCCTCGGGCAGGCTCTCGGGTTTGCGTCCGATGCGCAGGGGGCGGCCCACGACGGCTTGGGCGACCGCCATTTCCTTCGGGTTTTCCAGATTGACCGCGACGAGGTACATCAATTCAGCGAATGGGGCGAAATCCCAAGGAAGTGGACGGACTCCAGATGAAGGAACATTCGTGTGAATTCGTGATCATTCGTGGTTCCTCACTTCGATTGGTTCAGGCGGCGAAATCCGGGGCAGGAGGGGTTTTGACCACGAATGCACACGGATGGACACGAATCCTGACGGGAATGAGGCGTCCTCCGGCTAAAGGGCGGTCTGAGCGAATTCATGTTCATTGGTCTCTTTCGGCGAAAAGGCCTCGCGGATCAGCGGTTCGACGGCGGCGGCGGCCTCGGCCACCGCGATCTCGCGACCGCATTCTCGGGAAAGGGAGGTCATGGTGACGCCGGACAGGCCGCAGGGGGTGATGGCTTCGTAGCCGGAGAGGTCGCTGGACACATTCAGCCCGAACCCGTGCATGGACACCCATTTCCGCACGCCCACGCCGATGGAGGCCAGCTTCCGGTCCTCCGTCCAGACTCCGGTGAGACCTTCCCTGCGAGCAGCATGGATACCAAATCCGGCGGCGAAATCAATCAACAAGGACTCGATCCTCCTCAGGTAGTTGTGCAGGTCCCGGCCCTGCTCTTCGAGGTCGAGGACGAGGTAGCCGACGAGCTGCCCCGGCCCGTGGAAGGTCGCCTGCCCGCCCCGGTTCGTCTCGAAGACGGGATGGGGCAGCCTCTCCGGGTCGCGCAGGCTGGAGCGGTCGCGGGTGCGCCCGATGGTGTAGACCGGCTCGTGTTCGAGCAACAGCACGGTGTCCCCGATCTCGCCGCGCTGGCGGCGCTCGACGAGGTCGTTCTGGAGTTCCAGCCCTTCGGGGTAGGGGAGAGTGCCGAGCCAGCGGACGGTCATGGTGGGCGCATTCTACACCCGGTCGGGGCGGTTCGTCGATGTCTCCTTGTGGTGGGGCGGAAAATTGGGCAAGGAAGCGTGGATCGGTCTTCTCACCCTTCCCGCCAACCCTCCCGAAGGGATCAATAGCCCGAAAGAGCATTCTGGTTTTCATGATTTCATCGAAAATTCTTTTGAACATTCCTGTTCAGAGTAATACTGATAAGTTAAAGACTTGTTAATCTTAACTTCTCGGTTAAGTCATGAAAACTCGGATGACCCCTCAACCTCACCATTCGATCCCGGCGCAGACGCCTCCGGCGAACTGCTTCACCGTGCTGGTGATCGACGACCTGCTCCCCAACCGCGTCCTCCTCGGCAAAGTCCTGAAAAACGCCGGATACGGCGTGATCGAGGCCGCCAGCGGGACCGAAGCCCTTGAGCTTCTCCGCGACCAGCGTCTCTCCCCCGATCTCGTCGTCACCGACATCGAGATGCCCGGCTTGGACGGGATCGCCTTGGTCGATCAGCTCCGCCGCCTCGACCTGCCCGTGGCGAGGGTGCCTGTCATCGCCGCCTCGGGCAACGCCGACGAGACGATGCGCTGCGAAGCCCTCGCCGCCGGCTGCGACGCCTTCCTCACGAAGCCCTTCGACCTCGCCGTGCTCCGCCGGGAGATCGCCTCGCTCATCAGGACCCGCCTTCAGGCCTCCGCCACGCGCGGCACCACCCCCGTCGAGCGGACGGTGCCGAACCGCGTCGCATTGCGCCTCCGCGAAGCGGGGTGAGGACGCTCGACGCCCCGGCAGGTTCCGCTTTCGCTTTTGCAAAAGCGGCGTATCCTCCCGGCCCACCCGGTCGTGTCTCCTTGCTGTGACGGGTGATCCCCTCCACCCGTCTTTTGCCGTGAACCACACCACCTTCTCCGCCCTCGGCTTGCCCGAGCCGCTCCTTGCCGCCGTCGAACAACTCGGCTACGAGGAACCCTCCCACATCCAGGCCGCCTCCATCCCCCTCGCTCTCGAAGGCAAGGATCTCATCGGCCTTTCCGAGACGGGTTCGGGAAAAACCGCCGCCTTCGGCCTCGCCGGGCTCGCCCGCATCGATTGGGAGAATCCCGATCCGCAGATGCTCGTGATCTGCCCCACCCGCGAACTCGCCGTGCAGGTCTGCGCCGAGGTGCAGCGCCTCGGGGCGAAGCTGCCGCGCCTGCGCTCCGTCGCGGTCTACGGGGGGGCGCCCATCGACCGCCAGATCCGCGCCTTGCACCAAGGCGTGCAAGTCGTCGTGGGCACGCCGGGCCGCCTCATCGACCACGTCGAGCGCGGCACCCTCCGGCTCGACTCGATCCGCGTGACCGTGCTCGACGAGGCCGACCGCATGCTCGACATGGGCTTCGCCGACGAGATGGAGGCCCTCCTCCGCGCCCTGCCCGAGGAAAGGCAGACCCTCTTCTTCTCCGCGACGATGAACGACGCGGTGGAGCGCATCATCCGGCGCTACGGGAAGGAGCCTCAACTGGTCCAGATCCAGCGCGAGAGCCTCACCGTCGAATCGATCGAGCAGGTCTGCTACGAGGCCCGGCAGCGCTCCCGCATCGAGCTGATCTCGCGCCTCCTCGACTTGGAGCAGCCGCGTCTTTCCATCGTCTTCTGCAACACGAAGCGCGCCGTCGACGAATGCACCGAGGAGTTGCTCGCACGCGGCTACTCCGCCGACCGCCTCCACGGCGACATCGCCCAGACCATGCGCGAGCGCGTCCTGCGCCTTTTCCGCGAGGGCACCGTGGAGATCCTCGTCGCCACCGACGTCGCCGCCCGCGGCATCGACATCAGCGACATCGACCTCGTCTTCAACTACGAACTGCCGCAGGACCCCGAGGACTACGTCCACCGCATCGGCCGCACCGGGCGGGCGGGCCGCTCGGGGAAGGCGGTCTCCTTCATCCACGGGCGCGACATCCACCGCATCAAGACGATCGAGCGCTACACGCGCCAGCCCATCGTGCGGGCCGAGATCCCCTCGGTGGCGGAAGTCGAGAACCGCCTCGCCGAACAACTCATCGAATCGGTGCGCGAACGCCTCGGGGAGGGCGGATTCGAGAAAGCCGTCGCCGCCCTGACCCCCATCCACGAGGAAGGACACGGATGGGATACCATCGCCGGCACCCTCATGAGCCTGCTCCGCGACACGACCGGACGTGAGGGTGGGGAGGAGATCGTCGAGGACCGCCAGCCTTCGCCGAACGAGCGACGCCGGGAGCGGGAGGATCGCGGCGACGGTCCCGCATGGGAACCCCGCGAACCGGGCGCCGGACGACGCGAGCGCGAATTCGAGCGAAAGCCCCGCCCCCAGTCGGGCGACGCGACGGAGGAGGGAATGGTGAAGCTGTTCCTCAGCCTCGGGAAAAACCAGCGCATCAACCCCGGCGACATCGTCGGGATGCTCCACAACGAATGCCATCTCGAACGCGGTATGGTGGGACGCATCCAGCTTTTCCCGAATTTCAGCCTCGTCGAAGTCGCCGAGGGGGGGGCCGCCCAAGTCATCGAGTTGGCCTCCCAAGCGACCCTGCGGGGCAAGACTTTCAAGATCGACTACGACCGGGGTCGGCCCGAGGGCGGCCCCCGCGAGGGAGGCTTCCGGGAAGGGCCTCGCGAAGGGGGCTTCCGTGGCGGCGGCTTCCGTCGCGACGACCGCGAGCGTCCTCGGGACGGAGGTCCGCGCAAGCCCGGTGGCTTCGGCCATCACGGCGGCTGGGAGGATCGCGGCGACCGCCGTCCCTCGAACCGGGATCGTTATGATCGCGGGAGGCGGGATCGGTATTGACCCAATCGTCACAAGACGAATGTTTGCGCGGAAAGGGAGCGCGGACACTCTTGTCCGCCTTTTGAAATCCACGCGGCTTCGCCGCCATGAGATTTGACAGCGGGCAGGAGTGCCCGCGCTCCTACCTCTTGTCGAGCGACTCCACCATCTTCGCCACTTCCGTGGTCGGGGCGTCGCAGGCGAACTCGCGGCAGACGTAGGCGGTCGCCTTGCCGCCGAGAGGCTGTTGCGTCCCGGTGTAGGGCGCGAGCTTGGCGAGGGCGTCGGCGTTCTCCAGAGTGCGGAGGAGGACGACTTGGTTCGGCCGGAATCCTTGGCGCAGGGCGGCGATCATGGCGCGGGTGTCGGCGGCGTCGGCCTTCCCGCTGATGACGATCTCGCGGGTGGGGCCGAACACGAAGTCGAGGGCGCAGAGCGTCTCAGGATAGGCGGAGGGCTGCTGGGCGATCTCGCCGGAAAATGCCCGGATGAGGGCCTCCAACCGCGTCGCGTGGTCCGGGTTGCCCGTCATGCGATGGAGTCGCGCGAGGTTGCCGATGCTGTAGGCGTTGCCGCTCGGGATGGCGCCGCCGTAGAGTTTCTTGGCGCGGACGATGAGGGCCTCGGCGTCGTTCGCCACGGTGAAGTAGCCGCCCGACTCCGCGTCCCAGAAGCGCTCGTCCAGCACGCGCTGGAAGGCGAGGGCCGCCTCGAAATACTTCACCTCGAAGGTGGTCTCGTAGAGGTCGAGGAGCCCGCGGATGAGAAAGGCGTAGTCCTCCAGGTGCGCGGTCAGCCCGGCCTCTCCCTGCCGGTAGCGTTTGAGGAGACGCCCGTCCGGGGTGGTCAGTTTCGCGAGGACGAAGTCGGCGGCTTTCGTCGCGGCGTCGGCGTAGGTCTCCTCCCCAAAAACCTGCGCGGCCTTGGCGTAGGCGGAGATCATGAGCCCGTTCCAGTCGGTGAGGATCTTGTCGTCCTTCTGCGGGTGGACGCGGCCCTCGCGGCGCTGCCACAGCTTGGCTCGCAACGGCTCGAAACGGGCTCGTTCGTCCTCGGAGAGGTCGGAGCGGAGATGGGGGATGTTCGTCCCGGTCTTCTCGTGGGTGGCTTCGTCGAGGAAGTTCCCCCCGTCCTCGAAGCGGAAGGTCTTCGCGAACCACTCGCCATCCTCGGGCCCGAGCGTTTCGAGGACTTCGGCTTTCGTCCAAGTGTAGAATTTGCCCTCCTCGCCCTCGCTGTCGGCGTCCTCAGCGGAGCAAAAGCCGCCTTCCTCGGAAGTCAGGTCGCGACTGACGTAGTCGAGCGTTTCACGAGCGAGGCGGGCATGGGCCTCGTCGCCGGTGGTTTGCCAGGCTTCGAGACAGGCGAGGACGTAGAGAGCCTGGTCGTAGAGCATCTTCTCGAAGTGCGGCAGCAGCCATTCGCGGTCGGTCGCGTAGCGGTGGATGCCGTGGCCGATGTGGTCGTAGATGCCGCCCCGGCGGATCTCGGTCAAGGTCTTCTCCACCATCGCGAGCGATTCCGCGTCGCCGCCGCGGAGGTGGTGCCGGAGGAGGAAGCTCAGGTTCGAGGCCACGGGGAATTTGGGCCGGATCGAGAAGCCGCCCCATTCCTTGTCGAAGCGCTCGCCGAACTGGGCGCGGGCTTGGTCGAGGATGGAGGCGTCGAGCGCCTCGCCGGGGGAGCCGACGAGGATCTTGCCGAGTTCGGCGGAGATGTTGAGCGCGGTGGACTCGACCTCCTCGCGCTTCTCCGTCCAGGCTTTGTGCAGCTCGGTGACAATGAGCTTGATTCCGGGACGCCCGGCGAGGGATTCCTTCGGGAAGTAGGTACCCGCGAAAAAGGGGTGTTTGTCAGGCGTCAGGAGCACGGTCATGGGCCAGCCGCCGCTCCCAGCCATCGCCTCGGTCACCTTCATGTAGATCTCGTCGAGATCGGGTCGCTCCTCGCGGTCGACTTTGATGGCAACGAAGCGCTCGTTGATCAACGCGGCGACCGCGGGGTCCTCGAAGGATTCGTGCTCCATCACATGGCACCAGTGGCAGGTGGTGTAGCCGATGCTGAGAAAGACGGGCCGATCAAGCCGCTTCGCCTCGGCGAAGGCCTCCTCGCCCCAAGGCCGCCAGTCGATGGGGTTGCGGGCGTGCTGGAGGAGGTAGGGGCTCTTCTCGAAGATGAGCCGATTGAACTCCGGCCCGCCGTCGGGAGGCAGTTTCGCGATTTCCTCGGGGGAAGGGAGGGGCGGGCGGGAGTTTCCCTCGGCGGCGCGGGTCATTTGCGGGAGATGGTGGAGGCAGAGGAGACAGGCGAGGATCGGGACGAGGGAACGCGGTGGCATCGTCCATCGTCGCACGGTTCGCGCAGGGCCGCGAGTCCACGAAGCGGCCAGAGCCGCTTCCACCGTCTCCGCCCGCTCACCGGGCCGTCCGCGCGGGTTCCGCCTCGGCGGGGGAGCCTTGGCTGAAGAGGAATTTCAAGTCGTCGAGTTCGAGGTTCCGGGTGAAGCCCTCCTCGCCCAGCACGCCGGTCATCATCGCGCTCTTCTGCTGCTGGAGCACGCGGATCTTCTCCTCGACCGAGTCGCGCATGAGGAGGCGGTAGGCGTTCACCTTGCTCTCCTGCCCGATGCGGTGGCAGCGGTCGATGGCTTGGTTCTCCACAGCAGGGTTCCACCAGGGATCGTAGAGGATGACGTAGCTGGCCGAGGTGAGGTTGAGACCGCTGCCGCCCGCCTTCAGGGAGAGGAGGAAGGTCTTGGGCTCCTTCGACTCCTGGAAGTCGCCGATGACCTCGTGGCGGTTCTTCGTCTGCCCGGTGAGGTAGCTGTAGGGGCGTTCGCGGTCCTCCAACTCCTCCTTGATGATGTCGAGCATGGAGACGAACTGCGAAAAGACGAGCACCTTGTGCCCCTCCTCGTGGAGCTGGTCGAGCAGGTAGAAGAGGGCGTTGAGCTTGGCGCTCTCCTCGTGCCGATATTTCGAGTCGACGAGGCCGGGGTGGCAGCAGATCTGCCGCAGACGCATGAGGCCTTGGAGGATGACGAAGCTGTTCTTGCGCAGGCTCTCGTCGCTCTCGATGCCGAGGAGGATTTTCTGGATGCGCTCCAGTTCGCCGCGGTAGAGCTGTGCCTGCGTCTCCTCCATCTCGCTGAAGACGTCCTCCTCGATCTTCGGCGGCAGGTCGAGGGCGACCTCGCCCTTGGTGCGACGCAGCAGGAAGGGCCGCAGCCGCGCAGTGAGGCGGGTCTGGGAATGGTTGTCCTTCCGCTTGTCGAAGTGCTCGCGGAAGTACTTGCGGTCGCCGAGGATGCCGGGCATGGCGAAGCCCATCAGGCTCCAGACGTCGAGGAGACGGTTCTCGATGGGCGTCCCGGTGAGGACGAGGCGGTTGCTGCCGGGCAGGGCGCGGGCGGCCTTGGCGGCCTTGGAATCGGGGTTCTTGATCTGCTGCCCTTCGTCGAGGATGATGCCGAGCCAGGAGACGCTTTTCAACTCCTCGGAGCAGGTGCGGAGCTGGCTGTAGTTGATTACGAGCAGGTCGATGTCGCGGCCGAGCCGGTCCACCTCCAGCTCGACCTTGTTGCGCAGCACCTGCACGCGGATGGAAGGCGAGGCCTTTTTCACCTCATCGCCCCACACGTCGAGGACGGATTTGGGGCAGACGACGAGGCTAGGCGGGGCCTCGTCGCCGTGCTCCTCGCGCAGCCAGAGCAGCCAAGTCAGCGACTGGATCGTCTTCCCGAGGCCCATGTCGTCGGCGAGAATGCCGCCGAAGCGGTTCGTCGCGAGGTAGGAGAGGAAGTGGAAGCCCTCGATCTGGTAGGGGCGCAGGTTCACGTTGAGACCGGGCGGGATCTCGGGGCGGACTTGGAGCTGCAGGTTGCGGGCGCGGGAGGAGATGCGCTCCCACGCGTCCGCGTCGAAGACCTCCTTGGCGGCGGGTTCGGCGAGTTGGAGGGCGTGGAGGCGGTGGACCTCGCCGCTGAGGTCGAAGGGGTCGAGGCCGATGCGCGAGACGGCGGTCTGCTGCTCCTCGCTGAGGTTCATCTTCAAGCGAAGCCAGCCGCCGCGCTCCATCCTGACGAACTGCCCCCGCGCTTGGACGAGGGCGCGGATCTCCTCGGGGCTGAGGTCCATGCCCTCGACTTTGACCACGACTTTCAGGTCGAACCAGTCGATCTCCTGGTCGACGACTTCGAAGGAGACCTGCGCCTCGACCGGATCGGCTTGGAGGGTGGCGAGATCGGCGTCGGCGACGACTTCGATCTCCTCGGGCAGAGAGGCGAGCCATTCGGCGTATCGCTCGGGGAAGTTCTTCGTCACCCTCGCGCGGTAGCAGCCGAGGTTGCCGTCGAAGGTGGGCTGCATCGGGGAGATGAGCCGCCCGACGCGCCTTTGCAGGGAGCGGTCGTAGCGGAAGATATGCCCGCTGTCGCTTTTGGGCTGCCTTACGACCTCCCATCCCTCACGTCCGAGGACTTCCTCGCGGGTGCCGTCGGCGTTCATCGCGCTGATCCTCATCAGCATGTGCTCGCTCGCGGTCGCGGCGGCGGCCGAGGAGATGCCGAGGTTGAAGACGATGCGCAGCGGTTCCTCGTGGATTTTGTCCTCTAGGCTTTCGGGAAGACCCGCTCCGAGGCGGAAGAGGAAGGCCACGCCCGATTCGCTCTCGATGACGCCCCGGGGGACGAGGGCGCGGGGATCGATGAGGGTCTCGGCGCGCGCCCAATGCTCGGGGCCGCGGAAGACCCATTCGTCGCTCATGTAGAGGGCCTCGTCGCCGGGGAGGAGGCGCACGGTGTGGGAGACGTCGTGCCCGTCGCCGGTGACGAGCTGCAGTTCGTAGTCCTCCGACCCCATCGAGTCGGGGCGGCAGACCCAGCGCAGCGGCGCCTCGCCGAGGCGGAAGGGGTGCTCGTCGAGATTGACGATCAGCCCCTCCAACTCGCGCTGGTGGAAGAGCCGGTTGAGGAGGCGGCAGTTCTCGATGCGGTCGAGGGAAAGGCCGCCGTCGTTGGACTCCTGCTTCGCGGCGGCATGGATGAACTTGCTCCAGAGGATCTCCGAGGCGGCGTTCATGCGGAGGCCGCCGTTGGCGTAGCGCTCCTCAAGGCGGGCGAACTGCTCGACTTCGGCGACGCGCTCGAAGCCCCCCTCGCCGCCGCTGCGGACCATGAGCCGGGCCTCGCGAGTGCTGATGCGGAGGCGGAACTCGACCAGCTCGACCGGCTCCTCGGTCGGACGTTTTTCAAAGACCTCGACTTGGTAGCGCCATTCGCTCTCCTCGCGGCGGCGCTCCCACGAAGCCATGCGTTCGCGCGTCCATTCGCGGTCGGTGACGACTTCGAGGAAGGCGGGGATGGGGTAGTTCGCCTTTTCGAAGGCGTGGGCGATGTAGTTCCAGAACTCGACCACGTCCTTCGGCGGAGTCGGCCAGAGGACGAGGGGCTCGAAGGACTCCACCGGCCAGCGGGGATTGAGGCGCACGAGGTCGGAGTCGAAGATCTCCCTCTCCAGCTCGAAACGTCGGAAGCGGCGCTCGATTTTGCCGAGGTATTCGTCCTCCTCTCCGGTGAGGCCGCGCCCGAGCCTGTCCTCGATCGTCTCGGTCAGGCTTTTCCCGCCGATGTCGTTGGGGGCCTCGGGGAGGTCGCCCTTGCGCGCGATCTTCTCCAGCATCGTCGCGTAGAGGGCGGCGCGGCCCGAGTCGCTCTTGTCGTCGGCTTCGCCGCTCCATTCGTTGCCCTGGAGCTGAAGGCGGGTGCCGCAAGCCCAGCCGCCGTCCTCGATACGGCCTTGGACGAGGAGGTGGTTCCCGTAGATCTGCGTCACCCCGCCTTCGCGGTGCAGGCGCTCGCCCTCCTTCTTTTCGTCTTTGGTGAATGAATTGAGAAAATCGAGGGTCGCGCGATCTACGTTCATGCGGGGGAGTGAAGGAGGCGGAGGGGGAAGCCGCGCAAAGGGAGGGGGAAGGGGGCAAAAAGGGGACGGGTAATCTGGCCCACGGCGTGCGACGCGTCAACCGGTCGCGGAAAGCGAAGCGGCCTCCCGCGGCAGGCGCCGGGGGAGGCCGGAAAAGTCACGGTTGATCGCGCGAGGGCTCCGTCGGGGGCGATCAGAGACGACGGTAGTGCTGGAGCATCACCTGATCGCTGAGCTTCAGGTGGGACTCGACTTCGCGGATGGCAGAGGGCTCGGCTTCGAAGCGGTATTGGACGTAGTAGCCGTGCGTCTGCTTGGCGTGGTTCGTGTGGGTGAACTCCTTGCGGCCGATGCGGTCGACTTGTTCGAGGACGGCGCCGTTGGATTCGAGCTCCTTCGCGATCTTGCCGACGGTTTCGTCGATGGTCTCGTCCTGGCCTTGGAGTTTGAGGATGTAGACTCCTTCGTATTTGCGTTTCATGGATGGTCGATGGGAGGGGCGGTCCGGCGGGCGGATCGCGCGATGTCGTGGGGGTTCAGCCCCGCCGGTTGTAGCGGTTCATGGCCGCTTCGAGACCGGCGGAAAGCGCGTAATTTACACCCTCTGCGGCGATTTCGAGGATTTTTTCCACTTCCGCCCGCTCCTCGGGGGTGAAACGACCGAGGACATGGTCCACCATCCCGGCGTTTTCCGGGGCCGCCCCCACGCCGAGACGAAGCCGTGGGAAAGCCTCAGTGCCGAGGTATTCGATGAGGGATTTGATCCCGTTGTGCCCCCCCGCCGAGCCCCCGGCACGGAATCGCAGGCCCCCGAGAGGCAGGGCGATATCGTCGTAGACCACGAGTACCCGGTCCGGCGCGAGATGGTGGTGGCGCATCAGCCGGGCGGCGGCGTTGCCGCTGAGGTTCATGTAGGTGAGGGGTTTGGCGAAAACGACGCCCCCGCGATCCGTCGCGACTTTGGCGCGGAACTTGTGCTCCTTCTCCCATTTCAGGCCGCGCTCGTGGGAGAGTCGGTCGACGAGGTCGAAGCCGATGTTGTGCCGCGTGCCTTCGTATTCGGGGCCGGGATTGCCAAGGCCGACGACGAGCCGGAGGCCTTCCGGGGTCTCGGGGGTGGAAGAGGGGAAAAGACGGTCGATCAAACTCATGGGGAGGTGGGGAGGCAAGCATACACCTCATCGAAGAGGCTCGGGCGAAGAATCGAGACGGAGGGATTCCCGGTTGATTCGCCCATTCGGCGTGGCATGGTGATGTATGACTATCGCCAGCCCTCCTGTCTTGGGACGGATGCTCCGCCCGTTGGTGGAATCATTGCGATCCGATGCGCTGGAGGCCTTTGCCGCCCTCCAGATTTCGGAGGCGGATGACGAGCGCTACCACGAGCTTGCCGACAAGAACGCCGAAGGCACCATCACCGAGGAGGAACGTCGCGAGCTCGAAGGCATCGTCTCCGCAAACACGATGCTTTCCCTGTTGCGGCACGAGGCCAATGCCGCCTTGGGGCGCCACTGATGCCACCTTCTCTGAGGCAACTGGCGAAATCCCGTGCGCAATTCCGTTGCGAGTATTGCCGCATTGGCCAAGCGACCAGCGTGGTCAGCTTTCATGTGGAACACATCATCCCGCGTCAACATGGCGGCGTGACTTCGGAAGAGAACTTGGCCTTGTCGTGTCCACACTGCAATCTGCACAAAGGCCCCAACCTCGCCGGCATGGACCCGGACACCGGTGAAGTCACACGGCTGTTCCATCCCAGAAGCGATGTGTGGAGCGAGCACTTCCGTCTCGGGAACGGTCAAGTGACTGGCCTGACAGCCATCGGTCGGACGACTGTCTGGCTGCTCACGCTTACCGACGACGAGCAGATGGCATTGCGGTCGCTCGGGTGATCCGCAGGGCGGTCCCTCACGGCAATTCATCCACCGTCTCGTCGCGCTGGTAGATCGGCAGTTGCCGGTAGGGAACGGTGAAGGAAAGCACCATCATCGCGGTGCCGTAGGTGCCGCCGCTGCGGCCGTTCGACCAGGAGCCGTTGGATTGCTGCTTGGGCAGGTATTCGCCGTACATCCAGTCGGAATACTGCGCCCAATGCCGTCCGCCGAGCTGGAACATACCTTGGGCGTTGTAGTAGTTGGCGTAGTATTCGTGGGCGTTGTTGACGATCTGCTGGCGCATCTGGAAAAGATAGTCGCCGGCGCGTTGCAGGGAGTCCTCGCCGTGGAGGCCGCAGAGGGCGAGGCAGAGCAGGCCGCAGCCGGTCAGGGTCTCGGCGTGGCCCCATGGGTCGGTGTAGCCGAAGGTGCCTTTCTCGCGGTCGTGGTTGCGGAGGACGTAGCGGACCGCCTTGTTGATGGCCTCGTCGGGGATGAAGGCGCCGTTTAGCTTCGCCGAGCGCAGGGCCATCAGCGCCCAGCCGCTGCACGAGAGGTCGGAATCGCGCGAGTCGGGCTTGTAGCGCCAGCCGCCCTCGTGGTTCTCGTTCTTCGGCACGGACTGGGCTTCGAGGATGAGCTTGGTCGCGCGTGCGAGGACGGGGTCGATGCGCTCCTGCGTCTCGGGATCGACCATGCCGCTGCATTCGGAGAGAAAAAGCGTCGCGATGGTGTGGGCATACATGAGGCCGTGGCCGGAGTCGCCTTTGTCGAGGAGGCCGTTGGGCCGCTGGCTGTCGAGGACGTAGTCGAGGCAGCGTTTGAGATTGCCGGCGTATTCGCCGTAGCCGGGCATGTGTCCGGCGGAGAGGAAGGACATGCCGACGAGGGAGACGACGCCGACGGAGCGACCGTAGGAATCGGCGAAAGTGCCGTCCTCGGTCTGAGTCGAGGCGAGGTAGCGCAGGGCGCGGTCCACGGCGGTCTCGATGGCGGGCTGGTGCTGCTGGAAGGCGGATGGCGGGGACGCGTCTTGGGCGCGGGCGGGGAGGCAGGTGAGGAGGGAGGCGAGGATTGTCGACAAGGTCATCGACCTCGGGAGGCGGCGGGCTTTCGGCGACGTTCGACCGAGGCCAGTGGCCTCGGCTACAGGCGCTGGCGCGTCCATCGGAGCTTGACTCTGTAGCCGAGGCCACTGGCCTCGGTCGGGTGTCGTGGGGACGTGCGATCTGCCCTCACCCTGGTGCGCGGTCAGCATCGCCAGATCAGAGTCGGGTGTCGTGGGGACGTGCGATCTGCCCTCACCGAGGGTGGCGACAGACGCTGGTGCGTAGAAGTTTCCGTTCATTTTCCTTTCCCTGCTTCCTTCGCGATCACTTGGAAATATCGGCCCACCAGTTCGCGATATTCGGCGGGGAGGTCGGTTTCGATGGCGGTGGCGTTGCCGCCGGCGAGGGCACCTTTGAAACGCGCCCAATCCGCCGCGCTGATGCCGAGCTGCGAAAGCTCCGGCGGGAGGCCGCTGCCGTCCCAGTCCGCCGTTTTCTGGCCGGTCTCGTTGAGTTCGGCCGAGTCGGGTTCGCCGGCGAGGTTCTGGTTCGGCTGCGGGGCTGCAGGGGCGTTGGGTTGCGGTGTTCCGGGCTGCTTGCCGAGCTGCTGCATTGCGGCTTGGGCGAGTTGTTGCAGGGACTTCGCGGCCTGCTGCGACTGGTCCGCGGCTTCGGGTGCGCTCTGCGATTGCGAGGACTTGGCCACATCCTGAAAGCCTTGGGCGAGGTCTTCGCTGTTGGCGAGACGTTCGTCCATGTCCGAGGGTTCGAGCCCGTCGAGGGTCTGGCCGATGGCTTCGGAGGAGCGAGCGAAGGCCTGCGCCGCTTGGGCGAGGGCTTGGGCGGATTGCTGCTGCTCGCCCTGCGCCTGCCGCATGATGGAGCGGGCCTGCTTCGCGAGTTCCCCCTCGGCGAGTTCGCCCTTTTCCTCGGCGGCGGCTTGCTGCTCCTGAGCGCTGGCCAACTGCCGGGAGGAGCTCGCCGCCTTCTGCTCGCCCCGGTCGAGGGACTGGACGGCCTCGCGGGCGCGGGCGGTGGATTGGTTCTGGCGCAGGTTGCGGAGCGAGGTCTCCATGCCCCGCGCCTGCGCTTCGAGAAGGGCGGCGTCGGATTCGAGGAAGGATTCCAGCCGCGCGAGGGCCTCCTGCAAGCGGCCTTCCTTCACCGCCTCGATCTGTTCGGCGATGGCTTCCTGACGGGCGGCGAGGTCTTGCGGAGAGTCGGCTTGTTGCAGGGACTGGCTCGCTTCCTTTGCGGCGGCGGCGGCCTCGTCGAGTTGCGCCTCGCCGAGGTGTCCGGCGGCTTGTTCGGCTTCGCCTGCCGCTTGGGCGAGGGTTTCGGAGGCGGTCTTGGCCTCGGCCTCCTTCGCCTCCCCGGCGGCGGTCTTGGCCTGCTGCGCGAGCTGCGATTGGAGCTTGGCCAACTGTTCGACGAGGGCTTCGCGCAGGGCGTCCTGCGAGGTGCTCTCGCTTCGTTCGGTGGCGTCGCGGCTGGCTTCACGCAGGGCGCGTTGCCGTTCGGCGAGGGCCTCGGAGCGGGCGGCGAGGTCGTCGCTTTGGGCGCGTTGCTGCTCCAGGATTTCGGCGAGGGCGGCGGCGTTGTCCTTCAGCATCTCGCCGAGCTGCTGCTCGACTTGGTTCTGCTCGTTGCGGAACTGCTCGGCCTCGCGGCGCTGCTGCTGGTCGAATTGCTCCATCGCCTGCCGCCGCGCATTCTCGTCGGCGGCCTGCTGCGCGGCTTCGCGGGCGGCGGCTCGCTCCTGCTCGGCGCGTTTGGACCATTCTTCGGCCTGCGTCGCGAGCTGCTGCTGGCGGTCGGCGAGTTCGTTCAACTTGGCGATGGCGGCATAGTCGCGGTTCGCCTCGCGCATGGACTTGGCGAGCTGGTCGAGGCCTTGGATCGCCTCCTCGACCTTGGCGCGGGCCTCTTTCGATTCGGCGACGCGCTCGTGCTGGGCGTCGGTCATAGGGATGGTGTCGGCCTTCTCCTGCGCGGCGGCGAGGGCTTCGTTGGCGAGCTGCGAGGCCTGCTGCGACTGCTCCTGAAACAGCGGGGTGTCGAGGGTGGCGGCGACTTGCTCGAGCTTCTCGCGGGCGGCTTCGTTGTGCTCGGTGAATTCGTCGAGCCGTTTGCGGGCTTCGCTGTTGAACTCCTTGTCGCGGATCAGCTCCTGCTCGGTGCGGCGCAGGTTGTCTCGGGCGCGTTCGAGCTCCTTCTTGGCTTCGCGGATCTGCTGCTCGACCTCCTGCCGCTGTGCCTCGATGGTCTGGTCGGCGAGGGATTTGGCGCCTTCGTCGAGGGTGATGAACAGGACCTCGCTCAGCCCGACGCCGGGGCCGTCGTAGTCCTCGGGCCGGTTGTCGCGCACGCGCACCTGCACGGCGAGGCGGCGTTGGTCGGGCGTCAGTTCCAAGGCGGACAGGTCGAGCAGGGCGCTGGCGGTGTAGTGGCCGGGGCGGCCGGACGGCTCCGGGGCGGGCTGCGTCGGGGCGACGGCTCCGTCGGGCGTGACCATCAGGGCGACGTCGCCGAATCCGAAATCCTCGACCACGGCGAGATCGAGGGGGAGCCGCTCGGTCGGTCTCAGGCGGAGGTCGCGCTGCGCGGGCGAGACGATCTGCACGTTGGGGGCTTTGTCAGGGAGCGCCTCGATGGGGTAGGTCGCAGGACGGTTGGCGAAGCCCTCCTCGTCGGCGAGGTCGAGACGCCAGCTCCCGCGCATTCCGGGCTTGAGCTCGAATTCCCAAGTCGCCCGGTTTCCCTCGACGAGCGGTTCGGTGGGAGTGGCTTCGCTTTCGTTGAGGACGAGCGCGGCGCTCGGGACGGGCTTGTTGAAGGTCGCGGCGACGGCGACGCGGCTGTGGGCGACGGCGCGGATTTCGCCGGTGCCAGTGGCGGATTCCGCGTTGGGCAGTCCGGTGTAGTCGGGATATTCGTAGCGTACCGTCAGGCTCTCGACGGCGGGCGGCTCGACGGTGGTGACGTCGAAGTAGCGGCTCAGGGCGTTCCCGGCGCGGACGCGGTAGTCGAACCCGGCCTCGACCGCGGGGAAGGTGAGGGAGAAGCGCTTCGTCCCGTCCGGTTCCTCGGCGACGAGGGCCATGCGCTCGACCGACTCGCTGCCGTCGGGCAGGCGGCGGCGCACCTCGGCGCGTTTGAGGCGTTTGTGCTTCACCGAGACTTGGATCGCGACGGCGTCGCCCTTGGCCGCGCGTATATCGCCCGGATCGACGACGAGGGTGTCGGCGTAGGCGTTGCCGATGTCGAGGAAGGGCGCGAGGGCGCGGGTGAGGAGGGTCCACGACTGCCTCGGCCAGATCGCGAGGAGCAGCAGGATGAGGCCCAAGCCAGTCGCCGTCGCGATCATGAATTTCTTCGAACGCGCCGGTTTGAACTCGGTCTTCGGATCGACCGTGGCGACATCGGCGACGGCGGAATCGACCACGGCGGCGATGAGCTCCTGCGAGCCGCGGATGGAATCGGGATCGTCGCTGGCGAGCAGTTCGACGGCGGTGGAGATGCGCTCCTGCAGCTCGGGATGGCGGACTTCGAGGATGCGGGCCATCTTTTCGAGGGTGTAGCGCCGCGAGAGCGGGCGCAGGAGGAACCACCACGCCGCCGCGAGCGTCGCGGCGAGCCCGGCGAGGCTGAGTATCCAGCGCGAGGTGCTGGAGAAAAGCGTCACCGTCGCGTCCACCGCCATGATCGCGAGGAGGGAGGCGAGGGCCACCGCGAGGGTGGCGAACAGCCCGCGCAGGAAGAGGAGCCGCCGCACCCGGCGGATCATGGAGCGCAGTTTGTCGAGGATGGGGGGAGGGAGTTGGTCGAAAGAAGTCATGGGTCACGGGTCATGAGTCGCGGGGCGGGTCGAAAGCCCGGTAAAAGGGAAAAGTTGTTGGAAAGGGACGTTGGTTGCTTGTGGGAAAAGTTTTAAACCACGGCGATCCAGAATATATGAGATTTTTGGTTTGATTAGTCGAGCTGGGATCTCAGTTCCAACCATTCATTCCAACATGAGGCTGGGTTAATGTCCTCGTATTGGCGGCTTTGGTTCATCTTGAGTATCACGTCGTTCGGGAAAATTCCTGCGGGGGCTTGATCTCGAATGTTCAGAACTTCCGCCTCAGTGAGTGGTGAATCTTTCTGTTCTTCTGCGCGTGTCAGGATTGCCGCAAGGCTGGGGATAAACAGGAACGAATGGCCTTCTGGAACAGGTTGGCTGGCTAATTCGGCATACAGTCCAGTTTGGACGTCATTCTCTCTTTCGGAAGCAGTTTGAGGCTCCGCTGAGTTCAGTGCCTTCATAAGTCCCGAGATGGTTAGAAGCCATCTCATAAATGCCTG
>DDTJ01000047.1 GCA_002344525.1 Akkermansiaceae bacterium UBA2367
GTCCCCCACCGCCCTCCCCTCCGTTTTCCAACCCACCTTTCAACCCTTTCACCCCCCCATTTACCACACCATGTTCGCCAGACTCCGCAAACTGTTCGGATCGAAGAAGTTCAACGAAGGAAACAAAATCGTCGTCAACTGCGAGAAGCTCGAAACCCGCGTCGCCCTCCTCGAAAACGGCTCGCTCGAGGAATACACCGTCGAACGGAAGAACGACGAGAGCATCGTCGGCTCCATCTACAAAGGCGTCATCCGCAATATCGAGCCCGGCCTGAGCGCGATGTTCGTCGACATCGGCCTCGAGAAAAACGCCTTCCTCCATTTCTGGGACGCCATCCCCGAGGCCCTCGACGCCGAACTGGAGGAGATCCAGCGCAGCGGCAAGAAAGCCGGCGGCAAGAAGCGCATCCAGTCCAAGGACATCCCCGGCCTCTACCCCGTCGGTTCCGAGGTCCTCGTGCAGGTCACCAAAGGCCCCATCGGCACGAAAGGCCCCCGCATCACCACCAACATCTCCCTGCCCGGACGCTACATGGTCCTGATGCCGCGTAACGACCAGCTCGGCATCTCCCGCAAGATCGAGGATCCCAAGGAGCGCGCCCGCCTCCGCAAGATCATGGGCGAGAAGCTCACCATCCCCGAGAAGATGGGCGTCATCCTGCGCACCGTCTCCGCCGGGCAGAAGGTGCGCTACTTCGTCCGCGACCTCGCCATCCTCGTCGACCAGTGGCGCGAGATCGAGGAGAAGGCCGCGACGCACAAGGCCCCCGCCTGCGTCTTCAAAGAGCCCGACCTCATCGAGCGGACCGTGCGCGACTTTCTCACCGAGGAGATCGACGAAGTCCTCTGCGACGATGCCGCCGCCGCCGAGCGGATGAAGGACCTCATCGGCGTGATCTCGCGCCGCTCCCGCAAGCGCATCCAGTATTTCCAGACCGCCGTCCCCATCTTCGAGAAGCTCGGCATCCAGCGCCAGATCGACGACGCCTTCTACCGCCAAGTCTGGCTGCCCAGCGGCGGCTACCTCGTCATCGACGAGACCGAGGCCCTCATTGCCATCGACGTGAACACCGGTCGCGCCAAGACACAGGACAAGATGATCCTCCAGACCAACATCGAGGCCGCCGAGGAGGTCGCCCGCCAGGTGCGCCTGCGCAACATCGGCGGACTCCTCGTCATCGACTTCATCGACATGAAGTCCCGCCGCGACCAGCAGGCCGTCTACAAGACCATGCGCGAGCGGCTCAAGCACGACAAGGCCAAGACCCAGATCCTCCAGATCTCCCCCCTCGGCCTCATGGAGATGACCCGCCAGCGCCTCCACGAAAGCCTCAGCATCACCGTCAACGAGCCCTGCCGCTACTGCCAGGGGCGCGGCATGGTGAAGAGCGCCGAGTCCATGAGCGTCGAGCTTCAGCGTCGCATCAACGCCATCCTCGGGAAGGCCGACACCCCCGGCCGCGAGCTCCTCGTCATCGTCCACCCCGACGTCATGGAGCGCCTCCGCACCCACGACGGCGAGCTCTTCGTCGAGCTCGAGCGCCGCCACGGCGCGCGCCTCACCTTCCGCAGCGACGCCTCCTACTACCGCGAGCAGGTCGTCATCGCGGACGCGAAGACGCAGAAAGAGATCCGCGAATAACCCCC
This sequence comes from Akkermansiaceae bacterium UBA2367, assembly GCA_002344525.1. Lineage (GTDB taxonomy): Bacteria > Verrucomicrobiota > Verrucomicrobiia > Verrucomicrobiales > DEV007 > Arctic95D-9. The sequence goes on from DDTJ01000047.1 coordinate 1,648, forward strand.
GCCAACCCCCGACGCCATGAGTTCCCCCCGACTCCTCCCCGCGATCCTCCTCCTCGGTGCTATCCTTGAGCCTTTGCGGGGCGCGGAGCGTTCTTGGACGAACAGCGCCGGCAAGACCATCAACGCCACCCTCGTCGAGGTCACGGACGGCAAGGCCGTCCTCCGGATGGACGGCAGAAACTTCGAGGTGCCCGTCGCCAACCTCTCCCCCGGCGACCAGGAGTTCATCGCGAAGTGGAAGAAAGGCGACACGGCCGACCCCTCCGGCGACGCCGGGGTGAAGCCGAACTGGGACGGCCCTTGGCCCGGCCTCGTCACCGTCCCCGTCGATTTGGAGATCGAGGTGGTGAAGGAGGACACCGCCTCGGGCGAATACATCTACGCCAGCCCCCATTACGAGTTCATCTGCGACGTGCGGCTCAACACCTCGGTGGTGAAGCGCTTCTCCCTCCTCTTCGAGGCGACCAATCAGGTCTGTCGCGAGCTGCCCCTAGGCATGGTCAAGCCCTTCCGCAAGGAGCGGCACAAGATCCACCTCTTCGAGACCCGCGAGGCCTACATCGCCAAAGGCGGCCCGCCCGAGTCCGGCGGCGTCTACATCAGCCGCGGCGGCGAAGGCGACATCCTCGTGCCCCTCACCAGCCTCGGGGTCAAGAAAGTCGGCAGCAGCTACAGCGTCGACCACAAAGAGGAGAACACCACGCTCTCCCACGAGATCACCCACCAGCTCACCGATTTCGAATACTACGCCGAGGGTTCGCGCGGCTGGTTCACCGAGGGCCTCGCCGAATACGTCGCCCACAGCGGCTACCGCTCCGGAAAGTTCAGCGTCAACGACCTCGGCAAGCTGAAAGACTACGTCACCGCCTACGGCGAGGACGGCAGGAGGGGCCGCGCCCTCGGGGACAACCTCACCGCCCCCGACCTCCAGGAGTTCTTCCTCCAGAGCTACGACTCCTTCCTCGACAACGCCAACTTCAACTACGGCTTCGCCGCCCTCGTCGTCTATTACTACTTCCACATGGACAGCAACAAGGACGCCGCCAACATCAAGGCCTTCCTCAAAGCCCTGAAGGAGGAGAAGACCCCGCCGGAACTCTTCGAGCCCCTCCTCGCCGGACGCACTTGGGACGAGATGGAGACGGCCATCGCGCAAGGTTGGCGCTCGCGCGGGGTGAAGATCAGCTTCCGTTGACCTGACAAGGTCGGGTGCGCGACTGGACCCTCTTGATTCCCGTCAGGTTCCCAACTTTCACCTTTTACCGGCGCACAGCGCTTCCTCCTCATGAACGAACCACATTGCCGCTGGGGCATCCTCGGAAGCGCGGGCATCGCCCGGAAGAACTGGCAGGCCATCCGCCACAGCGGCAACGGTCGTCTCGTCGCCGTCGCCAGCCGATCCGAGGAGAAGGCCGCCGCCTTCATCTCCGAATGCCAGGCCCAGGTCCCGCACGATCCCTCGCCCCATCCCGTCGGCGGCTACGCCGAGCTCCTCGCCCGCGACGACATCGACGCGGTCTACATTCCCCTGCCCACCGGGTTGCGCAAGGAATGGGTCCTCGCCGCCGCCGCCGCGGGCAAGCACGTCCTTTGCGAAAAACCCTGCGGCGTCGACGCGGACGACGTGCGCGAGATCACCGAGGCCTGCGCCAAGGCCGGCGTGCAGTTCATGGACGGCGTCATGTTCATGCACAACGACCGCCTCGCCACCCTCCGCCGCGAACTCGACGCGGGCGAGGCCGTCGGTGCGATCAAGCGCATCGCGACCCAATTCAGCTTCCTCGCACCCGACGAATTTTTCGCCGACAACATCCGCGCCGATCCCGGCCTCGAACCCCTCGGCAGCCTCGGCGACCTCGGCTGGTACAACGCCCGCATCATCCTCTGGACCCTCGGCTACCGGATGCCGCTCTCGGTGTCGGCCCGCATGATCCGCGAGCATCGCGGCGTGCCCGTCTCGCTCTCGGCGGAACTGGTCTTCTCCGAAGGCGTCACCGCGAGCCTCTATTGCAGCTTCGAGGTCGAGCACCAGCAATGGGTGGACATCAGCGGGACGCAAGGCCGCATCGTCGTGAGCGATTTCGTCCTGCCCTACCACGGCCCCGAGATCGGCTTCGACATCGAGCAAGCCCGTTTCGAGGTCGATGGCTGCCACTTCCGCATGGAGCGCCATTCCCGGCGCGTCGCGACCCACGAATCCTCCGACAGCCACCCCACCGCGCAGGAGACGAAACTTTTCCGCCACTTCGGCGAGATCGTCCTCGGCGGAAAAATCGATCCCCATTGGCCCGAAATCTCCTTGAAGACGCAGCAAGTTCTCGACGCCTGCCTCCGCTCCGCCCGCGAGGGTGGGCGCGAGGTGGTTTTGTGAGGATACCTCGTGGGACGCCCTACTAGGTCAAACCTGCAAGACGGAGCCGCCCTTCACACCGTCGTACGGATCCCCTCCTCCAGAACCCACTGGGCGTTGCGGCCGTGCTCCGCGTCGCAGAGAGGATGGATCGCGAGGCTCGCGTCCTCGATCACGGCGAGGAAATGCGCGCTCGCGTTTTGAAGGTGCTCGGGTTGGGGCGGCACGGTCAATTCGATGCCATCGGGATGCTCCGCCGTGGCGTGGAGGATGCGTCCGCCGTGGTCGGGTTCGATGTGGACGGTGCCCGCGCTGCCGTAGATCGTCGTGCTGTAGCTCGTGAGCTTGCCGATCTGCGTCCAGCTCGCCTCCGTCGTGGCGAGGGCATTCGGGTATTTCAGCACGAGGATGGCGTTGTCTTCGAGGGAAAGGTCGGGTTTCAGGCCCGTGCTCACGCGCACCCCGGTGACCGACTCGGGACGCCCTAGAATCACGTCGGCAAGGACGGCGCCGTAGCAGCAGTAGTCCATCAGCGCCCCGGCGCCGTTGAGTTCCGCGTCGTAGAGCCATTCGCAGAACTGCCGCGAGCAGCCCAGCTCGACCGGCCCCTGGTGTGCGGCGCGGTAGCGCACCTGCCAGACTTGCCCCAGCTCCCCGGCTTGGGCCATGCAAATCCCGTGCCGGAGCTGCGGCCACCAAGCGAAGGGCCAGTTGACCATCAGGCGCACGCCGTTCGCGCGCGCGGCCGCGAGCATGCGCTCCGCGCCCGCGAGGGTCGCGGCCATGGGCTTCTCGACGAGGCAGTGCAGACCGCGTTCGCAGGCCTTCACGACGAGATCCTCGCCGAGACGGTTGTTTGCGAAAACGTAGGCGGCGGTGATCCCCTCGCGTCCGAGGAGTTCGTCATAGGACTCGCTCGTCTCGCCGGAGAAGCGCTCGCGGTATTTCACGAGCAGTTCGGCGTCGGCGTCCGCCGCCCCGACGAGTTCGACGCGTCCCGTCGCGGCGAGGGCGGAAAGCTCTTCGAGGTTGCCCCAGACGTGGTCGTGGTGCAGGCCGAGGGTGATGACGCGGTGCATGGGAGGCGAAACTTCGGAACGACCGCAATGTCGCGCAAGCGCCGAAGCTTGCAACGCCGCGCCGTGCGTTACAATCTCGCCAGCCCCCAAGCAATGACGAAGGGAGAGGTCACGAGACTGACGAAGGAGGTGACCATCACCACTTGGATGGCGACGCGCGGCTGGCCGTCGAAGAGGCGGGCGAGGACGATGGGGAAAACCGCCGCGGGCATCGCCGCCTGCACCACGAGGAGGCGCGCCAAGTCCTCCGGCACCGGCAGGAGCAGGCCCGCCGCGAGGATGAGGCCCCCGTGCAGGCCGAGGCGCACGACCACACCGGCGACCCCGACGCGGAGGGCGTCGGCGAGGATGCCGTCGCGGAAGAAGCGCCCCATCGTCGCCCCGATCATGAGGACGGACATGGGCACGGCGCAGCGCCCCAGCATCTCCATCGAGGTGAGAACGACCCCCGGGACGAGGTGGTGGCCGCCGGTGTAGTTCAGGATCAGGGCCGCGACCACCGAAAGGAAGGGGCCGTTGAGGAGGGCGCGGGGACCCGCCTTCCCGGTGAGGATGGCGACCCCGGCGGTCCACATCGCCAGTTCGACTCCGATCCCGAAGATGAAGGCGAGGCCGGAGGGGCCTGTGTTCCCCGGAAACAGTTCCACTAGCAGGGGCAGGGCGATGAAGCCGTAGTTCTGGATGCCCGCGCTGATCGCGAAGGTGCGCAGGCCGCTCCCGACCCGCATCCCGACGGCGAGGCCGCCGAGCCAGGCGACGAGGAAGCCCGCGAGGATGAGGATGAAGCCCAAGCCGATCGCCCAGGCGGCGGTGGAGAGCCGCTCCAGCGCGGGGTTGCCCGGCACGAGGGAGAGGATGAGGCAGGGGACGAGCAGGTTCATGCCCAGCTTCATCATGCCCGTCTCGGTCTCCTCGCTGAGCCACCCGCGCCGATGGAAGAGGAAGCCCGTCGCCACGACGAGGAAGACGGGGATGACTGCGGAGAGGATGGTCAGGTAGGAGGACATGGGAAATCCCGGCCGTCGGCTCACAGGCCCACCATCGCGCTCCACACGCGCACGATCTTCGCCTTCACGCTGGCGGAGTCGCCAGTGTAGTTCGTCATGAAGAGGGCGAAGGCGTAGCGCTTGCCGGAGCGCGTGTCGAGGTAGCCCGCGTAGTTGCGAATGCCGTCCATCGTGCCGCTTTTCGCGCGGACGCGGCCCTCCGCCGCGCTGCCCCCGCCGATGCTCTTGAGCGTGCCCGAGCGCCCCGCCACGGGCAGGGAGTCGCGGAAGGCGGGGAAGCGCTCGCCCTTCGCCGCCGCGTGGAGAATCAGGGCCATCTGCCGCGCCGTGACCGTGTTCGCCCGCGAGAGGCCGCAGCCGTCGCCCATGAAGAAACCGGTCATGTCGATGCCCTTCGCCGCCCAATGCGCCGTCACCGCTTTGGAAGCCGCCGTCGTGGTCCCCTCGTCCGACGCCTTCAAGCCGATGGCGCGGTGGAGGCATTCGGCCTTGAGGTTGTCGGAGGGGAAGTTCGTCGCGACGAGGAGGGCGGGGAGCGCGTCGGAGTTCTGCTCGTGGATCGTCTTTCGCGCCCCGATCTCCTTCCCCGCCATGGTGAGGAGGCGGTCGGTGGTCGGCCCGCCCGCGACGGGGAGACCGTTCGCGTTCAGGTAGTCGGAGAAGGTCCGGGCGCAGAAGAAGGCCGGATCGGGCAGGGCACCCCTGATGGTGAAGGAGCCGCTCCCCGCCGGGACGGTCCCGCGAAAGGTGATGAGCTTGCCGTAGGGGTCGGCGTAGACGTAGCCTTGGTCGCCCGAACCGGAGGGGCCGACGCGCATTTCGTTGAAGAACTCGTATCCCTCCAGCTTCGGATCGGTCCCCGCGAGGGGAGCTCTCGCCCCGCTCGAAGAGGTGCGGAAGGTGGCGCGGAAGAGGTTGCGATGCACCGTCAGCCCGCAGGCCCCGGCCCCGTAGTAGTTGCCGAGGTCGTTCCACTGCCAGGTGTCCGGGGTGAGGGCGGTGCCGAAGACGGAGGCGTCGCCGACCACGGAGCCTTCGATTTTTTTCACCCCGGCTTCGACGAGGGCCGCGCGCCACTTCGCGAAGGTGGCGGTGAGCCCGTCCGCCGCGAGGGTGGGGTCGCCGCCGCCGCGGATCACGACATCGCCCGCGAGAGTGCCGTCCCCGCCGAGAGTGCCGGCGATTTGCAGGGCGGTGGTGAAGCGGTGGCCCAGTTCGAGCAGTTCGTTCGCCGTGGCCGTGGTGATCGCCTTCATCGTCGAGGCCGGGACGAGGCCCGCGTCCATGCGGTAGCCGGCGGCGCTGGCGGGTTCCGCCTCCAGATCGACTAGGCAGAAGCCGACGAAGGCGGTGCGAAGACCGGGTTCGCCCGCGATTTTCTCGACGGCGGCGAGGACCTCCTCGACAGTGGCGGCGCGGAGGGGGAGGCCGAGGAGGCAAAGCGCAATCCCCGCGAACCCTGTCGCGGCACGAGGCCAGACCCTGTCCATGGTGAGACCCGAGAGGGTTCAATCCGCCTTTTTCGAAGCGCCCGGCTTGGCCGCCTTGATGACGAAGTCGTCGTAATGCACGTCGTTGATGTTCGTGGTCAGGCTCACGAGCGACTTCGTCTCGTGGGCAAGGCCTTCAGACTTCAGTTTGCCGACTTCGTAGTCGTTCACCAGAACGACGACCTCGTCGCCCCGGGTACGGATGACCAAGGTGTGCCACTTCTCGCGCTTCAGATCGAGGATGAAGTTCGTCGTCTTCTTCTGCAGCAGCTCTTGGGTCTCGGGATCGAGGGTGCCACCGCCTTTGCGCTTCTCGTAGATCGAGTTCTCCATGTTGCCGGTCTTGGCATCCACGATGTTCCCGCTGGTCGGGCTGATGGTGACGCTGCAAATGTGCCCGGCATGGGAGCCTTTGTAGTCCTTGTCGTCCATCCACACGTTGAAGCGTTCCGCCGTCTCGCCGACGAAGTTGAACTTCACCGAGATCTCCAGATCCTGGCGGCCCTCCTCGAAGCGGATGGAATCGACGCCGGCGTGGTCGTTGATGTCGATGGTCTTGCCGATGAGGACGCCGCCTTTGACGATGCTCTCGCTCTTGTAATGGCCCCAGCGCTCGCCGAAGCCGTTCTTCTCGAAGTCGTCCTGGAAGATCAACTGGCTGTAGTAGATCTCGTCGTCCTTGCCTTGGCGCTTCAGATCCCAGAGCTTGATGAACTCCTGGTCCTCCTCCGAGAGCTTCTCCAGCGGCACGTCGTAGGGTTTTCGGTTCATCCGCAGGCGGACTTTGCCGTTCCTGACGTCGAGCAGCTCGGCCTCGATCTGCTTGCCGTCGGTGCTGGTGAAGGTGCGGATCTCCGCTGCCAGGGTCGGGGCGGCGAGGAGCAGGGCGAGAGCGAGGCAGACGGGGAGTTTCGCGTTCATAGGCGGATTGTGGACGAAGCGGGGGGGCGCGGTCAACGGGAAAGAGGGGGCCGCCGAAAAAAAAGCGAGAAACGGATCGCCAAAATCCGCGCGAAGCGCCACATTGCCCTGCCCCCCATGCAACCGGAAATCGAAGCCATCCGCCGCTCCCTTGTCGCCCTCGACGCGCTCGACGACGACATGAAGGACGCCCTCGCCAATCTTGAGTCGGCCCTCGGGGAGATCGACCTGCACCCCGCCTCGGGTCGTGTCCGCGAAGTCGTCACCGAGACGGCCGGGGCGCTCGCCGGGGAGAGGGACGCCGGAGGCGGGATCGCCGGGAAATGGGAGGAGCTCAAGGACCATCTCGTCCATTGGGAGGAAGAGCATCCCCGCCTCGTCCTCGTGATCGGGCGGCTCTCGAACTCCCTCGCCGCGCTCGGGCTTTGATCAAGGCCGGGCGAGCATCTCCCGGAGCGCGGGCAGCATCGCCTTGGCCCAGATGCGGTAGCCTTTCTCGGAGAGGTGGAGCTTGTCGGGCATGATGCCGGGGGGCGGGGTTCCGTCCTTGTCGAGGAATTCGTCCCAGATGCGGAGGCGGCGCACGGCGGGATCGCCCCCGGCGGCTTTGTCGAGGAGGCGGTTCAGGGCCTCGACCTTCCGGCGCAGGGGATCGCCGGGGACCCCGCGGGGGAAGACGTCGAGGAGGAGGATGCGGGCCTCGGGCACGCGCTGCCGCAGGGCTTTCACGATCGCCCCGATGCCGCGGGCGACCGCCTCGGGTTCGTCGCCGTGGAGGCCGAAGTTGTTCGTGCCGATCATGAGGACGACGACCTTCGGGCGGACGCGGTCGAGGGCGCCGCCCGCGGTGATGCGCCAGAGCACGTTCTGGGTGGTGTCTCCGCCGATGCCGAAATTCGCCGCGCCGAGGGGGGCGAGGGCCTCCTCCCAGACCTTGGCGCCGCTTTTCTCCCAAGCTTCGGTGATGGAGTCGCCGAGGAGGAGCACCTCCACCGGACCCGCCGCGCCCCGGGCGAGGTCGCCGTCGTGGAACTCGCGCCATTTCTCCAAGGTCATCCACGAATAGACTTTCTTCCTCGGGACCGGGATCTCGGGGGACTCGGCCCTCGCGCGGGGAGCCGGGAGCGGCAGAAGCACCGTGGCGAGCAGGGCGGCAAGGATCGAGCGGTGGCGCATGGGGCGGCGGGGCGGAAAGCCGGTCATTCCGAGGCCGCCACGGGCACGGCGCGCAAAGGCTGCCCGGAGGGGGCGGGGGCCTCCTCGCCGCTCCTGCCGGGCGGGGCGGAGGGGGCGGGCTCGGGTTCGCGCGGCGTCGCGGCGGGATCGGTCCCTTCGGGGCGGAGGACGGCTTGGGGCTCCGCCGTCGGCGGTTGCGCGGAGGGGAGGTCGCCGAGGCGCGGAAGGGTGGGCCTGTCAGTGGCGAGGTCCAATCCCCCAGCATCGCGCGGCCTCGGCCCCGGAGCGGCATCCGTCGGCAGGGCGAGGGAGGGGGCGTCGTCGAAGGGCAGTTCCACCGCCGGCTTGGCTGGCGCTTCCCCGGACTGGCTATCCGGGGGAGGAGTACCGCCGAGGAGGGGCGTGACGACGAGCGCGTCCCCGTCCGTCGTCGGGAGGGGCAGTCCCAAGCTGCGGGCGATGTCCTCCTTCGCCCTTTCGGGGGTGGGGGAGTGGTAGCCGAGGAAATAGAAAATCCCGAGAGCCCCGGAGAGGGAGACGAGGACGAGGTTCAGCAGCCACGGCACCGCCCGCCTCGCCCGTCGAGGCCCAGCCCACAAGGAGCGGAGGCGGCGCCCCGTCTTGCCCCCCGCCCGGCCTGCCCCGCCCATCAGCTCGCTCTCGTCGACCCGGACCACGCCGCTGTTCAGCGCGTCCATGGCCCCTTCCAAGTCGAGGCCGAGATGCCCGCTGTATTTGCGGATGAAGCTCTTCGCATAGGCGACGCTGGGGAAGCGGGAGAAGTCGTCCACCTCGATGCTGCGGATCATGCCCGGATGGATGCGCGTCTCGTGCGCCACGTCCTCGACCGTCAAGCCGAGGCCGAGGCGCGTCTGCTCCAGTTTCTGTCCGATCGTCGGCATGGATTCCCCCTCCAAAAACGTCGCGGACGACCGTCATTCACGCGGCCCGCTCCCGCCTTGATGAAGACGCGGGAACTGGCGGGAATGTGCGGATTTCCACTCCGAGTAGGCAATTTAGGCGAAGTCGTCGGAAAGATCGACCAGAATTTCCCGCGGCTTCGCGCCCTCCCCCGGCCCGACGATGCCCCGGCTTTCGAGGATGTCGATCATGCGGGCGGCGCGGGTGTAGCCGAGGCGGAGGCGGCGCTGGAGCAGGGAGGTGGAGGCTTTTTTCTCGCTGTAGATCACCTCCAAGCACTTTTCGAGGGTCTCCTCGTCGGCGTCGGTGATCTCCTCGCCGCCGTCGTCGAAGCCGCCGCCGTCGAGGGCTTCCTGCGCCTCGGGTTCGAAGCGCGGCTCGCCTTGGACGGCGCAAGCGTCGACAAGGGCCAAGGCTTCCTCGTCCGTGATGAAAGCGCCCTGGGTGCGCACGAGCTGGGCGCTGCCGGGGGGCAGGTAGAGCATGTCGCCCTGGCCGACGAGGTTTTCGGCCCCGTTGGTGTCGAGGATGACCCGGCTGTCGATCTTGGTCGAGACCTGGAAGGCGATGCGGCTGGGGATGTTCGCCTTGATGATCCCGGTGACGACGTCGGCGCGCGGTGTCTGCGTCGCGACGATCAGGTGGATGCCGGCGGCGCGGGCCTTCTGCGCGATGCGGGCGATCCCGGTCTCGACATCGGCCGGAGCGGTCATCATCAGGTCGGCGAGTTCGTCGATGATAACGACGATGTAGGGCAGGCTCTCGGGCAGTTCGTCCCCGGCGCTCGCCGTAGTCGCGGTGGAGGGAGCGGGGCGGTTCTGGCGCGGGTTCGGCGCGGTTTCCCCCGCGAGGTCGGCGAGGTCGAAGGGGGGGAAGTCCTCATCCTCCAGATCGTCGCCGAGACGGACGTGGTGGACCAGTTCCGGCTCGGGCATCGGCGCGGGGGCCTTGGCCGCTTTCTCCGGGGCTCTTCCGTCTTCGGCGACCTCCAGCTCGGCCCGCTCCTTCAGCTCCCGCGCCCGCATCGCGTTGTAGCCGTCGAAGTTCTTCGTCTTCACCTTGGCGAAGAGGTCGTAGCGGCGCTCCATCTCGTTGATGGCCCAGCGCAGGGCGAGGATGGCCTTCTTCGGATCGGTCACCACGGGGATGACCATGTGCGGCAGAGCGTTGTAGATCTGCATCTCGACGACCTTGGGGTCGATCATGATGAAGCGCAGCTCGTCCGGGGTGTAGCGGTAGAGCAGGCTCGCGATGATGCTGTTGACGCAGACGCTCTTGCCGCTGCCAGTGGTCCCGGCCACGAGGAGGTGGGGCATGCGGGCGAGGTCGCCGACGATGGTGCGCCCGTAGACGTCCTTGCCGAGGGCGAGGGGCAGTTTCGCTTTGGTGTCGCGGAAAGCCTCGTCCTCGAAGAGTTCGCGCAGGGCCACGGGCATCTTCTTGTCGTTGGCGATCTCGATGCCGACGGTGTCCTTGCCCGGCACGGGGGCGAGGATGTTGATGCGCTGGGCCTTGGTGGCGCGGGCGAGGTCGGCCTCCAGCGAGGTGATTTTGTTCACCCGCAGACCGGGGGTGGGGTAGAGCTCGTAGCGGGTGATGGCCGGGCCGCGGGTGATGTTGCCGGGCTTCACCTCGACGCCGAAGGTCGCCAAGGTCGTGACAATGGTGTTCTGCTGGGCGAGCAGCTCGCCCTGGTTCGTCGGCGAGGCGGCTTCGTCGTCGGCGTATTTCAGCAGCGACAGGCTCGGCAGTTGATAATGGGGGAACTGGCCGCCGGCGAGCAGGGCGCCCTCCTTGTCCTTCTTGCCGCGGTCGAAGAGCGAGCCAGCCGCCTCCTCGGGCGTCAGCTTCTTGCGGGCGCGCTGGGTCGAGTCGAGGATCTGCGGCTCGGGCTCGGGAGTGGCGAGCAGTTCGGGGAAAAGGTCTCCTTGGGCTGGCGGGAGATCGGCGGCGGGAGGCGCGGCCTTGGTTGGCTTCGGTTCCGGTTTCGCTGCCTTGGCCCGTTCCGCCCGCAGTTGCGCCCGCGCGGGCAGGGGGGCGGGTGCCCGGCGGAGGGAGGGCAGGCGGATTTCCGCAAGGACCGGACCCAGCTCCCGCAGGCGGACGAAGAGCGCGGCGAGGCCGTCGCGAAGGAGGACGAGGAACTGGAAGGGATGGATGCCCGTGATCACGATCAGCGAGATCGAGTAGAGGATGGACATGACGATGGCCGAGCCCACCGAGCCGAGGAGTTGCTCCACGACCTTGTGGCCGAAGCCGTAGCCGAGGAAGCCGCCCGCGCTTTTCGGCAAGTTCAGGCGCACCGCCCAATCGGCGAAGAACCAAGGCTGGTATTCCACGAGGCACGCCGCCGAGATGGTGAGGACGAGGAAGGAGATGATGTTCCGCGCATGGAAGGGCCGCGTCCCCGTGAGGATCTGCACCGCCCACCACGCCAGCACCGCCGGGACGAGAAAAGCGGCCGCGCCGAGGAAGAAATAGGCGTAGCCCGCCACCACCGCCCCCACCGGGCCGATGAAATTGTGCGCCGCGCCGCTGCGGCCCGCCTGGCTGCTGAAGGGCACCCACGAGGGCAGGTCGGCAGGCGAATAGGAGATCAGCGCCAGCGCGAACATCGCGCAGACCCCCGCCAAGAGGATGGCCACTCCCTCGTGGAAGGCGTAGGGGCCGTCCGCGCCTGTCCGCAACTCCCGCACCGCCTTGCTCCCGGGTTTGCTCGACGATTTCCGCGCGGCGGGTTTTCGTGTCGCATCACTCAAGGGTTTGGCGGCCATATTCTTCAAAAACAGCGAGGCAGGATTTCACTCTGAATTTTATGGAAAATCCAGAAAACAAAAGATTTGAGGTTAAATATGGACCCGTCGATTATTTACGGCAACGAATATCTTGGAAATCCGAAGAAAATCCCCCTTTTCCACGATTGACAGCGAAGCCGCACCGCCTTTAGCCTGAAGCTGTGAATGCGATCCTGCGTCTTGCCCTCCTCGTTGTCGTGGCCTTCTCCCTCTCTGGCTGCGGTCGGAGCTGGCTTGCCGGCAAATGGACCCTCGACCGCGAGACCACGATCGCGAACTTGACGGCGGATCGGGACGCCGCGTCCGGCACCCCCGGCGAGGGCTTTTTGAAGGAATTCGTCGCGGGTCTGCAAAAGGGCGTCTCGCACCTGCTCCTAGCCCGGTTCGAAGGGGTTGAGGTCGAATTCACCGCCACCGAGATGCGCCGCATCCGCCACGGGACTGGCGAGGCGGTCAGCTACGAGGTGATCGAGCGCCCCGAGCCGGGGAGGGTCGTCCTGCGATACGCCGACGGCGAGATCGCGACATGGAGTCGCGCCGAGACCGGCGTCCGCATGAGGCTGCCGGGCGAGGAGGAGCACTGGATTTATTTCCGGGCGGTGAAGTGAGGAAAGTTCTGTCTCCTTGCGAAAGGGATACAGTCTGCCCGAGCCCCCTATGTCCCATCCGTCCCCCGCCTAC
>DDTJ01000002.1 GCA_002344525.1 Akkermansiaceae bacterium UBA2367
GCCGCGATGGCCTACGCCGGACAGCTCGTCGAGAGCGGACGGGGCGACCGCGGCGATCTCGTCGCCACCGTGCGCCACTTCGCCAAGCTCGTGCGCGGGAAAGTCGAAGGGCTCTTCCGCGAAGTCCGGCGGAATGCGGATACGGAGGGGTACCGGATCGCGAAGGGGATGTTGGAGGGGCGGGGGTGAGGAGAAGAGATTACAATGGGTTCCCGGTCTCCATTGCCTCTAACCCTTGTGAGTCCTGATGATTGTGGCGGGAACCGAAAGGCCAAAAATCATTGACAAATGGCGTTGTCTCGGAGGATGCTCGCCCTGAGCGCTCCTTCTCGCAGAATGTTTAGGGAAAGGAGCACAAGGATGACTTTTTCGCCATGACAGTGATGAAAACCCTGAAATCCCCTTCTCCCCCCCTTGCCTTCCTCCTTTCCGGGTTGATGGGAGCCTTAATGGCTGTAGCAGCGCAAGCCGAAGGGCCGGAAAAGCAAATTTCTGATAGTAGCCAAGCGAGCACAGCCGAAAAACCCAAGGAAGAAGTGAAAAAGGAAAAACCCGTTTTCACTTTCTACGGCGACCCCGTGACCGCTGTCCGCGCCATGCATGACCAAATTGCCAATGAAGGTCATGATCCGCAGCAGTATTTAATCGAAAGGGCAAATGAGTTGAGGACTAGGTTGCGGTTTCCTAAATCCGGTTTCAGTCATGTCGAAAAAGCCGACCAATCCCTACACCTATATGCAATCAAACAATTTCCTGCACTACCCAGTGAATATATTACTCTTGCATTCCAAGAACTAAGGCCAGAACTTGATTTACTTTCGAAAGACTTGAGTATCAGGATGAATGGAGCAAACTATTTGGGATTCAGTGACGCCGATTATGCCAATGATATATTGGCAAGGTTAGGTTCAAATAAACTCAGTCGCATAGGAGTTGAAGGAAAAATCATAAGCCTTAAAACTGGTCAGGAAGAAACCGATATTGAGTATTTCACTAGGTGGACAGAATCTCGCATTTTTTATTATGCAGCTATAGAATCCTATGTAGTCCACAATGTAGAAAATCCAAATCCACATCTTGCGCCTAAAACAGACCCAGACCAAAGCAAACCTTGATAAAGGAAGGGGAGAGTCGGATAACCAATTCCCCCCATTCCCCCCACAGTATCCGGTCCGTCTCCCCGGGTTCGACATCGGGCACGGCGGCGAGAAAGGCCTCGAAGTCCTCGCGTTTCGCCCCGGCGGCTTCGGCGCGGAGGTAGTCGAGGGTGAGCAGGGCCGAGATCTTCTCGCGAGGCACCGCCGCACGAGCGTGAACAAGCTCATCGAGGAGATTGCCATCATCGGCATCGCCGAGTTCGACGCGGAGACCCGCTTCAGCACCCTCGCGGCCAAAGGATCGGTCCAAGAGGGCCTCGCCTTGCTCGACCGCGCCTTCGAGGAAGTGGGGCGGGAAGGTGAAGGGGCAGGGAAATGACAGACCCTCGGTTTCGGTCCCTGCTTCTTCAGTCCAAAGCCTCCCTGTTGTAAAAATGTTCGAAGCTTTTTTCAGTTGGCCTATGGGCCGTTCTGCGTAACGCTGGGAAAATGATCCCGCCGCTTTATAAATTTCGATCGATCAACGAGAATGATTTCGAGAATTGCTTCACGCTCGATTCACTTCGTGAGAGCTACGTCTATTTCTCAAACATAACGACCCTCAACGATCCCTTCGAGATGGGGGCGTACCTCGATCAGGTTTCCAATCTTGAGATGGCCCGAATCGAGTTCATGGAGACTGATTGGTCAGGCTCGCCTCTCGGAGATTTTCTTGCAACGATAACCGAAGAGGACCGAGAGAAGTTTCTCTCGGAACGATGGGGGTGCGATGAGTGGCGAAATCAATTCCTTAATGGGTGGAAGCACGTGGACGGATTCTCCGATGATCTGAAACGCCTCATTTCAATCTATTGTATGAGCGCTACCCGCACTGACGGGCTTTTATGGTCACACTATGCGTCGGGCCATCGAGGAATCGCGATAGAGCTGAATGCAAACGCCGATGAGTTTTTGCGGAATTCCTTCGAAGTGAGATACGAAGAGGAATTTCCAGTCATCGACATGCTTCAGGACGATGCCAAAACGAAGCTTCAGAAAGGTTTGCTCACCAAGTCAAAGGATTGGCGATACGAAAAAGAATACCGATCAATATATCCAATCGAGCACGCTCAGGTGCGCCACGAAGTAGATCCGTCCACCTTCGTTTCGATCACTTTCGGGGCAAAAATCACAGGCGAAGCACGGGCGAAAGTCATTGAAGCCACACGCCCACGGCTTGCGCACATTCGCTTTGAGCAAGCCAGACTCGGAAGGAAAACGTTTTCGGTCGAGTTTGAGGAGTATTGTGCCGATAGCTGATCATAAGAGATGAGGCAGGCGCGACATCGGGAACAGCGGCGAGAAAAGCCTCGAAGTCCTCGCGTTTCGCCCTAGCGGTCGCGGTCGCGAGGAAGGGGTTGACCGAGCAGCCTTCGCGTTTGGCGAGTTGCTTGATGGTCCGGTGGATGGAGGGGAGCGGGAACGGGGTCGGGGAACCAATTCCAAATCCCCCTCACGGCATCCTCTCCGTCTCCTCGGGTCCGACATCGGGGCGGATGCGGGTTGCCGGATCGCGGAGGAACGAAGTGACGCCCCTCCCAATCGAGATGGAAAACATTGAAATTCCAGCCATCTGAAATAAATTCCCCAATCCTCATCCCAAGGAACCAATCTTTCCGGGTTCTTCACTTCTCATCGGGCTGTCTTTGTCGTATAAGCTTTGCGTGTTCCCCACAGCCCCTGATTCCCTCTTTGAGCGATGAATTCCAATTCCAGATCGACTTCCGCACCGGAAAGCCAACGGCCATCCTCGGCCCCGAAGTCACTCCCGGAATTCGAGCCGCTTGCCATGCCCTTAACCGGGAGCGAAAGAGCGGAATCGAGGCGGCGATTGGAGGAGCTCCACCCCGCAGAACGGTTCCAAATGATGTTTGGATTGACCGATTTGCCGGGAGCTTCGCCGAACGCGAGGTCCCTCTGATCGACCTCGAAGTCCTCGGTTTCCGGCACGAGGACGGATTCCTGACCAGCTCGATTCTCGAACCCCTCCTTCCGGGAGCGGAGGCGAGTCCGTTCCTCGATCCGGAGGCGGATGTCGTCTACAAGCTCTTCGATCTCCGGCCCGGCGGCGCGATGGGCAAGAAGCTGCTCTGTTCGCCCCGGTCCTCCGGGCTGGAGGTCGAAAGCGTCGATGCCCGCTGGAGCGACATGCTCGACAAGTTCATCGTCCTGAACCGCGGCGGGGGACACCCGACCGAGCTGGCGGGCATCTCCTCCGATGGCTGTTACCTTGATCGCGAAACAGCCCCGCGCCTATCCCGCCGGGGATTTCCGGAGCGATCTCGCCCACGCCGAGCGGGCGATGCGCGGGATCGTCCCGGTCGGCGGCGGACTGCGCCAGCACCTGTTCGTGACCCTTGTGGACGGCGTCGCATGGCTCGTCGGCGATCTCCATGTGCGAAACATCATGCGGAACGGAAACGGGGAGCCGACCATCATCGACGCGCTCGTCGGAGAGGTGACATCTGCAGCCCGGAGGGGGCTACCGTGGCTGAACGCAGCGTGCGAGGAGGCACGGAAATTTCGCGAAACCGGCGAAAGACCTCCGCGTTGGTTCGAAGGGGTGGCGGATGAGGAGCTTTGAGAGAGGCCCGGATTGCGAAGGGGATGACGAACCCGACGACCGCACCCCGCTCCATTCGAGCCAGATCAAATCTCGTAGGACGAAAGCACCACCTGCTGCCCCTCCTTCGGCGAGATCACGCGTTCCCCCATGCCCAGCGCCTCGGCTGCGCCGAGGAGGCGGCGGAGCGGCTCGTCGCGGTGCTCGTTGCCCAAGGGGAAGGTGGCGTGGTGCATCGGCAGCATGCGGTGCGCCTTGAGATCGAAGAAGGCCCGGAGCGCCTCCTCGGGATTCATGTGGACCTCCCGGCCGCTCGGGCAGTCGTAGGCCCCGATGGGCAGCAGGGCGGTGTGGATGTCGTGGCGTTCGCCGATCTCGGCGAAGCCGTCGAAATAGGCCGAGTCGCCCGAATGGTAGACGGTGTGGCCCGGCAGCTTCAGCACGAATCCGCCGAAGCCCTTGTGGTTGTCGTGGAGGTAGCGGGCCCCCCAGTGGTGCGCCGGGGTGAAATGGATCTCGGCGTCGCGGAAGCGGGTGGAATCCCAGTCCGACATCTCCACGACCTCGCGCAGGTCCAGCTTGCGCAGCACCCCGGCGACCCCGCGCGGCACGAAGACGGTCTGGTTCCCGTTCGCGATGCGCTTCAGGGTCATGCGGCAGAGGTGGTCGAAATGGGCGTGGGTGATGAGGACGAGATCGATGGGCGGAAGGTGCTCGATGTCGATGCCCGGGTCGCGGTGGCGCTTCACCGGCCCCATCCACTTCGCCCAGACCGGGTCGATGAGGGCGTTGAACCGGGGTGTGCGCACGAGGAAGCTGGCGTGCCCGATCCAGACCACCTCGATCTGGTGCGGCGTGAGGTCCGGGAAGACCGGGGGATGCTCGTTCCCGGTGGCCTCCCGGCGACGCATCATCGCGGGGAGGAGGCTTCCGCTGAGGTAGCGGTAGTTGCGCATCGCCCAGCCTTTCTGAGGGAGGATGCCGACGCGGCGGCCGTCGGTCAGGAAGCGGGGTTTCGGGCGCTTGGCCGGGGAATGCGGGGCCGACGGTTCGGAATCGAGTTCTGCCATGATCGGATTTCGCGACGGGATGGACACCAATTTAAACAGGGAGCGCGTCGAGGGCAATCGGAGAGTGAGGAGGCCCACCTCCCCGATTCGCGCGGAAAAGCGCTTTTCCCCGTCCCGATCCATGGTTTGGTGGGGGCTTGCCTCATATGGACTTGGAAGAAATCGAACGACACACGCGGGACGCCCTGCCCGGCTGGAGCGGGGCGGATCTGGACCTCGCCGTCATCGAAAAGGGCGGGTCGGGACGGCTCTTCGTGCGGGTCGTCGATCCGGGCGCGGGACGCAGCCTCATCGCGATGCATTACGGTCTCGACCGGGCCGACAACGCCCGCTTCGCGGCGGTCACCGATTTCCTCAATCGGCACGGCATCGCCGCCCCGGCCATCCTCGCCCGGCGCGAGGATCTGCGGCTGCTCTGGGTCGAGGATCTCGGCGAAACCGATCTCGGTCACCTCGCCGACGCGGACTGGGCCAGTTCGCGCCGCCCCGCCTACGAGTCGGCCCTGCGGACTGTCTTCCCGCTCCACCGCTTCGCCGAGGCCGCCGCTCCCGCCGACCTGCCCGAGCTGGAGCGCCCCTTCGACGCCTCGCTCTATGAATGGGAGCAGAGCTATTTCCTGACCCACTACGTCGAGCGCTTCCACTCCCCCGACGCGGCGGCGCGCCTGCGCGAGCATCCCTCCTTCGCCGCCCTCGCCGACGAGCTGGGCTCCCTGCCCCGCGCCCTCGTCCACCGCGATTTCCAGAGCACCAACGTGATGCTGCGCGACGGCGGCGCTTGGCTCATCGACTACCAAGGCTTGCGCTGGGGGCTGCCCGAATACGACCTCGCTTCGATGGTCTACGATCCCTACAGCGAATTCGCCCCGCAGGAGACCGCCGAGCTCGTCGACTTCTATTTCGCCTTGAAGACCGAAGCCGGCGACACCGAGTCGCGTGCCGCCTACGAACGCCGTCTCGTCCAGTGCGCGACGCAGCGGCTCATGCAGGCTCTGGGGGCCTACGGCTTCCTCGGCGAGGTGAAGGGCAAGCGCGAATTCCTCGCCCACATCCCGACCGCGAAACGGAGGCTGCGGGAGCTTTCGGGGAAAGACGGCGGGCTTGCCGTGCTCGTGGAGATGCTGGGGTAGTCCCGGTGAACGGACCGCGAACTGCCGACGGTCCGCCATTGGGGAGGACGGGCATCCTCACAGCCCCTTCCGATGCGTCTCCTCCGCGAGCCACACCGAGACGAGGGTGATCACCGCCATCCCGATGAGGTACCATGCCACCGGGGCCGGATCGCCGCCGCTTCGCGTCAGGAGGGCGGTGGCGATGAGCGGCGCGAGCCCTCCCGCGAGCGGCGAGGCGAGTTGGTAGCCGAGCGAAGCGCCGCTGTAGCGGACGCGCGTGCCGAAGAGTTCGGAGAAGAAGGCCGCTTGCGGCCCATACATCGCCGAGTGCCCGATCAGCCCGAGCACCACCGCGAGGACGACGAGGAGCGGCAGCTTCGTGCCGAGGAGCCAGAAGAAAGGGAAGGCGAAGAGCAGCAGGAAGACCGCGCCGCCGAGATAGACCGGACGCCTTCCCCAGCGGTCCGAGAGCGCCCCGAAGGCCGGGATGGCGACGAGTTGCGCCGCCGAGCCGAGCATTACCGCGTTGAGCAGCCCCGGTTTTCCCATACCGAGCTGCTGCGAGCCGTAGCTGAGGACGAGCACGGTGAAGATATAGAAAAAGGCGTTCTCCGCGAAGCGCGCGCCCATCGCGAGGAGGACGTTGCGGGGATGCTCGCGGATCACCGCGAGGATGGGCACTTTCGGCCCGGGGTCCTCCGCTTTCGCCTTTTCGAAGACGGGGCTTTCCATGATCTTCAGCCGGATGAACATGCCCACGGCGAGGAGCAGCGCCCCGAGCAGGAAAGGCACGCGCCAACCCCACGCGAGGAAGGCCGTCTCGTCCATGCGCGAGGCGAGCATGAAGACCCCGTTCGCGAGCAGCATCCCGACCGGGACACCCGCCTGCACCCAGCTCGCGTGGTAGCCGCGTCGCCCCGAGCCGCTGTGCTCGACGGCCATGAGGACAGCCCCGCCCCATTCCCCGCCCACGCCGATGCCTTGGACGAAACGCAGCAGCACGAGCAATGCCGGAGCCCACAGGCCGATGCGCTCGTAGGTCGGGAGCAGGCCGATGAGGACCGTGGCCACGCCCATCATCATCAGCGTCGTCACCAGCATGGACTTGCGCCCGATCTTGTCGCCATAGTGGCCGAAGATGATCCCGCCGAGCGGTCGCGCGAAGAAGCCCACCGCATAGGTCGCGAAGGCGGCCATCGTGCCTGCGGCCGGGTCGAGGTTCGTGAAGAAGAGCTGGTTGAAGACCAAGGCCGCGGCCGTGCCGTAGAGGAAGAAGTCATACCACTCGATCGTCGTGCCGACGAAACTGGCGACGACGACGCGGCGGGTGCTGGCGGGGGAGGGGGCGTGTTCGGACATGCGGGGGTGACGGAGCATGCCAGAATGGCGGGGGAGTGGTCAAGGGCGGAAGCGCCGGGAATCCGCTTTTCGGACTTCAGCCCCTTTTGCGTCGGAGATTTGTGCGACAGGGGATAAAAAGAAGGCGAAGCCGGAAACAGGACAGGTTGACCCGCTTCGGACGACATGGGAAGTTTCTTCCCTTGGAGAGGCTTGCTTCGAAGGTCTTCGCCCTTCGGAAAAACCCGGAAGCATGAGTGCCACCGACCACCATTTCCTTCGCGAGGACCGTGCGCAACGCTGGCGGCGCACGGCGGCCCATCTCCGGGAGCATCCCGCCGACTTGGAAATCGCCTTGGAGAACATCGACCGCTGGCTCGCTTGGGGCCGCACCCATCCCGCCCCTATTCTGGAGTGGCGGCGGCGCATCCATGCCGCCCGGACCTCCGCCGCCGCCTTCCAAAGCCTGATGGACTTTCTCGCCGCCGACAACCACGACAGCGAAACTTTGAAAAGCTGTTCGCCCTTCGTCGGCTTGCCGATGGACCCGTGCGAAGAAGGGGCCGCCGCGCCATGACGCTCGCTGCTTTCAGCCCCTTTTGCGGTGCTTCGTAGCGAAATTCGTGAGAATTTCGACGGGCGTCTTTCGGGCGTTGGCAGGGAGAAGTTCTCACGAACTTCTCTACCGTTATCGGCGACGCGCTTCATGCGCACTCCCCGCGAAAACGTCCTCGCCTCGTCGGGCAAATCGTGGCAGGGTCTGCGGTGCTGTGAGTTTCCTCTTCCCGCTCTATCTCCTCGGCGCGGCCGCCATCGCGGTTCCGATCCTGTTGCATTTGAGGAGACGCCCCCCGAAGGAGCATGTCGAGTTCGGCTCGCTCATGTTCCTCGAAAAAACGCCGGAGCGGCTCACGCGGCGGACGCGGCTGGAGCAACTCCTCCTCCTCGCCCTGCGCTGCCTCGCGCTGGTCCTCCTCGCCCTCGCCTTTGGCCGGCCCTTCCTTGAGTCGATCCGCCTGCCTTCGGAGGACGAATCCCTCGTCCGCGCCGCGATCCTCGTTGATCGCAGCGCCTCGATGCGGCGCGAGGGGCTATGGGACGCGGCGAAGGCGGCGGCCATCGAGGCGGCGGGGCGCTACGGCAACGGGGCCGAGGTCGCCCTCGCCCTCTTCGACGAGCAGTTCCATCTCGCCGCCGACCTGCCCGCCCTCGCCGGGCTCGGTCCCGGTGCCCGCGCCACGGCGGTGGAGCGGCTCCTCGCCGGGGAAACGTCGCAGCCCTCTTGGCTCGGCACCGATCTCGGCGCGGCTCTGACGCAGGCCGCGAACCTCCTCCTCTCCGCCGACGCGACCCGGCCCGCCGATGTGCGAGAGATCGTCCTGATCGGCGATTTCCAATCGGGCGCGAAACGCGATCTGCTTCAGGAGAATCCTTGGCCCGAGGAAGTGAAGGTCCGCTGCGTCCCCCTCGCCCCGGCGGACCGGGGCAATCTCTCCCTCTCCCTCGCCGCGACCCCGCCGCGCTCGAACATCGACGAGGCTGAGGTCTATCGCGTGCGGATCGTGAATTCCTCCGATTCCGAATCCGCCGTCACGACTCTCGCGTGGAAAGGCCATCCCGGGACCCTCGTCGAAACCCTCGTCGCCCCCGGCACGGGCCGCATCCTGACCTCGCCGCCGCGACCGGACGGGGCCGAGCGCGGCACCCTCGTCGTGAGCGGGGACAGCCACCCCTTCGACAACGAAATCCACGTCGCCCCGGTGCAGCCGCGCCCCCTCCGCGTCCGCTTCCTCGGGCAGGAAAGCGAGGCCGACAGCGCGGGCTCGCCGCTGTTCTACCTGCGCCGCGCCCTCCAGCCGACTCCGGCGCTCCAGCCCGTCGTGAGTGTCGCGGCATCGGTCGAGGGCCTCGATCCCGCCGAGACCGAAATCGTCGTCGCGCCCGAGGCTTGGGACGAGGCCACGGGCACAGCCTTGCGCCGTTTCGCCGAAGCGGGCGGACTCGTCCTCGCCCTGCCCTCGGCGGAGACGGGCAGCGCCGCCTTCGCCGCCCTCACCGGGCAGGATACGTGGAAGCTCTCCGAGGCCAACGTCGGCGACTTCGCCCTGCTCGCCGATCTCGATTTCGACCATCCCGTGCTCGCGCCCTTCGCCCGCGCCCAGATCCGCGACTTCACGAAGATCCGCTTCTGGAAGCACCGCCGCCTCGACTTCGGCGAAGGCCCGCTCCCCGACGGCACGCGCGTCCTCGCGACCTTCGACGGGAAGACGCCCGCGCTGCTGGAGCATCGCGTCGGGGATGGCGCGGTCTTCGCCTTCCTCGCCGGATGGCGGCCTGCGGAGAGCCAGCTCGCCCTCTCCTCGAAATTCGTTCCGCTGCTCTACTCCATCTTCGACCACGCGGGCTACAGCATCCGCTCCGCGCCGACCCTCCATGTCGGCGAAACGAAGCATCCCGCCCCCGGTTTCTACGAGGAGCCTCAGAACGGCGGTGGTGTCCGGTTGGTCGCGGTGAATCTCGACCCCGCCGAGGGACGCACCGATCCCTTCGATCCGCTCGTCGAATTCGCCGCCCTCGGCATCCCGCTGCTCGACGAAGCCGCCGCTCCTGCGCCGGAATTGAGCGCGGCACAGAAGTTGCGGGTCGAATCCGAACAGAAGGAGGCCCGGCAGAAGCTTTGGAAATGGCTCGTCTTCGCCGCTCTCCTCGTTTTGATCGTCGAGACTTGGCTCGCCGGACGGCGGGCCAGATTTCAGATTTCAGATTCAAGTTTCAAGGCTGCTGCCTGAAGGTTTCCTTGGGTTCAACTGTTCTGTCATGAAAAATCACACCAACTCGATCACCTGCATATGCGCTTTGATGGCCGTTCTGGCGAGCTGGGCATATTCCCATTATAACCAATGCTTATATGAATTCGTTTACAAAGGGGCCTTTCACATCAACAACGAAGTTCACCATGGGAATTTTCACTCCTATATTTTTTGGTATCCCGAATTAAACCCGTCGGGAATCACAGCCTCAAAGATCGAGATTAGACCTGAGGGTTCTGCCGGAAGAGAAATTTCGTATACGCTGCTCCGAAGGCCGCCTTCCTTCCAGTATGCTAAGCACGGAAGTGAACGAAGTATCGAATTTTCAATTCCCTACTGGCTTCCGTTTTTACTGCTGCTGTGTTGGTTGACCTATTCAATTGCAACAACAATTCACGCCAAACGCGGGTACAGAACGGGTCGGCAAGCGACAGCTATGCCGCCGCCTGCGATCTGACGTTCGGCTAAAAATCAATGAAACCTCAAATAGCATTACTGGCCATCATCGCCTGCTCATGCTTGATTGCTAAAGCTGACACGATCACATGGATGTATTTTACTGGCCCTTCTCCCATTCGCGGCCATTCGCTTTCATTCGCGAACATTCGCGTTCCTCCTCTTTTTCAGACGCGAATGACCGCAGATCTTCGCGAATGGGCGCGAATCCGGTCCAACGGAAGGGGCTTTGCAATCGTCTCTGAAATCTGAAAGCTTTCCCCATGATCCAAAAACTTCTCTCCACCTGTCTCGGGCCTGTCGTCGCGGCGGAGAGGCAATTGCGCCGCCGCCGCCTCGTCGCCACCGTGCTCGGGATCGGGGCGCTGGGATGCGCCCTCCTCACCGTCCTCGCCCTCGTCGCGAGCTGGTGGTCGTGGCCGGTCGTCTTCGGCTTCTTCGGCACGCTCTGCCTCGCCACCGCCATCGGGCTTTCGCGCATCGAATCCAGCACTCCCGACCTCCGCGAGATCGCCTGGCGCATCGAGGAGAAGCATCCCGACCTCCGCGCCGCCCTCCTCGCGGCGATGGACCAAAAGCCCGCCCCCGGCGGCGGGCTCGGCTTCCTGCAACGCAAGCTCCTTGGCGAAATTTCCGAGCACGCCGTCAAGAACCGCTGGGTGCGCCGGGTCTCGGAGAGGCGGCTCCTTCTCGCCGCTTGGGGGCAGTTTTTCGCCCTCGCCGCCTTCGTCGCCTCGCTCTGGTTCCTCCTCGGCGAAGCCCCCTTCGGCGCGGCCGCGCGACCCACCGCCGGAGTCGCGGAGGCCGATGCGCCCCTTGCCCCCGCCGCCTTCGAAGTGCGCGTCACCCCCGGCGACGTCGAGTTGGAGAAAGGCTCCCGCCTCGTCGTCGAGGCTGCCTTCGCCGGACGCGCTCCCGCCGCGGCCACCCTCGTCCACCGTCATGCCGGAGGCGAGACGAGGCTGCCCATGCAGGTCGGCCTCGACGACAGCGTCTTCTCCGCCCTGATCCCGAAGGTCGATACCGGGGGCGGCTACCATCTCGTCTTCGAGGACGCGAAATCCGACGAGTTCTCCATCGCCGTCTTCGAACTCCCCGAATTGCTCCGAGCCGACGCCGTCGTCACCCCGCCCGCCTACCTCGGCGGCGAGAAAAAGACCATCGCCGACACCCGCAAGATCACGGTGATGGAGGGCTCGGTCGTCGAATGGCGGCTGCGCGTCAACAAGCCCCTCGCCGCCGGGGAGCTCTTCGGCGAGGACGGGGAGATCCTGACATTGACCCAAGACCCCGCCGACGAGACCCTGCTCCTCGCCTCGCACGAGCCAGCGAAGACGCAGCGCTACCGCGTCCACCTCGTCGATGCGCAGGACCGCGCCAACCAGCGCCCCCCTTGGCTCACCGTGAACGTGCAGGAGAACGCGCCGCCGCAGTGGAAGCTCACCTTCCCCGGCCGCGACTTCGAGGTCTCGGCCCTGCAGGAGCTGCTCCTCGAAGCCGAGGTCTGGGACGACGTCGAAGTCCTCCGCGCCGGGATGACCTACGAATACAAGGGCGAGGAAACCGAGGTCGTCCTCAACGAGACGCCCCTCGCGGGCAAGGCCAAGCATCCCCTCGAAACCTTCATCGACATCGAATCGCTCGGGGCGCGGGAGCGCGACCTCGTCACCTACCACTTCTGGGCCGAGGACCGGGACAAGGACGGCCAAGTGCGCCGCAGCGCGAGCGACCAGTTCTTCGCCGAGGTCCGGCTCTTCGAGGACATCCTGCGCGAGGGCGCGCCCGGCGGCGGGGGCGGATCGCAGGGAGAGCAAGGCGAGACCGACGAACTCCTCCGCATCCAGAAGGACATCCTCAACGCGACTTGGAAATTGGTCCGCTACCATCGCCTCGGTAAGCCCTTCGACTCCCTCGCCGGGGATGTGAAAGTCGTGGAGGAGTCGCAGCAGGTCGTCATCGGAAAGACCGAGGAAGTTCTCGGCCAGATCGAGGACGCCGAACTGCGCGAGGCGCTGGAAAAGGCGAAGGAGGCCATGGTCCGCGCCGCCGGGGAATTCGCCGCCGTTTCCGAAAAGCGCGACGGCGAACTGCTCGTCCCCGCCCTCGGCAGCGCCAAGGAGGCTTACGCCGAACTCCTCCGGGCACGCGCCCGCGAGACCGAGATCAGCATGTCGAACAGCATGTCGAGCGGTTCGCAATCGCAGCAGGAACGCCAGCGCAACCTGAACCTCGAACTCGAGCAGAAGGAGTTGAAATACGAGGAGCAGTCCGTGGCCGCGACGCCCGCCCAGAGCGCCGAGCAACAGGAGAACCTCGCCGTGCTCAACCGGCTCAAGGACCTCGCCCGCCGTCAGGAGGCCATCGCCGAGAAGATCAAGGAGCTGGAGAACCGCCTCCAGAACGCCAAGGAGGAGGAGAAGGCCGAGATCGAACGCCAGCTCAAACGCCTTCAGGAGGAGCAGCGCGAGCTCCTTCGCGAGATGGACGACCTCGCCGAGCGCATGGACTCCGACGAGAACCGCGCCAACATGACCGAGGAGCGCGAGGAGCTCGACCGCGCCCGCGAGAGCGTGCAGGAGACCGCCGAGAAGCTCGAATCCGGCCAGCTCTCCGAAGCCGCCAACTCCGCAACGCGGGCGGGCGAGCAGCTCGAACAGATGAAGGAGGAGTTCCGCGAGCGGACTTCGCGCCAGTTCTCCAACGAGATGAAGTCCCTGCGCGAATCCGCCCGCGAGCTGGCGGAAGCACAGGAGGCTATCGGCGGACAGATCGACCGGCTCGCCGAGGCGCCCGCCGACGATCCTTTCTCCGCCGACCGGCAGCAGCAGCGCGGCGAGCTTGCCGAGTCCATCGCCGGGCAGTCGCAGAAGCTCTCCGAGATGCTCGAAGCCATGCGCACCCTCAGCGAGCAGGCCGAGCCGACCGAGCCAATTCTCTCCGACGCGCTCTACGAGGCCGTGCGGAACGCGATGACCAGCCAAGTCGAGGAGTCCCTCGACGAGGCCCGTGACTACGCCTTCTACAACCGCCCCGACCAAGCCCGCACCGCCGAGGAGGCCGCCTCGCGCGGGATCGCCGAGTTGAAGAACCGCATCGAAAAGGCCGCCGAAACCATCCTCGGAAACGAAGCCGACGCCCTCCGCCTCGCGCGGTCCGAACTCGACAAACTGATCGAGGAATCCAAAGCCGAAGCCGAGCGCCTCGCCGGTGGGGAGGGGACCGAAGAGGGTCAAGCCGAGGACCCGACCGGGTCAAGTCAGGGCAAGGAGGAAGGCCTCGCCGAGAGTGGGAAGGAGAAGGGCAAGGGCGAAGGGCCCGGGCAGCCCGGCGAGGGGGAGGGAGAAGGCGAGAGTGAAAGAGTGGAAGCGGCGTCCCACCGCTTCGCCTCAGGCGAAGGGCAGTCTGGTGAAGAACCGGCGGAGTCCGAAGGCAAAGCAAAGGGCAAAGGCAAGGGAGAGAGCCAAGGTCTAGGCGAAGGCGAAACCCCCGCTGAAAGCCTAGCCGAGAGCGGAAAAGCCAAAGGCGAAGGAAAAGGCCAAGGGGAAGGAGAGGGAGAAAGCGAAGCACCCGCCGAAGGCCAAGCCGAAAGCGGGAAGGCGAAAGGCAAGGGCCAAGGAGAAGGTGAAGGCGAGGGCGAAAGCGAAACGCCCGCCAAGGGTCTCGCGGAGAACGGGAAAGCCAAGGGCAAGGGACAGGGTGAAGGCCAAGGCGGAAGCGAGTCCCCGGACCCGAATTCCCCCGAAGGTCAGAGCCAAGGCCAGAACCGCCGCCAACTCGCCGCGAGCGGCAGCACCAGCGGCGGAGGCGGCGCCCTCAATAACGGCGGCGACGACCGCCACGAGGGCCTGCCCACGGGCGGAGCCTTCGCGGGAGGTCCGCTCTTCTTCGACGAGGCCTCCGAGGCGCGCCAACCCGGCCCCATCACTGGCGAGGACTACGAGCAGTGGAGCGACCGCCTCGGCAATATCGAGGAGATGCTGCCGCAGGAGGACTTGCGCAACGCCGTCGCCCGCGTCCGCGACGACGCCCGCGCCATGCGCATCGACTACCGCCGCGACGACCTGCCCCCCGGCGCGGCCACGATCAACCAGCGCATCACCAACCCCCTCGTCGAATTGCGCCAGCGCATCGGCGAAGAACTCGCCAAGTTGAACCGCGAGAACCCCGTCGCCCCCATCGACCGCGATCCCGTCCCCAGCGAGTTCCGCGATCTCGTGCGGCGCTATTACGAGGAGCTGGGGGCGGGGGATTGAGTCATGATGGTCGATTTCCGCCTATCCTTCGCCGCAGAGGCATCTCCACTTGCATGGATTTGCGGTGATCTGCGTTTCATCCGAGGTCATCTGCGTTCTTTGTTTCTTTTGGACGCAGATGGCCGCGGATGCCCGCAAATTTCCGCAGATCGGAACCGTAGCGAAACTCGTGAGAGTTTCGACCCTGCCGTGCCTCCGCCCTCTCGCCGAAGTTCTCACGAACTTCGCTACCCTCCGCCCCCGGACCGCCGTAGCGAAACTCGTGAGAGTTTCGACCTTGCCGTGCCTCCACCCTCCCGTCGAAGTTCTCACGAACTTCGCTACCTTTCCCCCGCATGACCCGCCTCGCCTCCATCACCTTCGCCAACGAATCGTGGGCTTGGGTCGCCGTGCTCTTCGGGATCGGGGCGCTCTTCGTCCTCCTTCTCACCTATCGCCGTTCCCCCCTCCGTGGCGGGGCCAAAACTGCAGCGATGATCCTGAAAGGCCTCGGTCTCGCCCTCCTCGCCCTCGCCTTGATGGAACCGGTCCATCTCGACGAAACGCCGAAGAAGCACGCCAACGACGTCGCCATCCTCGCCGACAACTCCGCCGGTCTCGCCGTGCCGCTCGGGGAAGGCCGTGAGGCCCCCTCCGCCGCATTGCGCTCCGCCCTCGTCGGACCCGCCCCCGACCAACCGCCCGCTTGGCTCGCGGCGGTCGCCGACACCTTCCGCGTCCAGCCCTTTCTCGTGGATCGCGGCCTGCGCCAGACCGCCGATTTCTCGGGACTCGACTTCACCCGCAACAGTTCCACCCTCGGAGCCGCCCTCGCGAACCTCGAAACTCGCTTCCGGGGCCGTCCCCTCGCCGCCGCCGTCCTCCTCACCGACGGCAACGCCACCGACGCCGCGGCCCTCGAAGCTTTCGCCGCGGCGCAGGAGGCCCTGCCCGAAGAACAACGCATCCCCCTCTTCCCCGTCGCCGTGGGCGAGACCGACCCCGCCGCCCGCGACCTCGCCGTGGCCCGTGTCAACGCGACGACGACGCAGTTCGAGGACGCGCAGGTGACCCTCGACATCGAGGCTGCCGCCCTCGGCGAATTTCCCGATCCGGTGGAGGTCTTCGTCCTGAACGAGAAGAATGACGAACTCGGCAAGAAGGACCTCGTTTTCCCGCCGGGCGCGGAACGCCGCTCCGTCCCCGTGCGGCTGCGTCTCGGCGGGGTGCCGCCCGGCGTGTCCTTCCTCACCGTCGGCATCCGCCAGACTGCGGCGAAGCCCTTGGCGCAGTTGACGGAGAAGAACGACCGCGTCCGCGTCTCCGTGAACCGGGGCAGCGGCCCCTACCGCATCCTCTACCTCAGCGGACGGCCGAACTGGGAATACAAATTCCTCCGCCGCGCCATCGCCGGCGACGCCGAGCTCGATCTCGTCGCCCTCATCCGCATCGCCAAGCGCGAGCCGAAGTTCGAATGGCGGGGCCGCTCCGGCGAGAGCAGCAACCCGCTTTTCCGCGGCTTCAACCGGGACATCCCCGAGGAGACGCAGCGCTACGACCAGCCCGTTCTCGTGCGGCTCAACACCGCGTCGCCCGAGGAGCTGCGCGACGGCTTCCCCAAGACGGCGGAGGCGCTGTTCACCACCTACCGCGCCATCGTCCTCGACGACCTCGAGGCCGAGTTCTTCACCGCCGAGCAGCAGGAGCTGATCGACCGCTTCGTCGCCGTGCGCGGCGGCACAGTGGTCATGTTAGGCGGGCAGGAGTCCTTCCAGCGCGGCGGCTGGAACAACACGCCCGTGGGACGTTTGCTTCCCGTCTATCTCGACCACACCGAGGCCGGGGAGCCCGCCCTCGACGCGACCTACAACCTCACCCGCGAGGGCTGGCTGGAGGACTGGATGCGCCTCCGCGCCGGGCAGGAGGAGGAGGAAATCCGCCTCGCCTACATGCCGCCTTTCTTCGCGGTGAACCGCATCCCCGCGATCAAGCCGGGGGCGAGCATCCTCTCCACCGTGACCGACCGCGAGGGCCGAGTCCTCCCCGCCCTGATCACACATCGCTACGGAGCGGGCCGCGCCGCCGCCCTCACCGTGGCCGACGTCTGGCGCTGGGGCATGAAGGACGCCGAGCAGCAAGCCGAGATGGGCAAGATGTGGCGGCAGTTCCTCCGCTGGACCGTCACCGACGCGCCCGCCCGCGTCGAGGTGGAGAAGGAGGAGGTGGACGAGGGCGCGATCCCCGTGACCAAGGTCTCGGTGCGGGTGCGGGATCTGAAGTTCGACCCGCAGGATGACGCCACCGTGCTCCTCACGGTGAAGGATCTCGACGGCGCGACGCGCAGCTTCACCGCCGAGCCATCGCTGGATGAACCCGGCCTCTTCACCGCCGAGCATCTCGCGGAGGAGAGCGCGGGCTACCGCATCGAGGCGAAGGTCGTCGATGGCGAAGGCAAAGAAGTCGGCACCGGCGAAGTCGCCCGCGCCCTCAACCCCGAGGCGGCGGAGTTCGCCCGGCTCGGACCCGACACCGCCCTCCTCGACCGGCTCGCGAAGGCCACGGGCGGGGAATTGCTGACGCTCGGCGATTTGTCGCGTCTGCCGGGCTTGCTCGAGAAACTCGACCTGCCCGTCGTTGAGGTGAAGCAGCGTCCGCTCTGGCATACGCCTTGGCTGTTCCTGCTGGCGCTGTTGTGTTTTCTCGGCGAATGGGGATTGCGGAGGCGGCGGGGGACGATTTGAGAGGCTCCTCGATCTGCGAACATCCGCGTTTCATCCGCGGAAATCTGCGCTCCCATTTTCTGACGTCGAAGTTCCCGCGAACTTCGCTGCGGGACTTCGTTCAAATGGGCGCGTTTCCCGTCGCTGCGCAAATCTCGCGATAGAGCCGCTCCAGTTCGGGCACGGACACGCCGTGCGCCCTCGCCTCGCGCAGCGGTGCGCCCCAGATCGCCTCGACTTCGACGGCTTGTCCGGCGAGGAAATCGACGAGGCTGGAGGGCTGGTAAGGCCCCATTTCGAGGGTGCCCCGGATGTTCCCCTCGATGAATTCCGCGTCGATGGCGTGCCCGAGCGCCGCCGCCACCGCAACGACCTCGGCCATGAGGGCGCGGGTGCGGGCGTGCAGGGCCGGGTCGTCGAGGATTTGCCTCGTGTCGATCCCGCCCGCGGCGATGGAAAGCCCGTTGAAAGGCACGTTCCAGACCAGCTTGCGCCAGCGGGCGAGGCCGAGGTCTGGGAGGACGCGGCAGTCGAGTCCGGCGCGGACGAAGAGATCGGCGACCGGGGCGAGGGTCTCGGGATGAGAAAAAGCGCCCATTTCCACCTTGCCGTGGGCGAGGTGGTGGATCACGCCCGGTTCGCCCCGGTTGATGCAGACGAAGCAGAGTCCGCCGAGCACGGGACGGCCGGGGAAGTGCCGGGCGAGGAAGGCTTCGTTGCCGAGACCGTTCTGGAGGGTGAGCAGCGCCGTTTCCGCGTGGAGAAGCGGGGCGATGAGACCGGGCAGGGCCTCGTTCGCCGTCGTCTTCAGGGCGACGACGACGAGATCGACCGCTCCGATCTCCTCCGTCGTGGCGAAGGCCCGCACCGGATCGAGGTGGAGGTCGCCGGCGACGCTGTGGACGGTCAGCCCGCGTTCGCGCACCGCCGCGAGATCGCGGCGCATCAGGAAGGAGACCTCGGCGACCGGCGCGAGCCGGGCTCCGTAGTAGCCGCCGACCGAGCCGGAACCGACGATGGCGATGCGGGTGGGGATGGGCATGTCCCTTGGAGTTACGATGGGTGGAGCCGGGAATCAACCGGAGCTTCGGGCGGCACTCGCGGAATGCCAGGAATTGGAAAAAGAACGGCGTTTTGGAATCGACAGAATCGCTCTCTCGAAGCCACTATGACCAGACATGATCCGAAGGCACAACCTGAAGCAGTCGCTTTTCATTCCGATCCACTTGGTGCTTGGGGCGTTGGGCTACGGTATTTGCTGGTGGCTATTCACCTCGATGACAGGCTCCGTCTTCGAAGCCTTCGAGCCGCAGCTTCCTTCGGGGATCCACGGAAAACGCGAACTCGTGGCCGGTGGCATCGCATGGATCGCGATCCTTGCCGCATCGTATGAAGGATGGAAGCTCTGGAATCAGGGCATCACGGAGTTGCCCGGCCTCCTCAGCGAGGTATATCCGCATTCGGGGTGGGGTGCCGGAGCGGGTTCGGCACGGTTCGACATGGCGGCGTGGTCCGTGGAATTCCGCCTTTTCCTGAATCTCATTCTCTGCGGCCCCCTGCAACTGCTGGCCGCGTGGCAGCGGATGGGCAGCCGGATTCCTGATACCCCGGAGACGCATACCCGAATCGAGGAATGGAAAGCCTTCGCGGAATCTCAAAAAGGATGGCATTCCGAAGCGCTCTACCATCGGGACGAGACGGCGCTGGAATGGTTGATCCAGATGGGATTCCTCGATTACAGCCCGACCAAGAGGCTCGTCGCGGTAAGGAATCGTTGATTAGATTTTTTCAGAGTCTGAACCTTCTAACTTCCGCCAAGCGCAGCCCCGGAACCCGCCCGAATTCCGCCTCGTTCAAGGTCGCAAGCTCCCAGTCAAAATGGAGGCAGGTGGCGGCGATGATGAGATCGTGCGGACCGACGCTGATCCCTTTGGAGGCCAGCTCAGCCCAGAGCTTGGCGTGGGTTTTCGCGATTTCGAAATCGAAGGGGATGATCTCGACCCCTTTCTCGACCGATTCAAAAAAGGCCAGACGGCGGTCCTGGCGCTTCCCGACGGGAGCCCGCCAGCAGCCGTGGAGGAATTCCGAAGCGGTGATGGCGCTGATGCCGGTACGCCGTTCGCCCACGAACTCGCGGGCGAAACGCCGCCCATCCCAAGTTCCCCTTTCGTCGGCGATCAGCACCGAGCTGTCGAGCAGGAGGCTCATTCACCCCAAGGAGTGGGCATGGGGCGGCGGTTCATTTCGCTCCGGCCTGCTTCGATGTCGTCGGCGAAGGAGGCGGCTTCCTCCGGGGAAAGGCGGGGGGCTGATTCCAACGCAAGGGCGAGATCGATGCCGTTGGTTTCCCGGCGACGCTCGGGAACGATGCGGGCGACGACCGTTCCATTCCGGACCAAGACCGCCGTGTCCCCCCGATAGACGACGCGATTGATGAGATCGGAAAATCGGCGGGCCGCTTCAGTGACCGTAAGGGTGGTTTCCATGTGTTGATCATATAATCAGATTATCAGATTTTCAACTCCAAGTTGAAACCCTCCCCCTCTTGACGAATCCCCGTCCTCCCCTTGATTGCCGCCGTCATGTCGATCTCCCGCGAACTGCTCAAAGCCACGGACCAGCTCGTCTCGCGCTTGCGCGGGCTGCGCTTCGCCGATCCGGTGAGCCATGTCTACAACCCACTCGAATACGCCCGGGCCTCCCACGAGCTCTACGTCTCGCGCTTCGGCAACACGAAGAAGCGCGTCCTTTTTCTCGGGATGAATCCGGGGCCTTGGGGCATGGCGCAGACGGGCGTGCCCTTCGGCGAGATCGCGGCGGTGCGGGACTGGATGGGAATTTCCGCGCCGGTCGGGAAGCCGTCCCCCGAGCATCCGAAGCGGCCCATCCTCGGCTTCGCCTGCGACAAGTCGGAGGTCAGCGGCCGTCGCCTCTGGGGGCTTTTCGCGGAGCGTTTCCCCAAGGCGGAGGATTTCTTCGCGGAGCACTACGTGGTGAACTACTGCCCGCTCGTTTGGATGGAGGCGAGCAGCCGCAACCGCACTCCCGACAAGCTCCCCGCCGCCGAGATGGCCCCGGTGGAGACGGCCTGCGACGCGTATCTGGGGGAGCATCTGCGGCTGTTGCAACCCGAGGTCGTCGTCGGTGTGGGCGGTTTCGCTGAGGCCTGCTTGGCGCGGGTCGCGCAGTCAACAGGGTCGGGTGCGAGAACGGGGAGGGTGCTGCATCCGAGCCCGGCGAGTCCGGCGGCGAACCGGGACTGGGCCGGCACGGCGGCGCGGCAGTTGCGGGAGTTGGGCGTGTGGAACGGGTAAAACCGCGAAAGGCCAGGGATCAAGGCATGTCTTCGACGAAGCAAAGCGCAGCCCGGTAGGGACGGCTGGCTCAGCCGTCCGCCATGGATGCGTGGCGCGACCTTCCGGCGGACGGCTGAGCCAGCCGTCCCTACCGAGTTCCGCGCCCGGATCAGGAGCGACTTTTCCCCGAAAACGTGGCTTAATCCCATGCCATTCACGAAAGGCACCCTAAAGTCACCTGCCATGACCGACTCGCAACGCAGCCAGACGCTCCTCCGCCAAGCGAGCTGGCTCTCGTTCTGGACGGGGGTGGCGATGCTGGCGATCAAGGTGGGCGCGTGGTGGGTGACGCGATCCTCGGCCATCCTCGGCGACGCGGCGGAATCGGTGGTCCATGTCGCCGCCGTGGGCTTCGTGGTCTACAGCCTGCGCCTTTCGCAGAAGCCGCCGGACGAGACGCATCCCTACGGCCACGCGAAGATCACCTTCTTTTCGGCGGGCTTCGAGGGCGCGCTGATCTCCGTCGCCGGTCTCTTCATCATCTGGAAAGCCGTCGAGCAGTGGCTCGCGGGGGCGGAGCCGCAGCGCCTCGGCGAGGGGATCGCTCTGGTGACGCTGGCGCTGCTGGTCAACGGGGGCCTCGGCTGGCATCTGTTGAGGACGGGCAGGCGGAACCGCTCCCTGATCATCGAGGCCAATGGCCGCCATGTCCTCACCGACGCGTGGACGAGCATCGGGGTCCTCGTCGGGCTGGGGCTGGCCACGGCGACGGGATGGATGGGCTTCGACCCCCTTTGCGCCATCCTCGTGGGGCTGAACATCCTCTGGTCGGGGGGCGGGTTGATGCGCCGCAGCGCCGCCGGGCTCATGGACCGCGCCGACCCGGAGGTGCAGGGCACCTTGGTCGCGCTGCTCGACTCCAGCGCGAAGAGGCACGGGGTGGCTTGGCACCAGATGCGGCATCGCCAGCTCGGCGACGGCAGTTGGATCGATTTCCATCTGGTCTTTCCCGACGAGACGACGGTGCGCGACGCCCATGCCGTCGCCAGCGAGATCGAGCGGGAAATCCGCGACGAATTGGGCGAGGCGACCGTCGTCACGACCCATCTCGAACCGGCCGTGGACCACGAGCGCATCCACGGCCACGCTCCCGGCGAGACGCCGCCCGGAACGCCGGACGACGGGCATCTGCCGGATTGAAGGGGGGCAATGGATCAGGCCAATGGCGACCCCCTCTTCCCGTTCTCGCCGCCCTCGTGACCCATGACCGCTGCCGTTGTTCCTTCGTGGCCGTATCCGGCGACAAGACCGCCCAGCTCGCCCGCGTCACGGGCAGTTGAGAGTGGAGAGGGGTGAATCGGAAGTCCGAAACATGGAACAACCGCTGATCTTTTCGGGTCTGGGAAAAATCAGCGGGGATCAGCGTCAATCAGCGGTCCCGCGAAGCGGTTTTGGGACTACGGGGCTGGTATCCAACGTCCTACCGCTTCGCGCGATTTTCCCGATTTTTGCTTTCCATCTGACGGGAAACGCGACAAGCTAAAGATGGATCGCGTCGGAACCCGTCTCCGGTAGGCCGGAAAACGGGATCGGAGGCGAGAACCAAGCAAATCCACCCCCTCCCCAATCCTCCATGAGAAAATCCATCAAACTGAGCCTCCTCACCGTCGGTCTTGCCGCCGCCACCGCCCTTGTCTCCTGCACCCCCGGTGAAAGAGGTGCCCTTGTCGGCGGGGCCATCGGCGCGGGAGTCGGCGCCGCCGTCGGCGACGGTCCCGGTGCCCTCATCGGCGGGGCCATCGGCGCTGTCGCCGGTTCCGAGATCTCGAAGAAGCGCGCCTACCGGAACCGCCACTACCGCCGCTACTGATCCCCATCCTCCTACTCCTGCTCATCCTCTTACTCATACCTCCCGCTCGAATCTCGTGCGTCTCGGGACGTTCGATTGAGTATGGGTATGAGGAGGAGGACGAGTAGGAGAGGAATGGCGGTGTTCTCTGGTCCGGGCTTGTGCTCGCGCATGAAGGTCCCCCTCTACGACGCCAAGCCCTACGACCGCCCCTTTTTCGTGAAGGACGGCGAGGCCGCCGGGATCGAATTCGTCTTCCACGCCTTCCGCCTCTCGGAAGCCACCGCCGCGAGCGCCGCGGGTTCCCCCGCCGTCTGCGCCTTCGTCAACGACACGGTGGATCGCGCCTGCCTCGCCGCCCTCTCGCGCCAAGGGGTGGGCCTCGTCGCCTTGCGCTGCGCCGGCTTCAACCAAGTGGATCTGAAAGCCGCCGCCGAGCTTGGCATCCGCGTCGTCCGCGTCCCGGCCTATTCGCCCCATGCCGTGGCCGAGCACGCCGTGGCCCTGCTCCTGACGCTGAACCGCAAGATCCACCGCGCCTACAACCGCGTCCGCGAGCACAATTTCACCCTCGACGGCCTCGTCGGATTCGACTTGCACGGCCGCGTCGCCGGCATCGTCGGCACGGGGAAAATCGGGAGGATCGCGGCGCACATCCTGCGGGGCTTCGGCATGGAGGTACTCGTCCACGACCTCCATCCCGACGAGGCATGGGCGGCTTCGGAGGGGGTGGGCTACGCGTCCCTCGACGAACTCCTCGCCCGCGCCGACGTCGTCTCCCTGCACGCCCCGCTCACGCCGGAGACCCGCCATCTCATCGACGGAGCGGCCCTCGCCCGGATGAAGGAGGGCGCCTATCTCGTCAACACGAGCCGGGGAGCCCTCGTCGACACCGTCGCCCTCATCGCGGCGCTGAAACGGCGCAAGCTTGGCGGCGTCGCCCTCGACGTCTACGAGGTCGAGGAAGGCGTCTTCTTCGAGGATCTTTCGCAGGTGGTCTTGCAGGACGACGACCTCGCCCGCCTCGTCGGCTTTCCCAACGTCCTCGTCACCTCGCACCAAGGCTTTCTCACCGAGGAGGCCCTCTCCGAGATCGCAAGGGTCACGACGGAGAACTTGGCGCGGTTCGGCCGGGGAGAGGAGCTTCTGCCGGGGACGGAGGTTCAACCAGCGCTGTAACCGCTGCCATCGGGCGCGGGTCGAAGAGGATGAAAAGCAGAAGTCTGATTCTGGTTGTCAAAAAATCCGACTTTGATACCTTGATTCGATGAAAATTACCGTTGATCTATCCGAATCCGACTTGCGCGACATCACCCGGATCACCGGCATTTCGAAAAAAGGTCCCGCCATCCGCAAACTCGTCTCCGACGCCCTCCAACTCCAACGCCGCGCCGACATTTCCGCGAAATTCCTATCGGGCGAATGGTCCGCTGAACTGGAAGGCTACGAAGCCGCCAAAGCCGCCGAGCGCACCGAATCCGCCACCTTGGCCGAGTCATGGCGAAGCTGATCGAATCTTCCCTTTGGGTGGACTTCACGCGCCTCAAGTCCCCGCCCGCGCTGAAGGAGAAAATCCAGCCTTGGATTCTCGACTGCCAAGCGGCGCTCTGCGAACCGGTCGCCTTCGAGGTGCTGCGTCACGCCACCCCGACGGAGCGTCCGAAAATCGAGGCGCAGTTCTCCACCCTTCCGCTTCTCGCCACACCGCCTCGTCTCTGGCGGGACGCCACCCGGCTCGGGCAGAAATGCCGGGACAAAGGAATCAACGCTGGCTCCCTCGATCTTCTCATCGCCGCCATCGCCCTCCATTGCGATGCCGAATTGGTCACGTTCGACACCGACTACTCCGCGATCGCCCGCGCAGCCCCTCTCCGGGTGGTCCTCCTTTCCCGTGATTGCGGTTGAAGAAGCAATTCCGTATGGCAGGGATGGGGGCGGGGCTTCGAGGAAACAAGCTCCGCGCCTCCCTTCGTAAAGTGGAAGCGGCGTCCCGCCGCTCCATCGTCTGCATCAAAGCGGCGGGACGCCGCTTCCACTCTCTCGCTCCCCGCAACTTCCACAGTCAAGACCATGCGACTCCTCTTCGTCTGCCTCGGCAACATCTGCCGCTCGCCTGCGGGCGAGAACGTGATGAACCACCTCCTCGAACGCGAGGGGCTCGCGTCGCGTTTCGAGGTCGATTCGGCGGGGACGGCGGGCTACCACATCGGTAACCCTCCCGATGCACGCATGACCCGCGCCGCCCGCGACCGCGGCATCGAGATGAAGGGCCGCGCCCGGCAGGTGAAGCCAGCCGATTTCGAAGAGTTCGACTGGATTTTCGCGATGGATCGCAGCAACCACGAGGATCTACTCGCAGTGCGGAAGCGGTGCGCGAACCCGACGGCGCAGCTCGCGCTGTTTTGCGATTTCTGCGAAGGGCACGACGAACGCGAGGTGCCCGATCCCTACTACGGCGGTCCCGAGGGTTTCGAGAAGGTCCTCGACCTGCTCGAAGACGGTTGCGCCGCCTTCCTGAGGCAGTGGCGGGCGGGGGAATTGCCGTCCGCGCCATGAAGCAAAAAACCCGCCGCGGGTCCACCGCGACGGGTTTTTGAAAAGGAGGAGCGCTTCGATCCGCTCACTCGGCTTCGGGCTTCGATCCGCCTTCGGGTTTCCCCTCAGATTTCCTGTCGGGCTTGCCTTCCGGTTTTCCTTCGGGCTTGTCCTTGTCCCGGTCCTTGCCTTCCGGTTTTCCTTCGGGCTTGTCCTTGTCCCGGCCCTTGCCCTCCGGTTTGCCTTCGGGCTTGTCCTTGTCCCGGCCTTTGCCCTCCGGACGACCTTCGGGCCTGCCCTTGCCGCCTTGCGGAGGCGCGGCCAGTTCGGCTTGGTCGAGCTGACCGTCCTTGTTCGTGTCGCGACGGGCGAAGATCTTGTCGATAGCGTCTTCACCGGCTTTCTCCTTGGCCTTGGCGGCGAAGGGACTGGCGGCGAACTCCTCCTTCGAGAGGGTGCCGTTGCCGTCTTTGTCGAGGTTCTTGATCATGGCTTCGGCTCGCTTGGCGGGGTCGCCGCCTTTGCCCTTGCCTTTACCCTTCTCCCTGCCTTCTTCGGCTTGCAGGCCGACTGCCAATCCGGCCACGACGAAGGTGGCCGCCACGAGGAATTTTTTCATCGATAACTGTTTTTAGATGTTTGGTTCGAGACCCTTGGCCTCGTGCGGATGAACCTCGCGGCGGGGGGATCGTTGCGAAGAAATTCGTCAACCCGCTGTTTTTTTCAGCGCCGCCTCCATCAGGCGGAAGCCCCGGTCGACGAGACCGACGCGGTCCTCCAGCAGTCCGGCGGCGAGGAGGGCTTGGTCGAGCAACTGCGCCGCCGCGAGCTTCGCGAGATCGGGATCCGCCTCGCGGGCCGCGGCGAGGGCGTGGACGAGACCGTGGCGGGGGTTCAGTTCGAGCTCGACCTTCTGCGGCGGGAGCGGTTCGCCGGGGTTCATGGCTTGGAGCATCTGACGCATCTGCGCGGACATGCCATGCGCCGGGGCGAGCACGGCGGCGGGGCTGCTGACGAGGCGCTTGCCCGGAGCGACTTTCTCGACTTGCTCGCCCAGTTCGGTCTGGAGGAAGTCGCAGAGGGCGGTCATCGCCTCCTCCGCGAGGGGTTCGCCGGAGGTTTCGAGGGCGGCGTCCTCCGGCAGCTCAACCTCGGAGGAGGAGGCGGAGACGAGCGTTTTCCCCTCGAACTCGCGCAGGTGCTGGAGGAGGTATTCGTCGATGGTGTCGAAGAAATAGACCACCTCAAGGCCCCTCGCCTTCAATGCCTCCAGATAGGGTCCGGCCTCGATCGAGACCCGGTCGGGTCCGCTGAGGTAGTAGATCTTGTCCTGCCCGTCCTTGGCCCGGACGAGGTAGTCCTCGAAGCCGGTGAGGGTGCCGGGATCGGTCAGGCTGCTCTCGAAACGGAGCAGCTTCGCCAGCCCCTCGCGATGCTCGAAATCGGTCACGACGCCCTCCTTGAGAAAGCGGGAGAACTTCGCGTGGAACTCCTTGTATTTGTCGGGATCGTCCTTGGCCTCGCCGTCGAGGAACTTGAGGAAGCGCTTCGTCACGACGCGGTTCAGCTTGCGAACGAGGCTGCTGTCCTGCATCGACTCGCGGCTGATGTTGAGGGGGATGTCGGCGCTGTCGATGACGCCCCGCAGGAAGCGCAGCCAGTCGGGCAGGAGCCCGGCGGGCTTGTCGTCGATGAGGACGTTCTTGCAGTAGAGCGAGACGCCCGGCTCCATCTGCCCCATACCCCAGAGCTCGGTGTTCTCCGCCGGGACGAAGAGGAGCGCGTTCAGCTCGATGGGCGAATCCGCGTTGAAGTGCATGCGGTAGCGCGGCTCGTCGTAGGCTTTCGCCGAGAACTGGTAGAACTCCTTGTATTCCTCGTCGGTGACTTCGCTCTTTTTCTTCCGCCAGACCGCCTCGACCTTGTTGACGCGCTCCTCGCCGACCATCACGGGAAAGGCGACGAAATTCGAGTAGCTCTCGACGATGGAGCGGACGCGGTCGGCCTTGGCGAAATCGGCGCAGTCCTCGCGCAGCTTCAGGACGATGCGGCAGCCGCGCTCCAGTTCCTCGTCCGCCTCAGCGATTTCGTAGCCGGTTTTGCCGTCGCTCGTCCAGACAAGGCTCTCGCCCTCGGGCCGCCACGAGCGGCTGTAGACCGTCACCTCGTCGGCGACCATGAAGGCGGAGTAGAAGCCGACGCCGAACTGGCCGATGAGGGCGCTCTCCTTCCGCGCCGACTCCTCAAGGTTGCGGAGGAAGGCCTTCGAACCGGAGTGGGCGATGGTGCCGAGGTTCTCGTGCAGCTCCTCGCGGGTCATGCCGAGGCCATGGTCGGCGAGGGTGAGGGTACGGGCCTCCTCGTCCACGGTGAGACGGATTTCGAGGGAAAGGTCGGGGCCGTGGACTTCGTTCCCGGTGAGCTGGAGGTGGCGCAGCTTCTCCAGCGCGTCGGAGGCGTTCGAGACCAGCTCGCGGACGAAGATGTCCTTGTCGGTGTAGAGGGAGTGGATGACGATGTCCAGCACTTGGCTGACTTCGGCTTGGAACTCGCGTTTTTCAGGGGCGTTCATATGGGGGCGGCCTACGGCCGCAGGCAAAGGTGAAAAGTGGGGCTGAAAATGGGGAAGGCACAGCGCTTGTCAAGCGAGGGCGCTTTGCGCTGGCCGGATTTGGCGGGGGAGGTGGAGAGTTCGGGAGACGGTCGTTACCATCGCCAAATTCCCATGAATTCTGAACGATAGGTGGTGCGTGGAAGAACGCGTTAGCGCTGTAGCCGGCCTCAGTGAGGCCGGATCGGATGTCCAAACGACGCCCGACCGAGGTCAATGATCTCGGCTACAAATTTTTGACTGGAACGAGCCAAATGTCGTCACGCGCCTTTGCCAAGGGATTTCCCCGCCAAAGCCATCAGCGTCTGGAAATACGGCGGTTCGGATTCGCGATCCACCACCGAGACCTCGATGTCGATGAAGCCTTGATTCTTCAAAAAGCGCGAAACCTCCAACTCCGAGAACCCCAGCCAGAGATCGGCGTAGAGTTCGCGGGCGTCTTCGAAACCGTGCTTCAGCAGGTCGAGGATCACGAGCCGTCCACCCGGCTTGAGAATGCGGTGGGCAGCGGCGATGGCGGCTTCGGGTTTCGCGGTGTGGTGGAGGGATTGGCTGAAAATGGCCAGATCGACCGAACCCGCGTCGATGGGCGGCTCCTCGATCCCGCCGAGGCGGTATTCGAGGTTCGTGTAGCCGTTGTCGCGGGCCACTTGAGTGCCGTATTCCACCATCTTCTCCGAATTGTCGATGGCGATGACCTTCTCCGCCCGCTGGGCGAGGAGCTGGGAGAGCGTGCCTTCGCCCGCTCCGAGGTCGGCAATGACGAGGGGCGGCATCAGTTTCAGAAGGGTCTCCGCGAGCGCCTTCCAGGAGCGCCCCGGACAGTAGGTGCGCCCGAATTTCCCGGCGAGGTTGTCGAAGTAGGCGCGGGCCTTGTCGCGGCGCTTCGCGAGGATCAACTCCAGCGTCGCCACGTCGTCCGGCACCTCCGGCACCTCGGCGGCAGCGAGGGTGAGGGTCTCGACGAGCCGGACGTCGAGCGGGGCCGCGTCGTTGCCGAAAGCGTAGATGATGTTCTTGCCGGAGCGACGGTCCGTCACCAGCTTCGCTTGGCGGAGCTGGGAAAGCTGCGAGGAGATGCGCGACTGGCCCATCCCGAGGATCTCCTGCAACTCGACCACGGAGAGCTCCTCGCGCCGCAACAGGCTCAGGATGCGGAGCCGGGTCGGGTCCGCGATGAGGCGCAGCGATTTCAGAATTGACGACATGGATCGGCAGCTTTATGGTATCAACCAATCAAGATTTGTAAATACAACATGGCAAACTCCTACATTTTCTCCTCCGAGTCCGTCACCGAGGGCCACCCCGACAAGGTGTGCGACACCATTTCCGACTCCATCGTCGATGCTTGCTTCGAGCAGGATCTGGGTTCCCGCGTCGCCTGTGAAACGCTCGTGAAGGACAATCTCGTCGTCCTCGGCGGTGAAATTACCACCAGCGCGAAGTTCGACTACCGCGAGGTGGTCAAGGCCGCCATCACCGAGATCGGCTACGTCAACGACGACTGTAAGTTCAACGCCGCGAACTTCTTCTTCATCAACGCCCTCGGCCAGCAGTCGCCCGACATCGCCCAAGGCGTCGATGCCGCCGCCGCCGACCACAAGGACACCGCCGAGCAGGGCGCCGGCGACCAGGGGATCATGTTCGGCTACGCCGTGCGCGAGACCCCCGCGCTCATGCCCGCGCCCATCGCCTACGCCCACCAGCTCGGGGAGGCGATCACGAAGCTCCGCAAGAGCGGCCAGCACACCTGGCTCCGCCCCGACTCGAAGACCCAGGTCTCGATGGAATACGTCGATGGCAAGCCCACTCGCGTCACCGCCGTGGTCGTCTCGACCCAGCACGCCGCGAGCATCGGCACCCCCGAGATCCGCGAGATCCTCAAGAAGGAGCTGATCGAGGCCGTCATCCCCGGCGAACTCCTCACCGAGGACACCGAATTCCACATCAACCCCACCGGACTTTTCATCATCGGTGGTCCCGAGGGCGACTGCGGCCTCACCGGACGCAAGATCATCGTCGATACTTACGGCGGCATGGGCCGCCACGGCGGCGGCGCTTTCTCCGGCAAGGACCCGAGCAAGGTGGACCGTTCCGCCGCCTACATGTGCCGCTACGTCGCCAAGAACGTCGTCGCCGCCGGCCTCGCCGACCGCTGCGAGCTGCAGCTCGCCTACGCCATCGGCTATCCTCAGCCCGTCAGCGTCCATGTCGATACCTTCGGCACGAACCAGGTCGATAACGACAAGATCGTCAAGGCCGTCAAAGAGGTCTTCTCCTTCAAGCCCGCCGACTTCATCCGCGACTTGAATTTGCTCCGGCCCATCTACCGGAAGACGACGAACTACGGCCACTTCGGCCGCGAAGAGGACACCGGCTCCCTCACTTGGGAGAAGACCGACAAGGCGGAAGCGCTCAAGAGCGCCGTCGCGTGAACCCCCACACCATACCCTGACAGACACAGAACTATGAGCGCGACCCTCGCTATCAAAGAAGATTACAAAGTGGCCGACATCGGCCTCGCCGACTTCGGCCGCAAGGAGATCGAAGTGGCCCAGCACGAAATGCCCGGCCTCATGGCCACGCGGGCCAAATACGCCGCCGAGAAGCCCCTCGCCGGAGTCCGCATCATGGGCTCGCTGCACATGACGATCCAGACGGCGGTCCTCATCGAGACCCTCGCCGACCTCGGCGCCGACGTGCGCTGGTGCTCCTGCAACATCTTCTCGACGCAGGACCACGCCGCCGCCGCCATCGCCGCGCGGGGCATCCCCGTCTTCGCCTGGAAGGGCGAGACCCTCGAGGAATACTGGGACTGCACCGAGGCCGCCCTGACTTGGCCTGACGGCAAGGGACCGCAGCTCATCGTCGATGACGGCGGCGACGCGACCCTCCTCATCCACAAGGGTGCCGAGCTTGAGGAAGGCGACCGCTCCTTCATCGACAGCCCCTCCGAGAGCGAGGAGGAGGAGGTCATCAAGAACCTCCTGCGCCGCATCAACGGGGAGGATCCCATCAAGTTCATCAACTACCTCAAGGACTGGAAGGGCGTCTCCGAGGAGACCACCACCGGCGTCCATCGCCTCTACCAGATGTTCGAGGCCGGGAAGCTCCGCGTCCCCGCGATCAACGTGAACGACTCGGTGACCAAGTCGAAGTTCGACAACCTCTACGGCTGCCGCGAGTCNNCTCGTGGACGGCATCAAGCGCGCCACCGACGTCATGATTGCCGGCAAGGTCGCCGTGGTCTGCGGCTTCGGCGACGTCGGCAAGGGCTGCGCCCAGACCCTGAGCGGCTTCGGCGCCCAGGTCGTCGTGACCGAGATCGACCCCATCTGCGCCCTCCAGGCGGCGATGGCGGGCTACCGCGTCCTCACCGTCGAGGACACCCTCGGCTGGGCCGACATCTACGTCACCACCACCGGCAACAAGGACATCCTCCGCCTCGACCATCTCCTCGCGATGAAGGACCAGGCTATCGTCTGCAACATCGGCCACTTCGACAACGAGATCCAAGTCTCCAAGCTCAACGCCGCCGAAGGCGTGAAGAAGGTGAACATCAAGCCCCAGGTGGACCGCTACGACTTGCCCGGCGGCAAGCAGCTCTTCATGCTCGCCGAGGGCCGCCTCGTCAATCTCGGCTGCGCCACCGGCCACCCGAGCTTCGTGATGAGCAACAGCTTCACCAACCAGACCCTCGCCCAGATCGACCTCTGGAAGAACAAGGACGTCTACCAGCCCGGCGTCTACATCCTGCCCAAGAAGCTCGACGAGGAAGTCGCCCGCCTCCACCTCGACAAGATCGGCGCGAAGCTGACCAAGCTGACCGAAGAGCAGGCGAACTACATCGGCGTGCCGGTCGAGGGTCCCTACAAGCCCGAGCTTTATCGCTATTGATTTGGCCGCCTCCCGGGTGGGAGAGACGGTTTTCGTTTCAGGAGAAGACCGGCGGGAAACCGCCGGTCTTTTTCCTTCTGGAAGGGAAATTCCCACAAACAACCATCCGACGGCATCTTTCGAGTTGCCTTCGACACCCTTCCCTATTCCTTCGCCGACACGCAACGCCATGAAACATCCAAACCCCGCTTCGATCCGCTCAGGTGCCTTTTCGTCTGCGCTGCTGCTGCTCTTCTTCACCCCGGCAGCTTCAAGGGGACAGGACAACAAGGTTCCCTATCTGTCCGGCAGCCCTTGGAACACCCCGGTCCCCGCGGAGCTGTACGACCGATCAACGCCGCTCACGCCCGGCCAGCTTGACGCCATTTTCCCCGCATCAAGACCGGACCTG
Source organism: Akkermansiaceae bacterium UBA2367 (assembly GCA_002344525.1). Taxonomy (GTDB): domain Bacteria; phylum Verrucomicrobiota; class Verrucomicrobiia; order Verrucomicrobiales; family DEV007; genus Arctic95D-9. The sequence continues at coordinate 32,017 of DDTJ01000002.1, forward strand.
ACCTCGGACCCCAATCAATACACCTATTCCGTCTATCTGGTGGACAGCACCCAAGCCGACCTGTGGAAAGTCGTCTGGGTCGCCGACACCTACTCGAACGTGACCAGTGAAACGGAGTGCGAGCATATCAAAGGCGTCGGGACAAAACACCCTGCGCCGATCAGCGTCCCGATTCCCTCCAACGCCCAGCAGTCCCCCGGCACGGACGGCTCCATCATTTTCTGGGATCCGAACAGCGGCGACGAATGGGCCTTCTGGCAGCTCCAGAAACAGGACGATGGCAGCTACACCGCCACCAACGGATACCACTACAATACTCACTGGAGCGGCGTGCCGCCGATCGGCTTCAGGAGCCGGGGGGCGGGCGTGCCTTATTTCGCGGGGCTTGTGCGGCCATGGGAACTCGCGGAATCCGGGACTGTCGAACACGCGCTGGCCTTTGCCTATCAATGGCCCACCCGATACAGCGCCTACCCGGCGACCAAATCCGACGGGAAGCACGGGGCGGACCCGAACCATCTCCCGGAGGGCGCGCGGATCGTCCTCGACCGGAGCGTCGATCTGGACGCGCTGGGCCTCAGCCCCGAAGGCAAGAAGCTCGCCCAAGTCTTGCAGACCTACGGAATGATCGTCATCGACAACGCGGGCAGGTCGAAAATCATGGTCGAGGACCAGTTGACCGCCCGATGGGGTGCCGAAGGGAACCCGACGGTGACCGACAAAACGATCAAGAACATCCCCGAAGACAAACTGAGGTTGCTCCCCCTCAGCAATCCGCTCGGCGACCCGCGCGCCTTGGCTCCGGTGAAGCCGCTCAGGGCCAATGCCATCGCCAGAGGGACCAGCGCCGTCCGGATCACCTGGACGCCGGCCCATGGCATGGCCTACCACGTCAAATACAGGAAAAGCGGCGACCCGGACTACACCACCGCGAAGTCGGATTTCTGGGGAGGATGGGAGATGGACCCCGCCTGGTGGGCCACTTCGCCGAACAGCAACGGCAATCCCAACGAGTTCAGGGTCGATATCACCGGATTGACCAAGGGCACGCCATATGAGGTCCTGATCGAAGCGGTGAACGGGAAGGGCGAGGTCGCTTCGGAGCCGCTTTCCGTGACGACGCCCGACACGCTTGAGGCCCCGATCTTCGACGAGGGGAGCATCGCCACCTTTCCCGAGGCGAATGCGAGCGGCGTCAGGGGTCCGGTGCGCCTTTCGGTAAACGTCCAAGGCGCCCGCCCCATCGACCGGGTGGAGTTCGAGCATCCGAGCTTGGGAACCTTCCGCGATTACGAGGCTCCGTATCGGCTCGAAGGCTTCAACACCGCGGGCCTTTCCGATGGCGAGCACGGCATCAAGGTCAGGGTCTATTATTTCGCGGCCAAACCCTTGGAGGTCGTCTACCCCTTGCGCGTCCACCAGACCGATGGCGCGGCGGGCGACTTCCTGGAAATGCTCGCCCACCCGAAGCCCTGAGCCGGGGAGAGCCACGAGGACACGGACGCATGACACTCACGGACATCCTGCTGATCGCGGCGCTGGCCGTGTTCGTGCTCGCTTGGTGGGCTCGACGAATGCCCGCCCGTCGCCCTGTGCTGATGGCCGCCGCCGTTGTTGCGCTGGTTGTTGCCGCACTGGGCTTCCTCTCGGATCGCTGGCAGAACGGGGTCGGCGGGGTGGTCGCCATCGTCTGCCTCGTCGTGTCGGTCGTCGCCTCCCGCAAAAACCGCCTCGCGAAGACGGACCGCGCCAGCGGCGTGCCTTGGATTTCCGGAACGCTGATAGCGCTCCTGACGGTCCCGGCGCTGGCCGCCATCGTTCTGTTCCCCGTCAACCGGATGCCGAAGCCCTCCGGCCCCCACGTCGTCGGCGTCCGCGCCTTCGAACTGGCCGACACCTCCCGTCCGGGTGTGTTCCTGGCGAAGCCCGACGAGCCGCGCCGCCTTCTCGTCCGCGTCTGGTATCCGGCGCAGAGCGCCGTCGGCAAGCCCGCGCCCTATTTCACCGAAGCGGAAACGAAGAGCACCGCGCGGGCGCTCGGCGGCTTTTTCGGCTTTCCGAAGCTCCTCACCTATGCCCGCCATGTGAAAACGAACTCCTATCCGGACGCGCCGCTGCTGGCGGGCGCGGCGGATCTCCCCGTGGTCTTCTACAGCCATGGCTACACCTCCTTCCTGCACCAGAACACGGCGCTGATGGAGACGCTGGCCAGCCACGGCTACGTCGTCTTCTCGGTGCAGCACACCTACGACTCCTCCGCCACGGCCTTCCTCGACGGCACGGTCGCGCCGATGGACCCGGCGCTGGCGGCAATGGCGAAGGGAAGCGAAGAGGCCCGTTCCTCGCTGGCCGACGCGCTCGCCGGGACCACGCCCGATACGCGGCTGGAGGGCGCGCTGGCCTACCAGGAGCACGCCATGCGGACGGGCGACCGCATCGTCACGAAAAGCGCGTCGATCTGGGTGGCCGACCGCCTCTTCCTGCACGACACGCTGATGGACGCGCCTCCGGCGAGCGTGGCCGACATCGCCGCCGCGGGCAATCTCAGGCGTGTGGGCCAGATGGGCATGTCGTTCGGCGGCGCGGTCTCGGGCGAGCTGTGCATGATCGATCCGCGCAGCGCGGCGGGCGTCAATCTCGACGGCGGCGACTTCCCCTTTTCCGCCTTCCACTGCGATGTGCCTACGCCCTTCCTGATGTTCCTCGCGGACCCCGTCTACCTTCATCGGGCGCTGGGTCTCGATCCGCCAGAAGGCGAGCCTCGCGGTTTCAACGAATTCTCCTACGAGCGCATCGGCGAGGCGGGCCGACGCGAGGACATTTACCGCGTCCGGCTCAAGGGCGCGGCCCATCTCGGCCTCTCGGACTTCTCCCTGTTCATCCATCCGCTCGTGCGCGGTCGGATGCTGGGCGATGCCCCGTCGGACATCATCATCGGCGCGCAGAACGAGTTCGTGCTCGGGTTTTTCGACCAGCACCTGCGTGGAGCACCCGACGATTTCCCGGCAAGGCAGATGGCGGCCTACGAGAGTTGGATCCAGCCCGTACCCAACGGCGATCTGGCCGCTTGGTGGAACGCGAAACCCGAATCCGAGCGCACCGCGCTCGAAGCCCGCATCGAAGCGCTGAAACCGGGATACGGAGCGCCGCCCGCTCGATAGCAATGCGGCACGCAAACGGATGAATCCCGGCTGGAAGCCCAAGGAGGGCCGACATTCCTTGGGACCCGGAACCGTGTCCGTAGAACGATCCGGGTGCCACATTACCAAACCAACAAAAAAGCGCTCCCGCCAGTCGCGGGAACGCTTTTCACGAGGCTTGGCCCACCGTTCCGGGCGGACGTCGCCGGGAAGGTCAGCTCTTCGGCTTCTCGGTCTCCTTGCCGGCTTGGAGCCAGCCGGAGATGCCGGCGGAGAGGTGCTTGATGTTCTTGAAGCCCGCTTCCTCGGCGGCCTTGGCGCCGGCCTTGTAGGCGTTGCAGGTGGGGCCGCCGCAATAGGCGACGACGAGCTTGTCCTTCTTGTCGCCGAGGAGGGTGGCGATGTTGTCCTTGTTCGCGCGGAAATCGATCGCGCCGGGGATGTGGCCCTTCTCGTAGGAGGAGGAGCCGTTCACGTCGATGACGATGACTTCACCCTTCTTGATGGCCTCTTCGAGTTCGCTGATGCTGATGTCGGGGTATTCGCCGGCGAGGGCGACCGAGGCGAAGAGGGCGCAGGCGAGGGTGGCGAGCAGTTTTTTCATAATCTGGGATTCAGGATTTTGGTTTGGGTTCGTTTCGGAGATGCCCCGAAGTGTTGTACCGGGGCACCGGATAGATAGGACGGTAGCAAAGTGCTCCGTTCCGCTCAATCCTCTGCTAAGACGTGATCGGGGGGGAAATGTTAGAATTTTTCCGTCACACTTTCGGGCCGGGGGCGTCAAGCGGGTCCCTCGCCCTTCAGCTCGGCCATCTTGGCGGCCTTGTCCGGGGCGCGCATCAGGGCCTCGCCCACGAGGATGGCGTCGGCACCCCATTCCCGGACGCGGGCCGCGTCCGCGCCGCTGTGGATGCCGCTCTCGCTCACGAGGATGTGGTCGGAGCCGACCTCCTCGCTGAGGCTCCCGGTCGTGCCGAGATCGACTTCGAAAGTGCGGAGGTTGCGATTGTTGATCCCGATGAGGCGGGCGCCGCTTTCGAGGGCGCGCTCCATCTCCCCGAGGTCGTGGACTTCGACGAGGACGTCGAGCTGGCAGGCGGCGGCCGTGTCGAGGAGGCGGAGGAGCTGGTCCTGCTCCAGCGCGGCGACGATGAGGAGGATGGCGTCGGCCCCGGCCACGACGGACTCGTGGATCTGGATCTCGTCGAGGATGAAGTCCTTCCGCAAAATGGGCAGGTCGACGCGCTCGCGGATTTTCGCGAGGTAGGAGAGGTGGCCTTGGAAATACTTCTCGTCGGTGAGCACGGAGAGGGCGGCGGCCCCGGCGGCGGCGTAGGCCTCGGCGATGGCCACGGGATCGAAGTCGGCGGCGATGGTCCCGGCGGAGGGCGAGGCTTTCTTCACTTCGGCGATGACGGCGAGCCCCTCCGACCCGTAGCCCTCGTCCTCGCCCCGGTCGCGGAAGCCGCCGCCTAGGGCTCTCTCGAAGGAGCGGAAGTCGTCGCGGGCCGCAGCGGCGTAGCGCAGCTTCTCCTTCAGCGGCAGGAGCCGGGCGATCTCGGCCTCCTTGTCGGCGAGGATTTCGTCGAGTTTGTTCCCGAATTTCTTCATGTTGCGGTGGGGCGGCACCCTTACCCCTCCCGGCCCCGCCCGCCAAGGCGAAATTTTATCACAGCCATCCCATGCGATAGCTATCGCTGAGGGTGGATGGTTGAAAGTGGAGAGTTTGAACTCATTGACTGCAAAAGGGTTTTGGAAGAACCGGAAATGGAAAGAAGGGTGTTTTTGGACCGGAAAACTGGCAATTGGCTCCCAGCAAAGCGAGCCGTTCGCGCCTTGCCGGACAAGGGGCCGAGACCTGCATTCCGCGCTAAAGGCGCATGCCATATCAGCCTGGGCCAACGGCCCTGGTTCACGGTATGGGTATGGGGGAAGGGCTGAAGGCCCGATTCAGCGGCAAGCTTGGCCGGGCGGGATGGATCGGGCTTTCAGCCCTCTCCCGTTTTCCGGGGGCAGTTCCCAGGCCGTCGGCCTGGGCTGGCATGGAGCCGCGCCTTTGGCGCTGAAATCATATTGGCATCCATAGGATGGCTGTGAAATTTTATCTTGAAAATCCGCCGCGCCCCGCCATCTTACCCTCCGCTCCGCCACAAGGTGGTCGATGCGGGTGTAGCTCAGGGGTAGAGCGCAACCTTGCCAAGGTTGATGTCGTGAGTTCGAATCTCATCACCCGCTCCAGTTTTTCTTTCGTTTTCCTTTTCAATCCCGGGGGTCGCCTTGGAGACGCTGTATCGCTGGTCGAAGTTCGTCGAGGAAGACCGACTTGAGGAGTGGGAGGCCCGCCTTCTTGCCGAAGCGATCCCCTACGCGCTCGACAAGCCCGTGAAACGCCACCGCTGGCAGATGTCGGTCTACGCGGCGACGCAGGAGGAGGCCGAGGATCTCCGCGCCCGTTTCGGCGGGGCTGTCGCCTCCCTCGCCCCGGCGCAATGGCAGCCCGCCGCAGGGACGAATCCCGGCCCGCCGCTCCGCATCCGCGATTCGCTTCTCGTCACGGATTCGGAGGACGGGGCCACGCTCGACCGCCTCGCGCGGGAGCATCCGGGGCGCGTCGTGCTGAGCTTTCCCCCTCAACTCGCTTTCGGCACGGGCGGCCATCCCACCACGGCGGGCTGCTTGCGCTTCCTCGCCGATTTCGCGAAGCGCCGAGGCGGTCGCCCGTGGCGCGTCCTCGACCTCGGCTGCGGCAGCGGCATCCTCGCGATCGCCGCCGCGAAACTGGGCGCGACCGCCGTCACGGCGGTGGAGAACGACGCCATGGCCCTCGGCTACGCGCGGGAGAACGCGGCGCGGCACGGGGTCGCGGACCGCGTCGATTTCCTCGAAGCCGACGCCGTCGCCCTGATGGCGGTGGAGCCGGGGGAATCCTGCGACCTCATCGCTGCGAACCTCTTCAGCGACCTGCTCGTGGCGCTCCTGCCCCGCTTTCCCCGCTGGCTCGTCCCCGGCGGCGAGTCGATCATCTCCGGCTTTCTCGCGACCCAAGCGGCGGAGGTCTCCGCTGCGGCGGAGGCGGCGGGGCTGCCCTTCCTCGGCACGATGCGACGCGGCAAATGGATGGCGGCGAGAAGTTAGCCCGCATTTCCCGCACCCTTTCTGCTGCGGCCCGTCCCGGCTTCGTTCCGCCCGGATTTCCCCTTGGACAGTATGTTCTCATACAGCCCGGCGGGAAAATCCGTCCGCGCCTTGCCGGAACGGCCCTCGCTGCGTCTCGCGACGAAAGAGTGTGGGAAATGCGGGCTAGCGGTGATATAGTGACGCTTCGTCGTCCGTCGTCCCGATGAGCACCGCCGCCCTCCTCAACGTCATCCGCATGTTCTTCCTGCTTCTCGCGGGGTTCATCGGGGCCATCGTGGCCATGGGCGAGGCCACCCACATCTGGTGGTTCGGGGCCATTCTGGGGCTCGGCTTCGCCTCCACCCTGATCGTGCTCGACATCATGTTGCGGCGCCTCACCTTCCGCTCCTTCTCGCACGGCACCTTCGGCCTCCTCATCGGCCTGCTCTGCGCGTGGCTGGTGACGCGCATCGCGACCGAGGCGGGTTGGGTCGAGCAGTTCCCCCTCGCCGGGAGCATCTTCAACCTCGCCGTCTTCCTCGGCTTCGGTTTCATCGGGGTGATGCTGGCCCTGCGGAGCAAGCGCGAGGAGTTCTCCCTGCTCATCCCCTACGTGCGCTTCCGCCAGGACGCGCTCCAGGACCTGCCCACCCTCCTCGACACGAACATCATCATCGACGGCCGCATCCCCGCGATCTGCGAGGCCGGCTTCCTCGGCGGGGCGCTCGTCGTGCCGCGCTTCGTCCTCGAAGAGCTGCAGAAAATGGCCGATTCCTCCGACGAACTGAAGCGATCGCGGGGGCGGCGCGGCCTCGACGGCCTCAACGCGATGAAGGCCACGGGCAAAATCGACGTCGCCGTCCGCGACGAGAGTTTCGAGAGCGGCCTCTCCTTCGACGCCAAAATGGTCCAGCTCGCGGACCTGATGGGCGCGCGCATCCTCACCAACGACGCGAACCTCGGCAAGGTCGCCCGACTCAAAGGCATCTCCGTGCTGAACCTCAACGAGCTCTCCATCGCCCTGAAGCCCATCGTCTCGCCCGGCGACGAGCTCGCCCTCGAACTGGTCAAGGAGGGCCGCGACGACCACCAGGCCGTCGGCTACCTGCCCGACGGGACCATGATCGTGGTCAATCACGCGAAGCGTTGTATCGGCAGCCTCCAGAACGTCGTCGTCGCCGGGGCCGTGCAGACGAACGCGGGGCGGCTGATTTTCGCGGAGCTGAAAAAGTGAGATTCGCGCGATCGCGGCGTGAAACCTTCCGCCGTTTCCGGGGTCTCATCCAGCGGCCCTACCACCACCCATGAGCACCGTCCTCCGATGCGCCGTCCTCGCGGCGTTTCTCCTCTCCTCCGCCGCCCCCTCCATCCGCGCCGACGAGTCCGCCGCCGTCGCCCGCATCGACGAACTCGTCCTCGAAGGTTTGAAGAAGGAGGGCCTCTCGCCGAACCCCGACACCGACGACGAGGTCTTCGTCCGCCGCGCCCACCTCGACCTGATCGGGCGCATCCCGACGAAGGCCGAGACCCTCGCCTTCCTCGAATCGACCGATCCCGGCAAGCGCTCCGCCCTCGTCGATTCCCTGGTCGGCTCCGACGGCCATGTCTCGCACCTCTACAACTGGTTCGCCGACCTCCTCCGCATGCGAACCTCGATCTCCGGCAACGGCCAGAGCGTCGGTGCCGGACTCGCCTACGAGCGCTGGATCAAGGACGCGATCCGCGAGAACCGCCCCTACGACGAGATCGTCCGCGACCTCGTCACCGCCTCGAGCAGCAGTTGGGAGAACCCCGCCATCGGCTACTACCTGCGCGACTTCGGCATGCCCCTCGACAACCTCGCCATCACCACCCAGGTCTTCCTCGGCACCCAGATCGTCTGCGCCCAGTGCCACAACCACCCCTTCGACGAGTGGACGCAGATGGACTACTACCACCTCGCCGCCTTCACCTACGGCATGACGGGGAGCAACGGCCATCCCGTCCAGCAGGCGGCCTTCGCGCTGCTGCAGGAGGGAGGAAAAGGCGGGAAGGGCGGCAAAGGTGGAAAAGGAAAGGGGGCGGGGAAACCCGGCGCGGCCTACGCCGGGCGGAACGGTGCCTTGCGCCGGGCCGCGTCCGAGATCCTCTTCCCGGTCCGCTTCAACAACGTCAACGCCACCGACCGCGCCCTCCGCCTCCCTAAGGACTACCAATACGACGACGCCAAGCCGCTTTCCGTCGTGCCGCCCGCCACGCTCCTCGGCAAGCCCGCGGTCCCCGGCGAAGGCGCCCACCCTGCCCACGCCTTCGGCGAATGGCTCACCTCGCCCGAGAACCCGCGCTTCACCAAGGTCATCGCCAACCGCCTCTGGAAACGCGCCTTCGGCGTCGGCGTCGTCGAACCCGTCGACGATTTTCGGGAGAACACCTCCGCCGCCAACCCCGCCCTCCTCGACTACCTGGAGGAATTGATGGCCTCCCTCGACTACGACCTGCAAGCCTTCCAGCGCATCCTCTACAAAACTCAAGCCTGGCAGCGCGAGGCCTCTCCCGAGGAGTCCGCGCCCGGGACTCCTTGGCATTTCGCCGGACCCGTCCTCCGCCGCATGAGCGCCGAGCAGATCTGGGACTCCCTCGTCGCCATGACCGTCGCCGACCCCGACCAGCCCGATCCCGCGCGGGACCTCCGCGCCGACCGGAAGCTCGCCGAGGTCCAACTCGTCGCCGAGTCCGTCTACGACCAGAAGCCCGCGCAATTCCTCCAGAACATGCGCAAGGTCATCAAGCTCCAAGGTGAACTTTCCCAGCGCATCGAGGCCGCCGAGGCGAAAGTCGCGGAGGCCCGCGAAAAAGGCGACCCCGACCTCGTGAAACAAGCCGTGGTCGAGGTACGGCGGATTCGCAGGGAGCTCAAGGACAGCATCGAGGATGTCGTCTACCGCGAAGGGCTCCGCCACAAGATCGCCGGGCTGAAAGGTGGGGGCCTCGTCGAGCCCGCCTCCAAAACTGCGCCGGAATCCGCCCCCGCCCCTGGCGACGGCCTCGTCGGGGAGCTCGCCGCGATTCTCCTCGCGGGCGGACGCAGTTTCGACGAGGGCATGGCCGAAATCGTCGGGACCGACGGCGGAGGCATCGTCGACGAACTCGTCGAGGCCATGTTCGCCGGACGGGAGGAAGCCCTGCAAGCCGAACACGCCGAACGCCGCGAGCGCGAGATGGCCGAATGGAACGTGACGAGGCGGGAGGAAAGGCTCGCCTACCGGAATTTCGCCCGCGTCATCCGCGAGCGCATGGCCCGCGCCTCCGAGATCGACCAGCCCGCGCCCCCCGGCCACTTCCTGCGCGAGTTCGGGCAGAGCGACCGCGAACTCGTCGAGAACGCCAGCCACGAGGCCTCCGTCACCCAAGCCCTCGCCATGCTCAACGGCCCCGTCCTCGCTGCCGTGACGAACCGCTACTCCGTCCTCATGCGCGGCATGAAAGGCGAGCAGTTCCGAGACCGCCTCGACACCATCTACCTCACCATGCTCAGCCGCCGGCCCACCGCGGAGGAGAGGGCCATTTTCCGCGACGCCTGGGCCGCCGACCCCGAATCGGGCACCGTCCCCGGCATCGTCTGGACCCTGCTCAACACCCGGCAGTTCCTTTTCATCGAATAAGCCGGAGGATTGAAATCCGAAGCTCGAAATCCGAAATCCTAAACGCAACCCACTTCCGTCCCAGACCCGATCCTCTTCACTTTTCACCTTTTACTGTCCGAAGGGCACCCATGAAAACCGATCTCTCCCGCCGCCATTTTGTGCATCGCGCCGCCAAGTCCTTTCTCGGCGTCAGCGCCCTCGCCTCCCTGCCCGGTTTCTCCCGCGCCGCCGGAGCCGGGGCCTCGGACTTGAAACAGGCCGCTACCGCCAAACGCGTCATCTACCTCTACATGGACGGGGGCATGTCCCACCTCGACACCTTCGATCCGAAAGAGGACGCCGAGGTCATGGGGCCGACCCAGCGGCTGCGCACGGAAGTCGACGGCTTGACGCTCTCCGACAACCTGCCCCGCCTCGCGAAGCGCGCCGACAAGCTCGCACTGGTCCGCTCGATGACCTCGACCCAGGGCGCCCACAAGCAGGGGAACTACTTCATGCATACGAGCTACGAGATCCGCAGCTCCATCCGCCACCCCGCCATGGGCGCGTGGCTGCTGAAATTCAACGGACGCGGCAACCCCTCCCTGCCCGGAAACGTCATGATCGGGAGCAATTCCTCGCATCCCGGGGCGGGCTTCTTCGAGGCGGGCCTCTCGCCCCTCGTGATCCGCGACCCTGAAGGCGGCCTGCTCAACAGCACCATGGCCAAGGGCATGACGGAGGATCGTTTCAACTTCCACCGCGCCCTCTCCGAAAAGCTCGACGCCCCCTTCGTGGAGCGCTACGACCAGCGGAACGTGCGCGCCTACACCGACATGTACGCCGACGCGATCAAGCTGATGCGCAGCGAGGATCTCGCCGCCTTCGACCTCTCCGGCGAACCGGCGGCGCTCAAGGAGCGCTACGGCAAGGACCCCTTCGGCCAAGGCTGCCTCCTCGCCCGCCGCCTCCTTGAGCACGGCGTCAGCTTCGTCGAGGTCGCCCTCGGCGGCTGGGACACGCACAACTCGAACTTCGTCAACGTGCCCGAGAAAGCCGCGGCCCTCGATGCCGCCTTCTCCACCCTGCTCGACGACTTGGAGCAGCGCGGCCTCCTCGACGACACCCTCGTCGTGCTCGCGACCGAGTTCGGTCGCACCCCCGAGATCAACACGAACGAGGGCCGCGACCACCATCCCCAGGCCTTCACCTGCGTCCTCGCGGGAGGCGGAATTCAAGGCGGTGCGGTCCATGGCCAGACCGACGAACGCGGCGCGAAGATCCTCGGAAACCCCGTGAAGGTGCAGGACTTCAATGCCACCATCGCCTACGCCCTCGGCTTGCCGCTCGACCATGTGCTCTACTCGCCGAGCATGCGGCCCTTCACCGTCGCGGAAAAGGGCAAGCCGCTGGTGGAGCTGTTCGGATGAGGGGGAGGGGAAAAATTCCGGCTGGCGCAAAAAAAATTGAATAAGGCCCGGCGCGGATCGTCTCACCCATAGAACCTCGCGGAAAATCCGCGAACCTCCTCCCAAACTATGAAACAGTCCCTGATCCTCAGTTTGGCTGCGGTCGCCGCAGCCGCCACCCTTGTCTCCTGCACCCCCGGCGAACGCGGCGCTCTCATCGGTGGCGCCATCGGGGCCGGTACCGGCGCGGCCATCGGCGACGGACCCGGAGCCCTCATCGGCGGTGCCGTCGGGGCTGTCGCCGGGTCCGAGATCGCGAAGAGCCGGGCCCGCAACCGCTACTACGACGACCGCCGCTACTACGACAACCGCGGTCGATACGATCATCGCTACGACCAAGGCTATCACGGCCACGGTCGTCGCCCGCACCGCGGATACGGCTACTGAGCCGAGGGCCAAACAAAGCGAATGTTCCGAAAGCGGGAGGGCCATCCTCCCGCTTTTTTGCTTGGGCGCACTCGTCGAGTCGAGGCTCCTCACACCTCGCGCCGCCTGAAATAGACCGTAGCCAGCGGCGGCACTTCGATCTGGATGGAGTGCGGTCGCCCGTGCGACTCCTGCGCCCGCGCGGGGATGCCGCCGGCCGAGCCGATGTTCGACCCGCCGTAGAGGGCGGAGTCGGTGTTCAGGATCTCCTCGTAGAAGCCACCCTCGGGCACGCCGAGGCGGTAGCCGGGCCGGGGCACCGGGGTCGCGTTGACGAGGACGACGACCGTCTCGCCGTGCCGACCGCGCCGGATGAAGGAGAAGAGGCTGTGTTTCGCGTCGCCGTGGTCGATCCACTCGAAGCCTCCGGGCTCGTGGTCAAGCTCGTGCAGGGCGGGTTCGGAGACGTAGGTACGGTTGAGGTCGCGCACGAGAAGCCGCACGCCCTGGTGCTCGTCGTAGTCGAGGAGGTGCCAAGGCAGGCCGTGGGCGTGGCTCCACTCCTCCGCCTGGCCGAAGTCGAGCCCTTGGAAGAGCAATTTCTTGCCGGGGTGGGCGAACATCCAGGCGAAGAAGAAACGGACGTTCGCCATCTGCTGCCAGCGGTCGCCGGGCATCTTCTGCACGATGGACCCTTTCCCGTGGACGACCTCGTCGTGGCTCAGGACGAGGACGTAATTCTCGTGATAGGCGTAGATCATCGAGAAGGTCGCCTGACCGTGGTGGTACTTCCGGTGGACCGGCTCGTGGCTCATGTAGGTGAGCGAATCGTTCATCCAACCCATGTTCCACTTGAAGCCGAAGCCGAGCCCGCCCGTATCGACGGGGCGCGAGACGCCGGGGAAGGCGGTCGATTCCTCCGCGAGGGTCATGATGCCGGGGTTCTCCTCGTAGCAGATCTGGTTGAGCTGCTTGAGGAACTCGATCGCCTCGATGCTCTCGCGACCGCCGTATTGGTTCGGAATCCACTGCCCCTCCTCGCGCGAGTAGTCGAGGTAGAGCATGGAGGCCACCGCATCGACGCGCAGCCCGTCGAGATGGTATTCCTGCAACCAGAACATCGCGTTGCTGATGAGGAAGTTGCGCACCTCGTTGCGGCCGTAGTTGAAGATCAGGGTGCCCCAGTCGGCGTGCTCGCCCTGGCGCGGGTCGGCGTGCTCGTAGAGGGCGGTGCCGTCGAAGCGGGCGAGGCCGTGGGCGTCCTTGGGAAAGTGGGCCGGGACCCAGTCGAGGATCACCCCGATGCCGCGTTGGTGGCAACGGTCCACGAAGGCGCGGAACTCGTCGGGCGAGCCGTGGCGGCTCGTCGGGGCGAAGTAGCCGCAGCCCTGGTAGCCCCACGAGCCGTCGAAAGGATACTCCGCCACCGGCATCAGCTCGATGTGGGTGTAGCCCATCTCCGCGACGTAATCGACCAGCTCGTCGGCGAGTTCGAGGTAGCTGAGGAAGCGCCCCCCGTCCTCGTGCTTCCGCTTCCACGAACCGAGATGGACCTCGTAGATGGACATGGGTTCGTGGTAGGGATCGCGGGCGGCGCGCCTCTCCAACCAAGCGGCGTCCTTCCACTGGTAGCGGTCGATGTCGTGGATGATGCTCGCCGTCTCCGTGCCGTGCTGCGAGAAGAAGGCGAAGGGGTCGCTTTTGGCGAAGAGGTTCCCGTCGGCCCCGACGAGTTCGAATTTGTAATGGTCGCCAGGACGGAGGTGGGGCAGGAAGATCTCCCAGATGCCGTTGTGGTTGCGCATCGGATGGACGCGCCCGTCCCAGCCGTTGAAGTCCCCGACCACGCTGACGCGATGCGCGTTCGGCGCCCACACCGCGAAGGTCACGCCCTCGACCCCGCCGAAAGTCCGGGGATGCGCCCCCATCGCCTTCCAGAGGCGGCGGTGGGTGCCCTCGCCGAGGTAATGGACATCCTGCTCGCCAAGGACAGGGCCGTAGGAGTAGGGATCGACGAGGGGCTCGGTCACGACCTCGCCGAAGGTGAAGACGAGGCGATAGGCGAAGGGGCCGTCGCGGTCGGGAAAGAGCGCCTCGTAGAAGCCCTCGCGGTGGAGGCGGGTCATCTCGACCGTCGCACCCTCGACCACGGCCTTCACCCCCGCCGTGTAGGGGCGGAACACCCGCAGGACCATGCCCGGCCCGGCCGGGTTCCGATGCAGCCCGAGGAAGGAGAAGGGATCGCGATGGGACGCTCCCAAAATAAGGGAGACTTCGTGCGCATCGGAGGCACAAGTGCTTGGTGTTGACGACATCGCGGTCACTCTAGGGCAGAAAGCAAAAAACCGAAAGCGGGGTTTCCGGAATCGGGTAGTTTCGCCTAGCATGTTCGATGCCATGTCCCGGATCCCACCCCGATTCCAGCCCCACCCCTACGCCTACCATGAGGAGATCGAACTCGAAATCGAGTCGTTGACCAACCTCGGCAAGGGCGTCGGGCGTCATGGCGACTGGGTTGTGTTCGTCTCCCACGCCCTGCCCGGCGAGCGGGTGAAGGCGCGGGTCTTCCGCAATCATGCCACCTTCTCCGAAGCCGATCTCGTCGAGGTGCTGCGACCCGGCCCCGACCGCGTCGAACCGCCCTGCCCGCTTTTCGGAGGATGCGGCGGCTGCCAATACCAGAACCTCGCCTACCCCGCCCAACTCGAATGGAAGCGCGACCAAGTCGCCGAGCTGCTGCGCCGCATGGCCGGGATCGAGTTCCCCGTCTCCCCGGTCGTGCCTTCGCCCGTCCTCTACGGCTACCGCTCGAAGATCACCCCGCATTTCCAGAAGCCGGACAAGGGGAAGATCGGCCCCATCGGCTTCCTTCTCGAGGGACGCCGCCAGCAGATCCTCGACGTGCCGCGCTGCCCCATCGCCTCGGACTCCATCAACCGCGCCCTCGAAGGCCTCCGCCGCGAGGTGCGGGCCAACGCGCGAGGCTACAAGAAGGGCGCCACGTTGCTCCTCCGCGACTCCCTCGACGGGCGCGTCCGCACCGACCCCACGGAGATGTGCGAGGAGCGGGTCGGCGAACTCGTCTTCTCCTTCCACGCCGGGGAGTTCTTCCAGAACAATCCCCACATCCTGCCCGCCTTCACCGAGCACGTGAAGCGCGAGGCGCTCGGCGACGGGGGCGTCACCCACCTCGTCGACGCCTATTGCGGCTCCGGGCTCTTCTGCCTGACCGCCGCCTCGGCCTTCACCGAGGCCGTTGGGATCGAGATCAGCGAATCCTCCGTCGATTGGGCGAAGCGCAATGCCGAGGGCAACGGGGTGACGAACTGCCGCTTCCTTCAAGGCGACGCCTCCGACCTTTTCGCCGGAGTGACCTACCCGCCCTCGCGCACCGCCGTCGTCATCGACCCGCCGCGGAAAGGCAGCAGCCCCGAGTTCCTCGCCCAGCTCACCGCCTTCGGCCCGAAGCGCGTCGTCTACGTCAGTTGCGACCCCGCGACCCAGATCCGCGATTTGGAGCATCTCAAAGGAGGCTACGAAATCACGCGCATCCAGCCCTTCGACCTCTTTCCCCAGACCCGGCATCTGGAATGCGTCGTGACGCTGGAGCGGAAGTGAAGGGCCCCTCAATAGGAGAAGCCGTTCTCCAAGCAGCGGGCGACGCTTTCCTCAGCAAGGTTGTCCGCGTTCAATCGCAAAACGTCTTCGAAGAGATGGCGATGGCCAAAACAGGACAACCGCCCGCATCCCCTCGGGCCAGCCTCGGCTCCAGCTTCGCGAGGTTCGTGGTGGTCGTGGTTTTCAATTGCGTCGAGGCCGGATCCAAATGCAAAGCCAATCGCCTGAGATCGTCCTGCGTCCGGGTGATCAGGATCGCCGCGTCGATCAGCGCGAAATCATAGAGCGCCCGATAAGCACTGAGATCGCGATCCAAGTTTCCGTCCTTCGCGTTCCACTCAACATCCAGCGCGAGACGACCCTTGAAGTTGTCCACCTTGTAGCCTCGGTTCTGAACCACTGACTTGATTTCCGTGACTTGCGATTCTCCTGCCTTCCCATAGGGCATCACCTTCAACGCCAGTTCGATGAGCGTATCGACCCGGCTCTCGCGCCAGCCGAACTCCCGGAAATGCCTGTCGATCCGCGCCGCGAGATCGGATTTGTTCCCGCCCTGATCCGTGAGATCGCTCTTCTCCAGACGGAACCGCCGCAGCACTTCCAACACCTCCGACCACAAATCCGGATTCGTGGAGGCGATCACAGCAGCTCCGTTTCTCACCTCGCGGAACTCGTAACGGTCCAGAAGGGCGGCGGGAACCTGCGACTCGAAACTCTTCGTCAACTCCATCCACCGACATTGACCGATCAAGCGACGGCGCGCGAATGGTTTTTATAGGTGTTCCAATCGGGAGCGTAGTCCTCGTCGGCTTGATTTCCCCAAACCGTCCAATTCGGACGCACTCCACGCGCGAAGAGTTCCAGAAACGGCCCCGGGGAGCATGCCTCGATCAGGGCATACTGCTCATCCGGCTTCCGGCTGTGCTCCCGCTTCTGCGTCTGGATGACGTTCACCTGCCGCCTCGCAGGCGCCAAGGTCCTCACGTTCTTTCCGCGGACGCCAAAGAGGATCACCTCGGTGACGTTCCGAAAATAGAAGCCGACACCGCGACCGTCCGAACCCCCGTCCTTGCGAATCTTGTGCCAGACGATGTTGCTCTTGTATTGGAACCCCCAAGCACGCAGCACTTCGATGCCCTCGGGCAGCAGCGCGTTCGGAACCCACAAGTAAAGATGGGAGTTTGCCGCCGCCACGTCGGCGACGGGAAGGCTCTTGATATCGTCGAGGCCCATCGTCGAGTAACGGCTCAAGCGACGGTGCTCGGGCGCAACCTTTCCCGTGCGGTTCTGGAACTGCCACGGCGGATCGGCCAGGATCGTGGCGTAACGAGTCCGCCCGCAAGCAGCACGAAGATCCCGCGCGATCTCCATGCGCTGCGGGTCGGATAGACCTTTGATTCTCGAACCATCGTTCATGGGGGGCAGCTCGGGCAGTTTTGCCTCGAACAAGTCTGGGTGCTCAGCGATCATCGTCAAGAGGTATGTGGAAGCAGCGGACACACCGTAGGGCAAGCTGTCCAAAAGGACAATCTTTTTCCGCAATCCGGTAGACTGACCCATCCCCCGCCCCTTGCGAACCGCCCCATTCTCCCTTACCGATCCCTCCCCGGCCTTCCGACCGGGATTCCCTGCCCCATGCCCCAGCCTGCCTCCACGTCCGGCGCACCGAGCGCCCTCGACCTTGCCACCGCCTCGTCCGACGAGATCGCGGAGGACCGCCGCGCCGTCTTCCGCCGCCTCCTCGGCTATCTGAGGCCGCTCAAAGCCCGCTTGGCTTGGGGGATTTTCTTCGGGATCCTCGCGGGGGCGTTCAACGGCGTCCTCCTCCTCGTCCTGAAATCGGTCTTCACCATCGTCCTGCCCGCCTCCCAAGGCGAGGAAATCCAAACGGTCTACCGGCCTTTCGAAGATCTCCAGTTCCCCGCCCTCGCGAACATCGAGTTCCCCGCGCCCGAGCTGCCGCCGGACAAGGAGTGGATCTTCGTCCTCGTCGTCTGCCTCAGCATCCCCATGCTGCTCGTGGTCCGCAGCGTCTTCCAGTTCCTGCACCAATACTGCATGATCTGGATCAACCTGAGGGTGCTCCACCGCCTCCGCGACGAGACCTTCACCAGCCTGATGCGCCAGTCCCTCGCCTTCTACAACCAAGTGAAGCTGGGCGAGCTGATCCAGACGGTGGCCAACCAGACCCGCACCACCGCCGACGCCGGCAGCCAGCTCCTCACCGCCCTCATCCAGAACCCCGTCTCCATCCTCTCCATCATCTTCATGCTCGTGGTGATGGACCCCCTCTTCACTTTCGGGGCCCTCTTCGTCCTGCCCCTTTGCATCCTGCCCGCCGTCCTCGTCGCCCGGAGGGTGCGCAAGGCCGGGGGGCGCGAGGAGAAGGAGTCCGAGGGGCTGATGGTGACGCTGCACGAGAGCTTCTCCGGCATCCGCCTCGTGAAGGCGCATGGGCGCGAGGACTACCAGCGCGAGCGCTTCAACGAGGGCAGTCGACGCATCAACCAGTTCGTGATGCGCTGGCGCAAGGCCATGGAAATCTCCACCCCCCTGGTTGAGATCGTCGGCTCCTTCGGCATCGCCTTCGGCATGGTCTACGCCTGGTGGATGCAGATCAAACCCGAGACCTTCCTCACCATCAACCTCGGGCTGATGAGCATCTACCCCCATGTGAAGGCGCTCAGCCGCCTGCACGCGCAGACGGAGCGATGCCGCGTCGCTGCGTCGAAGGTCTTCGGCTACATCGACGCCGCGCCCGACGTGCCCGACCGGCCCGGCGCGCTCGCGCTGGACCGATGCCGGGGCGAGATCGAGTTGCGCGACGTCTTCTTCTCCTACACCGACAAGGCGACCGCCCTCGACGGCGTTTCCCTGCGCTTCGAACCCGGCAAAAAATACGCTCTCGTCGGCCAGAGCGGATCGGGAAAATCGACCCTGCTCTCCCTCGTCCTGCGCTTCTATGACATCGACCGGGGCGCCATCCTCCTCGACGGGCGCGACATCCGCGACCTTGCCCAATCTTCGCTGCGCGACCAGATCGGGCTCGTCAGCCAGGACACCTTCCTCTTCCACGACACCATCCGCAGCAACCTCCGCTACGGCCGTCTCGACGCCACCGACGAGGAGATCGAACGCGCCGCCCGTCTCGCCCACGCCCACGACTTCATCCTCGCCCAGCCGCAGGGCTACGACACCATGCTTGGCGACAAGGGCTGCACCCTCTCCGGCGGCCAGCAGCAGCGCCTCTCCCTCGCGCGCGCCATTCTCCGCGACGCACCCATCCTCTTCCTCGACGAAGCTACCTCGGCCCTCGACTCCGAGTCGGAGAAGGCGATCCGGGACGCCCTCGCCGAATTCTCCCGAGGCAAGACTGTCGTCGCCATCGCCCATCGCCTTTCCACCGTGCTCGACTCCGACGAGATCATGATGCTGAGCCAAGGCCGCATTCTGGACATGGCCCCGCACGAGACCCTGCTGGAGCGCTGCCCGGAATACCAGCAGCTCTACCATTTGCAGTTCGCCGAATAGGCAGGGCAGGGCCGGGCCGAAGGGCAAAATTCCCCGGATTTCTCCTCGCATTCGACGCGGTGTCGTCGTTTCGTGACGCCGACCAGTCCCCTGCGCCTCGTGATCGACCCCGTTCCCTCCACTTCCCGCCGTCTCCCTCGCGTCGTCATCACCGGCTTGGGTGCCGTCACCCCTGTCGGCCTCGATGTGGAATCCTCTTGGCGTGCCGTGGTCGAGGGGCGCTCCGGCATCGGCCCCGTCACCATTGTCCCCGCCGACCACCTCCCCGTCCGCATCGCCGGCGAGGTGAAGGGCTTCGACCCGACCACGGTGATGGACGCGAAGGAGGCCCGCCGCGCCGACCGCTTCGCCCAGTTCGCCGTGGCCGCTGCCCGCGAGGCCGTGGCGCAGGCCGGGTTCGTCATCGACCGCTCCAACGGCAACGACGTCGGCGTCGTCATCGGCTCGGGCGCCGGCGGCATCCAGACCTACACCGACAACCAGCACGCCATGGACCAGCGCGGGGCGGGACGGCTCAACCCCCTGATGATCCCCATGATCACCGCCGACTCGGCCTCGGTGCAGGTCAGCATCCAGACCGGGGCGCACGGGGTCACCTTCGGCGTCGCCGCGGCCTGCTCGACCGGCAACGACGCCATCGCCCAGGCCTTCTACGCCATCCAGCGCGGCGACGCCAAGGCCATGATCACCGGAGGGGCCGAGGCGGCCGTGACCCATCTCGGGCTCGTAGGCTTCAGCCAGCTCCGCGCCCTCTCGCGCCGCAACGACGACCCTGCCCGCGCCTCGCGCCCCTTCGACCGCGACCGCGACGGCTTCGTCCTCAGCGAAGGCGCCGGCATCCTCGTGATCGAGGAGCTCGACTCGGCCCTCGCCCGAGGCGCGACGCCGCTCGCCGAAATCCTCGCCTGCGCCGCGACCTCCGACGCCGTCCACCTCACCGACCCCGACCGCGAGGCGGTGCAGGCCTCCCGCGCCATCAGCCTCGCCCTCGCCAAGGCCGGGGTCGCGCCAAACCAGCTCTCCTACATCAACGCCCACGCCACCTCCACGAGCATCGGCGACGTCTCCGAAGTCCGAGCCCTCAAACGCGCCCTCGGCGAAAGCGCCTACCGCGTGCCCGTCTCCTCGACGAAGTCGGTCACCGGGCACCTCCTCGGCGCGGCCGGGGCGGTCGAGGCGATCTGGTGCGTCCGCGCGATGCACGAGAGCGTCCTGCCGCCCACGATCAATCTGGAGAACCCCGATCCCGAGTGCGACCTCGATTTCGTCCCCAACACCGCCCGCCCCGCCGGGATCGACATCGCCCTCTCCGCCGCCTTCGCCTTCGGCGGGCACAATTCGATGCTCGTGCTGCGGAAATGGAGCCATGAGCCGACCGTCTGAACCCGGGGTGGCGCTCCTGCCCGTCCTCCCCGACGAAGCCGAAGCGGTCTCGGAAATGGCCGCGCGCATCTGGCCGACGGCCTACGGGGCCATCCTCCCGCCGGGCCAGATCGACCACATGCTCGCGTGGATGTATGACCCGGAACGCCTCCGCCGCGAACTCGCGGAGGGGATCCTCTACCTCTGGATCGGCCAAGAGGGGGAACGCGTCGGCTTCCTCGCCGCCGGGCCCGTCCGTGCCGGATCGCCCTGCCCCCTCCACAAATTCTACCTCCTCCCCGAGGCGCAGGGACGCGGCCTCGGCGGCGCGGCCATGGCCCTGCTCCGCGAGCGGATCGCCGCCGCCGAGGCGGTGTCGCTGGAACTGCGGGTGAACCGGAACAACGCCCCCGCGATCCGTTTTTACAAGAAACACGGCTTCACCACCTACGCCGAGGATCGTCTCGAAATCGGAGACGGCTTCGCGATGGACGACTACCTGATGCGATTGCCGCTGAAACCGTGATTCCGCGATTTTTGCATCGCCACGGGCCTCTCCACAGGCGACATTTCCCTCTGTGAACCCCGTTCCCCCGGATTTCCTTCCCGCCCTCGGCGACGCTGTCGCGGCTCTCCGCCCGCGCGTCGCCCGCCTCCTCGCCTGCGGGGAAAGCGTCGGCTCCCCCCTTGCCGACGATCTCGCCAAGTTCGCCCGAGAAGCCATGCTCCTCTCGGAGGAAGCGGCCACGCCAGTCCCGGACCCGGCCCAGCTCCGCGCCTTCCGCCACGACGCCCGCAACCGTCTCAACCGCCTCTTCGGCTTCGCCCAACTGATGCGCCTCGGCGGGACGCCGCCCGGCTTCCTCGAAGCCCTCGACGAAGCCGTCGCCACGCTCGAAGCCTGCCTCGCCGCCCTCTCCGACCCCGCCCCTCAACTTCCCGACCTCTCCGATCCTCCGGTCGCCTCCTCGTCTGCGGAGAACATCGGCAAGCTCCTCATCGCCGACGACGACGCCGGAAACCGCGAAATCCTCCGTCGCCTCCTCGAACCGCGCGGCTTCCGCCTCGCCTTCGCCGAGAACGGGGTCGAAGCCATCGCGCAGATGGATCGCGGCGATTTCGACGCCGTCCTCCTCGACATCGAGATGCCCGAGATGGACGGCTTCGAGGTGCTCTCCCGCCTGCGCGAGACCGGACGCCTCGGCAACACGCCCGTCATCGTCGTGACCGGACTCCAGGAGGAGCAGGACGCCGTCCGCTGTATCGAGAACGGGGCCGAGGACTTCCTCTCGCGCCCCATCCGCCCCGCCCTCCTCATGGCCCGGCTCAGCGCCAGCCTGGAGAAGAAGCGGCTCCGCGAAAAAGTCTTCGAGCAGCACTTCACCCCTGATCTCGCCCGCGAGCTCGCTCGCAACCCCGACCCCATGAAGATGCAAGCGCGACAGGCCGACGTCAGCGTGCTGTTCTGCGACATCCGCGGCTTCTCCGCCATCAGCGAGCGCCTCGGCCCCTCGCAGACCGTCGCCTGGCTCAGCGGGGTCATGGGCGAGTTCTCCTCCATCGTCCTCGACCACGGCGGCGTGCTCGTGGACTACACCGGCGACGAGCTCCTCGCCATGTGGGGAGCGCCCAACGAGCAGCCCGACCACGCCGAACTCGCTTGCCGCGCCGCGCTGGAAATCCTCGGTCGCCTCCCCGCCCTCGACGAGCAGTGGCGTCCCGTCGTCGGGGCCGCGACCCAGGTCGGCATCGGGGTCAACTCCGGCGAGGCCCTCGTCGGCAACGTCGGCACCCATCGCAAATTCAAATACGGCCCCCTCGGCACCGCCGTGAACCTCGCCAGCCGCGTCCAGGGCGCGACGAAATTCCTCGGCACCGCCATGCTCCTCACCGGCGAGACCGCCTCCCGCGTTTGCGACATCTTCCCCACCCGCCGCCTCTGCCGCGTGCGGGTGCAGAACATCCTCGCCCCCGTCGATCTCCACGAGCCTTGGCCGCCTGGCGCGGACGGGGATTGGGCACGGCTCTCGCGCCGCTACGAGGAGGCTCTCGCCGCCTTCGAACGAGGCCGTTTCGACGAGGCCGAGGCGATGCTGGCGGACTTTCTCGAAGCCGTCCCGGACGACGGCCCCGCCAGCCTCCTCCGCTCGCGCATCGCCGCCAAGCGGACAGGGTCGGATTCCGCCTTCGACCCTGTCTGGTCGCTGCCCGGGAAGTAGCGGAGCGGCACCGGGTCTCGCAACTTTGATTTTGTAATAAAAAAAGACGGAAAAAGAGTGCGTCCGGGCAAATTTTTTGTTACAAATTCCCTCCCGGCCCTCAAGCCGGGGCGCGACGGAACCCGCGAGGAGGGGAAAACGGTCGGGGCCGAAAGGCTCCCTTCCGGCATTTTTTCCTTGGCGCGGCCCCGATTGCACGCCATCATTCCCGCGCGGGGGCGACCCCGCGAAACCCACGCGAAACAAGACAGTTGCATGAGATACCCGAACGGCCTTTCTGAAAGACCGTCCGCGAGACCGCTCGCGCGTGCCGCCTTGCCCGCGCTGATCGGCTTCCTCGCCTTGTGTCCGGCCCGTTCCCAGGAGGCGTCCAAGCCCGACGACATCTGGTATCGCGGCTACATCCTCGTCCAATCGGCCCTGTCGCTCAAGGCCGAGGGCAAATACCTCGAAGCCTTCAACAAGCTCTCCGAGGCCCAGCCCTTCTACGACCATCTCGCCCAGCAGTTCCCCGACTACCAGCCCGAGATCGTCCGCCACGGCCGTCTTCGCAACGCCGAATTGCGCGAGGAGTTGAAGACGGCGATGCACGCCCCGCGCCCCCAACCCGCGCCCGCCGTCCCCAATCATCCACCCACGCCCGTCGGCACTCCTCCCCCCGTTGGCGCCCCTCCCGGCAGCGTCATGGAGATCGAAGGCGACGGCGAATTCGCCCTCCCGAGCTGGAACGAAGGGGCCAGCCAAGCCCTCCCCCGCGTCGCCGCCGTTCCGGGGATGCCCCGCGTCGAGACCCGCGGCGGCAGCACCGTGGGCCATATCGTCAACTCGCTGAGTGACGACCTTTCCCGCAAGGACGCCCACATCGACTGGCTCAATGGCGAAAACCAGAGGCTGAAACGCGACCTGCAGCAGCGCGATCAGCTCCTCAAGCAGATCCACTCCGAACTCGCCGAAGCCCAAGCCGAGCGCGAGGAGCTGCTGCGCCGCAAAGCCGCCGAAGAAGCCGCCGGCGGTGCCGATTCCCAGCAGAAAATCGCGCAGCTCACCGAACTGCTCCACGACTCCACCGAGTTGCTCCGCGAGGCCAACGAACGCAACGAGCGGCTCGTCGCGGCGATGGGGCAGTCGCAGGAGGAGATGGCGAAGGTGCGGGCGCGCATGGTCGAGCTGGAGCGCGAGCGGGACAACCTCGCCGAAGTCGTCCGCGGCCAAGGCAACGGCGGCAAAGCCCTCAAGGAGCTGATGGACCGCAACCGTGCTCTCTCCGAGCAGCTCGACCGCGCCGAGCAGCTCGCCGAGAGCCTCTCCGAATTGAACAAGGAGAAGGACGAGGACATCGCCCTGCTCAAGAGCGAACTCACCCGCATCCAGCTTGAGCGCGACCAGCTCCTCGCCGAGAACGCCCGCCACCAGCAGAGCATCGAGGGCTTGCAGCGGCAGCTTGAGAAGCTCGCCGACGGTCTCAGCGACGAGGACAAGCAAGCCCTCGCCAGCGCCACCCCCGTCGAGCGGCAGGAGAACGAAATGCTCCGCTCCATCGTCCTGAAGCAGCTCCGCCGCCACGCGCAGATCAAACAAGCCAAGGAGCTACTCCTCAAGCAGCTCGACCGCGTCGGGGCGCGCTCCGAAGTCCTCCTCAGCCTCGTCGAGGACATGGCCCGCGGCTCGCAGTTCAGCGCGGAGGAGCAGAAGGCCCTCTTCAAGACGCCCCAGTTCGAGGAGATCCTCGTCGCGGCGGGAGTGATCGCAACGAACGCCGCCGACTCCACAGAGGAAGGCGAGTCCGCCCCTCCCGGCGGGGAGGCGACGATGAGCGCGACCCTCGTCGCCGCAGGGAACTCCCCCGGCCCCCCGCCCTCCCTTGACGGATACGTCGAAAAGCAGAAGCTCACCGTCGAACTCGCCCAGATCGACAAGGCCGCCCGCCTCGACTTCAGCGAAGGCCGCTACGCCGAGGCCGAGACTGGATTCCTCGAATACCTCCGCTACCTCCCGCAGAGCGTGCCCTGCCTCTGCAACCTCGGGGTTCTCAAGACCGCGATGAAGAACTACTCCGAGGCGGAATACTATCTGGAGAAAGCCCTCGCCGTCGACGGGAAGTCCGGTCTCGCGAACTATCTCCTCGGTCGCGTCTACTTCCTCCAGAATAAGCTCGACGATGCCCTCGGGAAGCTTGAGGCCGGCCTCACCCACGACCCGCAGAACGCCAAGGCCCACAACTGCGTCGGCGTCATCTCGACTCGGAAAGGCTGGGTCGCCCGCGCCGAGCGCGCCTTCGTCAACGCCGTCTCCATCGACCCCGAATACGGCGACGCCCATTTCAACCTCGCCGTGCTCCACGCCACCAAGGAGCAGCCCGATCCGCAGGAGACTTGGAAGCACTACCAGCGCGCCCTCCACCTCGGCGTCCCCCGCGACGCGACCATCGAAGGCTTCCTCCAAGAGGCCGAGGAAGCGGGAGTGGCTGTGGGGATGCGGTGAGACGAGAGGGGAGCGCGGATCCTGTCCGCACCCGGAGCCTATCCGCCGCTGTCACTGCCGATGCGGACAGGAGTGTCCGCGCTCCTCTCTTCCCCCTGTCCCGTCGGCTATTCCCCGGTCGCCCCGATGGGGGAATCCCAGGCGGCCAAATCCTCCGGTTTGCCGAAGCGGGGATCGACGCCGTTGAGGTAGGTGGGATGGTAGGGGCCGACGAAACCAATCTCGGCGTCCGCAGCGATCTCGTCCTCCAAGCCCGCCGCCCAGAAGCACGCGTTGACCAGCGAACGCCGGTAGCCCTCGTTGAGGAGATCGTCGGAGGCGCCGTAGGTGCTGGTGAAGGTGCGTCCCGTGCGCCCGTCCGTTCCCCGGTAGATCTTGGTCCAGGCGCCGGGTGCCGCTTTCAGACCCTCGGCCATCGGGGAGTCTTCGCTCATGCCGTCGAGCGGTTGGGCCATCGCCAGGATCTCGCAATCCTCGCTCGGCTCGGTGTAGTATCCGCCGCAGGCGGCCCACATCGCCTTCACTCCGCGGAGGATGGGATGCTCCGCCGCCCCCGCGACCGGATCGAGCCGGGTGCTCTGCACGTTGTTCTCGCCGTGGTGGCCATGCCAGGTCTCGCCCAGCACTTGGCGTCCGAAGCCGCCTTGGTAGTCCGGCCCCGGATAGTTGTAGGAGTATTTGGCGAAGGCGGCGTCCTCGGGAATCTTGAAGGCGTGGGTGGAGGTGCGCAGGGCGACGATGGGGCCGGCCCGGTCCAGATAGTCCACGAAATGCCGCATCTGCTCCTCGGGCAGGTGCTGGAAGCGGGCGTAGAGGACCAGCAAATCCGCCGTCTTCAAGGCCTCCATTCCGGGAATGTTGGATTCGCCCGGCAGGATGCGCCCCGTCGCGGGATCCAATCCGAAGAGGACTGTGCATCGGAATCCGTGATGCTTGGCGAGGATGCGGGCGAGGGCGGGCACCGCCTCCTGCGAGCGGTAGTTGTGGTCGTTGGCGACGAGGACGACATGCTTGCCCTTGCCGGGACCGCTCTCCCCTTCGTAGACGAGAGGGTCCGCCCAGACGGCGGCTTGTTGGAAGAAGCACAGGGCAAAGGCGAGAGCGAGGAGTCGTTTCATGGCGTCGGGGAAGAAGGGTAGGAAAAGGAGCGGGAGCCGTCAATCCCACGTTCGGGTGACCTTCCCTCCGACCGGGAATCCGTCGCCGCTACGGCGAAGCGGCATCAGCCCAGCGATTCCAGCTCGACCCACCGCCTCTCCTCCCAGCTCCGCAGCCCCGCCTCGGCGAGCTGGACGCCCTTGGCCCCTTCCATGAGGTCGTAGGGGAAGGGCTCGTCGAGCGCAACGTGGCGGAGGAAGAGCTCCCACTGGATCTTGAAGGCGTTGTCGTAGACGGTCGCGTCCGGCACCTCCTGCCAGCCCGCGAAGAAGTCGATGGGCTGGGGAATGTCGGGATTCCACACCGGCTTCGGCGTCGTGCCGAGGGATTGCACCCAGCATTTGCGCAGGCCGACGACAGCGGAGCCGTGGGTGCCGTCCACGTTCATCGTGAAGAGGTCGTCGCGCCGCACCCGCACGTCCCACGAGCTGTTGAACTGGCAGACGATCCCGTTCTCCAGCTCGAAGGTGGCGTAGCAACTGTCGTCGGCGGTGCAGGCGTAGGGTTTGCCGCTCTCGTCGACGCGCTCGGGGATATGCGTCGCGCCGAGGCAGGAGACGCTCTTGATCGGGCCGAAGGTGTGATCCACGAGATAGCGCCAGTGGCAGAGCATGTCGACGATGATGCCGCCGCCCTCCTCCTTGCGGTAGTTCCAGCTCGGGCGCTGGATGGGCTGGTCGGCGTCGTGCCCGGTGAAGACCCAGTAGCCGAACTCGCCGCGCACCGAGAGGATGCGACCGAAGAAGCCCTGCTGGATGAGGGTCTTCAGCTTGCGGATGCCGCTGAGCCAGAGCTTGTCCTGCACGACTCCGTTCTTCACCCCGGCCTCGCGGCAGAGCTTGGCGAGGCGTACGGCTTCGGCGGTCTCGACGGCGGTGGGTTTCTCGCAATAGATCGCCTTCCCGGCCGCGACCGCCTTCTCGACGAAGCGGGCGCGGTGCAGGGTGGAGCTGGCGTCGAAGAAGATCTGGTTGTGCGGGTCGGCAAGGGCGGCGTCGAGATCCGTGGTCCAGCGCTCGACGCCGTGCTTCGCGGCGAGCTCGCGGAGCTTGTGCTCATTGCGGCCCGTGAGGATGGGATCGACTTGGATAGTCTGTCCGGGCGCGACACGGATGCCGCCCTGCTCGCGAATCGCGAGGATGGAGCGGACGAGGTGTTGGTTCGTACCCATGCGTCCGGTGACGCCGTTGAGGATGATGCCGAGTTTCATAGCGATGGAAGGAGTAAAAGGTGAAAGGTAAAAAGTGAAAGCTTGGATTGTCGCGGGGCTGGTGCCCCGCCGATGGGGTGGTGGTTGGCTTCCGCACTCTTGTTAGGTTCAATCGCCCCAGCTTTCATCAACAATAGCATGATCTTTGATGGTAAGATCGACGCTCATATCTCCCCAAGTCGCTCCACCTGACCACGAAACTGAAAACGTCCCGTCCTTGGCAAAATCCTCCACGTTCACTGAATAGGTTTCGCCATCATCCATCTTGGAATCGCTCCACTCGCTCAATCCCTTCTTCAACTTCGTCCTCAACATTGGCATCAGTGACTCCAATGCCGATAAAATGGAATCGAGTTGCTCCCTCGTCGGCAAAACCAAGACAGGCTCAAACGAAATAAACTCCGTGCCGCGATATGTGAATTCCCACCACTCATGATCACGATGGAATGTGAACTCGATACCCTCAAAAGTAAGCTTCGGGTTCGGCTTCGGTTTTTTTGAGAAGAAATTCATCTTGTGATTAACAATGCTCAAAATAAGCCAGCTTGATCCGGGAAAGAAAATCGTCTTGGTCCGCAGCCCACCATCGATCCGAGAAAATCTCCACCTCGTGAAACCCGTCGAATCCGGCGGCTTCGATCAGGGTCCGCATCCCGTGCAAGTCGATGCAGCCTTCGCCCATGAGGCCGCGGTCGTTGAGGAGGTCGGTCGTGGGGGTGAGCCAGTCGCAGACGTGGAAGGCGAAGAGGCGCTTCTTCTCCCCGGCGATGGCGATCTGCTCGGCGAGGGCGGGGTCCCACCAGATGTGGTAGGCGTCGGCGGCGATGCCGACGAGGGGATGGTCGAGCTGCTCGCAGACGGCGTTGGCGGAGGCCATCGTGTTGATCGCGCTGCGGTCGTCGGCGTACATGGGATGGAGCGGCTCGATCCCGAGGCGCACGTCGAGCTCCTCGGCGAGGGGGAGGATCGCGGCAATGCCGTCGGCGATCCGCTTTCGCGATTCCGCGAGCGGCTGTCCGGGCACTGCCCCGCAGACGAGGACGACGAGTGGAGCCCCGAGCGCGGCGGCTTCGCGGAGGGCCCGGCGGTTGTCCTCGATGGCCTCGGCGAGTCCCGTCGCGGTCTTCGCGGGAAAGAAACCGCCTCGGCAGAGCGAGACGATGGAGAGATTCCGGGCACGGAGGGCCTCGCCGACTTTTTCGATGTCGCGCCCTTCGAGGGCCTGACGCCAGACGGTGATCCCCGCGATCCCGGCCTCGGCGTATTTGTCCATCGCCACTTCGATGGGCCAAGGCTTGGTCGTGATGGTGTGGACGCAGAGGCGGGAGAGGTCAGGAGTCATGGGTCACGAGGTTTCAGGCCAGCTTGAAATTGGCGATGCCGAGCCGCTCGGCGATTCTCAGGGGACGGACGAGGGCTTCGCGCATCCGTTCGGCTTCGTCGTCGGGACGGCGGTCGGGGCAGTCGGGATGGATCTCGGAGGAGGCGATCAGACCGAGCAGCTTCAGGACGTGCGCGGTGCTGTGCTTGTAAGCGGCCGCGCTGCCCTGTGCGTCGAGGCGGAAGACGGCATCCTCGAGCGACTGGAAGGCTTCGAAGAGCTTGTAGGCCCGCGTGTCGAGGGGCGATGTGCGCCAGAGTCGCTTCGCCTCGCAGATGAGGGGACAGGCGGAGACGCCCGCACCGATGAGGAGGGGCAGGCCCATCTTGATGGCCGATGCGATGCCGAAGTCGTCGCCGCTGTGGGGCGCGAAGTCGAGCTTTTGGTCGCGGCACATCGCGGCCCAGTAGAGAAAGTGCGGCTCGTCGAGGGTGGAGATTTTGCCTCCGACGAATTTCGGGTGCTTCGCCAGTTCGTGCAGGAGCCACGGCCCGTAGGGCGTCGCCCAAGGTACGAAGGCGGGTTCGAGGGCGTGGACGATGCCAGGCGCGGTGAGCATTTCCGCGATCTCGAAGTAGGCATCGCGCCGCTTCTCCGTCTCCAGTTCGTTGAGGAGGCGCGAGGTCATGATCATCACCTCGACCCGGTCGAAGCTCTGCGCGATGTCGAAATGGGGGCGATACCATTCGGCCTTGAAGGTGTCGCCCTGCGCCCCCGTCGCCGTCGTTCCGCAGATGATGGTCGGCTCAGGGAAGGCGGCGCGGAAGCGGCGGATGACTTCGGCGTAGAGGTCGAGGGAAAGATTGAAGATGTAGCCGGTATCGGCGTTGAGGACGAAGGCGATCTCGACTCCGGCGGCCTCGGCGCTGGCGAGCATCCAGCGGGCGCTGTTCTCGAAGCCCTCCCAGTCGGGCTTGCCGTCGCGGAAGGGCAGGAGGGTGGCGACGCAGAGGCGGGGGTTCGCCCCGTGATCGACGAGGGCTTCCTCGGGCGTGTGCGCCCAGACGGTCTCCTCCCAGGTCGTGGAGGGTTTCAGATCGGCGGGATCGGTGATCATGGCGAATAGCCTAGCAAAAAACGGGTGATGCCGTGAGAACAAATTCGGCATGGTTAGCACGAAACCGATGTCGATTTCGTGATGCCTCTCGGGCGGTGGTCCATCAGGGGAGGGGGCGCGACGGTCCTGCCGGAGACGACGGATCGGGGAGCGGCACCTGCTGCTGGAATTTTCCTTTTTCAGTCCTTGCGCCCGCTCGGAGCCACGGGCCGGGTCGGAGGGGGCCGTCATCCCGGCGGAAGGTTGAGGCTGACCTGTTGAAATCGGCCGATCCCCACGGTATCCCGGCAACCGCGTTTGATTCAGGAAAGGAAACGCCTGTCATCCGCCGTGCAAGCGGCGATGGAAACGCGCCACTTTCCCGAATTGCTCGCCGATGTTGCCGGAGATCGCGCATTCCTCCGCCAGCTTGAGGAACACAGGTGCCCAAAAATCAGGAGGCGGCTCCAATTCATCGGGAACGGGATGGCTTTTCCTCCTATGGAACGTGTCCCGGATGTCCCGTTTCAGGCGGATTTCATCCATGCCGCCCGCGTCGATGAGAAGCACAAGGTCGATGAGGTCTTTCACGCGGGAATTTTCCCTTTCGCCTCGCGGCACCGTATAGGCATGGAGCTTCTGGGCGAAATGCTCTTCCCGCCGGATGGTCGGGAAACGCCCCGCTGGAATGCCCGCGAAGCCGAGCCAATCGCCACCCTCCGTCCACTCGAAAGGCTCCCGCTGGATGTCACCCGTTCCAATGTCCAGATGGAAGGCGGCGAAGCGTCTGCCGTCCAATTTCGCCTCCACGGGATAACGGGCTCCGCCGTAGGGCGCTCCTTCGAGTTCCATGATCGGCTCGCCGACGAGGAAGACGAAAAAATCCCCCGCGTCGCGGGCGGCCGCGGATTGCAGCTCCTCAAGCAGGGTGCCCTCATGCGGGAAACCGGAAACAAGGCCCAGATCCAAATCGCGGGTCGTCCGGGCGATGGCCAGTTTCAGCTCCAGCGCGTAGCCGCCTTTCAAATTCCACGGCGGGTGCTCTCCGGAAAACAAACGAACCAGCAAGCGGTCGAAAGCCACCTGTCTGCGCATCCGCTGGAGATCCGTGCCCTCCGTTTTGGATCGGTGGTTGAGCCGGTCTTCCAGAGCGCGGCGGAAAGCGGTGGCCGTGGGGTAGGTTTTCATGGTTCAGGCCTGCTCCAGCATTTCCTTCATGGCGGGGGTGAGATCGTCGCGATGCACGGCCCGCTTGAGTTCGGCCCGCGTGACGAGACCCCGCTTCAGACCGCTTTCCAAAGCATCCTCCAGCATTCCTCGATCAGTGTCGCCGGAGGAGGAGCAATCGAGGATCGCCCGCATCACCGTCGTCAGGGAAAAGCCGCGTTCGCGCTGGATTTCCCTCGGGGTCAGAAGCGCCTTGTGCAGGACCAGAACGGGAGGAATCGCGCTGTTGCGGCGGAATCCGGGAGGCACCGTCATGTGCAGCCGGGAAGGATTCGCATCCGAAAGATCGTGGAAGGAAAGCACCGTGGAGTGGGAATACACACCCTGCGGCCTTCCCCGGAGGTTGCGCGACCAGAGCGACCAGAGGACGAGGTGCGCGTTCTCCGTGACGGGATATTTCCGCAGCCGGTAGATGCCCCGGTGTTCGCGGAGCCAGTTTCCCGCCTTGACGTGGTAGCTGTGCGTGCTCCGCGCAAATCCCGCCTCCAGCGCCTGTGCCATCGTGAAATAGCCGTCCTGACTCTCCGCAATGGCGAAAAGGCGGTCGTGATCGCGGGATGGCGGGCTTGCACGCATGTTCAACAATTTGGAATATACGTGACCGTTCCCGCCTCGGCAATGCTGTTTTCCGAGAATCAGCAGGAAACAGTCGGGAAAACGAAACACCTGTCATCTCTGCCGCCAGATCGGAAAGCTGCCGCTTCAGCATCAGCCGGGCGATTTCCACTTGGGTGGTGGAACAGCGGAGCTATGAATGCAAACTACCTTACGCTACTCGCCGGTGGTGAAGAAATCCGTTCCATGCCGTCCGACATAGCCGGAGCCGCTCCGCTCCAGATAATCCTCGTTCAAACGGCGTCCATGGAAATTGAGCGTGAAGAGCCGTCCGCGGTATGGCTCCGGCCAATTGTCGCCCTGATAGATCATCAGACCCGCGTGGGCATGGCCGCCGCCTGCCTTTGCCGAAGCGGCGGTGACGCCCAATTCCCGGACGGCATTCCAAGCCTCTCCGGTGTCCCAGTGGACATGGTCGGCATGCTGGTCGATCAGCTCGTAGACGGCCGGATTCGGCTCCAGGGCCATTCCCCCGTTGCGGGCATAGTGCGCCCCCGGCAGGCTGTGCCAGAGATGCCCGATCACCGTGTTGATGAAAAACAGCTCGCCCTGCGCGTTCCAGTCGTGCCCCCAGGGATTGCTCGTGCCGCTGTTGATCACCTCGACCACTTTGCGCTGGGGATGATAGCGCCACATCGAACCGCGCAAGGGCAGGCGCTCCTCCATCGGTGTGCCCGGCAGGCCGATGTCTCCCGGACTCGTCTGGCCGCAGCGCCCGTAGAGCCAGCCGTCGGGACCGAAGCGGAGTCCGTTGGCAACGGTGTGGTTCTTCTCCCTGCTGACGGTGAATCCGTCGAGGACCACCTCGGGCGCCCCGTCGGGCACGTCGTCCCCGTCGCGGTCCGGAAAGAAGAGGAGCTGCGGCGGACACATCGCCCACACCCCGCCATGCCCCACCTCGATGCTGGTGCAGCGCTGCACGTCGTCCGTGAAGACCCGCCGGGAGTGATGCCGCCCGTCGCCGTTCCCGTCCTCGAAGATGAGGATGCGGTCGCGCAGGTTCAGGTCGAACATCAACGGCAGTTCCGCATAGGTGTAGTTCTCCACCACCCAGAGGCGGCCTCGGGCGTCCCAGGCCAAGGCGACGGGATTTTGCAAGTCCGGTTCCGCCGCGAAGACCGGAACCCCTCCGGCAACTGGAGCGTCGCCGCCGTCTCCGCTGCGGGCAGCCTCGTGGTCCTGGTGTCGCGCTCCGTGTTGTAGGGCTGGGGAAAGTCGGAGCCGCGGACTCCGGCAGCGGACAGAACCAAGGCCAGGCAGGCAGCGAAGCGGAAGATGTTCATGACACAAAGCTAGCAAATGCGAGGTGGAGGAGTGAGGACATTTCCGCTCCAATTAGCACAGAAACGATGTCGATTTCGTAAAGATTCCCGGATTCCCCACGCATTCTGCTCCGTGCTTCAGCGATCCTCCTCCCACACCCCCGAGGCGCGCAGGACCGCTTCGTGCACCGCGATGTCGTGTGCGGCATCCCATTCGAAGGCTTTCTCGCCGCGCAAGACGTGGAAGAGATCGATGAACTCGCCATCGAAACGCCCACTCGGACTCCCGAATTGAAACGACTGCGTCCCCTTGGCATAGCCGCCACGCGCGTGCGTCAGGGACAGCGTCACCTTGCGGGATTCCATGGGAGCGATCTCTAGCGTCCCCTCCGTCCCGGTTACGCTGATCCGTCTCCGATCGTCACCAAAGGGATCCGCGTAGTTGCAGCGCACCACCGCCGTGGCGCGGGGATATTCGAAGACCGCCATCTGGTTGTCCTCCACTCCGTCGTCCCGGCTCGGGGTCTTGAAGGCGGTGACCGATTTCGGAGGGCCGAGGAGGGTGACCACCGTGTCGATGACATGGCAGCCCAACTCGAACATGCCGCCGCCCGGCAGTTGGCCGATGAATTCGCGTGCCCCAGGGTCTCCGAGTTTTCCGATGAAGACATCCACCTCGGTCAACTCCCCGAGCCATCCTTCCCTCACCGCCTGGTAGAGGAGCTGGAAGGCCGGATTGTAGCGCAGCATGTAGCCCATCTGGACAATGAGGCCGCGCTGCTCCGCCTCCAGCCGCATCGCCTTGAACTCCGCATGGTCGAAGCCCCCCGGCTTTTCCAGATGCACATGCTT
Organism: Akkermansiaceae bacterium UBA2367; assembly: GCA_002344525.1. Lineage (GTDB taxonomy): Bacteria > Verrucomicrobiota > Verrucomicrobiia > Verrucomicrobiales > DEV007 > Arctic95D-9. Next base: position 65,663 of record DDTJ01000002.1, read on the forward strand.
GCCCGCGCGGATCGCCCGCAGCGCCGTCGCCGTGGCTTTGTCGATCGACGTCTCGACCGCGACGGCGGCAAGATCGGGCGGACCCAGCAGTTCCTCCTCGGCGAGCAGAGGCAAGCCCTCCCAAGTCCTCGCCGTCGCCGGATGCTTCAAATGGGCAGCCTCCGGCTCGACGAGGCCAACGACGTCCCACATTTCCTTCAAGCCGAGCATCGCCAGCATCTTTCCCGAAGCATGGGCTCCCGTCGTTCCGATCTGGCCGATCCGCAGCCGCGCTTCGGTCGACGTGGCCGATGCGCTGCCGAGCGCTGTCAATCCACAGCCTGCGATGAAGGTACGTCGTTTCATAGGATCGGGTCAACGCCAGGAACCTAGCAAAAAACAGGTGGTGACGTGAGAACAAATTCGGCATGGTTAGCACCAAGCCGATGTCGATTTCGTGATGCATCGCGAGTTCCACCCCATCCTCCTCGAAAACCTCAAGATCCGCTGGTCCGGTTTCGCGATCCGGCGGGTGGCGCTGAACCAGCACATGCCCCGGGTCGAACGACTGGGCGAGCACGTCCATCGCTTCGCCCAGATGCTCGTCTACCTGCGCGGCAGCGGGGTGCAGCATCTCGGCGGGCGGAGCGTGCCGGTGGGCCGGGGCAGCGTGCTGGTGATCCCGCCGGGGCAGGCGCATCGCTTCGAGAAGTCGCGCCCGGTGCGACCGATCTGTCTCGCCATCGACTTCGAGACGACCGAGGTCATCCCTTGGCGCGAGTCCGCGGTCCTCGGCGCGCGCGACCTCGCTCTCGTTGAACGCTGGCTGCTGTCCCTGAACGAACAGCGCCGCCGGACTGACGCCTTTTCCATCCAGACGGCGGCGCTGATCCTGCGGCTTCTCGCCTGTCTGGAGGGCGCGGTTTCGGAGGCGGACACGCGGGAAAGAGGTGGTCCGGTCGCGGCTTCGGTGTGGGCGGTTGTGGCACAGCTTGGACTGCCCGGACTCACGCCGGGCGAGGTGGCGCAGGCGCTCGCACGCAGCCTCGACCACCTCAACCGCCAGCTCCAAGTCGAGATGGGAACGACCGTCGGTGGGCTTCTCCAGCGGATGCGCTTCGAGGAGGCGGCGCGGGCGCTGCGCGAGACCGACCGCCCCATCGGCGAGATCGCCGCCGGGATCGGCATGGACGACCAGAACTACTTCGCCCGCTGGTTCCGCCAGCAGACTGGGCAGACTCCGACGCATTGGCGGGCGGCGATGAGGCCATTCGCGTCCAAAAAAGATGGGAAACGCGAATAGCCACGAATGGAAGAAGTTCTGCCATTGGCCCGAATGGCGCGGACTTAAGCGATGTTTCCGATGAGACGGGCGGTTCGCAGGGACGGGGGAACGAAGCCGGATCCTCCGCGCCAAAGGTGCGGCCCATCGCAGCTTGGGCCGACGGCCCAAGTCTGCGGGGTTCAACCTGACGAAGGGCTGAAGGCCCGACTTGTCTTGCTCGGCATCCACGCGGATGGGTCGGGCCTTCAGCCCTCGTCCGTTTTTCGGATCCGGTTTCCCAGGCCGCTGGCCTGGGCTGCGATGGACCGCGCCTTCGGCGCTGGTTTTTGGGGCGGCTCTCAGTCAGGATGCCGATAACAACCCTTAAGTCCGTGCCATTCGCCATTGGCACCGTTGCCCAAGCGGATTTCTGGAGATTTTTCTAAAAACCAGATATTCAACTAAAATTACATTTTGGTTTTTCTTAAATTGCGGCATAATTCATGCGGTTCTTCGCTTGGAACCCTTTTCGGATGAAAGTGTGCTGGCGTGTGGCGGTGATCGTGATGTTCCTGGCCGGGATCGTGTTGACGGGCTTGGGCGGCACCGCCGCGTCGATGACTTTCCTTTGGCCCGCCTACGGCTTCCTCGGGCTGGCAGCCGTGCTTTCGATCGGGCTGGTCTTTGAAAAGGCCTCCTTCGCCCTGCCCCGATGGAGCGTCCTCGTGGCGCTCGCGCTCGCCGGGTACCTGCTGGCGCGGGCGGCGCATTCCCCGGTGGCCTATTTCGCGAGGGAGGACGCGGGCCTCTTCGTGGCCGCCTTCCTCGTCTACGGACTCTTCCTCCATCTGCTCGATTCGGCGAAATGGCGGAGATGCTTCGTCGATGTCCTCGCCTTGCTCGTGCTCCTGAACCTCGGTTTCGCCCTCGTCCAGAAACTCCACTCCCCGACGCTCTGGCTCGTGCCGGGCTATGAGAGGACCATTGCCAGCCGCGCCGGGGGGATTTTCAACCATCCCGACCATTTCGCAGGCTTCCTCGCGATGCTCATGCCGCTCTGGCTCGCCACGGCGGCCTACAGCCGCCGACCTCCCCTCGTCCGCTGCGTCATGGGCGCTCTCGGAGCGCTTTCCGCCGCCGTCGTCCTGGGCACCGGATGCGCCACGGCCATCCTCACCCTGATCGCCGGGACGGGGGCCTTCGCCGTCCTCTCCGGCGTCATCCTGCACCGCCAAGCGACGCCCCAAGTGAAGCGCGGTATCCTCCTGGCCTCGACCGGAGCGGCGGTCGTCCTCGCCCTTTCCCTCGCTGTCGCTTCCGGACCCATCTCCCGGGTGCTCGATCGCTCGCTCCTCTCCAAAGGGGGCGACCTTGCCCTGCCGCAGGTGTGGAAGGCGGGCTGGGAACAGGCGATGGAGTCCCCCGCCCTCGGCACCGGCAGCCGCACCTCCTACATCTACGGACGGCTCCACCGCTCCCCGTCGCTCGACGCGGCGGCGGAGGAGCCGGAGTTCGTCCACAACGAATACCTCCAGATGCTCGCCGATTACGGTCTGACCGGGCTCGGGCTACTCCTCCTGGTGCTCGCGCTCCACGCCGCGGGCGGATTCCGCTTCGTCCGCGCCTACGCGAACTTCGGCGCCCCGGCGGGGCGGCGTCTGCCCAGCTCGGACCACCTCGCCCATGTCCTCGGGGCGATGTCCTCCCTCGGCGCCCTCGCCCTGCTCGCCGCCTTCGACTTCGTCCTCCATCTGCCGATATTCGCCGTGGTCGCGGCGGCTTTCCTCGCCGTGCTCGCCGCGCCTGATCCGATGGCGGCGGCGCTGAAACCGGCGACCTCCGCCCGCCGCCTCCCGTCCATCCTGCCCGGCGGCTGGCTGCGCTTCGGCCAGCGCTCCCTCGTTTTCGGCGGCGGGCTGGCCATGTCGCTCCTCTGCGCGATTCTCTCGCAAAGCGAATACCACTACGAAATGGCGCGACGCCATTTCGAGGAGGATCGCACGGGATTCCAGCACCTGCGCCATCTCCACTCGGTCCGCGCCCTCGATCCGAAAAACCCCTTCGCCTTCACCCTCTCGGCCCACGCCCAAGTCGCCGGCATCCTTCCCGAAATGCCCGGGCCGGCGCGCCGCCAGGCGTTGGAGCAGGCGGATGCCTATTTCGCCCGAGCACGGAGCCTCTATCCGCAGGACATTTTCTCCGCCATCGGCCACGCCGCCGTTCTGGAGGAGCTGGAGCGTTCCGACGAAGCGCTGGAGCGCCTTCGTGAGGCCCGCCGTTACGCCCCTCTCTACGGAAACCTCATGCTCGCCGAGGCCGAGTGCCACCTCCGCCACGGTCGCATCCTCGAGGCGGAGCACACCTTCGCGGAGGCGATGAACGCCGCCGCCTTCCGCGACACCGCGGCGGCGCAGAGGGGGTTGATGACCGTGACCGAGTGGAAGCTCATCGCCGGGCAGCGCACCACACCCGCCCCGCCACCCGCCGGGCCGGGCGAATCCCGTAGCCTCCCCGGCGCCAAAGTCGTCGAACGCGATCTCGCCGGGCAGGCTCCGCCCCCCGCAACGGGAACGGAGGCGACGGACGAGAGGGAGCCTGCCGATCTGTAAAAGGTCGCAGGACCCCGTTCACACCACCCGGTGCCGGGTCAGATCCTGCGTGTCGATCATCCCGACGGGGATGCGGTCGCCGTCCACGACGACGAGGTCGTCGATGCGGTGCTCTTCGAGGAGGCGCAGGACTTCGCCGACGAGTTTGCCGCGATGGACGCGCTTCGGCTCGCGAGTCATGTGGCCTCCGACCGGCTCGTCCCCGATCCCGGCGCCGCCCGACTGGAAGGCGCGGGCGAAGTCGCCCTGGGTGAAGATCCCGGCGAGGGTTCCGTCCTCCGCCACGACGACGACGGCACCGGCGCGGGCCTTGGTCATGCGGGCGATGACCTCGCGGATGGCGAGGCCGGGCGAGACCGTCACGAAATCGGACCCGCTGCGCATGATGTCCCCGGCCCGGAGGAGCAGGGCGCGGCCGAGCGATCCGCCGGGGTGCAGCTCGGCGAAATGCTCCTTGGTGAAGCCGCGCGCCTCCAGCAGGACCATGGCGAGGGCATCGCCCATGACGAGGGTGTTCGTGGTGCTGGAGGTGGGGGCGAGGTTGAGGGGGCAGGCCTCGCGGCGGACGTGGATGTCGAGGACGCAGTCGGCGGCCTTGCCGAGGGTCGAGGCGGGCTTACCGGTGATCGCGACGATCCGGGCGCCGCGGCGTTTCAGGTGCGGGAGCAGGGCGAGGAGCTCGGCGGTCTCGCCGGAGTAGCTGAGGGCGACGACGCTGTCGCCCGCGTTGACGAGGCCGAGGTCGCCGTGGATGGCGTCCTGGCAGTTCAGGACGGCGGCGGGCGCTCCGGTCGAGTTCAGGGTGGCGGCGAGCTTGCTGCCGACGTTGCCGGATTTCCCGACCCCGACGACGAGGATCTTCGCCCCGCCCTCGACCGTGGCTTTCAGGATCTCCACGGCGGCGGCGAAGGAGGCGTCGAGGCGCTCAAGGAGGCGCTGCAACTCCTCGATTTCGAGGGCGACGACGCGCCGGGCTTGTTCGAGAGGGTCCATGCGGAAATGCGAAGGGGTGAGGATAAGGCGGATCGGGCGGGGTTCAAGGCTGGGGCGATGGCTTTCCGCTCCGCCCTGATTTCGCCATGGCAATCGGGCCGCTCCGGGTCCAGAGTTGGATTCGCCCCTTTGCTTATGCCTATGAAATCCCCCTTCCGCTCCTTCGCCGCTTCCGTCGCGCTCTCCGCCGCCATGGTTTCGCTTTGCGCCGCCGACTCCCCCGGCCTCCACCTCCCCGGAGGCAACGGCCCCGGCAAGGGCAAGAAGATCGTCTTCCTCGCCGGGGACGAGGAATACCGCTCCGAGGAGGCCCTGCCCATGCTCGCGAAGATTCTCAGCCGCCGCCATGGTTTCGACGCGACGGTGCTCTTCTCGATCGATCCGGAGAAGGGCCACATCGATCCGAACCAGCAGAAGAACATCCCCGGCACCGAGGCCCTCGCCGAAGCGGACCTGCTCGTGGTCTTCACCCGCTTCCGCGACCTGCCGCCCGAGCAGACCGCGCCGATCACGGCCTTTCTCAACGCGGGCAAGCCGGTCATCGGTCTGCGCACCGCGACCCACGCCTTCGCCGGAAAGATGGAAGACGGCGGCTGGACCTACGGCGACTGGTCGAAAGGCGGTTTCGGCCTGAAGATCCTCGGCGAGACTTGGGTGGCCCACCACGGGGCGCACAAGAAGGAGGGCGCGCGAGGCGTGATCGAGGAGGCGAACGCCTCGCATCCCGTCCTGCGCGGGGTCGAGGATGTCTTCGCCGCTTCGGATGTCTACACCGTGAAGAACCTCACCGGGGACGAGACCGTCCTGCTGCGCGGCATTGTCACCGAGACCCTCGATCCCGCCTCGAAGCCAATCGAGGGGGAGAAGAACGATCCTCTCCAAGCCCTCGCTTGGCTGCGCGAATACACCGCGCCGAACGGTACGACGAAGGGGCAGGCTTTCTGCACCACGGCGGGCGCGGCGGTCGATCTGGTGAGCGAGGACCTGCGCCGCCTCATCGTGAACGCGGCGTTGCATCTCACCGGACTGGAGGTGCCGGAGAAAGCGGATGTGTCCTACGTCGATCCTTTTTATCCGAGCTTCTACGGTTTCATCAAGGACGAGACCTTCTGGCCGGGCCGCAATCTGAAACCCGCCGACTTCGGATTCGGCAAGGCCCCGGTGGCGGTGGATCCCCCGGGTTCGCCGGAGTGGCCTTTCCGGAAGAAGGGTCCTAAGGGTTGAGCGAAGCGAGACCCTTACTCCTGCTCTTACCTCCTTACTCTTACCTCTTACTCCAAACCGAACGGGCTGGGGACGTTCGATGGAGTAAGAGGTAAGAGTAAGGAGTAAACGAGTAAGAGTATTTTCAATACAGCACCTGAAGCAACTCCACGTCGAACATCAGGGTCTGGTTCGGCCCGATCTTCGGCGGCATCCCGTTGGCTCCATAGGCGAGATGCGGCGGCACGGTGAAGCGGTATTTCGCCCCCTCTTGCATCAACGGAATCCCCTCGCGCCAGCCGGCGATGACTTCGTTCAGCCCGAAGGTCGCGGGCTGGCCGCGCTGCACGCTGCTGTCGAAGACCGTGCCGTCGGGCAGGTAGCCGTGGTAGTGGACCTTCACCCGGTTGTAGGACGCGGGTTTCGCGCCGGTGCCGGGACGGAGGACTTCGTATTTCAAGCCCGAATAGGTCGTCTGCACGCTGCCTTGAGCCGGGGCCGTCGCGGCGGGATGGGCCGGGTTCACGGTGGGCGAGACGCTCCCTCCGTCGCTGGCACAGCCGGCGAGGAGCAGGGCGATAGCGGCGGACGGGAGAAGAAGGAAGGAGAGGCGGCTCATGTGACGGGAAAGATGGCAGATTTCTCCGGCACGGAAAGGCGAAATCCCGGCCCGCGTCGCCCCGGGATCACTCCGCCTCCTTCTCCCGCAGAATCCGGAGCATCCCCCGGACATCGTCGGTGTAGAGGCGGTCGATCCCGAGGCCGAGCAGCTCGCGCATCCTCGCCGGATCGTTGACCGTCCATGCCCCGGCCTCGAATCCCGCCGCCTGGATCCGCTCGACGACGGTTGCGTCGACTCCGTCCTGACGGACCACGACGGCTTCGAAGGCGAGTTCACGGGCGGTCGCGAGATCGGCTTCGAGATCGAATTTGGCGGGGCGGTCCCAGAAGACGGCGAGGGCCGGGACGAGCTCCTTCACCCGGCGCATCTTCGCGAGGTTGCCGTCGTTGAAACCGCACCAAGCCACCGCCCCCTTCTCCTCGACGAGGCGGACAGCGGTCTCGACCGAATCGTCCTTTGGTTGGATCGAGAGGCGGGTGCGGCGTTGCTCCAAGATCAGGTCGAGCGCTTCGGACAGCAGCGGCATCCTTTCCGGAGGGCAGTCCTCCCGCGAAAGCCCGCGCGATTCGCGGAAGCGGTGGGCCACGTCGAGCTGCCGCAATTCCTCCAGCGTCGAGGAGCCGATCACGAGATCGCGGTCCGAGGTCGCGGCGGTCGTCGCGTCGTGATGGACGACGAGATGCCCGTCGGCGGTGGTGAAGATGTCCAGCTCGATCCAGTCGGCACCGAGTTCAAGGGCGTGGCGGAAGGCGCGCAGGGTGTTCTCGGGATGCTCCAGACTGCTCCCGCGATGGGCGGTGACGCCGTTGTGAAGGAAACCGTACTCCCCGTCGGTGAGCGCCGCCTTCAGCGCCGTGTAGGCCCCCTCAAGCTGCCGGGTCACCTCCTGCCAATGCTCCTCCGTCATCCCCTCGCCGCGTCCGTGCAAGTCGCGGTAGTCCATCGCCCGCGCCCGTTTCCGCGAGGTCGCGAGGAGGGCTTCCGGTTCGAGGCCGTAGACGAGGGCGGCGTTCGCTGCGAGGGTCTTCGCGTAGTCGCCGGGACCGATTTTGCGGCGGCGCTCGCGCCACCATTCCAGCTCCAGACGCGCCGCCTTCCGCGTGTCGAAGTCGGCCCCGAACCCTTCGCGGAGGATCCCGTAGTAGCGCTCCAGCAGGGGGAGGCAGAGCGGGTCGTCCGTGTCCCCGCGGAAGCGGGAGGCCGCCCGCGCCGCGAGAATGGAACTGCGCGTTCCGTCCCAGAGCGAGAGACCGTATTCCTGGCGGGAAACCCGCAGCCCGTCGAGCGCCAGCGCGACCCAGCGATGCTCGTAGTAGCTCCGCCACATCGAGGCCTCCAGCTTGCCTAAGCGAGCGGGGTCGAAGGCGGTGGGGGAGGGGCGCGAGGTCGCGTCGTCGATCGCGAGGCCCACCGCTGCCAGCGCGACGGCGAGGAAAGCCCATCGCAGGACCGGGAGGAGGCGGCGGAGGTGGAGGAGCAAGCGGCGCATCGGGTTCGGCTGAAGGGATGTGAGCGCAGAAGCTCACCTACATGTAGAGAGAGGTGATTGCAAAACTCCTTTCGTCGATCCTGATTCGCGAACATTCGCGGAGATTTGCGGCCATTCGCGTTTGAAAAAGATGAGAAACGCGAATTTTCGCGAATGGAACGCGAATCGCCGCAAATGGAAGAAAGTTTTGCAATTGGCTGCGATAGCAGGGCGATTTTTCCAGTGTCCAATCCCCTTCCTCCGCGCCTTATTGACCTGAGCACCCCCAATCGAACCTCCATGAACCGACGCCGCTTCCTCCACTCCTCCCTCGCCGCGAGCCTCGCCGCCATCCCCGCCGTGGCCGAGGGCAAACGGAAACCCCGCATCCTCCTGCGCAACGGCTGGCAAAGCCAGAACATCGGCGACATCGCCCACTACATGGGCATGATGGAACTGCTCAAGCTCCATCAAATCGACGCCGAGGTGCGCTTCTGGACCAGCAACATGGAGAACGGGGCCGACGCCCTTTTCCGCAAGCATTTCCCCGAAGTGCCCTTCTTCAAAGACCAGGAGAGCGTCGCCCGCGCCTTCGAGGAATGCGACTTCCTCCTGCACGGCTCCAGCTCCGGCTTCGCCGCCTGGCGCCACGTCAAACGCTGGGTCGAGGAGACGGGCAAGCCCTTCGGCGTCATGGGCATCTCCCTCACCGAGGCCGGCGAGGAGCTTCTCGACACCCTCAAGAAAGCCGCCTTCGTCTATTTCCGCGACGGCGTCTCCGCCCAAGCCGCCATCGGCATCCTCGGCGTCCCGAAACCGCCCGCGATGGGCTGGGGTCCCGACACCGCCTTCGGCATCGTCAAGCTGCGCGACGAGGAACGCGCCACCGCCTACCTCAAGGAGAACGGGCTGGAGGAGGGCAAATTCCTCTGCTGCATCCCGCGCTACCGCTGGACGCCCTTCTGGACCCTGCACCCGGACCGTGCCGTCGATCCCGTCAAGCTCGCTCGCAGCGAGGAGATGAAGGAGCACGACCACGCCCCGCACCGCGAGGCCATCGTCCGCCTCGTGCGCGAAGCCGGGGTCAAGGTGCTCGTCACCCACGAGGACCAGACCCAGATCGCGCTCGGCAAGGAGGTGCTCTACGATCCGCTGCCCGACGACGTGAAAAAGAACGTGGTCTGGCGGGAGAAGTTCTGGCTCACCGACGAGGCCCTCAGCATCTACGCCCGCAGCCTCGGCCTTTTCGGCAACGAGATGCACAGCCCCATCGTGTGCATCGCCAACGGCATCCCCGCCGTGGTCGGGCGCTGGGACGAGCAGACCAACAAAGGCTTCATGTGGCGCGACATCGGCCTCGACGAATGGCTTTTCACCATGGACGACGAAGAGCGCATCCGGCAGATCCCCGAGACCGTCCTCGCCCTCGCCAAAGACCCCGCCGCCGCCAAAGCCAAGGCGGAGAAGGCGCGGCAGATCGTGCTGGCCAAGCAGCGGGAGCAGTTCGCCGTTTTGCGGGAGGCGCTGGGGTAGGTTCCCGGTCGATCCGGGTCGGCTCAATCGGCCCGGTCCTGCCCAGCCGCCTTCCGGAAGATCGGCTCCAGCAGGGGTCTCAACTGGCGGGCGCCGAAGGGCGACAGGTGCGTCTGGTCCGAGTAGAGGGGCTCGCCGTTCTTGGCCATCAGGTAGACGCCCTTTTCGTCCGTGAAGAACGGCAAGGGATCCAGCAAGGACGCGCCGCTTCCCTTCAGCGCCCGCTCCAGCAGTCCGGTGACATCGGCGTTCCTCTTGCGGTGCTCGTTGAGGGTCAAGGCCCAGTCGTTGATGTCCCTGCCATGTCTGCGGGCTTGGACGAGCGCTTCCGGGACGCTGACGGGCTGGTCGTAGGTGTTGTTCAGCACGTAGACATCGGTGCCCCGGCTTTCGAGGCTCGCGATGGTGGCCGGGAAGCGCTCCAAGAAGAGACGGGTCGCTTTGTCCCGCGTCGACAGACTGCGATCATCCGGTTCGGTGAGCAAATAGCGGCGTTCCCCGTTCGGAAGGCCCAGGACATAGATGGGCCATCTGGCGACGAACAGAACCGCGTCGAAGCGGGTGCTTTCCAGCAGATCCAGAACCTGCCGTTCGTCTTCCGCCCGTTCCAGCTCCCTCTTGCTGGATCGGGAAGGGCCTCCCCGTGCACCGATGATCGGGGGCCTGCCCCCTTGCCATGCCAGATAGACGGTGACGCCGAACTCCTTCCCCAAGTCGTCGAGCACGGGCATCACCGCCCCCGCGTGGCTGTCGCCCCACAGCAGCACCTTCGGCGCGTCGGGAGATCCCGCCCCAGCCAGCGGCGGGCCGCCCTTCGCCTCCCATTGCTTCAACGTGTAGAACTTGTCGAACCCGGACTCCCCTCCGAACCCCGT
>DDTJ01000079.1:0-28453 GCA_002344525.1 Akkermansiaceae bacterium UBA2367
GGGGATCCGGCGTGAGGGTCATGGGTCATGGGTCATGGCTCATGGGTCATGGGTCATGGGTCATGGGTTGCGAGCGGGAAATGAGATGAATGCTGAAGTGGTTTATCCGGAGGATTTCGTGGGGGAGGCGAGCGAGTTCATCGCGGAGCGCATCCTCGCGAAGCAGACGGAGGGAGGCGTGTTCCGTCTGAGCCTCTGCGGCGGTTCGACGCCGGCACCGATCTACCGGGCCTTGGCCACTTGGCCGGGGATCGATTGGGAGCGTGTCATGGTCACCTTCGGCGACGAGCGCCCCGTGGGACCGGAGGACGCGCAAAGCAACTACCGCATGGCGAAGGAGAGCCTCCTCGACGCCTCGGGCATCCCGTCGGCGAACGTGCTCCGCATTCTCGGCGAGCTGCCTCCCGCCGAGGCCGCGGAACGCTGCGAGACGCATCTCCGCAAGCTCGCGAAGCTGGCGGGCGAACCCTGTTTCGTCCACGACCTGACCCTCTTGGGCATGGGCGACGACGGACACACGGCCTCGCTTTTCCCCAGCACCGTCGCCCTCGCCGAGCGTGAACGCTGGGTCGTGGCGAACGAGGTACCCCAGCTTGACACTTGGCGCATCACCTTCACCTATCCGCTCCTCGCGGCGGCGAAGGAGGTGCTCTTCCTCGTGAACGGGGCGTCCAAGCACGCCCGCGCCCGCGAGGTGCTCGCCGGAGCGCCGGAGTTCCCCGCCAGCGCGGTGACGGCGGGCCGCGTTTTCTGGTTCATCGGCGGGTGAGGCGGCCTCGCGCGATCAAGGAGGCGGGGGAAGGCGTTTTTTCTAGGCTCCCGCGGCTTCGTCGGGCATGATGAAGGGGACATGCCTGCGGCGATCCCCTGTCCCCAATCCGTCGAAGAACTCGACCGACTCGCGAGCGAACCGGATCGCGGCGTGGTCGAGGCGCTGGAGCGCAGCGACGGCGACCTTCTCGTGGCCGGGGCCGGGGGGAAGATGGGATTCCACCTCGCCCTGATGCTCCGCCGCGCCCTCGACGTGCTGGGCTCGGGCCGCCGCGTCATCGCGGTCTCGCGTTTCGGCGACGCGGCGGCGCGGGAGCCTTTTGAAATCGCCAGCATCGAGACGGTCCCCGCCGATCTCACGGACGCGGACGCGGTGGCGGCGCTGCCCGAGGCGGGGGCGGTCTTTTTCCTCGCGGGGAAGAAGTTCGGCACCGATGGCGCTTCCGACGAGCTCCGCCGTTTCAACGAGGAGATGCCCGCCCTCGTCGCGGAGCGTTTCGCCGGGGCGGCGATCGTGGCGCTTTCGACGGGTTGCGTCTATCCTTTCGTCGATCCGGAAGGCGGGGGCTCGACGGAGGAGGACGAGCCCGCCCCGGTCGGGAACTACGCGTTCTCCTGCCTCGGGCGGGAGAGGGCCTTCCTCGCCGCGAGCGAGGCACACGGCACGCCGCTCTCGCTCATCCGCCTGAACTACGCCGTCGATCTGCGCTACGGGGTGCTCGTCGATCTGGCTTTGAAGATCCTCGCCGATGAGCCGGTCGATCTGGCGACGGGATATTTCAACTGCATCTGGCAGGGCGACGCTGTCGCCCGCATCGTGCGCTCCCTGTCGCTCGCCGCTCCCGCGCCGGAGGCCTGCGTCCTCAACGTCACCGGAGCACGCATCCTCCCGGTGCGCGACACGGCGGAGGCTCTCGCGGAACGGCTCGGTCGCCTCGTTTCCTTCACTGGTGCCGAGGCCGGGACCGCGTGGCTCAGCAACGCGGCGAAATCGCAACGCCTCTTCGGCCCGCCGTCGGTGCCGGAGGAACGGCTCCTCGACTGGGTCGCCGAATGGGTCGGGCACGGGAGGCCGACGCTGGGGAAGGCGACGAAGTTCGAGGTGAGGGATGGTCGGTATTGACCTCTCATGCTCCTACTCCTCCTCATCCTCCTACTCATGCTCCAGCGGCTTTTGAGTATAAGTAGGAGGATGAGGAGGAGTAGGAGAGCAAGATTTATCGACGTTTTAAGATGGGAATTTCCCCAAGCCCGCACTAGAATCCACCCATGAAGATGAACCGCCGCTCCTGGATGCGCGGAGCCCTCGCCTTGGGGCTTGCGCCCGCCGCTCCGCTTTTCGCCGTCACGGAACCCTATCAGCGTTCCGGCAAGGGACTCCAAGTGGGGCTGGCGGCCTATTCGTTCCGCAAGCATTTCGAATGGATGCGCGGCAAAAAGAACGCGGATTATGTGGCGGACGAGCGTGCCATGGACATGGCGAAATTCATCGGCTACTGCGCCGAGCACGGGGCGCAGGGAGCGGAACTGACGAGCTATTTCTTTCCGCCCGACGCCGGGGAGGCCGACTTCGCGGAATGCCGCCGGGTCGCGGCGGAGAAGGGGATCGCGATCTCGGGCACGGCGGTGGGGAACAACTTCTCGCATCCGCCGGATTCGCCGGAGCGTGCCGAGCAGATCGCCTACGTCCACCAATGGATCGAGCACGCCGCCACGATGGGCGCGCCCCATGTCCGCGTGTTCGCGGGCAACCATCCGAAAGGCGTCTCGCCCGAGCAGGCCGAGGCCAACGCGGTCTCCGCCCTGACCGAAGCCGCCGTCCTCGCGGAGAAGAAGCAAGTCTATCTCGGCATCGAGAACCACGACAGCATCGCCACGGCGGACCGGCTCCTGCGCATCGTCCGCGCGGTCGAGAGTCCCTGGGTAGGGGTGAACCTCGACAGCGGAAACTTCATCGCCGAAGATGTCTACGCCGAGATCGAGGCCTCCTCGCCCTATGCGGTGAACGTCCAGATCAAGACGGAGATCCGGGTCGGGGAGGGAGGGCGGCAGAAGCAGCCCGCCGATCTCGAACGGGTCGTGAAGATTCTCAAGGACACGGGCTACGAGGGCTTCGTCACCTTGGAGTTCGAGGAGGACGTCGATCCCTACGAGCATGTGCCGCCGCTCCTGGAGAAATTGCGGCGTTGGTGCGCCTGACCCGGAGCCGCTCCGTTGAAGTCCTCCGCCGAATGAAGCCGGTCCCCCGCCTCCTCGGATACGCGCTCGCCGCCGGACCGGCCTTCTTCCTCCCCTTCGCCTATCTCGTCACGGTGGGCTGGCTCGTCGTCTACGGGCTGCCCGCCGCCTACCACGGCGAGGAGATGCCGGAGCCGGAGGAGTGGTTTTTCACCGTCTCGCGCTACGGCTTCTATACCCTCGTCGTCCAGTGGCCGGTCTATCTCCTTTGGGCGCTCTTCACGCGGCGTCTCACCGCGAGGCTGAAACTGCTCTGGGTGGGGGTGCTCGCCGTCTTCAGCCTCTTCTCGATCCCGTGGTTCCTCTACGCGATGTTCCGCCGCACCGAGAAGGTCGAGTTGATCCGTTTCATCCGGCGGCGGTCGGTGCGCCGCTTCTTCGCCAAGGGCCTCGCCGGGGAGCTGCCGCCCCCGCTCCGCTTTCACGCGGACCTGCCGCCGGAATACCGCCGGGTGCGCTTCCGCTGCGCCGAGGCGGACGTGCCGCCCGAGTTCCGCGTCGTCACGGCATGGAATCCCGGCGGGGAGCGGGTCGAGGTCGCCGAGAACCTCGTCGCCGACGAGCACCTGCGCAACGAGATCGCCCGCCTCGGGCTGGAGTCCTTCCCCGTCACCGGGGGCAGCCCCGACTTCTCCCACGCCGAGCCGGGCTACGGCATCGTGTGCGACCGCGCCGAGGCCGTCCTGCTGGCGCGGCGCTTCCGCCAGCAGGCCTTCTACGAGGTGCTCGGCGGCCGGGTCTATCTCGTCTCGGTCCACGAGGGCCACGCGCCGGGGGATCCCATCGGGCGATGGCGGGATCTCGTCGTCGAGGGGGCAGGGGATGCGCCTTTGGTGTACGGCTCGTAGCCCTTGACACCAGGCGAGGCCCGCCGTTCCCTTCCCGCATGGCCGAGGCCCCCAAGCGACTTTTCCTTCTCGACGGCATGGCCCTGGTCTACCGGGCCCATTTCGCCCTCATCCGCAGCCCCATCTACACGTCGAAGCGCTTCAACACCTCGGCCCTCTTCGGCTTCGCCACGACCCTCCTCGACCTGCTCGAAAAGCAGTCGCCCACCCACCTCGCCGTCGTCTTCGACACGCCCGAGCCGACCCCGCGCCACGAGCTTTACCCGGCCTACAAGGCGACGCGCGACGAGATGCCCGAGGATCTCGCCCTGCAACTGCCGCATGTGAAACGCCTCGTCGAGGCCTTCCGCATCCCCGTGATCGAATGCCCCGGCTACGAGGCCGACGACGTCATCGGCACCCTCGCCAAAAAGGCCGAGGCCCTCGGCGGTTTTGAAACCTACATGGTCACGCCCGACAAGGACTTCGCCCAGCTCGTCACCGCCTCGACCTTCATCTACAAACCGGGTCGCCAGGGCGGCGAGGCCGAAATCCTCGACCCGGCGAAAATCCGCGAAATCTGGGAAGTGGACGACCCGCTTCAGACCATCGACGTCCTCGGGCTGTGGGGCGACGCCTCGGACAACATCCCCGGCGTACCCGGCATCGGGGAAAAGACCGCGAAAAAGCTGGTCGCCGAATTCGGCTCCGTCGAGGCGCTGATCGCCCGCGCCGCCGAGCTCAAGGGCAAGCAGCGCGAAAACGTCGAAGCCCACGGCGAGCAGGCCCGGCTCTCCAAACAGCTCGCCACCATCCTGACCGATGCCCCCGTCGTGACGAGCTTCGAGGAGATCGAGCTCGGCCCCCGCGACGACGAGGCCTTGAAATCGCTCTTCGTCGAATTCGAGTTCAACGCTCTCGGGAAGCGGCTCTTCGGCGAAGGCTTCCAAGCCGGGCGCGGCCACAGCTCCGCCGAGACCGGGGGCGGAACGCTCGTCGCCGAGTTGAAGACCATCGCCGATTTCGAGAAGCGCTACCGCTCCCTCCGCGCCGCCGCCGCCGCGGGACGGGCCGCGCTGATCGGGGAGTTGAAGGCGCTCGACTCCTGGTGCTTCGACCTTGAGACGACCTCCCTCGACGAGAAGACCGCTTCCGTCATCGGCCTCGCCTTTTCCTGGCAGGACCACCACGGCGTCTACGTCGAAGTGCCTCCCGGCGGGGCGGGGCGGGCCGTGCTCGGGGAATTCCGCGAAGTCTTCGCCGATCCGCGCATCGAGAAGATCGGGCACAACCTCAAGTTCGACATCGGCGTGCTGCTCTGGCAGGGGCTCCGCGTCGCCACGCCCCTCTTCGACACCATGCTCGCCCACAGCCTCGTCGAGCCCGAGCAGCGGCACAAGATGGACTACCTCGCCGAGTCCCTCCTCGGCTACACCCCCATCCCCTACGATTCCGTCTTCGGCAAGCCCGTCGAGAAATCCGGCCAGCTCAACCTCTTCGACGAGGCCGCGATGTCCGGGACCGAAGCCGCCGCCCCGGAAGGCCCCGCTTTCGAGGACATCGCCCGCTACGCCTGCGAGGACGCGGACGTGACCTGGCAGCTCGCCGCGATCCTGCGGAAGAAAGTCCGCGAGCTGGAGCAGGAACGCGTCCTTCACGAGATCGAATGCCCCCTCGTTCCCGTGCTCGTGGCGATGGAGAAGGAGGGCATCCGCGTCGATCCCGCCGCCCTCGCCGAGACCGGCGCGCTCCTCGGCGAACGCATCGCCGAATACGAAAAAGCCGTCTACGAGGCTGCCGGGACGAAGTTCAACCTCAATTCCCCGAAGCAGGTCGGCGAAATCCTCTTCGACCGCCTTGGCCTCGCGGACAAGGCCAAGAAGACCAAGACCGGGCAATACAAGACCGACGAGCAGACCCTCGCCGCGCTCGCCGCCGAGCACCGGATCGTGCGCGACCTCCTCGCCTACCGCGAGGCCGCGAAGCTGAAGAGCACCTACGTCGACGCCCTGCCCGAAGCCATCTTCCCCGGCACCGGACGCATCCACACCACCTTCCACCAGCTCCTTGCCGCGACCGGGCGGCTCGCCTCGAACCACCCGAATTTGCAGAACATCCCCATCCGCTCCGAGCAGGGGCGCGAGATCCGCCGCGCCTTCGTCCCGCGAAACGAGGAGTTCGTCCTCCTCTCCGCCGACTACTCGCAGATCGAGTTGCGCGTGATGGCCTCGCTTTGCGGCGACCCGGCCATGATCGCCGCCTTTCGCGCCGGGGAGGACATCCACCTCGCCACCGCCGCCCGCGTCTTCGGCGTGCCGCTGGAGGGCGTCACCGCCGACATGCGCCGCACCGCGAAGATGGTGAACTTCGGCATCATCTACGGCATCTCCGCCTTCGGCCTCTCCCAGCGGCTCAACGGCGAGCTTTCCCGGGGCGAGGCGCAGGGCGTCATCGACGAATATTTCCGCCAGTATCCCGGCGTGAAGCGCTACCAGGACGAGACCATCGAGCAGGCCCGCCGCGACGGCTACGTCGAGACGCTCACCGGACGCCGCCGCCACCTCCGCGACATCAACTCGAAAAACGGCATGATCCGCTCCGCCGCCGAGCGCACCGCGATCAACACGCCCATCCAGGGCACCGCCGCCGACATGATCAAGATCGCCATGGTCCGCGTCGCCGAACTGCTCGACGAAAGGGGCACCCGCACGAGGATGCTCCTGCAAGTCCACGACGAACTCGTCTTCGACCTCCATCGGGAGGAAAAGGAAGAACTCGTTCCCAAGATCGAGGAGGCGATGAAGAACGCTTTGCCCCTAGACGTGCCCGTCGTCGTCGAGTCCGGCACCGGGGAAAACTGGCTGGAGGCGCATTGAGGCCCACCATTTCCGCGGTTTGCGTCCCTCTCTATGGAACCAAGGGGAGGGAGGTGGCTCGACCCAGATTCGAACTGGGGACACAAGGATTTTCAGTCCTCTGCTCTACCAACTGAGCTATCGAGCCTTGCCATTCTCGCGCAGGAAGGGGGGCTCCCGGCGCGGGGGGAGACAGTAATACTCGCGGGAGCCGGAAAGACAAACGGAAAATGCCGGGTTTTCCAGAGGGTGGGCAGCCTCTCGTTTCAAAGCGGTTTCACCGCGAAGCGCTCGTAGTGGACTTCGCTGTCCGGGTCGTGCGCTTGGATCGCGAAGGTGCCTTCGCCGAGCTTGCGTCCGGGGAAGTTCGCGTCGCCGGGGCCGCCCTCGGACTCGGTGTAGTCGACCGTGACTTCGCCGTTGACGCGGATGACGATGCGCTTGCCCTGCACCGTGATGTGGTAGTCGAACCATTCCCCGTCGGTGCTGGGGGCCTTCTCGCGCACTTCGCTGTCGCCGCCCTTGGGCACCTCCTGCCCTTCGGCGAGGGCGACGATGTTCTTGACGCCGTAGAGGCTGCCGGTCTTCTTCGGGTCCTTGTGGGTCGAGTTCACCTGGCATTCGTAGCCTTGGTCCGGCCAGCCCTCGGCTTGGAGGACGGTGTGGAAGTAGACGCCGCTGTTGGCGCCGGGGAAGGTCTTGGCCCGGACCTTCAACTCGAAGTCCTTGAACTTCCCGCCGTTCACCTCGCCCGTGTAGAAGAGGTGGCTCTTGCCGCCTTTCACCACGAGGACGCCGTCCGCCACGGAGAAGGATTCGGGATTCTCCGAGGACGGGGTCCAGCCCTCAAGGGTTTTGCCGTTGAAGAGTTCGACGAAACCCTCTTCGGCGAAGGCGGGGGCGAAGGAGAGGGCCAAGGTCGCGACGAGGGCGGGGAGGATGGGAGTTCTCATAGGCGGGAAGCTTGCCAGAACGCGCCCCGTCGCGCAACGGGGAAGATGGGGTGGGGGAGGGGGGCGAGCTGTCTTGACGGACGGCCAAAGTATCCGCTTGCTTCCCTGCTTGGCCCGTCCTTTGGTTGCGGGCATGTCGGCACCCACCCTCCAGATCGGTCTCGCCGGATTCGGCAACGTCGGCGCGGGAGTCTACAAGAATCTCGCGAAGAACCGCCATCTCCTCCGCGAACGCACGGGCTACCATCTTGAGGTGGCCCGCATCGCCGTGCGCGATCCTGGCAAGTCCCGCTCCGTCGATCTGCCCGCCGGGCTCGTCACGACCGATCTGCGGGAGCTGGTGGACGATCCGGGCATCGACATCGTCGTCGAGTTGATCGGCGGCACCGACCGCGCTTTCGACCTTGTCAAAGCCGCCTTGGAGAAAGGCAAGGCCGTGGTCACGGGTAACAAGGCCCTCCTCGCCGAGCGGGGGCAGGAGCTCTTCGCCATCGCCGAGGCCTGCGGACGGCCCATCCACTACGAGGCCGCCGTCGCGGGCGGCATCCCCATCATCAAGGCGGTGCAGGAATCCCTCATCGGCAACCACATCCAGTCCGTCGTGGGGATCATCAACGGCACCTCCAACTTCATCCTCACCCGCATGTCCGAGGGCGGCCTCGACTACGCCGCCGCCCTCGCCGAGGCGCAGGTGCTCGGATACGCCGAAGCCGATCCCGCCCTCGACGTGAACGGCTGGGACGCGGCGCACAAGGCCATCATCCTCGCCTCGCTCAGCTACGGCCGCTGGGTGCCCTGCGACCGCCTCCACGTGGAGGGCATCGAGCACGTCCGCGCCGAGGACATCGCCTTTGCCGGACGCCTCGGCTACACCATCAAGCTCCTCGGAGTGATCCGGCTGCACGAGGAATCCGGCTCCATCGAGGTGCGGGTGCAGCCCTCGCTGATCCCCTCGAAGCACATCCTCGCCTCGGTCAAAGGCGCCTGCAACGCCGTGGCGGTGCGCGGGGACATCGTCGGCGAGACCCTCTTCTACGGCCCCGGCGCAGGGCAGGATCCGACCTCCAGCTCGGTCATCGCCGACATCGCCGACGCCGCCATGTGGACCCAGCCGGCCCTCGGCTCGGGCCTCGTCACCCACTCCCTCTACGGCGAGACCCTGCCCATCGGCGAGAGCGTCTCGAAATACTACCTCCGCGTCGAGGCCGAGGACCGCCCCGGCGTGCTCGCCCGTATCGCCACCGTGCTCGGCGAGGAGGGCATCGGCATCCTTTCCGTGATCCAGCCCGAGGACCACGACGAGCAATACGCGGCCATCGTCCTGATGCTGCACTACGCCTCCTACGGCGTCGTCCTCGGTGCCCTCGCCCGCATCGCGGCGCTCGACTGCGTGCGCGACCGCCCTGTGCTGCTGCGGGTCGAGGATGTCGGTTAGATGTCGCGGAGCAGCCCGCGCTTGTCATCGCGCCGATCCCGGCGAAGGTTCACGTTCCCTCCCCGATTTTCTTTTTCCTCCCCCGAAACCCGATTTACAGCCATGGAATTCGTCTCAACCCGCGGCGGCGGCGAGCCCGTCAGTTTCACCGAAGCCTTCGCCCGGGGCCTTGCGCCCGACGGCGGCCTCTACGTGCCCCGCGGCCTCCCCGCGCTGCCGCAGACCATCCTCGTCGAGGACGCCCTCCCTTACGCCGCCCTCGCTTGGGATTTCCTGAGCCTCTTCGACGGGGATCACGACAGCGAGCATTTGGAGGAGATCGTGGATCGCAGCTACGGGAGCTTCAGCGACACGATGAACGCGCCGCTCCAGCAGCTCGACGACAATCTCTTCGTCCTTGAGCTTTTCCACGGGCCGAGCCTCTCCTTCAAGGATTTCGGCCTCCAACTCGTCGGCAGCCTTTTCGAGGAGCAGGTCGAGCGCACTGGCATCCCCATCAACGTGCTCGGGGCGACCTCGGGCGACACCGGCTCCGCCGCGATCCACGGCCTCGCCGGAAAGAAGGGGGCGCGGGTCTTCATCCTCTACCCCGAGGGCCGAATCTCGGATCTTCAGGAGCGCCAGATGACCTGCACCGGAGCGGACAACATTTTTCCCATCCCTATCCAAGGCACCTTCGACGACGCCCAAGCCATCGTGAAGGAGCTGCTCGGCGACCTCGCCTTCAAGGAAAAGCTGCGCCTTTCCGCGGTCAACTCCATCAACGTCGTCCGCGTCCTCGCCCAGTGCGTCTACTACATCCACGCCTTCACCCAGCTCCCGCCCGACAACCGCGACGACGTCAATTTCGTCGTACCCACCGGCAATTTCGGGAACATCTTCGCCGGGTGGATGGTTCACCAGATGGGCCTGCCCGTGGACCGCTTCGTCGTCGCCACGAACCAGAACGACATCCTCCACCGCCTCTTCACCACCGGCGAATACAAGCCCGGCGAAGTCCACCCGAGCCACGCGCCCTCGATGGACATCCAGATCGCCTCGAATTTCGAGCGCTTCCTCTACTACCACAACGACGAGGATGCGAAGGCCACCCTCGCCCAGATGGAGACGTTCCGGAAGGACGGCTCCATCCGGATCGCGAACTTCGACGCCAGCAACTTCACGGCGACCCGCAGCACCGACGCCGACATCCTCAAAAACATCCGCAAGGTGAAGGAGCGCTACAACTACATCGTCGACCCGCACACCGCCTGCGGCTTCCAGGATCTCGACCCCGCCGCCACCCACATCGTCCTCGCCACGGCGCATCCGGCGAAGTTCCCCGCCATCATCGAGAAGGCCATCGGCGAGACGCCGACCGATCCCTCCCTCGAAAGCCTCAAAGGGAAAAAGCAGGTCCGCCATCCCGTTGAGGCCAGCGCGGCGGCGGTGCGGAAGTTCCTCGAGGAGAACGCGATCTGAGGCGGGAATCGGGATGGGCCTCCGGCGATCGCTGATGGGCACTGGTCTGCGCTGATTTTACGACCTTCCATCGAAAGCCGTAGCGAAGTTCGTGAGAACTTCGGCGGGCGGAAGAATGGAAGTGGCATCCCGCGACGAAATGGCTTGTGGGCTCTCAACTCGGTTGACAAGTGGATAGAATGCTGTTCATTTGTTCATAAAATGCCAATCCATCTCTCCCATCGCGGGCGTGGCACGGTCGAGAATCCGCCCAACCGCTTCGAGCGTCTCTCCGTCGAGAGCGACGACGGGGCTTGGGAGGAGATCGCTCGGACCGACCCGGATTTCGAACCGCGCCGCGTCCGCACCGAATTCCTCCGCGACGACACCCGCTCGATCATCACCTCGAACGCCAGCCCCGACATCGGCTTCTCCCACAGCCTCAACCCCTATCGCGGTTGCGAGCACGGCTGCGCCTACTGCTACGCCCGGCCCTACCACGAGTACCTCGGCTACAGCTCGGGGATCGATTTCGAATCCCGCATCCTCGTGAAGGAGCGCGCCCCCGAACTGCTGGAGGAGGAGCTCGCGAAGAAAAGCTGGCGCCCCGTCCCTCTCGCGTGCAGCGGCGTCACCGACTGCTACCAGCCCGTGGAGCGGAAGCTGGAGATCACGCGCCGCTGCCTCGCGGTGCTCGCCGACTTCCGCCAGCCTGTCGGCATCGTCACGAAAAACGCCCTCGTCACGCGAGACCTCGACTTGCTCGCGGAACTGGTGGCCCATGGCGCGGTGAAGGTGGTCCTCTCCCTCACCACTCTCGACGCCGAGCTCGCTTCCGCGCTGGAGCCTCGCGCCTCGCGCCCCGCAGCCCGGCTCGCCGCGATGAAGGCGCTGAGCGACGCGGGCGTTCCCGTGGGCGTGTCCGTCGCCCCCATCATCCCCGGCCTGAACGACCACGAGATCCCCGCGTTGATGGAGGCGGCGGCGGCGCACGGGGCGGTCTCGGCCTTCGGCACGATCCTGCGCTTGCCCTACGCGGTGAAGGAGGTCTTCGCCGCTTGGCTGGATCGCTTCGAGCCGGGACGGAAGGAGCTGATCCTCAACCGCATCCGCGAGATGCGCGGCGGGAGGCTCAACGACACCGACTACGGCAACCGCATGACCGGAACCGGCCCGCTCGCCGAGCAGATCGCCCGGCTCGTCCAGATCTCGAAGCGTCGCGCCGGACTCGACCGCCCGCGAGCGCCTCTCTCCGCCGCAGCCTTCCGTCGCAGGACGCCGGGGCAGATGGAGTTGTTTTGAATGGTGGAGACGAGAATGCCTTCGACGAAACACGCGAGATTGGTAGGGACGGCTGGCTCAGCCGTCCGCCATGGATGCGTAGCGCGATCTTCCGACGGACGGCTGAGCCAGCCGTCCCTACCGGGTTCCGCGCCCGGACCGGGAGACAGGAGGGCAGCCAAGGCCTCATCTTCCCATCAGCTCCGCGACCAAGGCCATGATCCGTTCCTCCACGGTTTCGGCAAAGGGGGCGCGATGGCCGTATTCCCACATCCCGAGCGTTCCTTCGTAGCCGCCCTCGCGCAGCACCCGCAGCGAGGGCACGTAGCAGAGGAGGTCGTTGTTGTAGCCGCTCACCCAGGTGTTGTTCCAGCCGTAGGCGTCTTTGAACTTCAGCGAGTAGTCCACCACCGTCTCCCCGGTCAGGGCGATGAAATTCAAGCCCTCGCCGAACCGCCAGACCTGCGCGGGGTAGGGCACGGTCCCGGGAAGCTCGCCGAGGCTCTCGTATTGGCGGATGAAATGCTCGAATTCGCGTCGATGCATCCCGTTCAGGTTCGGGACGCGCTCCCGCAATTCGTCGAGCGGCAGGCCGGGTTGGAGATCGAGGTCCGTCTCGCCCATGGCCACGCGGAGCGGCCCCGGCAAAGCGGCCATCGATCCCGCCAGCGTTTGGCGGACCGCTTCGGCGAGGACCAGCCCGTAGCGTTCCGCGAGGGCGACGGCCTCGGCGTCCTTTCCGCGGATGCGCGGAAGCGGGTTGGCGTCGCCGCCGCAGTTCTGCACGAACATCGCGACCGCCCCCGGATGCGATTTCTCCAGATCGAGCTGGGCGAAGCCCGCGTAGTCGCCGTTCAGCGTCAGACCGCCGAGGGCGGTGGTGTGGCAGGAGTAGCCGAAGACGATCCCCCGCAGCGTCTCCCCGCTCCGCACCGCGATCACCGGCACGTCGGGATCGACGGGACCGGGCAGGGCGCGGCTCTCCGGCCCCCGCGAGCGGCGGCGGTTCACGGCGAGTCCGGCGAGCCCTTGCCCGAAACCGAGTTCGGCCGGGGCGAGGTCGGCGATGGCGGCGGCGATGGCCTCCTCGTAGGCGCGGTAGACCATCTCCGTGTAGCGATCCCGCGCGGCGGTCTCCTCGGGGGTGAACTCGTAGTAGAGCCAGAGCACGTCCTCGGTGACGGGGCAGCTGTGGTTGTGCGAGGTGTTCAAGATGAGCCGCTCCCTCGGCAGCCCGTGTTTCTCCAGCGCGGCGGCGGCGATGCGCCCGACCATCTTGTCGCTCAGTCCGACGAGGTCGGCGGTGACGAGGACCGAGGTCGCTCCGGTCTCGTCGCGCAGGGCGAGGGCCTTGAGCCAGATCGGGTGCTCGACTCCCTGCGACATCCGCGTTTTGCCTCCGTAGCCGGCGAGGGGGACGGGCTCCGTCGGGGTGATGTCGATTTTCGCCAGCCCGGCCTCCCACGAGGCCAGGGCGGTGAGGGGCAGGAAGGCGAGGAGGATGGCGAAGAGGAGGATGGCGAGGCGATTCACGGGGAAGGATGCGGGATGGGGGGTGGTCCCGGCAAGTGACGCGAACAAGGCGCGATCCGGCCTTCCCCTTTGGCGGGAAACCCTGCCATGATGTCCGGCTATGAATCGTCTGCTCCTGCTCCCGTTCTGCCTCCTCGCCCTGTTTC
Organism: Akkermansiaceae bacterium UBA2367; assembly: GCA_002344525.1. Classification (GTDB taxonomy): domain Bacteria; phylum Verrucomicrobiota; class Verrucomicrobiia; order Verrucomicrobiales; family DEV007; genus Arctic95D-9. The sequence continues at coordinate 13,480 of DDTJ01000079.1, forward strand.
CGGTCCTCGCCCCCGCCGCCCCGGCGAAGGATCGGCACGTCATCCTCATCAGCATCGACGGCTTCCCTGCCTATCTCTGGAACGACCCCACCCTGCAAGTGCCGCACCTCCGCCAACTTGCCGCGAAAGGCGTCTCGGCGAAAGCGATGACGGTGAGCAATCCGTCGATCACTTGGATCAACCACACCACTCTCGTCACCGGGGTCGAGCCTCGCAAGCACGGGGTGCTCTACAACGGCCTTCTCGTCCGCCAAGGCGACGGCAAGCCGCCGGGGATCGAGCAATGGGCGCACAAAGACCGCATGGTCTTCGCCCCGACCCTCTACGATCTCGCCCACGCCGCGGGCTTGACCACGGCGGAGTCGGACTGGGTCGCGGTGACGGACGCGGAGACGATCACTTGGAGCTTCGCCGAGCTGCCCAAGCTCGACAGCCCAGTGGTGAAAGAGATGATCGCCGCCGGTGCCGCCACCGAGGAGGAGATCGGCTGGATGCAGATGGGGCCGAACCGCAAGGGCGTTCCCTTCCTCGACACGATGTGGACGCGGGCGGCGATCCACATGTTCGAGAAGCACCGACCCAACCTGCTGCTCTACCACACGCTCAACACGGACTACACCCATCACGTCTACGGTCCCCGCAGCGGGCCGGGCTTCACCGCGCTGGAATACGCCGACCGCCTCGTCGGCGACCTCCTCGCGGCGGTGGACCGCAGCGGCTTGCGCGACAAAACCACCATCGTCGTGGCGACGGACCACGGTTTCAAGAAGGTGACGAAATTCGTCCAGCCGAACGTGGCGCTGAAGGAGGCGGGCCTCGTGCGCGGGCTCGGGCCGACGGTGGCCTCCTGCGACGCCTACGTGATGGCCCAGGGCGGCATGGCTTTCGCCTACGTGACGGACCTGGCCCGGCGCGAGGAGCTGATCCCGAAGCTGAAGGAGATCCTTTCCAAGACCGAGGGCATCGCGCAAGTGATCGACGGCGAGGACGGCCCCAGCCTCGGGATGCCGAAGCCCGGGGAGAACGCGGGCATGGGCGACCTCGTCCTCTACGCGGCGGACGGCTACGCCTTCCGCAAGGACATGCACGAGGACAAGGTCGTGGTCCCGGCGGTGAACTACGCGGGCACCCACGGCTACCCCAATTCCGATCCCGAGCTCGACGGCATCTTCATCGCCAGCGGCGCGGGGATCAAAGAGGGCCTCGTCGTCGACCGGGTGCGCAACCTCGACGTCGCCCCGACCCTGGCGAAACTGATGGGGCTGGAGTTCCCGGAAGTGGACGGACGGGTGCTGGACGAGATTTTGGAGGAGTAGGCAAGGAGGGCCGACATTCCTTGGGATTTCACTCCGGCAATCCCACCTGCGTCGGGTGCATCAGATAGGCGATGAGGTCGCGCACCTGCGTCTCGTTGAAGGCGAGGAGCAGCCCCTCGGGCATCATTGAGACGGGGGAGACCTCGCGTTTGGCGATGGCGCTTTTCTCCGTGACGGTCTCGCCGACGGCTTGGCGCAAGGTCAGGGTGCGCTCGTCCTCGGCTGCGACGACGCCGGAGAGGACGCGCCCGTCGTCGAGGGTGAGGAGGGTCATGCGGTAGTCGGCACTGACGACGGCGCCGGGGTCGATAATGTTCTCCAGCAGATAGCCGAGGTCGTGCCGGTTCGAGCCGGTGAGGTCGGGTCCGATCTTGCCGCCCTCGCCATACATCACATGGCAGGCTCCGCAGATGGCGGCGTAGAGCTGTCGGCCCTTCGGAAGCCCGGCGTCTTTCAAAACCTCGGGCGTGAGCTTCGCGGTCCAGTCGGCGACGAGCTTCCGTTTCTCCTCGGCCGATTCGCGGATTTCGCCCCAGACGCGGACGAGTTCGGCGCTCAGGGCCTCGTCTCCGTGAGCAGAGATCTGGCGGGCGTGGAAGGCGGAGAGATCGCGTTTCGGCACGGTCCCGTCGGCGATGGCGGCGAGGAGGGCCTTGGCCCAGGCGGGACGCGAGACGAGGGTTTCGACGAGGCGGGGACGGGCGGAGACCTCGAAGCGCTTGTAGCGTTTCGCGAGGGCCTGCCCGAGGGCGGGATCGTCGAAGAGGGAGAGTCCCCGCGCGGCGGTGGCGTTGAGGGAACGGTCGTCGAGGAGGGATTCGCAAATGGCGCGGAGGTCGTCGGGCTGGCTCTCGATGAGGGTCTCCAACGCCGCGATCCGCATGGCGGCGTCCGCTTCGGCGTTCTTCACGAGGGCCTTGATCTCGTCGAGGGCGCGGCCATCGCCGAAGACCACGCCGAGATCGCGCACGAGTCCGGCGAGGGTTTCGTCGGCGTCCTTGGCGAAGACCGGGGCGAGGGTGTCCCAAGAGGCTGGCTTCGGCGCTTTGCGCCAGCCGCGCAGGGCTTCGCCAACTCCGGCGAGGACGGCGCTGCGGAGGGCCGCGTCGGCGGTGGCGCTTTGGGTAAGAAGGGCGTCGAGCGGAGCGGGGTCCGTTTCGAGGCGTCCCGCGAGAGCGCGGGCGATCCAGCGGAGGGTGTCGGGCCAGCGGCAGGTCTCGGCGAGGCGGACGAGGGCGGCGGGATCGCTCGTCGCGAGGGGGCTGATGCCATACCAGACCATCGCGGGCAGGTTGTGGTCGGCGGCGTCCTCGTCGCGGGCGGCGAGGGCGGTCCCGAGCGCGGCGCGTTGGGCGACGGGAAGGCGCTGCAAGGTGGAGGCAAGGGCAAGACGGACAAGGCCGGATTCGTCCTCGCGGGCCATCGAGACGAAGCGATCCAGAAGCGCGTCCGGCAAGGGAGGAGCGGGGCGAGATTCGGACGGGCCAAGAGTCGTGTCGATGGGCTGGGCGTCGGTGAGGAGGCGGATCGCCCAGACGCGGACGTTCTCGCTGCCGTCGTCGAGCCACCGGGTCCAATCGACCAAGCCGCCGAGGGCGGCATACGAGTGCCACATCGCCCGCAGCTTCGCGACGGGTTCTCCCCCCTCGAGGGCGTCTTTGAAGAAAGGATGATCGAGCAGGTCTACGGGAAGGCCCTCATTCGCGAAGCGGACGCGAAGCTGTCGGTCGAGCCAGGGATCGGGATCGGCCAAGGAGGCGAGAACGAGTTCGGTCGCGGGCTCGGAAACACCGTCCCATGCGACCTTCGTTTTCCCCTCGCCATACTGGATGCGGTAGATGCGTCCGCTGGTGCGATGCACCCCGCTGCGCTCGTGACATTCGCCTGCATCGCTCCAATCGAGCAGGTAGACGGCACCGTCGGGACCGGGGCGGATTTCGACGCCGCGGAACCATTTGTCTTTTGTCAGGAAGATGTCCGGTTCGTGCCGTCCGGTGTAGCCGCTCCCCTCGCGTTCGAGGCGCTCCACGTTGGTGCGGTAGCCGTGCATGTTCAGGGTGAAAAGGCGGTCGTGGAAGCGTTCGGGCCAGCGTTTGCCTTGGTAGATCATCATGCCGACATGGGCGTGCCCGCCGCCGAAGGCGTTCGCGGCCCCGTCGCGGGAGTCGCTCCATTTCCCCGAGGTGTCGAAGTGCCAGTGGTCGGCGTGCATGTCGAGGCGTTCGTAGACTAGGGGATTGGGGTCGCTGCCGAAGCTCTCCTTGAAATGCGCTCCGGGAATGCCGTGCCAGAGGTGGCCGTTGACGGTGTTGATGAAGAAGAGCTCGCCGTGGCGGTCCCAGTCGTGGCCCCAGGGGTTCGTGGTGCCGTGGGTGAGGACCTCGAAGACGCGTCGCCCGGGATGGTAGCGCCAGACGCCGCCCTTGATGGGAACGCGCTCGGCGTCGGGCGTGCCGGGGATGCCGATGCGTCCGGGGCAGGAGTGGCCGCAGCGTCCGTAGAGCCACGAGTCCGGCCCCAAGCGCAGGCCGTTGGCGAAATTGTGGTAGCTCGCCTCGGCCACGGTGAACCCGTCGAGGACGACCTGCGGCGGACCATCGGGAACGGCGTCGCCGTCCGCGTCGGGGATGAAGAGCAGTTGCGGCGGACACATCAGCCAGACGCCGCCGCGTCCGACCTCGACGCTGGTGAGCATTTGCACCTCGTCGGTGAAGACGTGGCGGCTCTTCGCCTTCCCGTCGTCGCCGACCTCGAAGACGAGAAGGCGGTCGCGCAACCCGAGGTCGAAGCGGTGCGGTTGGCCCTCGGCGTAGGTGTAGTTCTCCGCGACCCAGAGGCGGCCGCGTGCGTCCCAGGCCATGGCGATGGGATTCTGCACCTCCGGTTCGGATGCGAAGAGCGTGGCGCTGAAACCCTCGGGCAAGTCCATCATTGCGAGGGACTCCTCCGCCGTGGGCGGCTGGCCGCTGGACTCGGGTTCGCTGTTGTAGGGCGCGGGGAAGTCGGCGGCCAAGGCCGGGGCCGCGGCGAGGAGCAGCAGGGGGAGGATTCGCATCGTCGTCCAATGTCCTCGGGAATGCGGATGGGGCAAGGGCACACGGCAGCCGAGGGGGCGATTGGACAACACGTCTTCCCGCGACCGGAACCGCTTGACGGGCGGGGACGGGGCGGGCGACGGTTTGGCTCCCGAATCCCAACCCGCGACCCGATGAACTCCCAAAAGACCTCCTGGAACCGCCGGCATTTCCTCCAAGGCTCCCTCCTCGGGGCCGGGGCTGCGATTTCGTCCACTGGCGAAACGGCCGTCGCCGCCGATCCGGGGGCGAAGGAGCCGGAGGTCGTCCAATCCTTCGATGTGCTGGTGGTCGGTGGCGGCACGGCGGGAACGGTGGCGGCGATCCAGGCGGGACGCCTCGGGGCGAAGACGCTGATCGTCGAGCGGGGCAGCCAGCTCGGCGGCACGATGACGACAGGAGGCGTGGCCTTCCCCGGCCTCTTCGATGCCTGGGGCAAGCAGGTGATCGCGGGGATCGGCTGGGAGCTGGTCAAGGAGAGCGTGGAGATGGACGAGGGCGAATTCCCGAACTTCGCCAAGGTCCCGCAGCGGCACTGGCACAACCAGATCTACACCAACCAGTTCCTTTACGCGATCCTCGCCGAGGAGAAATGCGCCGCCGCCGGGGTGGAGATCGCCTACTACGAGTTTCCCCAGGCGGTCGAGAGGACGGAGCAAGGCTGGCAGATCGACTGCGTGGGCTTCGGAACGCGGCGACGGGTGACCTGCCGCCAGATCATCGACTGCACCGGAGGCGCCGAGGTGGTCGGGATGCTCGGCTTCCCGCGCCTCCGCGAGGCGGAGCGCCAGCCGGGTTCCTTCCTCTACATGCTGGGCGAATCCCACGAGCCGGGCCGCAACCAGATCCATCGGCTCTACGTCCACGGGGCGGACTCGACCAATTCGCGCACCGCCACCCAGGCGAATCTGGCGGGTCGCAAGTCGATCCTCGAACAGGTGCGCCAGAAGAAGCAGCGGCTGATGCATCTCCAGCCCGAAACCGGATTCCGGGAGAGCTACCGCATCGAGGGAGAGACGGTCGTCACGGTGGAGGACTACGTCTCGGGCCGCTTCTTCGACGACGCGATCTCCTACGCCTTCTATCCCGTGGACCTGCACACCCGCGACGGAGTGAAGCCCGAGCCGCTGAAGCCCGGGGTGGTGCCGACGATCCCGCTGCGCGCCCTGATTCCCAAGGGCAGCCGCGACCTCATGGTGGCGGGGAGATGCCTCGGCAGCGACCGCCTCGCGAATTCCGGCCTCCGCGTCCAGGCCGCCTGCATGGGCATGGGCCAGGCCGCCGGGGTGGCCGCGGCGCTGGCGGCGAAGCAGGGCAAGACGCCTCTGGAGATCCCGCTCGCGGATATCCGCGACCTGCTGCGCGAGCACGGGCAGATCGTGCCGGAGCGGGCATGAAGAAGCGCCTCATCACGCTGTTTACGGCCTCGACCTTCGTCATCTTGGCCGTGACTGGAGCGATCGCCTTCGTGGGTCCGTTTTCGCTGAGGGTGGTGGGGGTCCATGCTTTGGCGGGGTTTCTCTTCGTGGCGCTGGTGGCGCTCCATGTGGCCGCGAGCCGCCGCGCCATGGCCGGACATCTGCGGAGCCGGGTCCTGTGGATCAGCTTGGCGGTCACGGCCCTTCTCACGGTGCTCCTCTGGTGGCAGCCGGGGCCGGTGCGGACGGTGCTCGGATGGAGCGGAAACCTGGGGCCCGCCCTCGACCGCTTCGAGATCGGCGAGAGGGGGATGGTCTACCGCTACACCCCCGACCCTTCCTACAAGATGGTCCTCGAGATCCGGACCGGGCGCTCCTACGATCCCCGGAACCCGCCCCGCCTCGCCATCTGGCTCGAAAACCAGTCCCACTACCACATCAAGACCCTCCTCGAACCGGAGACGGAGGACCGGGAGGCGATGCTTCCCTACTGGGCCTTCAAGGTCCGGGGATGGAGGGAGGCTCTGGAGGAGGCGCGGAAGCGGAACGCCAGCCTGGACGAGCTCGTGGACGCGGTCTCCAGCCCCACGGAAAACAGCTCCTTCGATCCGGCGGACTACATCCTGCCCCGCAAGTCCGCCTCCCCCATGCCCTACCGCCTGATGGTCGAGATCAACCAGCCCGGCGATCCGTCGGAGAAGGTCGAGGACCAGCCCTCTCTGGTCTATCAGGTCGAGATCGACAACTTCGATCCGAAGACCTTCCAGATTCTCGAACGGGTCGGCTATCCCGCGAAGGAGGAAAACCGTGAGGGAAAGACCGAGTGGTCGGTCTACTACATCGACGAGCGCTTCGACTCGGCTCTGGACCTGATCGAGAGCGCCCTGCTCACCATCGAGCGCGGAGAGGCGGAGAGAGAAGGTGCGCGATAGCTCCTTGGTGGTCCGAACGGTCCCAGGACATCCGAGCGAGGTCAATGACCTCGCCTACAGGTTTCCACCCATCAACTTCGCTGACATGAACCGCTAACTAACCCGGATTCATCCGGAAGGACCGCGCCGCGAGGAAGGCCGCCACGACCACCAGCGCCGAGCTGAAGAAGAAGGGCGCGCCCGGCACGATGGCGGGAGCTTTGTCGCCAATGAAAAAACCGAAGATGGCCGTCGCCAGCGGCGGGCCGATCGCCCCGGCGACGCTTTGCAAGCCCGTGAGCGATCCCTGGATGCCGCCCTGTTCGTTGTCGCCGACGGAGCGCGAGATCATGCCTTGGACCGCCGGTACGGCGAGGCCGGAGAGGGAGCCGAAGACGATGAGGATGTAGACCATCCAGCCCTGCGGGGCGAGCCCGTAGCCGACGAGGGCGACCGCCATGATGGCGAAGCCGGCGAGGGCGGCGCGGCGTTCGCCCAGTCTCGGGATGAGATGGCGGGCAAGTCCGCCCTGCACGATGGCCGCCATCAGTCCGACGAGGGCGAGGGAGAGGCCCGTCTGTTTCGTGCCCCAGCCGTAGCGGTAGCCGGTGTAGAGCACCCAGATGCTCGGGTAGACCTGGTGGGCGATGCTGCTGAAGAAATAGCTGACGGAGAGCCCGAGGACGAGGCGGTGGCGGCGCAGTTCGAGGAGGGCGCCGATGGGGTTGGCGCGGCGCAGGTGGAAGGGGCGGCGGTTTTCCGGCTTGAGCGATTCGGGCAGGATAAGAAGCCCGTAGAGGAAGTTCGCGAGCGTGAGGATGCCCGCCGCGACGAAGGGGACGCGCAGTCCGTAGTGCCCCAGCCAGCCCCCGAGGGCGGGGCCGAAGATGAAGCCGAGGCCGAAGGCCGCGCCGATGAGGCCGAAATTCGCGGCGCGGCGTTCCGGCGGGCTCACGTCGGCGATGTAGGCGGCGGCGGCGGAGAAATTCGCCCCGCTGATCCCCGAGACGAGGCGGCCGAGGAAGAACCACGGCAGGGTCGGTGCCCAGGCGAGGAGGAAGTAGTCGAGCCCCGAGCCGAGGAGGGAGAGGAGGATGACGGGCCGCCGCCCGAAGCGGTCGGAGAGGTTCCCCAGCACCGGGGCGAAGAGGAACTGCATCAGGGCGTAGAGCCCCACGAGCCAGCCGTAGAGGTAGGAGGCGCGGTCCACCCCGCCCCCGGCGAGCGACTCGACCAGCTTCGGCAGGATCGGCACCACCAGCCCGATCCCGAGCACGTCGAGAAAGAGGGTGATGAAGATGAAGATCAGGGCCGGCTTGCGGGGGGGCATCGGGATGGGAGGTGGCCTCGGTGATCGGCGACCGGGCGGAGCGCCCCTTCGATCAGGCCGTCTCCTCGATCAGGGGATGGAAGCGGTTGGCGAGGGGGAAGTAGGCTCGCTTCATCGTCGCCCCGGCCTGCCAGATGCCGTGGATGATCTCAAGCGATTTCAGGGCGTTTTCGCCGGAGCATGCCAGCGGGCGGTCCTCGGCGATGGCGGCGAGCCAGTCGGCCACGACGAGGCGGTTGGCGGCGTCGTTGCCGGTGAGCCGCCCCAGCGGCTCGTGGTAGGGGTCGGCGTCCTGCGGCCAGCGGACCCAGCGCGAGCGGCGCTCGGGCGAGGCGGGATCGTCGTCGACGAGGAGGGAGAGGGTGGGGGGCTGCCCGGCGAAAAGCCGCGCCCGGCCTTTGACCCCGATGAACTCGATGCCCCAGGGGCCGTGGAGGTAGTGGAGCCGCCGGTCGGAGACGTAGGAGACGTGGACGCCCGAGTCCATCGCGATCTCGGCGTGGATGGAGTCGCCGAGGACGGGGCCGAGATCCTCCTTCTCGGAGAAATGGGCGTCGTCGGCGATGGCGGGTTCGCCCTCCTTGGTGATCGAGGCGGTGCAGTAGCTGGCCTCGCCGCCGAAGAGACGCACGAGGTCGAACAGGTGGGTGCCGAGGACGAGCAGATCCTCCCCGCCGGCGCGGTGGTCCATCATCCCGAAGACCTTCATTTCGAGGAGGTCGCCGATGAGTCCGACCCGCTCCGCGTGGAAGCGCTCGACGTGCGGGTCGATTCGCATGGGGTGGAGCACGGCGACCTTGAGATTTTTTCCTTCCGCCAGAGCGAGAAGCTCTTCGGCCTCGCGCAGGGTGCGGGCGAGGGGGCGCTCGCAGCAGACGTGCGCCCCGGCTTCGAGGGCGGCCTTGACCATCTCATAGCGCTCCCCGGTCTCGCGCGGGGCGACGGCGACGAGCTGGGGCTGCTCCGTCGCGAGCATCTCGCGGTAGTCGGCGTAGGCCGTCTCCGCCCCGGTGCGGATCTGGGCGGCGTCGAGCCCCTCGGGATCGGCGTCGGCGATGGAGGAGAGCCGCACCCCGTCGAGGCGATGGAAGAGGAAGTCGATCCCGTGCCCGTAGTTGCCCGCCCCGGTGTGGCCGATGACGGCGGCGCGCAGGTATTTCGGCGCGGGCGGGGCGGGGCGGACCGGCGGCTCGGGATCGGGTTCGATCAGTTCGGTGGCGAATTCGATGTGGGTGGGGCTTTCGGCGGAGTGCGCGGAGCCGTCGGGGATTTCGGCGGCTTCGTCGGCAGGCTCGCCGGGGGAGGCGGGTTCCTCCGGGGAGGGTTCGGCGGGGCCGACTTCCTCCGTCCCGGCGGACAGGGGTGCTTTCGGGTGCTTCGCCCCGCCTTTGCCCGTCCGGATCATTCCGGCGGCGGCCATGCCGGCGCTGCCGTAGAGCGCGTGCCGCTTTTTCGTCTCGTCCTCAGCCATGGTGAAATATGGGGGCGAGGTTATACCGCCGGGCCGGGTCCGGCAATGGGCAAAATTCCGGCTTTTCACGAGTGCCATCGGCGGGTAAACATAGCCATCATGCCCGCCTTTCCCCGACGCATCGTTCTGCCGTTCGCGGCCTTGGCCTTGATCGCACCCTCTCTCCTCGCCGACGAGACCCTCTACACCAGCAAAGAACCCTCGCGCGACGGGACCGGAAAGGTCTACATGGGGCGCGAGATCGCCCAGACCGTCAGCTCCCACGCCATCTCTTGGCTGGAGCGGCGCGACCGCGAGGCCGAGGAGAGGCCCGCCCTCGTGATGGAGAACCTCGGCCTGAAGCCCGGCGACGTCGTGGCCGACATCGGGGCGGGCTCGGGCTACTTCACCTTCCTCCTCGCCCCGCTCGTGCCGCAGGGCAGGGTCATCGCCGTGGATATCCAGCAGGAGATGCTCGATTTCGTCGAAGGTCGCAAGAAGTTGAAGCAGGCCGCGAACGTCGAGACCCTCCTCGGGACGATCGAGGACACCCACCTGCCCGAGGGCGAGGTCGATCTGGTCCTGATGGTGGACGCCTACCACGAGTTCTCCCATCCCCGCGAGATGATGGAGTCCATCGTGAAGGGCCTCGCCCCCGGCGGCCGGGTCGTCTTCATCGAATACCGGGGCGAGGACCCGAAGGTGCCGATCAAGCCCCTGCACAAGATGACGGTGAAGCAGATCACCCGCGAGATGGCGGCGGTCGGCTTGGAATTCGTCGAGGTCCGCGATTTCCTGCCCATCCAGCATTTCCTCGTCTTCCGCAAGCCCGCGTCCTGACCCGGCCCGCCCGCCGGGAACCGTCCCGAAAACCCGCTCCCGCTGAAAAATTCTGGACTTCGCGGGGCATTCCGAGCTAGTCTTTGTGCTCCTTCTTTAAAACTCTCTATGAAAACCACCCTCCTCAGCTCCCTTACGATCCTCCTCCTCGCCCTCCCCGCCGCGGCGCAAAAGGGCGGCGTCGCCATCCTCGACATCGACGAAGTCGCCCGCAAACTCGGTGTCGAGGAGAAAGTGCGCGTCGATCTGATCAACATGCAGAACAACCTCAACGCGGACCTCCAGCGCACCCAGACGACCCTGCAGAAGCAGATGAGCGGCGTCGAGGAGGCCGCCGGCGAGAACCCCACCGAGGAGCAGAAGCGCCAGATCATGGCGACGAACCAGCAGCTCAACGAGGAGTTCAGTCGCCTCAGGGCCCAAGCGCAGAACACCCTCGCGCAGGAGCGCATCCGCATGATCAACGAATTCCGCATCCGCCTCGAGCCCATCGCCCTGAAAGCCGCCGAGGAAGCCGGCCTCGAGGTCGTCCTCATGAAGGTCACGCCCCCTGTCTTCACCTACTCCACCAGCGTGGACATTACGCAGGCGACGGTGAAGCTCGCCCTTGAGGCGGGGCTTCAGGTCAAAGCCTCCGACATTACCGTGGCCCCGGCTCCAGCGCCCGCCACGGCCCCGGCTCCAGCGCCCGCCACGGCCCCGGCTCCCGAGCCCTCCGCCGCACCGGCCCCTGCCCCGGCCCCCGCCGACTCGAAGGAGAAGGGTAAGGGCAAAGGCGACGCCAAGGAGAAAGGCAAGGGCCAATAACCGGGCTTCGGATTTCCATTCCCAATCGCAGATAGCATGGCTACCAGAATCGGCATCATCGGGGCGGGCGGCATGGCCCGCTATCACATCGAGGGCTTCCGCAAGGCAGGCGGCGAGGTCGTTGCCATGGCCGACGTCAATCACGAGGCGGCGAAGCAATCCGCCGCGGCGAACGGGATCGACCGGGCCTTCGGCGATGTCGCCGAACTGCTCGCCTCGGACATCGACGCCGTCTCCGTCATCGTCCCGAACAAATTCCATGCTCCCATCGCGATCCAGGCGCTGGCGGCGGGCAAGCATGTCTTCTGCGAGAAGCCCCCGGCCCTGAACGCCGCCGAGGCCCGGGAAATGATCGCCGCCCGCGACCGCGCCGGGAGGCAGCTCATGTTCAACTTCAACAACCGTGCCCGGCCCGAGTCGCGCGAGATGAAGAAGCTCATCGACAGCGGCGCGGCCGGGCGCATCAACTCCGCCCAAGCCAAGTGGATCCGCCGCACCGGCATCCCCGGCTTTGGCGGCTGGTTCACGACCAAGGCCCTTTCCGGCGGCGGCCCCGTCATCGATCTGCTCCACATGATGGACTTGGCGATCTACTTCATGGGCAATCCCAAGCCCGCCCACGTCCTCGCCCGGACTTTCGACGACCACATCACCTTGAAGGAGTTCAAAGGCCCGTGGGGCATCCCCGATCGCGAGGGCGGCACCACCGATGTCGAGTCGGCGGCGCATGGCCTCGTCACCTTCGAGACCGGCCAGGTGCTGAGCTTCCAGATGTCCTGGGCCGAGTTGGTCCAGCGCGAGGAGGTCTCCGTCGTCTTCCAGGGCGTCAAGGCCGGGGGCAAGGTCGAGCGGCTTTTCGGAACGGACGGCCTCGACGACACCGCCATCGACACCTGCGAGTTCTACACTCAGGACGGGGCGACGCGAGTCGACCGGACCATCGAGGTCGAGCCCTGCGAGGACATGGGCCGCATCGGCTCCGCCGCGAACTTCGTCGAAGCTATCGAAGGCGTGGCCGCGCCGCTCAACACTGCCGAGCAGGGCCTCGCCCTGATGCAGATCATCGACGCCATTTACGAATCGACCGCCAGCGGAAAGCCTGCGGCGATTTGAAGCCTGCAGCCGGCCTCACTGAGGCCGGATCGCACGTCCCACGACGCCCGGGCGAGGTCGATGACCTCGCCTACAGTTCCACCCCCGCCTCGCGCAGGGCCTCGTTCACCACCGCCGTCCAGCGGGCGTAGCCGGACGGGCTGAGGTGCAGCCCGTCCTCCTTGAACCACTCCTTCGCGGGCGGGGCGTCCTCGCCCGCCTCCAGCATCGGGGCCGCGATGTCGGCGAAGTGGAGGTGCTCCGCCGAGGCGCAGAGCGCGGCGATGGCCTCGTTGGCGCGCTTCATCTCCGGCCACAGGTTCCAGCGTTTGATGCTCGGCTTGATGGCGATGTAGACCAGCGGCACGCCCGGCAGCTTCTTCCCGACCAGCCCGGCGAGGGTTTGGAAGTCGTCGGCGACCTCGTCGGCGGTGCGCTTCTTGGCCACGTCGTTGTCCCCGGCGTAGACGATCACGGCGCGGGGTTGGTAGGGCGCGACGATCCGGTCGAAGAAGTGGACCGTGTCGGACAGGTTCGATCCGCCGAAGCCGTGGTTGAGGGTGCCCTTCCCCGGCCAGGAGCCTTCCAAATCCCACAGGCGGATGCTGGAGCTGCCCACGAAGAGGAGCGCGCCGGGCCGCGCCGGGCTCTCCGTTCGTCTCGCCTCGAGCGCGGCGACCTCCTTCTCCCAGCGAGCTGTCCCCGAGGGCGCGGGTTCGGCGAGGAGCCGGGCGGGGGAGACGGCGGAGAGCGCGATGGCGCAGAGGACGGGGAGGGAAAGGCGGGGGATCATGGGGAGCAGTCTAGCGGAAACCCCGCCCCCCTTTCAACCGAGAAGCGCCCCGGGGCGCAAATTCGTCCTCGACAGGGAGTCTGGAGCTTGCCACGATCTGTGGATATGAGAGTTTGCCTCCCTTTCCTCGCCCTTTGCCTTTCCATGCCGCTTCCCTCTGTCGCCGGACCCGCGATCACCCTCTCCCCCAAGGTGCGCGCTGATGCGCTCGCCATCCTGAGAGCGGCCCTCCGTCTGGAGGGCGAGGAAACGTTCTGGGTGTCGATGCACGCGGCCGAGGGCCTCGTCCTCGGCGGCTACGGGGAGGAGATCGTCCCCGTGCTGGAGCCGAAGCTCTCCACGGAGAAGGACGCCCGGCGGCTCTGCGGCCTTGCCCGCGAACTCGTCCGCGCCGGAGAGAAGCAGCATGTCGCCGTCCTCACCGAAGTGCTCCGTCGCGAGGACTCCTACGGCCACACCCACGCCGCCGAGAGCCTCTACAAGGTGCTCGAACTCGGCGACGAGGCGGTGATGCGCGAGCGATACGAGAAGGGAGGCGACATCAAGCTGCGGCTCATGGCCGCGGGCGCGCTGGCGCGGAAAGGCGACGCGGGCGCCCTCGCTTTCATCCGCGAGAGCCGCGACGGCGCCGATCCCGACGGTCTCCAGATCGCTGCCTGGCTCCTCGGCGTGATCGGGGACGAAAGCGACATCGAGCCTTTGCGAAAGCGCATCGCCGACGCGCCCACGCCCATCATCCGAGCCTACGTCGAGAACGCCCTCGCCGCCCTCGGCGATCCCGACGGGCTCGCCCGCCTCGTCCGCAACCTCGACGACTCCGACCCCTTCATCCGCGCCTATGCCGCGACCTTCGCGGGCGATGCGAAAGCCGCCTCGGCGCAAGCGAAGCTCGAAGCCCTCCTCCGCGACCCCGATGCCGATGTGCGCGTCCGCGCCGCCCAGACCCTCGTGCAACTTTCCCACCATCCATGAGATCCAGCAAAACCCTGAAACGCCTCCGCGAAGGGGGCCTCGTCCGTTGCGCCAATCTGGGCAACCCCATCCCCCCCTACATCGTCCACGCCGCCCGCGCGGGCTTCGATTGCATCTGGCTCGACCTCGAGCACCGCGCCTTCGAGCTTCGTGAGTTGCAGGTTCTGATGGCCCACTTCCGCCTCTACGATATCGACTGCCTCCTCCGACCGTCCACCTTGGAGAAGACCGGGCTCTACCGCCACCTTGAGGACGGGGCCACCGGGCTCATGATCCCGCACGTCTCCACCGCCGAGAAGGCGCGGCAGCTCGTGCAGGCGGTGAAGTTCCCGCCCCTCGGCGACCGCGGTCTCGACAACGCCGGGTTTGACTCCGACTACCGCATCAACCCCGACAATCTCGCCTTCGCCGAATGGGCCAACCGCGAGACCTTCCTCGTCGTCCAGATCGAGACGCCCGAGGCGGTTGAGAACGTCGAGGAGATCGCCGCCGTGCCGGGGGTGGACCTGCTCTTTGTCGGTCCCGGCGACCTCGGTCTGCGCTACCAGATCGCGGGCGACACCACCGGGGCGAAGCTCGAAGCCGCCTACGAGCGCGTCGCCGCCGCGTGCAAAGCCCATGGCAAAGCCTGGGGCACCCCGGCGGGAACGCCCGAGGACATGAAGAAGCGCCGAGACCAAGGCGCGCAACTGCTCTGCAACTGCGGCGATTTCGGCATCCTGCGCGACGGTCTCATCGCGGCGGCAGGGATGTTCGAGGGGCTGGATTGAGGGGCTTGTTCGACGTTACGCGTGTAGAGAAGTTCGTGAGAGCTTCTCCCGCCCGTCCCGCCCCGTGGCCGAGGTCATTGACCTCGGTCGAACGTCGTTTGGGCCAAGTCGGCGGGAGTGTGGACACTCTTGTCCGCCGTCGCAGGCGGGGCGGGGACTTCGGCCACGTCCGTCTAGCCCGTATTTCTCACACTCTTTCGT
>DDTJ01000079.1:28510-65030 GCA_002344525.1 Akkermansiaceae bacterium UBA2367
GAAAGAGTGTGAGAAATGCGGGCTAGTTGCGGGCAGGAGTGCCCGCGCTCCCTTGCAACGACTCGCGGTAGGCGAGCACCGACCGGGCCTCCTCCCGACGGCGCGCCCGCGTCAGCTCGGCCTCCAGCGCTTGCAGGGATTGGGCGAGCTTGCCGTCGAGGTCGGCGCGGATTTTCCCGTGTTCGGCCTCCCACACCTGCCGCAACTCCGCCAGTTTCGCAGGGGCATCCTCCGCGAGGGCGGGCAGGGCGGGCCACTGCTTGGCTGCGGCGGCGGTGTCCGTCGGCGTTTGCGCGAGGCGGGTGCGCAGGGCTGCGACGCGGGCCTTCTCCTCCTCGAAGGCCGTGGCCAGCGTCAGGTCGGCGGCGGAGTTGGCTTGGGCGAGGCGGGTGTCGAGGTTGCGCAGGTAGTGTCCGACCAAGGTGTCGAGGGCTCCGCGCCGGGCTGCGAGGTAGGCTTCGAGACGCTGCGCGAGTTCGGGGAGGAGGGTCGGAGTGGAAGGCGGGGTGGTGGTGGTTTCAATGGGAGGGGAAGCCGCTTGGCCGGATGCCGCGAGGACGATGCGGAAGCCAAATGAGGCGCGGCGGGTCATCGGGTTGTCAGTGCCGCGGGCCATGGAACGGAGGTTGCTCTCTTGACTTAAATGCCAAGAAGAGCCGCGGTGAACACGGAGATTCTGTGCGGGGTTGAACCAGTCTTCAACCAGCTCCCGCACGTTGCCACCCATGTCGTAAAGCCCGAAGCGGTTTGGCGCGAAGCTCATTACTGGCGCGGTTGTCGGAAAGCCGTCGTCATACTCCTCCAAATAGCCATCTCCTCTGCCGGGAGCCTTGGCCTTCCGACTCCTGTCGCTGTAGTTGCCTGCCCCTGCCGGTGGTGGCCAAGTCGTTCCCCACGGGAATTCTTGTATGATTTTTTCGCTTAGGCTTTCCGGGGTATCTCCCGGCATTCGAAGCTCTTTGCCGCCCAAGCCCGCTGCAAGGCTCCACTCCTCGTCGGTTGGCAAGCGGTAGGTCCGTTCCTCCTTCTTGCTCAGCCAAGCGCAGAATCCCTGCGCATCCTCCCAGTTCACTTTCCACACGGGATGCTCCCCGGCCCGTTCGGTGATCGTATAGCTAAGGACGGTTTGGTCTTTCCAATCGCCGTTGATGCCGGAATACTCCTTCGCATAGGCCTCGTAGTCCCGATAGCGTGTCTCGTGGATGCAGAACATTACGTCGGTCCCCGGCACGGGCACGAACTTCATGCCGAGGCTGTTTTCGTAGGGCTGCTCCTTGGTAGCCGCAGCGGACACGTCGGGGGCACCCGCCTCGATCATCCGCAACCGCAGGTTGCGGTAGGCCGCCGCTCCGTCCGGCCCCCACCGGCTGATGGCAAGGAGGGACGGTCTGGACGGATCGAGACGGCGGCGATGATCGAAGGTCTGGCGATTGCCGATCCACCCTTGGATGCGGTCGGGTTCCACGAGGAGGCGGAAAGGGGTGAACTCGTTGTCGGGGAAGACGCCCGGGGGCGCGTTGATGTGCGCTCCCCTGCCTTCGGCGTAGGCGAAGAGGCCGCCGGGGCCGACTCCGCGCTGCTGGTTGAGGCTGCCGCAGAATTGGAATTCATAGCCTTGGAGCAGCTTGGCGGCGTCCTCGAGGTGGAAGTGGATGCCGCCGTTTCCAGTTTCGCTCATGCGCGCCTCTCCGGTGAGCTCGAACCATGGCGAGGCGAGTTGGCGATAGAGGGCGCCATTGCCCCCTTCGTCGGAGGTGATGGCGGCGTTTTCGACCTTCCATTGCGCCTGACCGCCGGTGTTCCAGCCGCCGAGAGTGGCGCCGTCGAATAGCTCCAGCCAGCCGCCCGATGAGGGCGGGGGCGTGGTCGGGGCGGCAGTGATGCTGGCGGGGGGCGGCGTTGGTTCGGATGGTGCGAGGACGACGCGGAAGCCGAAGGTTATGAACCGAACCTCGGGTGGTTCGTGATGGCGGGAGGTTGAGAATAGATGGCCGCGCCCACCGTCGTACCAACAACTGCCTCGAAAGACAAGAGATTTATCTTCATTGGAATATAAATCCTCACACCACTCCCACACATTGCCGCCGAGGTCGTACAGTCCGAAGGGGTTCGGAGCGAAACTCATCACCGGCGCGGTCGTCGGAAATCCGTCGTCGTAGTTGCCTTCGATATACCGAGTCTTGTCGCGCGGAGCCTGCTCCTTGCGGCTCTGATCACTGTAGTTACCCGCTCCGGCGGGTGGGGGCCATTCCGTGCCCCAGGGGAACTCGTCTTGGACCCTCGGGATGCTCTTCGGCGTGTCGCTGGGCGAGCGCCGCTCTTTGCCGCCCAAGCCCACGGCGAGACTCCATTCCTCGTCAGTGGGCAGGCGGTAGGTCTTGCCATCCTTCCTGCTCAGCCATGCGCAGAAGGCTTTCGCATCTTCCCAGCTCACTCGTGTCACAGGATGGTCTCCGGCCCGCTCGGTGATCGGGAAACCATCATAGGTCTGGTTTCTCCAAGCGCCGTCGATCCCCGGATTCTCCTTCGCATAGGCTTCGTAGTCCCGGTAGCGCGTCTCGTGGATGCAGAAGAGCGCATCCGTCCCCGGCACGGGCACGAATTTCATCCCGAGGCGGTTCTCGAAAGGGCGGTCCTTCGTCGCTCCGGCTGGGTCCGAGGCAGTCGGACTGGTTGGACCAGTCTGGCTCGTCGGATTTGCGGAAGGGCGGGACACCACGGAGGTGTCCGTGACCATCGCGACGGGCGCGGGCGTCTCGCGCCTCAGATACCACCAAACCCCAACCCCCGTCAGCAGCAGCACCGGACCCGCCACCCACGCCAGCGAGGAGCGAGGCTTCGCCGGGACGGGTCTCGGCGGAGCCGCCCCCGCCTCCCGCGTCACCAAGGTCTTCCCGCCGGGCCTCTGCGGACGCGCCCTCGTCGGCAAGGCCGCCATCGGCTGCCCGGACTCCGCGTCCACCTTCGGCACGGGCTGCGTCAGGATCGCGTCGAGGTCCAGGCGAAGCTCCATGGCGCTCTGGTAGCGCTCCTCGCGGTCCTCCCGCATCGCCCGCGCGATGATCCCGTCGTAGCGAGGGTCCATGCCCGCCACCTGCATTGAGGGTAGCTCGAAGATCCCGTGCGGCACCTTCCCCGTCAGCATCATGTAGAGCATCACCCCCACCGCGTAGACGTCCACCCGGTGGTCCACGACCGCCCCGTACTCGAGGCACTCGGGGGCCATGAAGTGCATCGTACCCATCACCATGCCGCTCATCGTCAGCCCGAGGGACTGGCCCTCGACGGCCTGCACCTTCGCCAAGCCGAAGTCGGCGACCTTCACCACCCCGTCGTAGCCGACCATGATGTTCGCGGGCTTGATGTCGCGGTGGATGATGCCCCGCGCGTGCGCGTAGGCGAGCGTCGGACGGGGCTCGACTCGTGGGTTCGTCACACGGATGATGCCCCGTGCGTGCGCGTAGGCGAGCGCGTCGCAGACATAGGCGGTGATAGCCATGGCATACTCCGTGCGCAGCCTCCCGTCGGCGACGATCATGCGCTGGACGTCGGTGCCGTCGATGTACTCCATCACGATGTAGAGCAGCCCGTCCCCGGTCTCGCCGAAGTCGTAGACGGCGACGATGCCGGGGTGGCTGAGCTTGGCCATGGCGCGGGCCTCGTTCTGGAATCGCTCTTTGAAGTGGAAGTCGCCCTCCTTCTCGGCCAACGCGCCGGAGAGAATCTTGATGGCGACGGGGCGGTCGAGGGAGACTTGCCGCCCCATGTAGACGGCACCCATGCCGCCGCGGCCGAGCATCCTGACGATCTCGTAGCCGCCGGGGAGGATGGCCTGGAGCTTCTCGGCCGTGGGGGGCACCCAGGGGCCGGAGGGCTTGGAGGCAGCAGGTGGCTGACTGTCGGGGCCGAGGAGCAGGTCGCGCATGTCCGAGGGACTGCCTGCGGGGAAGCTGTCGCCCGGTGCCGGGGTTGGGGTGTCGTTGCTCATGGATGGTCTTTGCGATGGATTTGCGGGAGGCGGATGCACCACCCCCTTTCCATGTTTTCTACAGGAAAACTCGGCTGCGATTACAGGGGAGGATGATTTTTTTGAAAAAAATCTCTGGGATATGTCGAAGTGTGCTCGTTTGGGCTTGGTTTTGGCCGTGGGCATGGCGCGAAGCGGATAGCCGAAGGCAATTTCGTGAGAACTTCTCCCCCGTTCGGCGTTTCGAGGGAGGCTTGTCGAAGTTCCCGCGAACTTCGCTACGGGCTGGCCCCGATTTTTTCCACAAAAATGTCCCGCCCTGCGCCGCGCTCTGCTATCCTCCCTCCATGCTCTCCGCTTCGCCAAGTTTCCAATCCACGCGCTGGACGCTGATCGAACAACTGCGGGCAAGCGACTGCGAGGAGGAACGGGTCCGCATCCTGCAAAAGCTCTGTGAGGCCTGCTGGTTCCCTCTCTACAGCTACGCCCGCCGGGCGGGGCATCCGTCGGAGGACGCGGAGGACCTGACGCAGGGCTTCTTCCAGCACGCGCTGGGCAACGACCTCTTCGGCAGGGCGAGCGAAGAGAGGGGGCGGTTGCGAGCGCTGCTGCTGCGCTCCTTCCAGAACCACCTGCGCAACCACCGGGAGCGGGAGGGCGCGGCGAAGCGCGGAGCGGGGACGGTCGTCTCCATCGACGCGATGGGCGCGGAGGCCCGCTACCAGTCGGAACCACCAGATCTGGCGAGCCCGGAGGCGCTCTACCATCGGCGCTGGGCGAGGGATTTCTTCGCCTCGGTGCACGAGCGCCTGCGCGAGGAGTGCGAAGGGGAGGGAAAGGGCGAGGTCTTCGAGCGGCTTTCGCCTTGGATTTTCACGTCCGGCGGAGCGGGCGAGCAAGCCGCGGCGGCGGAGGTGCTGGGGGTCTCTCTCGACCATCTGCGGGTGATGCTGACGCGCTACCGCAAACGCTACCGCATGCTCTTCCGGCAGGCGGTGGAGGAGACGCTGGACGCGCCGACGGAGGACGAGATCGCGAGGGAGATCCGCGAATTGATCGAGCTGGGCGCGGGGTGAGAATGCCCACGGAAATCACGGAAGCTCACAGAAAGGGATTTTCCGAGGGCGATGGAGGAATGCCTTCCGCCAGACCGGATTCGCGAAAATTCGCGGGGATTTACGGTCATTCGCGTCTGAAAAAAGGCGAGAAACGCGAATAGGAGACCCGTTTGCCCAGTTCCCCGGAAGGAACTTTCCGTGAGCTTCCGTGAATTCCGTGGGTTTCTTTTCTTTGTTGGCCGCAGCGTTTCAAGGAACGTTCGTCGAAGTTCTCACGAACTTCGCTACGGCTGCGGCGGACGGCATGGTAGAGAAGTTCGTGAGAGCTTCTCCCGCCCGGCGCTCCAAAGGCCGCCTACCCCAAGGCCGCCTCGAATTCCGCAAACCCCACCAGCGGCACGGCTCCGGCGTCGGCCATCTTCGCGAGCGAAGCGCCGTCCTTGAATCCGCTCCCGGTCACGAGGCAGACGATGGTGGCCTCGGGGTCGATCTCCCCGGCGGCCGCGGCTTGCAAAGCTCCGGCGAGGGCGACGGCTCCGGCGGGTTCGGTGAAAATCCCTTCCTCGCGGGCGAGGCGTGCTTGCAGTTCGTAAACGGAGGCGTCGGGGACGGGATGACCATTTCCCCCGCTCGTGCGGCAGGCGGCGATGACGGCGTTGGCGTCGAGCAGATTGGGCACTTGCAGCCCGCTGATCGTCGTGGCGCAGGGATCGGCGCGGCGTCCGTGGTCGCGCCCTTCGCGGAGAGGTCCGGCGATGGTGTCGTTGCCCTCGGGCTGCACGCAGTGGATCGAGGGGGTGGATTGGCAGGGCGCGAATCCCCTCGCCACGGCGAGGCAGAGCCCGCCGCCTCCGGCGGGGACGAAGACGTGGTCGAGGCGTCCGTCGAGGGCTTCGTCGAGTTCAGCGGAAATTGTTTCGACGCCGCGCATCCCCTCGGGGCTGACGGAGTAGGCGCTGACCTCCAGCGACCAGCCGGGGCGGTTGGCGAGGCGGCGCAAGCCTGCGAAGGTCTCCGCCGTGGTTTCGGGATCAAGGCCGAAGCCGCGAAGTCGATGCAGGGTCGCGCCGTAGGCCAGCATTTGTCGCAGCTTGTCGTCGGGGGCGGGCTCGACGATGGCGAGGTGCAGGGGGATCCCCGCAACGGCGCAGGCGGCGGCGAGGGCGGCCCCGGTGTTGCCGCTGGAGGTGGCGAGGCAATGGGTCGCCCCGCGCTCCAGCAAGCGCGAGACTGCGGCGACGGCGAAGCGGTCCTTGTAGGAGCCGGTCGGGTTGAGGGATTCGAGCTTGAAATGCAGGTTCGCCAAGCCCGCCGCCGGACCGATGCGGCGGGACCGGACGAGCGGTGTGTTGCCTTCTCCGAGGGTGATGCGGGGGGAGGTCATGGGTCACGAGTCACGAGTCATGGGTCATGGGTCACGGGTCACGGGTCACGGGTCACGGGTCACGGGTCACGAGTCACGAGTCACGAGTCACGAGTCACGAGTCACGAGTCATGGGTCATGGGTCANNGGGTCATGGGTCATGGGTCATGGGCAAGATGACCCCGACCGAGTCGCCTTTCCTCACTCGCGGGAAGGTGCGCAAGACGATGACGCGCCCGCTCTCCTCGGCGGGGACGGGCAGGCTCGTGTCGCCGAGGAGGTCGAGGACGTGGCCGAGGGGCTGGCCTTTTTCGACGTGATCGCCGAGACCCGAGGCGGGTTCGAAACAGCCGTCCATCGGGGCGGGGTGGCTGACCTGCATGTGGCCCGAGCCGGGCCGCGTGTCTTCGACGACATGCTCGACGCGACTCGTGGGCAGGCTGCGGGGGATCATGCCGAGTTCGGCCATGACGTTGAGGACGCCGTCGAAATACGCCTCGACGCCTTCGTTGGAGCGTGTCGCCGACCCGAGGTATTCCGTGTAGATCGCGGGCACTCCGGCGTCGCGGGCGACGGAGAGGGAGCGGCCCTCCAGTTCTGACGAGCTGCCCCAGACCACGGGCAGGTTGAAGGCGCGGGCCATGCGGCGCTGCTCCTCCAGCACGGCGGGGTCGGAGACCATCATGTAGCCGGCGAGGGGGAAGACGGAAAGCTCCGTGCCGCCAGTGTGCAGGTCGATGTAGTGGTTCGAGTCGCGGATCAGGGCGGCGAGGGCGGTGGCGGTTCGTTCGGTGGGGGAGCCGTCGGCGCGACCGGGGCAGGTGCGTGCGAGGTCGAGGCCGTCCTCGCCACAGCGGTGGCCGCGGAGGAAGGCAGCCTCGTTGACCACGGGCACGAGGACGAGGCGTCCGCAGACGAGGGCGTTGTCGTCCGAGAAAAAGCGGATGAGACGGCGGATCGCGAGGATGGGCTCGAACTCGTCGCCATGCACTCCGCCGGTGACGAGAAGGCGTGGACCCGCCTCGGCGGCTTGGAATTGTCGGAATGCCAGGGTCATCGCGTCGGGGGCGGCTGGTGGTCCATGTAGCCCCGCAGGCGGATCCCGCCGTCCACGGTGAGCACTTCGCCGGTGACGTAGTCCGCGTCGTCGGAGCAGAGATAGACCGCCGCCTTGCCGATATCGGCGGGCAGGCCGAGGCGGCCCCAAGGGAGCTCCTTGCCTGCGTCGGCCATGACACCTGCGCCGAAGGCCTCGTGCTCGCCGGGGGTGTCGATCCAGCCGGGGGCGATGCCGTTCACATTGATGCGATGGCCGATGAGCTCGACGGCGATCGTGCGCATCATGTGGTCGAGACCGGCCTTGGCCGCGTTGTAGGCGGCGGCGCGGGGGAAGGGGGCGATGCCGTGGACGGAAGAGATGAAAACGATCTTGCCGCCCTCGCTACGCTCGACGAAGTGGCGTCCCACGAGCTGACTCATGTGGAAGCCGCTGGTCAGAGAGCCTTGCAGGGTCTTTTCGAAGATATCGGGATCGCAATCGAGGAAGTCGGCGCGGCGGCTGAAGGCGGGGTTGCTCACGAGGATGTCGAGGCGGCCCGCTTCGGCGAGGGCGGCGGCGGCGAGGGCCTCGCATCCGGAGCGGGAGAAGATGTCCGACTCGACCGCCCAGCAGCGGCGGCCGAGAGCGCGGATTTCCTCCGCCGCAGGATGGAGGTCGGGACTGCCGGGGCGGTCGTTGAGGACGATGTCGGCACCCGCCTCGGCGAGGGCGAGGGCGCAACCTTTGCCGATGCCGCGTCCGGCGCCGGTGACGAGGGCGATTTTTCCGTGGAGCTTCATGAGGGACGGACGGGAGTTTGCCCGCGATTTCGCCAAGCGCGAAGCGGAAAATCACCCATGATGAGGGGAGGAGGGCTCGATGGATGGCCTCCCGTCAGGCGGATGCGGCCATGCCCCCTTGCGAATCGGCCAACTTGGGCCAAGGTTCGCCCCGGAAAAACCCATGCCGATCACCTATCTTGAGGCCATCCGCGAGGCCCAGGCCAAGGCCCTCGCCGAGAACGACGCCGTCTACATCTACGGACAGGATGTGGCCGGCTTCGGCGGCGCGTTCAAGGCGACGAAGCACCTCGCCGAGCGCTTCCCCGGCCGCGTCCTCGACTCGCCCATCAGCGAGGACGCCATGGTCGGCTCGGCCATCGGCGCGGCGCTTGAAGGGATGCGCCCCATCGTGGAGATGCAGTTCGCCGACTTCTCCTCCATCGCTTTCAACCAGATCGTCAACCACGCCGCGACCCACTACTACCGCACTGGAGTGCCCTGTCCCGTCGTTGTGCGCCTGCCCTCGGGCGGCACCGAGGGCAGCGGCCCCTTCCACAGCCAGTGCCTCGAATCGATCTATGCCCACTACCCCGGCACCGTCGTGATGACCCCGGCCACGGTGGAGGACGCCTACTGGATGTTTCTCGAAGCCGTCGCCATCGACGATCCGGTGCTCTTCTGCGAGCACAAGTTCCTCTACTACCACCTCAAGGCGGACGCGCTCCCCGACGAACCCGTCCTCCCCGCCGGGCGCGCCCGCGTCCTCAAGCCCGGACGCCACGCCACGGTCGTGACCTACAGCGCCATGGTCCACGAGTCTCTGAAGGCGGCCAACGAACTCGCCGGAGAAGGCTGGGACATCGAAGTCGTCGATCTGCGCACGGTGAAGCCCCTCGACACCGATACCGTTCTCGGCTCGGTCGCGCGGACGGGTCGCCTCCTCTGCGTGGGCGAGGGTTTTCCCTGGGGGGGCGTCACCGCCGAGGTCGTCTCCCGTGTCGTCGCCGATGGCTTCCACCTCCTCGACGCGCCGCCGCAGCGCCTCAACTGCCGCGACACGCCCATTCCCTACCACCCCAATCTCTGGAAGGCGCACCGCCCCACCTCGACGAGCATCGCCGAGACCCTCCGCTCGCTGCTGCACCTCTGATGGTGGGGGTCTACGGAAAACTCGGAAGACTCGGAAAGACGGAGAGCATTTGCATCGATTCCTTTCCAAAAATCCCATGAAACTTCCGTGTTTTCCGCGCGTTCCGTAGGCCACCCTTTTCCAATGACCGGACTCGACCGCCTCCCCCTGACCGATCCCGCGACCTTGCTGCGCTACCGCGACGGCGTCTACGCCATCGACCTGCTCACCGCCGCCGTGGCCGAATTCCGCATCTTCGACGCTTTGCGCGAGCGTCCCGGCACCCTTGCGGAGATCTGCGAACGCTTCGGCTGGGACGAACGTCCCGCCGACGCCCTCCTCACCCTCTGCCTCGCCAACGGCTACCTCGATTGCGACGGGGACGGCGTGTTTTCACCGACCACGACCGCCCTTGAGCATCTTTGCGAGGGTTCGCCTTGGGATCTCACCCCCTACTACGGCTCCCTTCGCGACCGGGCCGTGGTGCAGGACTTTGTCAGGGTCTTGAAAACGGGACGTCCCGCGCATTGGGCCGGACTCGACGAGGCCTCCGACGACTGGCACGGCTCCATGCTTTCCGAGGACTTCGCCCGCGCCTTCACCGCCGCGATGGACTGCCGCGGCGTCTTTCTCGGGAAGAAACTCGCTGACGCTGTCTCCGATGTCCTCGCCGGAGCACGCCGCCTCCTCGACATCGGCGGCGGATCGGGCGTCTACTCCTGCGCCCTCGCGGCCAACGCGCCGCAGATCGAGGCCACCGTCCTCGAACAGACTCCCGTCGACGCCATCGCTCGTGAAAAGATTGCGCAACGCAGGCTCGCGGACCGCGTGCGCGTGGAGACGGGCGACATGTTCCGCGATGGCTGGCCCGTCGGGTGCGACCTGCATCTGTTCTCCAACGTCATGCACGATTGGGGCAAGGCGGAGATCCTCGCCCTGCTGCGGCGCTCCCGCGAAACCCTCGCGCCCGGCGGGAAAGTGCTCGTCCACGAAGCCTTCCTCGATCCCGACAAGCGCGGCCCGCTGCCCGTGGCGGAATATTCCTGCATCCTCGCCCATTCGACGCAGGGCCGCTGCTACGCGTGGTCCGAGATGGAGGGCTTCCTCGCCGAAGCCGGTTTCCGCAGCCTCGGCTACCGTCCTACCGGCGGGGATCGCGGGGTGGTCGTGGGGGAGTGAAACCCGAAATCCGAAGCCGCTTCGCGGGACCGCTGATTTGGCTGATCTCCGCTGATTTTTTTTGACTGGGAGGGGGGCTTTCCAAGTCCCCGTGGACGGGAGGCTTGGTAGGGACGGCTGGCCCGGGCTACTTTGGGCTGTGTCGGCGACATGAATGGATGGAATCACCTCATTCATGTCATGGGCGCGGTCCAGTCTTCCAAGGCCAAACCGGAGACGCGGCTGAATTCCTCCGTGTTGCTTGTCGCCAGCGTCCAGCCGCGACTCAGGGCCACCCCGGCGATCTGCAAATCACGCGGACCGATCACGCAGCCGCGCGTTTCGAGATCGTGACGGATACGGGCGGCGGATTCGGCGGCCAAATCGTCAAATGGCGCGGAAGGGTGCTGGGCGAACAGATCCGCCAACAAGGCCAAACGTTCATCAGGCCGCTCGTATCCGAGTGCGCCGTGGAGCAGCTCTTCCTTCACGATGGAACAGAGCCAGACCTCTTGTGGTGGCATGGCTTTCAATCGCTCTGCCAGTGGCAGGCAGCGTCCCTTCAGAAGCCGTATCCAATGGTTCGTGTCCAGCAGCCAAGGCATCACCATGCCTCCCGTGTCTCCAAGGGAAGCTCGGAGGGTTCGTCCCAAGCCTGACCGTCACAACGCCCATACCAGCGACTCCAATAGGTGTCGAAATAGTCTCCCTGCGAATTCGTGGCAGAGGAAGGCATCTTGCCGGATGGCAAATCGCGCAGGTAGTCGAGCAGATGCCGGACCACCTCTTCCGGCAGTAGGGAGGCTTCGCGTTGGAGCTGTTCGCGAACGGACATGGGGCAAGATAGTCCGCTGACGGTTTCGGGTCAAATCGCGGGCGTAAGGCAAATCCGAAGTCACGGAACCCCAAAAAATCAGCGAAGATCAGCCAAATCAGCGGTCGCCGGAGGCCAATCCCGGATGCCCAAGTTCGGATTTCGAGCTTCGGATTTGCCTCCGGACCCTCCACTCACCTCACTCCCTCGACTTCCCAGTCGATCGCGTAGAATCCCGTCCGCGCGGTGACGTAGAGCGTCTTCCCGGCGAGGAGGCAGTTCGCGGGGGCTTCGGGCGGGGCGAGGCGCAGCCGTTCCTTGCCCTCGGGCGAAAAGACGATCACGTCGGCCTTCCACGTCACGTAGAGATTGCCGCGCTTGTCGATGCTGAGACCGTCGCTGCCGACGGGGGCGAATTCGCGTTTGTTGACGGGTTTGCCGGGACTCTCGACGTCGTAGGCATAGATTTTGCCACCCGCTTCGTCGGCGATGTAGAGGACGCGGTCGTCGGGAGAGAGGAGGATGCCGTTCGGGCGCACGAGGTCGGCGGCGACTTGGGCGATTTTGCCGCCCTTGTCCACGTAGTAGACCGCCTCGACGTCGATCTCGCGGTCGTCGTGGCTCCCGTAGCGCGGGTCGGTGAAGTAGAAGCCGCCGTGGCCGTCGGGGATGACGTCGTTGGGGCTGTTCAGTTTCTTGCCCTCGTAGGTCTCGGCGAGCACCGTCACCTGCCCGGCGAAGTCGGTGCGGGTGAGGCGTCGCGCGCCGCCCTCGCAGGCGATCAAGGCTCCCGCCGGGGTGAAGAAGAGGCCGTTGGCCTTGCCACTCTGCTCGCGGAAGACGGAGGTCCCCCCCGTGGCGGGATCGTAGGCGTGGATGCGCTCGTTGGGGATGTCGGTGAAATAGATTTTCCCGTCCGGGGCGAGGGCGGGGCCTTCGGTGAACTTGAAGCCGTCCGCGAGTTTGCGGAAGGCCGCGCCCTCTTTCACGAGCGTTGCTCCGCCGAGGTCCTGGATGCGGACGTTGCGGTAGCGGACCTGCAGGGTCTCCTCGCGGTTGCCGATGCCGTGGACTTGCAGGGCGATGAAGCCGGTCGCGGTGAGGTTGTCGACGAGGTCGGCGGCGGGCACGCCGTTGACGAAGGTGCGGATGCGGTCGCCGATGGCCTCGACGCGGTAGTGGTTCCACCCGTTCTGCTTGAAGGCGTAGCGGGCGGCGGGATTGCCGGAGAGGTCGTCGAGCCAGCCCCGGCGGCCCTCGTCGTAGATGCCGCCGCTCCAGCCGCGGTCGGAGGGGTCGATCTCGACCTGGTAGCCGTGGACTTGGCCGTCCTTGTAGTCCGGCAGGCTGTTCGAGCGGATCTGCACGCCGCAGTTGAGGGTGGGATCGACCTGGAACTCGACTTCGAGGATGAAGTCCGTGTAGTCCCTGTCGGTGCAGAGGAAGGAGTTCGGGGTCTTCGGGACGGTCGTGCCAACGATGACACCGTCCTCCACCGTGTATTTGGCGACTCCGCCGCGCTGCGTCCAGCCGTCGAGGTTCTTGCCGTTGAAGAGATCGACCCACTCTCCCGGCTCGGCGGCGGCGAGGGGGAGGGCGAAGAGAAGGAGGGAAAAGAGGGGGGCTTTCATGTCGGGTGCGAAGCGGGAGTAACATGTGGCGCGACCCCTGGCAAGCCTTTCTGTCGACCGGATTCCCATACGCAAACGCCGCCCGGACCTCGGGATGGCGCAGAAATGTGGTTGCCTTGCCGAATCCGTCCAAGTATAACGCCTTTTAAACTCCCCATTTGTCACTCCGTATGAGTCCCCTCGCGACGTCGGAACCCTCCGACATCACCCTCGATCCCGCGCCTTCCTCGGGAGCCACCGAACTCCAGAACGCCGTCATCCGCTTCGCCGGGAACTCCCAAGACGGCATCCAGACCATCGGCGGCCTCCTCGCCCGTCTCGCCGGGCGCAGCGCCCGGGAGGTCATGACCTACATGACGATCCCCTCGACGATCTCGGGCGGGCCGTCGATCTTCCAGGTCCACCTCGGATCGGGCGAGGTGCTCTCCGCCGGGGACGAGTCCGACTTCCTCTTCGCCTTCTACCAGCACAGCTACGACAACCACATCGGCTCCCTGCGCCCGGGCGGCGTCTGCATCTACGACAGCGACCAGGTGCAGGAGTTGAAAGGCGACCTCGACGCCCTCCAAGTCGGCATCCCCATCACGAGCACGACTGTGGAGGCCCTCGGCGGCAGCTCGCGCGAGCGCGGGAAGAACCTTTTCGTCCTCGGGCTCGTCACGCAGATCTTCAAGCTGGACCGGGAGAAGGTCGTCGGACTCGTCTCGCGCCAGTTCGGCGGCAAAAACGAGGATGTCCTGCGCAACGCCATGCTCGCCTTCGACGCGGGCTTCGCCTACCCCGTCGGGGACCTCCTCCGGGTCGAATACGAATTGCAGCAGGGGAAGGGCAGCGCCGCCGACAAGGTCACCACCGACGGCAACACCGCCATGGTCCTCGGCCTCCTCGCGGGCGGGGTGCGCTACGGCGCGGCCTATCCGATCACGCCTTGGTCCACGATCATGGAGCAACTCCGCGTCGAACTGCCGAAATACGGCGGCCTTTTCGTCCAAGCCGAGGACGAGCTCGGGGCGGTGGCCATGGCCCTCGGTTTCGCCTACTCCGGCCACACCGCCGTGACGGGCAGCGCCGGTCCCGGCATCTCGCTGAAAATGGAGGCGCTCAGCTACGGGACCATGGCCGAGCTGCCCCTCGTCGTCATCAACGTGCAACGCGGCGGGCCCAGCACCGGACTGCCGACCAGCGTGGAGCAGAGCGACCTGCTCCAGGCCATCTACGGCAGCCACGGCGACTGCCCCCGCATCGTCCTCGCGCCGAAGAACGTGGCCGATTGCTTCTACACCGCAGTCGAGGCCTGCGAGTTGGCGCGGACCTACAGTTGCCCCGTCTTCGTCCTCACCGACATGGCCCTCGCCTCGCGCATCGAGGCATTCGAGGAGCCCGACCTCTCGAAACATCTCCACGAGCCGACCCTCGACCTCGCCCCGCGCGGGGAGGAGTTCAAGCCCTACCCGCTCGACGGCCCCACGCGCCACGCCCCTCCCGGCTCGACCATGACCGCCGGCACCTACCCGGTCGTCACCGGATTGGAGCACGACGAATGGGGCCATCCCAGCGCCAACCCCGGCATCCACCAGAAGATGACCGAGCGCCGCCGCGAGAAGCTCAAGGCCCTCGGCGCGACTCTGCCGCTGCCCGAAACCTTCGGCGACGAAAACGGCGAAATCCTCCTCGTCGGCTGGGGATCGACCTGGGGGCCGATCCGCGAGGCCGTCGGACGCCTCCGCGAGAAAGGGCGGAAGGTCGGCGCCGTCCATCTGCGCCATCTCAACCCCATGCCGAACGACCTCGAAACGGTCTTCTCGAAATACGACCACGTCCTCGTCGTGGAGATGAACGACGAGGGCCTCTACGGCCACGGCCAACTCGCCACTTTGCTGCGGGCGCGCCACTGCGATCCGAAGATCCGCTCCATCTGCAAAACCGACGGGCTCAACTACCGGGTCCGCGACATCGTGTCGCGCGTCGAGGCCGCCACTGAAAACTGATCCCTGAACACCCCCCTTTTTTCCCATGTCCACAGCCGCCGAAGCTCCCAAACCGCTCACGAAGAAGGACCTCACCGCCGACCACCCGACTTGGTGTCCGGGCTGCGGCGACTTCGCCGTGCTCGCCTCCTTCTTCAAGGTGCTCGAAAAGCTCCAGATCCCCCACGAGAAGATCTGCACCATCGCCGGGATCGGCTGCTCCTCGCGCTTTCCCTACTTCGTCAACGGGCATGGCGTCCACTTCATCCACGGCCGCGCCCTGCCCTTCGCCACGGGGGTGAGCCTCTCGCGCCCCGACTTGCACGTCTTCGCCTTCGGCGGCGACGGCGACGGCTACTCCATCGGGGGCAACCACCTCGACCACGCCGCGCGCAAGAACGTGAACCTCACCTACATCGTGATGGACAACTTCGTCTACGGCCTGACGAAGAAGCAGACCTCGCCGACGAGCCCGAAGGGCTTCAAGTCGAAGACCGACCCGACCGGGGCCATCGACCAGCCCATCAACCCGATGAAGAAGCTCGTCTACGGCGGCGCGAGCTTCGTTGCCCGCACCCACGCCACCCAGGTGAAGCACATGATGGAGGTCTTCGAGCGGGCCATCCTCCACCCCGGCTTCAGCGTCGTCGAGGTGCTCTCCGAATGCGTCGTCTTCTACCCCGGCGCCTTCGACGCGGGCAATCCGCGGAAGGGCGGGGCCTTCGACCTGATCGAGGAGCGGAAATGGGACGACACGCCCGAGGACGCGGAGCGCCACGACGTCTCCGACGAGAACGCCGCCTACCAGCTCGCCTCCCTGCCCTTCCCCGGCAAGTTCGGCGTCTTCTACGAGACCGACCGCCCCACCAAGAACCAGCTCGAGCAGATCTGGATCGACGCGAGCCGGGAGAAAGTCGGGAATGCTTCGGCGGCGGACCTCCTCACGACCCGCTTCGCCGCGATGAAGTGAGCCCCTTCGCGCTCCGAAGACGATGGGATCTCTCTCGCTGCTTCTGGTCGGGGTGTCCGTCGTGGTGCTCGCCATCATCGTCCTCCGCTGGCATCCCTTCATCGCCCTCACCGCCGCCGGGTTGACCGTCGCGGCCCTGACCCCGGCGGAGCTGCTCTACCGGTCGAAGCTCGACGCGCCGCAGCGCGCCGCCCTCGTGGGGGATGGGGGGGGCATCCCCGACGCCGCGCCGCCGGAATGGGAAAAGGCGCACACCACCGCCGTGGCGCATTCGGGAAAATGGTTCGTCTCGCGCTTCACCGATGCCTTCGGCAAGGGCTGCGGAGAGATCGCCCTCATCATCGCCATGGCCGCCATCATCGGGCAATGCCTCCTCGACTCCGGCGGGGCGAAGCGCATCGTCGATTCCCTGATGCGGCTCTGCGGGGTCCGGGGCACGCCCATCGCCTTCGCCGGCAGCGCCTTCACCCTCGGCATCCCCGTCTTCTTCGACACGGTCTTCTACCTCCTCCTACCCCTCGGCAAGGCCTTGCGGCGCGAGACGGGGAGGGACTACCTGCTCTACATCCTCACCATCGTGGCCGGGGCGACCATGGCCCATTCCCTCGTGCCGCCGACGCCGGGTCCCCTCACCGTGGCCGCGAGCTTCGGCGACCAAGTCACGATCGGCTCCATGATGCTCGGGGGCATCGTCGTCGGTCTCTTCACCTCGGCCACCGGTGTCGCCTACGCCTATTGGGCGAACCGGCGCTGGGACATCCCCCTGCGGGAGGAGGCGGGCGCGGAGACGAAGCCGGCCGCCGGGTTCGACGGGCCGCTCCCTCCGCTCTGGCTCTCGCTCTTTCCTATCGTCCTTCCCATCGCGCTGATCGGCGGCGAGGCTGTCCTCGGCGCGATGGGGCGCGAAGTCGCGGCCATGAAGGCGCTCGGCGACAAGAACATCGCCTTGATCCTCGCGGCGGGCGCGGCCGTGTGGCTCCTCGTCCGGGCGAAGCGCGCCGCCGGGGCCAAGGTGAAGGAGGCGGTGCAGACGGCCCTCGCCAGCGGCGGGGTCATCATCCTCATCACCGCGGCGGGCAGCGCCTTCGGCTCGGTGCTGCGGGACACGAACATCGCCGAGATCATCAGCGACTCCATCGAGGGGCGGCAGACCCTGATGCTCATCCCCGTCGCCTACCTCGTCACCGCCCTCATCCGCACCGCCCAGGGATCGGCGACGGTGGCGATGATCACCGCCGGAGGCATGGTCGGCCCCATCGCCATGGGCACGGAGCTTTCCTACTCCGCCCTCTACCTCGCTCTCGCCATCGGTTGCGGGTCGAAGCCCATCTCCTGGGCGAACGACAGCGGCTTCTGGCTCATCGGGCGCATGACCGGAATGACCCCGGTCGAGACCTTCAAGAGCGTCAGCGTGATGATGCTGATGATGTCGCTCGCGGGCTTGGCGCTGCTCCTCGTTGGTGCCATCGTCTTTCCGCTGGTTTGAGGGGCCGTAGCGAAGTTCGTGAACTTCGGCGAGCGTTCCTTGAAATGTCGTTCGGGGAGAAACCCCTCACGAGCTTCCCTACAGGGGAGGCAATTCGCGGAATTTTAAAAAATTTCTCAAATTTGAAGATCAGCAGATGAAAAATTTTAAATTTTAACTTGCTTTCGGTTGATATTTTGTTAAATTCAACTGTCAGCGAAACTTCGCCGACGAATCCGATGAGCGAATCCGCCGAACCTTCCAATGCCGTCCCTGCCCAAATGGGGTGGGGGAGGGGAGGAGGGCGGAAGTCTCCCGGAATCCTTTTGACACACAAACAGACGCGACAGGACCGCGAGGGCCTGGTCGCCGAAGCGCTCGCGCTTCAAATCCAGCAAAACAGATCCTTGGGATTCGGAAGGGCGGCCGATGGCTCCTGTTCATCGACAGGCCGCCCCAAGAATCCAAGTTGAGGGGTAGCCGCAGTCCGGGTCTTTGGCAGGTGTCCGGGCTGCGGCTCGTCCCTTTTCGGGGGGCGAAAGGTCAAGGTTCCTTTAAGGTCGAAAGTGACAAAGGTGTTGCTTTCCCCTTTCCCCCGGTGCCCGAAGCTAGGGCATCGGGCCGTTCGCGGGCCGCGAATGCTATGAACGTCACCTTCGTCACGGATACCTACACGCCCCAAGCCAACGGGGTCGCGACCACGCTGGAGCGGCTCGTCAACGGCCTGCGGGAACGCGGCCACCACGTCGAGGTCGTGCGCCCCGCCGTTCTCGCCTGCGACGAGGAGGGGCTGGAGGTGCCCTCCGTCGGGCTGCCGGGCTACCGGGAGGTGCGCTTCGGCTTCCCCATGCGCCTCGTCCTGCAATCGCGCTGGTCGCGCCAGCGCCCCGACGTGGTCTACGTCGCGACCGAGACGCCGCTCGGGGCCTCGGCCATCAGCGCCGCCCGCGCCCTCGACATCCCGGCGGCTTCGGGCTTCCACACGAACTTCCAGCAGTATGTCGCCCACTACCGCCTGCCCCTCCTCGAAAAGGCGGCCCTCTCCTACCTGCGCCGTGTCCACAACCGCTCCACCTGCACCTTCGTGCCCTCCCGCGACGTCATCGACCAGCTCGACGCGCGGGGCTTCGAGAACCTGCAGCTCCTCCCGAAAGGCGTGGACACGAAGCTCTTCCATCCGAAGAAGCGCTCCCTCGCCCTCCGCCGGACTTGGGGCATCGGGCCGGGCGGGCTCGTCGGGCTCCATGTCGGGCGCGTCGCCGCGGAGAAGAACCTGCCCCTCGTCGTCGAGACCTTCAGCGAGATCCGCAAGCGTATCCCCGACTTCAAGGGCGTCTTCGTCGGCGACGGGCCGAAGCTGGAGGAGCTGAAGCGCGACCATCCCGAGTTCATCTACACCGGGGTCCTCCGGGGCGAAGCCCTCGCCGAGCACTACGCCTCGGCCGATCTCTTCATCTTCCCCAGCATCACCGAGACCTTCGGCAACGTCACCCTCGAGGCCATGGCCAGCGGCCTCGCCGTGGTCGCCTACGACTACGCGGCGGCCCGCCAGCACATCGTCAGCGGGATCAACGGGTTCACCGCCCCCTTCGACGACCGCCAGGCCTACCTCGACCTCGCGGTGCGGGCGGCGTCCGGGGATCTCGCCCCTCTCCGCGAGGAGGCCCGCGCCTCGGCCCGGAAGGTCCGATGGAAGAAGGTCTTGAAACGCTTCGAGAAGCAGCTCCGCAACCTCGTCGAGCGGCTTCCCGTCGAGCGCGAGTCGGTCTCCCCGCCGCCCCTTTGACGACCCTTCTCCCGACCGCCATGAAAGCCTGCGACAAGCGCCACGACTACCACGCCATCTTCCTCTCCGACATCCACCTCGGGACGAGGGACAGCAAGTGCGAGGAGGTGACCGCCTTCCTCAAGGCCACGACCTGCCGCAAGCTGATCCTCAACGGCGACATCGTCGATGGCTGGGCGCTGCGCAGCGGGGGGCGCTGGCTGCCGGCCCACACGAAGTTCATCCGCACCGTCCTCAAGAAGATGGAGAAGCAGGGCACCGAGGTGATCTACCTGCGCGGCAACCACGACGACATCCTCGAACGCTTCCTGCCCCTCTGTTTCGGGAACCTCCGCATCGTCGACGAATACATCCACGGGACGCCCCGAGGCGACTACCTCGTCGTGCATGGCGACGGCTTCGACCGCGTCACGACGAGCCACCGCTGGGTCGCCGTGGCCGGGGCGAAGGGCTACGAGCTGCTCCTCGGCCTGAACCGCCTCTACAACCGCTGGCGAGCCCTGCGCGGGAAGGAGTATTTCTCGCTGAGCCAGACGATCAAGGCCAAGGTCAAATCCGCCGTCGGCTTCATCGACCGCTACGAGGACCAGCTCAAGGAGCTCGCCACGGTTCGCGGTTGCCGGGGGATCATCTGCGGGCATATTCACACCCCGGCGGACAAGCTTCTCGGAAACGGCGTCCACTACCTGAACTCGGGGGACTGGGTCGAGTCGCTCACCGCCATCGTCGAGAGGCGGCCGGGGGACTTCGAACTGGTCCACTACCGCGATTTCATGAAAACCGGGGAGACTGTCGTGGACGGGGCGGGGGCGAGGCTCGCGACCCCCTGCCCGGCCTCCGTCTGATCCCTCGAACGACCATCCCTGACAAACGTCCAAAACCTCCAAGCCATGACCGACTCCGCCCATATCCTCGGAACCTTCGAACAAGCCCTGCGCGAGGCCCGCGCCGCCGTGATGCGGATGGCGAGCATCTCCGAGCGGAACCTCGACAACGCCATCCGCGGCCTGCTCACGCGCAACGCCGAACTCTGCAACGAGGCCATCGCCGAAGAGGAGGAGGTGGACCTGCTGGAGCGCCGCATCGACGCCGAGTCCTTCGAGATCCTGCTGCGCTTCAACCCCGTTGCCGGGGACCTGCGCGAAATCATCGCGGGAATGAAGGTCGCGAACAACCTCGAACGCGTCTCCGACGAGGCCCGGAGCATCGCCCGCCGCGCCCGCAAGCTGCTGAAGCATCCCGAGATCCCCGAGGTCCACCTGATCGAGCCGGTCTACGAAAAGGCCGCGAGCCTCCTCCGCAGCGCGGTGCGCGCCTACGCCGAGGGCGACGCCGATCTCGCCCTCTCCCTCTACGAGCGGGACCGGGAGCTCGACGAGGCGCACCGCGAGGTCATCCGCGAGCTGAGCAAGCTCGTGGACCGCGAGTCGGGCCAAGTGAAGCAGATCCTGCACCTCATCTTCATGGTGCGCAGCCTTGAGCGGGTCGGCGACCACGCGGTGAACATCGGCGAGGACGCCGTCTTCCTCATCAACGCCGAGGACATCCGCCATCTCGGGGCGAAACGCGCGGCCAAGCGCACCGTTGCCGGGGAAGGGGAGTGAGGGGAGGGGAAACCCGAAGTCCGAAACCCGAAGTCCGAAGTCCGCCGACGCGTTGACTTCGCCCTCCCTGCGCATACTCTCAACTGCGCCTCGCTCCGGCTCTCGACTCTCAATCCTCCACTCCCGACTAAAGCAGATGCTCCGCTCCCCCCTCCACGACCGCCACCTCTCCCTCGGTGCCCGCATCGTCCCCTTCGCCGGCTGGGAGATGCCCATCCAATACCAAGGCATCGTCGCCGAGCATCAGGCCGTGCGGAAGGCGGTCGGCGTTTTCGACATCTCCCACATGGGCGAGTTCGAGGTCTCGGGTCCGGGCGCGGCGGCTTGGCTCGACGGACTCCTCACCAACCACGTCGCCGCCCTCGGGGTGGGGGAGGGGCATTACACCCTGCTCCTCAACGAAGCCGGAGGCGTCATTGACGACCTCATCCTCTACCGCATCGGCGAAGAACGCTTCTTCCTCGTCGTCAACGCCGCCCGCATTGAGCAGGATCGCGAATGGCTCCTTGCCCATCCGGGAGAGGGCGTCAGCTTCCGCGACCGCAGCGCGGAACTGGGAGCACTCGCCGTGCAGGGGCCGGGGAGCGTCTCGCTCTGGTCCCGCGTCGCGCCGGGGATGGCCCTGCCGCCGCGCAACGGCATCGCCGAGGCGGACGACCTGATCCTCTGCCGCACCGGATACACCGGGGAGGATGGCTTCGAGCTGATCGCCCCGGTCGAGAAGATCGGCGAGTGCTTCGACCGCCTCCTCGACGCCGGAGCCGTCCCCTGCGGTCTCGGTGCCCGCGACACCCTGCGCTTGGAGAAGTGCTATCCCCTCAACGGCAGCGACCTTGACGAAGTCCACACCCCGCTCGAAGCCGGGCTCGGCTTTTTCGTAAAGCTCGACAAGCCCGGCGGCTTCATCGGACGGGACCCTCTTGTGTCCCAGAAGCAACAGCGTCTGCCCGCGCGGCTTTCCGCGATCCGCCTTCTCGACAAGGCCCCGCCCCTGCGCCATGGATACGAAGTCCTCGCCGCGAACGGTTCCGAAAAAGTCGCCGAACTCACCAGCGGCTCGCTTTCCCCCGGCCTCGGTCTCGGCATCGGCCTCGCCTACCTGCCTGCGGAGTTCGCGAAACCGGGGACGGGTTTGCTCGTGGCGATCCGGGAACGGACTTATCCGGCCGAGGTGGTGAAGAAGCCTTTTGTTTGAGGTTTCAGACCCGCTCCCCCGGCAGTCAGTTCGGGCATCGACAGACGGCCATCCCTGCCATAGACTGTTGGTATGACTGTGATTTCACTGGAGCTGCCCGATCCGCTGGCCGAGTCGTTGAAAGCGGCGGAAGCGGAAACGGGTTCCGACGCGCGGGAACTGGCCTTGGCTGCGTTGCGCGAGTTTTTGGGCGAGCATCGCTTCGCTCTGGCTGACGCGCATCAGCGCGAAGACATCGCCGCAGCCCTGCGGGAAGCCGGATTGGAAAGCTGATGCGCTGGATGTCGGATACCGGCCCGCTGCTCCATCTGCACCAAGCCGGGTTGCTGGACTTGCTGCAAGAGAAGCCGGGAGTTTCGACAACTCCGACCGTCGTGGAGGAATGGAGGCGCAAAACAGGTGAAGCCGCCCTGCCGGAATGGGTGCGGACGGAAACCCCGGAGCCGCGGACTCTGCGCAAGGCGCGTGGCTGGATGCGGCAAGGCTTGCTCGACCACGGCGAGGCGGAGTCGCTGGCGCACGCTCTGGCAACGGGAACCGGGGGTTTCCTGACCGACGACACCGCAGCTCGCGAGTTCGCACAGGCGAACGGGCTGGTCGTCCGGGGTTCGCTGGGCGTGCTTCTCATGGCGGCTGCCCGCCGTCGGCTGGCCGATGGTCCCGCCCGCGCGGCTTGGTATCGCCTCGCCCACCACTCGACGCTGTGGATTTCACCCGCCCTGCGCCGTGAAACGACCGAGGCACTGGAACGGATTCTTGCCAAAAATGCCGCCGGGAAATAGCCCTCCGTGCCAAGGAGGCGCTGTGCTTGCCGGATACGTCCGTTACATGGACGACATGGTGCTGTGGGCGGACGCAGAGGGCGCTCGACAAGCCGCTTGGAGGGAAGGACGCCCTTTGCCCGGAGACGGCTCACTGGGGACGGTTCGCCCCACCTTCGTCGAATCTGCCGACGGCATTGATTGGCGGTTCGAGACGGGTCCCCGGAAAAATCAGCGCAGATCAGCGGTCCTGTTTCTCGAAGCTTCGGATTTCGGATTTCCGCGTTGCGACACGGCAAGAATTCGGTTTGTTGCCCGTGTTGTCCAACCGCTCATGAACGTCCCCGATCACCTCCTCTTCCTCGATTCCCACGAATGGATCGATCCTGCCGATCCCGCCGCCGCGTCTGTCGGCATCAGCGACCACGCGCAGGAGGAGTTGACCGACGTCGTCTATCTCGAACTGCCCGCCGTCGGGCGGGTCGTGACCAAAGGCGAGCCCTTCGCCGTGATCGAGTCGGTCAAGGCCGCGAACGACATCTACGCCCCCGTCTCCGGCGAGGTCGTGGAGGTGAACGAGGCCCTCGTCGAGGCCCCCGAATCCATCAACACCGATCCCTACGGCGTCGGCTGGATGGCGAAACTCCGGCTCTCCGACCCCTCCGAACTCGACAGCCTCCTCAACGCGGCCTCCTACCGTGAGCACCTTTCCTGACCCCGCCCCCTTCACCGTCCGCCACCTCGGTCCTTCGCCCGAGGAGATCGCAGGGATGCTCGCCGCGCTCGGCTGCGCCTCGATGGACGAGTTCATCCGCGAGGTCGTGCCGGCGGACCTGCTCCGCGACGAGCCGCTCGACCTGCCCCCGGCCCTGAACGAGACCGCCGCCCTCGCGAGGCTGCGCGGCATCCTGTCGCGGAACGCCGACCATCGCTCCTGCATCGGACGCGGCTACTACGGCACCGTCACCCCACCCGTGATCCAGCGCTGCATCCTCGAAAACCCCGGCTGGTACACGGCCTACACGCCCTACCAAGCCGAGATTTCCCAGGGCCGCCTCGAAGCCCTCCTGAATTTCCAGACCCTGATCTGCGAACTCACCGCCCTGCCTGTGGCCAACGCTTCCCTCCTCGACGAGGGCACCGCCGCCGCCGAGGCCATGGCTCTCGCCGTCGGAACACGGCCCAAGGGGAAGCGTCTCTTTGTCAGCGACGCCTGCTTTTCCCAGACCCTCGACATCCTCCGCACCCGCGCCGAACCCCTCGGGATCGAGGTCGTCGTCGGAGCGGCGCACGAGTTCGACTTCGCCGCCGCCGGGGACGAGCTGATCGGCGTCCTGCTCCAGTATCCGGGCGAATCCGGCGGCATCGACGACCCGCGCGAGACCGCCGCCGCCTGCCGCGCCGTCGGAGGCGTCGTCATCGTCGCGGCGGACTTGCTCGCCCTGACCCTGCTGGAGCCGCCCGGCGTTTGGGGGGCGGACCTCGTCGTCGGCAGCGCCCAGCGCTTCGGCGTGCCCATGGGCTTCGGCGGGCCGCACGCCGCCTACATGGCCTGCGCCGACGTCTTGAAACGCCGTCTCCCCGGACGTCTCGTCGGCGTCTCGCGCGATGCCGACGGACGCCCCGCCCTGCGCCTCTCCCTGCAAACGCGCGAGCAGCACATCCGCCGCGAGAAGGCGACCTCGAACATCTGCACCGCGCAGGTGCTGCTCGCCGTCATGGCCGGCTGCTACGCCGTCTATCACGGGCCGGAGGGGTTGAAGCGCATCGCCCGCCGCGTCCACGGCGCGACTTCGCAGCTCGCCGCCGCCTTGAAGATCGCAGGTTTCTCCCTCGTCCACGAGACTTGGTTCGACACCTTGAGCGTCGTCGTGGACGAAAGGCAACGCGGCGAAATCCTCGACCGTTGTGCGAATGCCAGGATCAACCTGCGCACCGACCGTCCCGGCGTCCTCGGCGTTTCCCTCGATGAGGCTCTCGTCGAAAGCGGTGACTGGACCCTGATCTTCGAGGTCTTCGGCTTGGAGCGTCCGGTCTCGAACGACGCGCCCTCCGGCCTGCCCGAGGGATTGCTGAGGAGCGGCGATTTCCTCACCCAGCCCGTCTTCAACCGCTTCCACACGGAAACCGAACTGCTGCGCTACCTCCGCCGCCTCGAGGGCAAGGACATCGCCCTGAACTGGAGCATGATCCCCCTCGGCTCCTGCACGATGAAGCTCAACGCCGCCGCCGAGATGATGCCTCTCAGTTGGCGCGAGGTGGCCGCCCCGCATCCCTTCGCCCCCGCCGAGCAGGTCGTCGGCTACCGCGAGATGATCGCCGAGCTTGAGAGTTGGCTCGCCGTCGTCACCGGATTCGACGCGGTGAGCGTGCAGCCCAACGCCGGGTCGCAGGGCGAATACGCCGGACTCCTCGCCATCCGCCGCTACCACGAATCGCGCGAGGAAGGGGACCGCAAGGTCTGCCTCATCCCCGTCTCCGCCCACGGCACCAATCCCGCCAGCGCCGTCATGGCCGGGTTCGAGGTCGTCGCCGTCGCCTGCGACCGCGAGGGCGACATCGACACCGCCGACCTCGCCGCGAAGGCGGGGCAGCACGCCGCCCGACTCGGGGCGCTCATGATCACCTATCCCTCGACCCACGGGGTCTTCGAGGAGGGCGTGTCCGGGATCTGCGAACTCATCCACCGCCACGGCGGCCAGGTTTACATGGACGGGGCCAACCTCAACGCCCAGGTCGGCCTTTGCTCCCCCGGCTCCATCGGGGCCGATGTTTGCCATCTCAACCTGCACAAGACCTTCTGCATCCCCCACGGAGGCGGCGGTCCCGGCGTCGGCCCCATCGCGGTGCGCTCCCATCTTGCTCCCTTCCTCCCCGGCCACGGCGAATGGCCCGAGGCCCCGAGCCACGCCGTCAGCGCCGCGCCCTACGGCAGCGCCAGCATCCTCACGATTTCGTGGATGTACATCGCGATGATGGGACCCGCCCTGCGCCGCGCCACCGAAGTCGCCATCCTCAACGCGAACTACATCGCCCACCGCCTCGCGCCGTATTATCCCGTGCTCTACCAAGGCGGGAAAGGCCGCGTCGCGCACGAGTGCATCATCGACGTGCGAGGCTTCAAGGAGAGCGCCGGGGTCGAGGTCGAGGACATCGCGAAGCGGCTCATGGACTACGGTTTCCACGCGCCCACGATGTCCTGGCCCGTGCCCGGCACCCTCATGATCGAGCCGACTGAAAGCGAGTCGCTGGAGGAACTCGACCGCTTCTGCGAGGCCATGATCTCCATCCACGGCGAGATCGCCCGCATCGCCTCGGGCGAGTCCGACCCCGCCGACAATCCCCTGAAGCGCGCCCCGCACCCTGCCACGACCCTGCTCGCGGACTCGTGGGACCGCGCCTACACCCGCGAGGCCGCGGCCTATCCGCTGGCTTGGGTGCGCGAGCGCAAGTTCTGGCCTCCGGTGAGCCGCATCGACAACGTCCACGGCGACCGGAACCTCGTCTGCACCTGCGAGGGGATGGAAGGCTACGCCCCGTGAGATCCAACCGACGATGGAGGAATCCGCCCCTTTCCCGGACGACTGGACCCCGAACATGCGGGCGAACCTCGTCTTCCTGACGCGGGGCGACGAGGTGCTCCTCATCCATAAAAAAACCGGTCTTGGCGCGGGCAAGATCAACGGCCCCGGCGGCAAGCTGGAGCCCGGCGAAAGCCCCCTCGACGCGGCCCGACGCGAGGTGCGTGAGGAGTTGCATCTCGAGGTGGGCGGATTGCGCGAGATGGGCGTGCTCCACTTCGAGTTCGTCGATGGATTGAAGCTGCATTGCGTCGTCTTCCACGGCACCGAGTTCACGGGCGAGCCGACCGAGACCCGTGAGGCGAAGCCCGAGTGGTTCCTCATCGACGCCGTGCCCTACGACCGCATGTGGGCCGACGACTGCTATTGGCTGCCGCAGATGCTTCGCGGCGAGAGATTCCGCGCTTGGTTCCGCTTCGACGGCGAGACGATGCTGTCGCGGTCGGTGGTGTTCGGTTAGGGCGTTTTGATGCCGTAGCCGATCAAATGGGGCAAGGTGCCCACGAGGACTTGGAAAGTCCCCCTCCCGTCACACCTTCTCCACGGTGTTTTCCAAGGTGCCGACCCCCTCGATGGTGATGGCGATCTCGTCGCCTTCATGCAGGGTGAAGTCGCTGTCGGGCACGATGCCGGTGCCGGTCATGAGATAGGCGCCGTTCGGAAAATGGTTGCATTTGAAAAGCCAGTCGGCCAGCTCCTCGAAGCGGCGCTTGATCTGGGCAAGGGAGGTCTCTCCCGAAAAGGCTTCCTCGCCGCCGCGTGCGATGGAAATGGCGATCTTCGTCTCTGGCGCGGGCGTCCCGCCGACGACGAGGCAGGGGCCGAGGGCGCAGGAGCCGGTGTAGTTCTTCGCTTGGGGCAGGTAGAGGGGATTCTCGCCCTCGATGGAGCGCGAGCTCATGTCGTTGCCGACGGTATGGCCGAAGATTTTGCCTTCGTGGTTGATCGCGAGGGTGAACTCGGGTTCGGGCACGTCCCAGGTCGAGTCGCTGCGGATGCCGACGTGGTCGAGATGGCCGCGAACGCGGGCGGCGGTGGCTTTGAAGAACAGCTCGGGGCGCGCGGCTTCGTAGACTTTGTCGTAGAAGACGTCGCCGCCCGCCGTCTCCGCCTCCTCCATGCGGGCGGTGCGGCTGCGGTAGTAGGTGACCCCGGCGGCCCAGACCTCCTGGCTGCCGATGGGGGCTTGGAAGGGGATTTCGGGATTGAAGGAGACATCGTCCGATCCGGTCTCGTGGAGCGCGGCGACATAGGCGAGCGGGTCGGACGAGGTGAAGAGGGCGTCGAAGGAGAAATCGGGACCGGCGGGACGGAGGAGACCGGGGGCGTCGGCGCTTTCGATGAAGACAGCGTCGGAGGTTTTGAAAAGGCGGTAGGACATGCCGCGAGCATAGCGGAAATTGGGGAAATCCGAAATCCGAAATACTGGGTGGGCGGCCCTCCTGTTCCACCCCAAACACAAAAAATCAGCGAAGATCAGCGCCAATCAGCGGTCGCCGGAGGCCAATGCCCAAGTTCGGATTTCGGATTTCTGGTTTCGGGCTTCCCCTTGCGCCCAAGCGCACCGGGGTCTACGTTTCCCTCGTGAGACGGTCGATCCAACCCTCTTGGATCTTCGTGGTGACCCTGTTGAGTCCAATGGCGGCGGTCGCGGAGAAGGTCTCGGTCGCGTCCATCGAACCCGCCGATCTCGTCGAATACGAGACCGAGCCGGAGGCGGTGAAACGGCTCATCGAAGTCTCCCTCGCGCTGACGAAAAAGCCGCTCGGCTACCGCTTCGGTTCGAACTCGCCGGAGAAAGGGGGCATGGATTGCTCCGGCACGGTGCAGTGCGCCTTGGCCCGGCAT
Source organism: Akkermansiaceae bacterium UBA2367 (assembly GCA_002344525.1). GTDB lineage: Bacteria > Verrucomicrobiota > Verrucomicrobiia > Verrucomicrobiales > DEV007 > Arctic95D-9. The sequence goes on from DDTJ01000079.1 coordinate 56,629, forward strand.
GGCTTCGAGAAACTGCCGCGCTCGTCCTGGGATTTCTACCGATGGGTCGAGGACTCGGGCGCGCTCGTCCTCACCCCTGGCGTGACGACGACGGAGGACGCCGTTTTCGAGCAGCTCCGACCGGGCGATTTGCTCTTCTGGGAGGGCAGCTACGAGACCGTCGACCGCGATCCGCCCATCTCGCATGTGATGATCTACCTCGGCACCTTGAAGGGCGACGGGCAGGGCGTCGTTTTCGGGGCGAGCGAGGGGCGGCGCTACCGGGGCAAGAAGATCCACGGGGTGAGCGTGTTCGACTGGACGGTGCCCAAGGCGGGGTCGAACTCGAAGTTCACCGGCTACGGACCGATTCCGGGCTTGCGCCCCGTCGCGCCGGAGTCGCCGCCGGGCGGTGCGAAAGTTTTGAAAACATTGCTTGAAAAATTAGTAAAGAAACCTTAAATTTTTCCACCCATGAAATTCTATACCCTCCTCTCTCTGTTTGTCGCCGCGTCCTTCGCTTTTGTCGGATGCACCCCCACCCAAAAAGGCGCCACCACGGGCGCGGTCGCCGGGGCCGGTGTCGGCGCCCTCGTCGCTGGTGACGGCAACCGGGGCACTGGAGCCCTCATCGGAGGCGCGGTCGGCGGTGTCGCCGGCGCGGCGATCGGCAACAACAAGGAGAAAAAGCAATATCAGCAGCAGCAGCAATACTACGGCCCCGGTTACTGAGCCTGAGTCCAGCAACCCGCGAATTTCCATCATGCCGGGCCGCTCGCGAGGGCGGCCCGGTTTTTTTGTGGTGTTGAGAGCCGAGATGCTCGGAATCAATGAGTTGCCCCGATTCGGAGCAAGCCGCTTCCGACTTCTCAACCCTCAACTACCAACTCTCAACTCGCCCCCCCGAAGACCGGCAGCTTCGCCGTGTCCCAAGCGGAGGCGTCGAGGCCGCATTCCTCGGCGAGGTGGACGAAGCCCTTCACCTCGGCGTCGGTGAAGAGCAGCCCGCCCGCCTCTTCGCTGAGCTTCGCGCTGTTCGCCTCGATCGTGCCGGGGAGCATGCAGCCCTCGTTGCCGTGGCCGAAGATGTCTTTCAGCACGGCGGCGATGTTCTCTGTCTGGTTGCGGCCGTTCGAGAAATTCTCGCCGGAGATCGCTTCGGGATGCACCACTTGGAAGTAGAAGGCGCAGGTCGTCTTCTCGCCCGTGCCCTCGGCCTTGGCGGCGCGACCACGCAGGGTCGGGAGCGATCCGCCGATGGCCGCGCCGTAGAGTTCGTCGAGGAGGCCGAGGCCGTAGCCCTTGTGCCGTCCGAAGGGCACGATGGCGACCACGGCGAAGGGGTCGTCGGTGGGATTGCCGTCCTTGTCGATGCCGAAGGGCGATTCGAGCTTCCGGTTCTCGCGCTTGTATTGCTCGACCTTGCCCATGGCGATTTCGGAAGTGGCCCAGTCGATCACCACGGGATAGCCGAGAGCGTCCACGGTGGGGAATCCCCAACTGTGGGGGTTCGTCCCGAGCGTGGGGAACTTGCCGCCGAAAGGCACGACCTCGGCGAGGGTCGAGGTGCAGTTCGTGTAGGCGATGTAGCCGCGTTTCGCCGCGTCCATCACGTAGCCGCCGCCCCAGAGGTAGTGGAAGGCGTTGTCGATGGCGACGGTTCCGCTGCCGTATTCGTCGGCGAGGCGGATGCAGGTCTCGATGGCCTCGACAGCCACGGCTTGGCCGAGCTTGCGGTTCGCGTTCCAGCTCTGCACGGCGGGGAAGCGGGTCTCGCGGACCTCGATCTGCGCGCCGGGGACGCAGCCGCCGCTGCCGGACCCGAAGAGTTCGTCGAGGTGCAGGGCTTTGAGCGCGTTGTGCGTGCGGATGCCGTGCCACGAGGCTTCGCTGCACATGCGGGCGGCGGCGGCGGCCTCGTCGGGCTGGAAACCCCGGTGGCGGTAGGCGGCGGAGACGAGGGCCTCGTGCTGCTCTCGGGAGACGACGAAATAGGAGGGGGTGGACATGGCGGAAAGCTATGGCGCGGATTGCCGGGACGCGCCAGTGGAAAGTTGGGCGGGGAGGAAAACCCGAAACCCGAAGCTCGAAATCCGAATTGGTTGGGCCTTCGGCGACCGCTGATTGGCGCTGATCTTCGCTGATTTTTTGTGTATGGAAACGTCAGCGAAGATCAGCGGTCCCGCATAGCGGTTTCGAGCTTCGGATTTCGGATTTCGAGCTTCGGATTTACCTCCCGATCCACTCCAGCAACCACCCCGGCGGACTCGGGTCCATCCCCGTGCCGAAGCAGAAGCCGGTGATGTGGAAGAAGAGCGGGGCGGCGAAGCAGAGCGAGTCGATGCGGTCGAGGAAGCCGCCATGCCCGGCTATGGAGCCGCCCCAGTCCTTCGCCCCGAGGTCGCGCTTGATCGCGGAGAGGACGAGCCCGCCGAAGAATCCCGCGAGGCAGACGAGCAGGGCCATGGCGGCGGCCTGCCAGGGGTTGAAGGGCGTCGCCCACCAGAGCAGGGCGCTGACGAGGACGGCGCTGGCGATGCCGCCGACGGTGCCCTCCCAGGTTTTGTGCGGGCTCACGCTCGGGGCCACGGGATGCTTGCCGCAGGTCTTGCCCCAGACGTATTGCAGCACGTCGCTGAGCTGCACGGTGAGGACGAAGAAGAAGAGCAGCTTGGCGTTCTCCTCCTCGTAGCCGCGGAGGGGCAGGCGCAGGATCATGGGCATGTGGCTGACCGCGTAGACGCAGATGAGGAGGGCCCACTGGATGCGCGAGGTGTTGGCGAGGAAGTTCCGCGTCTCCCCGGTGAGGACGCGGCGGAAGGGGATGAAGACGAAGGCGTAGACGGGGATGAAGATGGTGAACATGCCATACCAGCCGATCCCGACGAGAAGGTAGTGCAGGGGCAGGATGACGAAGAAGGCCCAGAAGAGCACCTCGTGGTCGGCGCGGTCGGTCTTCGTCAGGGTGATGAACTCGCGCATCGCGAGGAAGGAGAGGAGGGCGAAGAGCACCGTCGTGAAGACCGGCCCGAGCAGGATGGTCGCGCTGAAGATCGCGGCCATGACCCACCAGGAGCGGATGCGGGCGTTCAGGTTCGCCACGGTGGCCCGCGCCGATTCGGAACGGGCGCGCCGGGCGAGGAGGAATCCGGCGACGGAGGCGGCGACGAGAATGCCTCCGACGATGCCGAGTAGCCATTTCGTTTCGTGGTCCATCGGAGTTCAGTCGGTTTCCTCGTCGGCGAGGGCGGCGCGGGCGCGGGCGAGGAAGGCGGGTTTGGACTCGCCGGGGAGGAGGTGGATCGGGGCGAGAAATCGGGCTTGGGCGATGAGCGGCACGGGCAGACGCGCCCCTTTTGGGAGGATGCGGCTGAGGTTCTCGAGCTGCACCGGGACGAGGGGGATCTCGGGATGTCGCCGGGCGAGGTGGTAGAGGCCGGATTTGAACTCCCCCGTCCCGTCGCCGTCGCCCCGTCCGCCTTCGGGGAAGAGGATGACGGATCGCCCCGACTCCAGCACCGCCCCGAGCCGGGCGAGGGGATGGTTGCGGCGCGTGACCCCGTGGCGCGGGATGAGGATGGCGCGGAAGAACTCGCAAGCGATGCGACGGCGAAAGAGGTTCGCCCCCCAGTAGTCCTCGGCGGCGGCGGGGCAGGTGAGTTCGCGGATTTCGCGGGGCAGGGCGGCCCAGACCACGGCGACGTCCATGTGGCTGGCGTGGTTGGCGAAGTAGATCGCGGGGCCGCTCCTGTGCGGGACCGCGGGCAGTTGCCGAACCCCGGTGGCGATACGGATGAGGGCGGCGAGGAGCTGGCGCGTCATGGTTCGGGACGGGCGCGGAGCGTGCGGGAGATGCCCGCGAGCCGCCGGACGAGGGTGACGGCGATCCCCGCGAGCATGAGGCCGAGAATCCAAGGCAGGGGCCGCATTTCCGATCCCGTCGCGGCGAGCGCGGCCATGAGGAGGCAGGCGGCGGTGGCGAGGGCCATGCGATGGGGTTTCGCCATGGGGCCGCGGAAATCGTGGGTTCCGGTCAGCGTCGCCCCGTGGAGGCGCACCGCCGCGGTCAGGAGCGCGCCGCAGGCGCAGAGCCAGCCGAGCAGATGGGAGGCTTCGTCCCCTCCCGCGTAGCCGAGGGCGGCGAGGAGGAGGGGATCGGAGAGGCGGTCGGGAAACTCGTTGTAGAGATCGCCGTCGGGCGTTCTCAGCCCTCCTTCCACCGCGAGCATCCCATCCATGAGATTGCAGAGGAGGCGGAGCTGGATGAGGACGGCGGCGCCCAGCCAGAGCGGGATGGCGGGCAGCTCGCCTCGCGAGACCAACCACAGGCAGGCCCCGCCCGCGACGGCGAAGACGACGCTCAGGATCGAGACCCCGTTCGGGCGCAGTCCCGTGCGCAGGAGGGTCCGCGCGAGACCGGCGGCCCAACGTGTGTCGCGGGTGCGGAGGGGGCGTCGGGCGTCGGGGGGCCTGGGATCGGTCTTCATCATTTTCTCCTACTCCTCCTCATCCTCCTNNGTAGGAGTAGGAGTAGGAGTAGGAAATCACCCCCGGGGACGGAACGAACTCTTCTCCGCCAGCGTTTCCCACAGCTTCCGCTCCTCCTCGCTGATCGTCTCGGGGCACTCGACGACGACGGTCACGTAGAGGTCGCCGTGGCCTTCCTTGCCGGTCGGCAACCCCTTGCCTCGGAGCCGCAATTTCGTGCCGGGCTGGGTGCCGGGCTTCACCGTCATCTTCACGTCTCCGTGCGGGGTCGGAATCGTCGCGCTGGTTCCGAGGACGGCTTCCCATGGGGCGAGGACCAGTTCGCCCAGCAGATCGCGGCCTTCGGGCTTGAAGAGGGGATGGCGTTCGAGGCGGACGCGCAGATAGAGGTCGCCGTCGGGGCCGCCGTTGGCTCCGGGATGGCCGAGTCCCGCGCAGCGGATGAGCTGCCCCTCGGCGATGCCCTTGGGGATCTTCACGCGCAGGGTCGATTCTTTGCCTGGTCGGGCGAGGCGGATCTCGCGCGTGGAGCCGTTCATGATCTCCTCGATGCGCACGAGCAGGTCGGCTTCGATGTCTCTGCCCGGTATGGGGCGGGTCGAACGCGTCTGCTGGGTCCGCGCTCCGCCGAAGGCCCCGAAGGGATCGTTTCCGGCACGCGAGCCGAAGAGGCTCTCGAAGAAGTCGCTGAACCCGGTGCTGCCGCCGAAGTGGTATTCGTAGGTCGCGCCGGGATAGCCCGCGTCGTCCCCGAAGTCCTGGCCCTGTTGCCAGCCCGGCCCGAGGGTGTCGTATTTCTCCCGCTTCTCGGGATCGCCGAGCACCTCGTAGGCCTCGTTCACCGCCTTGAAGCGCTCCTCCGCGTCGGGCTGGTCCTTGGCGACGTCGGGATGGTATTGGCGGGCCAGCTTCTTGAAGGCTTTCTTGATCTCCTCATGCGAGGCGGTCTTGGAAACGCCGAGGGTCTCGTAGTAGTCGCGGTATTGGACGGACATGGTTTCAGGTTGCCGGGAGCGAGTGAAGGGCGGCGGGGAAATGAAGCCAAATCCGCCCTGTTCCGCAACGGGGAATGCGGGGCGGAAATCCGATTCGGCGTTGGCCTCCGGCGACCGCTGATCTTCGCTGATTTCCGCTGATTTTTTTCTTGGGCATGGAAAATCGGCGCAGACCGGCGTCGGCGGGAAAGTAGCCCGGCCTTTGCCTCAGGCTAAGCTGGTGGGCTGTTCGGCGGCGGGACGGGTGGACCCAGGTTACGCGGAGCGAAAACCCAGGCTACTTTGGCGGGGCTTCCTTCTCGAAAAGCTGCGGGTGCTCTGGCGCATCGTTCATGGGCGGAAGTTCATCTCGCAGCAGCAGTTGTTCTTCGCGATCGGCAAGATCGACGAGATCGGCCGCATGACGGGGGGATGGATCAAATCGCTGGAGGGACGCAAGCCGTGAGACCCCGGCGGGGGCGCGGCGCTGGCCACGGTGGTTTCAAGCCTTGGGCGGCGTCTCCGCCGCCCCGTCACCACCGTGGCCGCCGCGTCTTGTCCCCGGCACCGGCCGGCATTGTCCTCCGGCTCGCCGTGTTTTCCCCGGGGGGTGGTGCGGGCGGTTTGGTGGCCTCTTGGCACTGGCCGGGCAGCGGTGGTCGCCGCCCGGTGCCTCGCCGATTGCCGGCGGCGGCATCGCACGCCACCATCGCTCCGACGACGAGGGAACGACGACGACGGGCCTAAACCCGTTGTTGTTGTTCCGATTCTCGGGTGTATTGCGATTGCGGTTGGACGAGAGCAGATTGCGGCTAGTGCCGCTATGTGATCTTCGCTTCGCCGTTATGGAAGCGCTGCCGCGCCGGGCATTGCCGCGCTCGTTGTTATTCCAAGAACCGCCGCGCAAGACACGGACGTCAGACGCCCGCACCGCTTCGTACCGTTTTCAACCGTCAGCGTGCTGGCGGCGTCTCCGGTACAAATCTTCATTTTTCAAAAAAATTCCCTGCGCTTCGCGCAGAATTAAAGGGTAAAAGGGTAAGAGGACAGAGGGTAACCAAGGGCCACTCATCGCTCCGACGACGAGGGAACGACGACGGGCCGGAACCCGTAGTTGTGGTTCCGATACTCGGGTGTATGGCGATTGCGGTTGGACGAGAGCAGATGGCCGCGCTCGTTGTAAGTCCAAGCACCGCCGCGCAAGACACGGGTTGACTGTTCATTTGAATATAAATCCTCGCACCACTCCCACACATTACCGCCGAGGTCGTAGAGGTCGAGGGCGTTCGGCGCGAAGCTCATCACCGGCGCGGTCGTCGGGAAGCCGTCGTCGTAGCCGCCCTCGACGTAATTCGCATCGTCGCGCGGGGCCTTGGATTGGCGGCTCGCGTCGCTGTAGTTGCCCGATCCCGCTGGCGGGGGCCACTCGCCGCCCCAGGGGAAGGCGTCCTGAGGCTTGAAGACGGTCGCGGGGGTGGTGTCGTCCTTCCACTCCTCCGAGTCGCCGATGCCGACGGCGAGGCTCCATTCGCGGTCGGTGGGCAGGCGGTAGGTGCGGCCCTCCTTCTCGCTCAGCCATTCGCAGAATCTCCGGGCGTCGTCCCAGTTCACCCGCACCACGGGGTGGTCCTCGCCGCCCCGCTTGATCTCGAAGCCGTCGAGGGTCTGGTTCCTCCATGCGCCGTCGACGGGTCCTTTCGCCCTTTTGGCGTATTCGGCGTAGTCCCGGTAGCGCACCTCGTGGACGCAGAAGAGCACCTCCGTTCCCGGCACGGGCACGAATTTCATCTTGAGGCTGTTCTCGAAGGGCTGCTCCTTGGTGGCGCGGAGCGGGAGGCCGGGAGCGCGGACACTCCTGTCCGCCTCCGGACCGGGATCGGGCGTCGTGGAGGCAACGCCGGGCTCGTTGCGGGCAGGAGCGCCCGCGCTCCCTTCCTGCCAGGACTCGCGATACGCCAGCACGGCCTGCGCCTCGTCGAAGTGGCGGGCTTGCGTCAGGTCGCCCTCCAAGGATTGAAGGGACTGCACGAGCTTCCCGTCGAGGTCCGCCCGGATCTTCTGACGCTCGCCGTTCCAGACCGAGCGCAGCTCGACCAGTTCTTTCGGGGCGTCCACGGCAAGGTCGGGCAGGGCGGGGAACCGCGCCACCTCCGCCGCGAGATCCCCGGGCGGCTGCGCGAGGGAGGCCCGCAGGGTCTCGACACGGGACTTCTCCTCGCGGAAGGCGGTGGCCAGGGGCAGGTTCCTCGCGTCGGCGGCTTGGCCGAGGCGGGTTTCGAGACCGCGCAGATACTGCCCGGCGAGGGTGTCGAACTGCCCGCTCCGGGCGGCGAGGTAGCCGTCGAGCCGCTTCGCGAGGTCGGGATGGAGCGGCGGAGGCGAGGGCGCGGAAGGTGCGGAAGGTGCGGAAGGTGGAGGCGGCGTCCCGCCGCTTGGCTCCGGGGCGACGGCCTTGTCCGGTTCGGGGGCTGGCTCCGGTGGCGGGGCTGCTGCGGTCACGGCGGGCGTCGGTTTTTCTGGTGGCGCCGACGTCTTGGCGACGCTCTCGGCGGGTGGTTCGACGGGCTTCTCCGCGAGGGGCGTCGGCTCCTGGTCGTCCGTCTTCTCCGCCGAAGCCACGGGCAGGATGCCCGTGCCACTTTCCTCCACCGGCGGGGCGGAGGGACGGTTCGCGAAAAATACCACCGCCGACACCAACAAGGCCGCCGCCACGCCGATCCCGGCGTACAGCGGCGTTTTCGACTGCACGGGCGCGGGCTGCGGTTTCACCCGCGAGGGCGGCGGCTTCGACGCTTGGGCCGCCGCCGCCTCCATCTCCAGACGCGACCTCGGCTGGCTGAGCACCTCGTCCAGATCCGCTCGCACCGCCGAGGCGCTGGGATAGCGATAATCGGGATCGGCGGAGAAGGCCTTCACGAAGATGTCGTCCAGACGCGGGTCCAGTTCGGGGAACATCTCGCT
>DDTJ01000102.1 GCA_002344525.1 Akkermansiaceae bacterium UBA2367
TATCTTGAAAGCGAATTGGAATTACTCTTACTCCCCGAACGTCGCCCATCCTCCGATTTTGAGTAAGGAGTAGGAGTAAAGAGTAAGAGTAGGAGAACTGGCGTTCAAAGCGTCTCGCCACCCACAAACTTCGGAATCAACCGCACCGCATGAGACGGCAGCGAACCGGTCTCGGCAAAACGACGGAGAGCCAAGGAAAGCTGACGGGCTAGCAGGGCCGCATCGGTCGTGTAGCGCGCCACCGAGGGTGTGAGATGGGCGAGGTAGCCCTCGTCGTCGCGCGAGACGAGAGCAAGATCGCGGGGCAGTCGCAGGCCGTTCCGCTGGAGATGGGTCAGCACGGTCAGGACGTGGACGGCACGGGCCACGACGATCGCGTCGGGGGGAGTGCGCGAACGCAGGGCGGTATCCAGCAAGGCGAGGAGATGCTCGGGTGAACCGTCGTGGGCGAAGACGGAAAGCCTCCGTCCATCCCCCTCGGGAAAGCCTTCGCGCAGTCCCGCCTCGCTTTCCGCTTCGCCGCCGGTGGCCCCTTCGGGCAGGCAGAGGAGGACGTGCTGGCGTCCTTTCTTCCGTAGCAGCCCTCCGGCGTGGCGGCAAGCGGCGCGGTAGTCGATATCGACCGAGGGAAGAGGAATGCCGGGGGCGCAGGAACCCGCCACGAGACAGGGCAGGCCGCTGCGATGGAACCATCGCTGCATCGGCTCGCGCGAGCCGAAGGTGATCCAGACCGCCGCCGCCGTCCGCGAGGTCAGTTCGAGCAGAGCCCGCTCGGGCTTGCGTTTGAAGCAGGCGGGGCTGACGAGGACCTCGAGTTGGAATCCGGCGCGGGCGAGGTTGGCCCGCAGTTCATCGACCATGACCACCGCCGAGGGCGGCATCGCGAGGAGGGGACGCGAGGCGATGGCGGCGATGACGCGGCTGTCGCTCCGCCCACGCCGCCGTTTCTTCGGCGCTTGGAGCAGGCGGCAACGCCGTCGCGGGGAACGCTCGATTTCGCCCTCGCGCTCCAGTTCGTCGAGAGCCCCGCGCAGAGTCGGGCGGCTGACCTGGAAACGGACGCAGAGCTCGCGTTCGCCCGGCAGGGCCTCGACCCACGCGCCCGAGGCGATGGCGGAGCGCAGGGCGCGGGCGGTCTCGGCGACAAGGGAGACGCGGCGGGGGAGTTCGTCTGAGGCTTCGCTCGGGGTGGGCATCTGGTCAGGAGCCGTTACCGGAAAGGTGGGCCTTCCGGCCTGGGGTCACCGGGCTGAAACTGGAACGGGGGATGGGGTGGAATGTTCCACCCATCATGATATCACGGGGATTTTCAGAAGCTCTCCTCCCTTGAGGGCGGATTGGTGGGCGATGATGCCCGGGATGGTGTAGTCCAGCGAGGCGTCGATATCGATCACGGAAGGGCGGCCCTGCACGAGGGCTTCGACGAACTCGTGGGTGATGAAGGTGTGGGAGCCCTCGTGCCCGCTGTTGTGTCGCAGCGGCTCGGGGAGCATGTCGGTCTTCCACCATTCCGGTATTTCGAAATTGGATTTGGTGGCTTTGCGGTAGGCAAAGCCGGCATCGTCGCGGCCCAGCTCCTCGGAAGGGCTCCATTTCTCGCCGGCTGCCGTGAGGGTCATCTTGGTGCCGAACCAGGAGGCGCTTTCGGTGCTCCAGACGGGGGCCTCCCACCAGAGCCGCACGCGGAAGGGGTGTCCCCGGTCGGTCTTGAAATGGGCGGTTTCGTTCCAGAAGGGATTGTTGTCGAAGGCGTTTTTTTGGAGGATGGGGTCGTCGTTGCCCCAGCCGTGGCAGGCGACTTCGACCAAACGTTCCTTGGTGATGCTCAGCAGATGCGCGGTGCAATGGGTGGGGTAGAACATAGGGGGCACGCCGTAGCGCCAGGTCGGATCGTCCGCAGTGCCATAGAGGACCTTCAGGCCGGGATGGAAGTAGTCCGAATCGCAGGAGACGATGTCGCCCATGGCTCCCTTTTCGTAGAGGCGGCGGGTCGTAATGGTCTTCTGCTGCCAGTAGGACGTTTCCGCCATCATGTAGGTCAGGCCGGTTTTCTTGACCTGGTCCCTGAGGTTTTTGGCCTGATCCAGGGCCTCGTTGACCGTGTGGGCCATGACGGCGGGCACGGCGGAAATGACATGCTTGCCGTTTTCCAATGCCAGCATGGCATGCTGGAAATGGAGGGGGCCGTCGGTGAACACTCCGATGGCATCCATATCCGGGTCTTTCACCATTTCCTCCAGCGAAGGATATTCCTTGTCGCAGTGGTAGGTTTTCTTGAGATGCTCGCGTCTGGAGGGTTCCAGGTCGCTGACGGCCGCGACCACGCAGTCCGGGTGCTCGTGCCACTGGAAGGAGGCCCCGAAGCGTCCTCCGGCGATGCCGATGCGGATCTTCTTTCGGGTTCCCTCGGAGCTGTGCGCCGATGGCAGCAAGAGCGAGGCACCGGCGACCAGCGCGCTCAGCGAGACCGCACCCTGCCGGGTGAAGTCGCGGCGGCTCACGCTGGCTGCGGTGGAAACTGTGGAGTCGTCGGGATGGGCCATGGAGAAGCGGAATGAAGTGGAAGTTGCGGGATCGCAAACGGAGAAATCCCACGAATCCTATCATGCGTGCCTTTTGCGAAAAGAACGCATACGAGCTATCTACCGGACGCCAATCCCCCGCGTCCACAGCCTACCGGCGAACGTCGCTCTACTGTTCCCCGGTCTTCGCGGGCCACTCGGGACCACCCGCCTCTTTCTGCGTGATCTCGCCGTCGAGTCGCCCGAAGATGCCCTCTCCCCAGGAGATGGAATCCGGCTTCAGGGTCTTCACGAACTCGGGGTCGAGGGGCGTCGAGCCGAGGTCGCGTCCGTCTTGGGAGATCGCGAGCCGATCCGCCTCTACGACAAAGGTCAAGACGGTCGGGCCGGATTTCCACTGGATCGGAGCGGAAAGATTTCCCGGCAGTTTGAGTTTCAGCACGGAGCCGTACTCCTTGCGGGCGTCTTCGGACATGAAATCGAGGTATTTGGCATCCCACTGGACGACATTTTTCGCCGAGGTCGCGAACATCAGGGAATCGCCCACGGGAACGGCGCTGGTCACCCGCTGCCCCCAATCGTTCATCACCAGACCGTGCCTCTTGGCGCCGTCCTCGTAGGGGTGGGTCGTACGCTTGTGCGGCTCGGGATGCGTGAACAACCGCCCCATCGAGATCCAGCGGTCGGTTTCCTCCTCGTGCCGCCACACTTCGCCCCAAGGCCAGACTCCGGCGTAGAGTTCGCCGCGATACAGGGCCAGCGTCTGGCATTCCCGCGAGCTGCCGGAAACCTCGGGGAGCTTGGGAGGAAATCCGGGAAGATGCTTCAGCTCCTGCCCGTCGTATTCGAACACATCCCCGGTGGGATACTGGCCCAACAGAAGCTTGTTCCGGTAGTTCAGCACGCTGTAGATCTGATAGCTGGTGTTCGGGACATGCTCGCGAAGCGTCCGCCACGACTCGCCATCGTGGACATAGACGCCGCCCCGGTTGGTCACTGTCAGGACCTGCTGGCCCAAGCTGCCGAAGGCCCAGGTGGCGGCGCCGACCGGGGTGACGGAAACGGCGTCGCTCTCTTTCTCCGGATCGATGAGACGCGGGTTGTCCGGAGTCCACAGGCAGGCATGGATGCGGGTGAAGCCGTCCTGCTCCGACGAGTGGTTGTGATAGAAGAACAGCCTTCCTTGGCCGTAGTAGAAGTAGTTATATTTTCCGATGGCGGGTGCGTCGAGGATCAGTTTGTCGTTGTAGAACACCCTGCCGTCGGCGAATCGCAGCACGCCGTCTCCGACGCGGACCACGCCATCGTATCCCGAGCCGAGCCCTTCCACGGGCTTCGCCGGAGCCTGCCATTCCCCGGATGCCGGATTCCACTCGCTGAACTGCTGGCTATAGTGGAGGTTGATGGCGAAGAGACGCCCCGCGAAATCGAACATATAGAGGCCGCAATGATCGTCCGGCCGGGGGAGTCGCTCCAAGGTGAACTGGTTTTCGCCCTCCGGTGGCCGCACGAAGAATTGCACGGTGTGCCGATCCATCAGGTAGCGCGTGTTGTAGACCGTCGGGAAACCAGCTCCGGCGACCACCCGGCCTTGGGCATCCTTCGCTTCGAACAGAGAGCCGAGGCTCTTGCCGTTGTCCGCTCCGAAATCGACCGTCACGGAAAAAGCCAGCTTCGTCTTGGCATCGGGGGATTCATCTGCGGAGCTGCTTGCCATCAGGCCCGCGACGAGCGCGAAAACTCCTGCGAGGAGAACGGGCTGGGGTTTGTTCGGAAACGACTTGCTAGGCGTGCTCGACATGGGGCGATGCTAGGGTTGGAATCCCCCTTTTCAATCCTTTGCCTTCCCCCGATAACGTGTCACGCCGGATCGGACGGATTCCGCCAATCGAGGCTGAGGAATCGTTCGAAGCGGCGGTGCTCACCAACCGATGCCCAGTTTGGCGAGATCGGCCTTTCCCAGCTCCTCTTCCGCGATCCGCTCGCTCTCCTCCCAAGAACGGGAATCGGGCTGCTCGGGCGAATACACCCGGAACGTGTGGGAACCTTTGGATCGGGCCACCCCCTTTTCCAAACGCAGCCTCAGGCTCTCTTCGAGGAAACGGGTCAGGTAAGCCCCTCCCGCGCCGCTTCGGCCTTGGCTTCACGGCAGAGGCGGTCGTCGATGTGCAAAGTGGTTTGCATGACAGAAATCTAAACTTCGCAATATTTTCACCAATTTCCTCGCGCTGCCAGAGTCATCAAGATTTTTGACTCCGGAAAACCCCGGAAACCCGCGCCCTTTCCCAAGGGGGGCACGGACGCGGTAGAGGGAGTTCGTCGGAGGTGTCTCACGGAGCGGTCATCTGGTCAGAAATCTTTACCAGAAAGGCAGGCTTGCCGGAACCGCTCCGCAAGGGGCAAAATGACAACATGAGCGATCCTGCCAATCCCCCGCGTCCCCTGCCTCCCGGCGACCTTCACCAACTGAACCGCTGGAACACCCCGACGATCTACAACGGCTGGGAGCAGATCACGCGGCGGAACCCCGGTCGCGACGCCTTCAACCTGGAGGAGACCCGCGACTTCATGCCGCAGATGGGGCCGATGACGGGCTACGCCGTGACCCTGTTGATCGAGCCATCGAACCCTGTTCATCGCGAGACCAACCCGAACGCGGGCGAGGAATACCGCCGCTACCTTGCCAGTCTGCCCGGTCCGAAGATCGTCGTGGTGCAGGATCTCGACAGGCCGCGCGTTCATGGCTCGCATTGGGGCGAGGTGAACGCGAGGCTGCACCGCGCCCTCGGCTGTGTCGGCACGATCACCGACGGGGCCATCCGCGACGTGGACGAGATGACCGACGCGGGTTTCAAGGCCCTCGCCCGACGGCTCTGCGTGGGCCACGCCTTCGTCCATCCGGTGCGCTGGGGATGCGAGGTGGAGGTCTTCGGCACGAAGGTCCGACACGGCGACCTCATCCACGCCGACAAGCACGGTTTCCTCGTCATCGCGCCGGAGGAGCAGGAGAGTCTCCTCGACGCCGCGACCTTCATGGACCGCAACGAATGCGAGACCGTGATCCCCGCCGCCCGCGACACCGAGGACGACGGTGTCGAGGCGAAGCTGGCGAAAATGGAGGCGGCCATCGGGCGCTTCCGCGAGAAGGTCCGGGCCAAGTTCCAGCGCGACGGGGAATGGTGAACGACGCCCTTTTTATCCATTTTTGAAACCGACGATTCCGCTATGAAACCAACGATCCTGTTAGCCGCCCTCCTCGCCTCGACCCCGCTGCTGCCAGCCGAGGAGCAGGTCTTCTTCGCCTTCGACGACCAGAATCTCGCGTGGAAGCACAATCTGAAACTCACTCTGGAGACCGCGACGAAGCACCCAGATAACCCGGTGCTGCGTCGCGGGCCGGAGGGCGCTCCCGACCACGGCCACGCCATCCTCTACGGCACGGTCGTGAAGGACGGCGACACCTTCCGCATGTGGTATCTCGGCATGTTCGAAACCGAAAACCTGAACGGCCAAGCTCCCGGATGGTGGCGGCCGATGTGCTACGCGGAGAGCAAGGACGGCGTGCATTGGACGAAGCCGGAGCTCGGCCTCGTCGAGTTCAACGGCGGCACGAAGAACAACATCTGCCTCATCGAGGGCGAACCCGAATCGCTGACGCGGGTGAACGATTTCCTCTCCGTGCTCCACGACCCCGACGATCCCGACCCCGAGCGTCGCTACAAGTGCGCCTACATCGCCCATCCGCCCTTCGGCGACGTGCGCGGCGGGCGCAGCAAGATCGGGCCGAACGAAGGGCGCTGGGGCGCGATGATCTGCGCCACCAGTGCCGACGGACTGCGCTGGAAGATCGTCGGCGACCGGCCCGCCAACGCCGAGGGCGAACGCTTCGAGGTCAGCAGCCTCTACCGCTTCGGCGATTTCTACTACGCCACCGGGCAGCTCCTCTCGCCTTGGTCGTGGCGTGCGGACGGCAGTCCGGTCGGGCGCGACGTGCTCGCCTACCGTTCGCCGGATTTCGTGAACTGGTCGAGGGCCAAGGCCAGTTCCTTCGCCCGTGCCGGACAGTTGGCCAACCCGCCCGTGCCCGGCCAGCAATGCCACATGGGCTTCGGGCTGTGGAACCGCGGCAACGTCCTCGTCGGCCTGAACGGCCTCTGGCAGGACGCGGCGGAGAAGCCGCCCGCAGGCGAAAACTGGAACTATGGCGTGCGCATCGATCTCGGCCTCGTCATCAGCAACGACGGCGTCCACTACCGAGAGCCGGTGCCGGGCTTCAAACTCATCGAACGCGGCGCGAACGGCGAGTGGGACGACATCGCCCTCCTGCAAGGCCACGCTTTCATCAACGAGGGAGACAAGACGATGATTTGGTATTCGCACTGGGACACGGGCGGCAAGCTGAAGACCATGGAGATCGGACTGGCGACGCTGCGCCGCGACGGTTTCGGCCATCTCTCGCCGCAGGTGACGGAGAATGACGCGCATTTCATCACCAGCCCGTTCTCGGCGCGGAGCATCTCGCTGAATGTCGATGGCCTCGCGCCCGACGCGCCGCTCACACTGAGCCTGCTCGATCCCCTCGACCGCCCCATCGAGGGACAGGAGGTCCGGCTCACCGCCAACGGCCTGCGCGCGCCTGTCGAATGGCCGCGCCCCCTCGACCCGGAGGCGAAGGTCGCCCTGCGCGTCCATTACCCCGCCGACAGCGCGGCCCACGTCTATGCGATCTATCTCGAACCCTGACAGAATCGAATCCTGACCAAACGATGACAGCAATCCCCTCCCTCCTCGCCGACTACGAACGCGACGGCGTGGCCATCGTGCGTGGTTTCCTTTCCCCCGGGGAAGTCGCCGCGATCCGCGCCGAGCTGGACCGCTACATCCGCGAGGATCTCCCCTCGAAACCGCTCGATGCCCGCACCCTCGAGGCTGACGAAAAAACCGTCCGCAACCTCTGGCGGCTGGAGCAGCACAGCGGCTACTTCCGCGAGTTCGCCCATCGCGCCGACTTGCTCGCGGTGATCGCCCCCCTCGTGAAGGGCGAGCCGGTCCTCGCGGGCGTCGAGACCTTCAACAAGCCCGCCAGGATTGGTTCCGGCGTGCCGCCGCATCAGGACAACGCCTACTTCTGCCAAGACCCGCCCGACATGCTCACTGTGTGGATCGCCATCGACGCGGTGACGGAGGCGAACGGGCCGGTGACCTATCTGAAAGGCTCGCATCGCCTCGGCCCCCTGCCGACCCGGCCCTCGGGCGTCCGGGGCAACAGCATCGGCCTCGCCGAAACGCCGGAGGCGGGCGAGGCCGAGCGTCTCGTCGCCCTCCTCGAACCCGGCGACGCGAGCATACACCATTGCGAGACGATCCACTATTCCGCGCCGAATACGACCGACCAAGCGCGGCTCGGTTTTCTTCTCGTTTATCGCGGATCGCATACGGTCACTGATCCGGCGCGGAAGGACGCCTACTCCGTCGCCGCCGCGATGACACCTCCGGCATGAGGGAGCGCGAAAGAAGGGAGCGCGGGCACTCCTGCCCGCAACGAATAAGCATGGACTCTCGACTACAGATCAGAAGCAAAGACCACCATGATCCACGATGCGGACAAGAGTGTCCGTGCTCCACTCCCTCGACGATAGAGTGAAGCACGCCTACCATGCCCCATGCAGTTCTTCGCCCCAAAAGCAGAAGTTGCTTGGACCCTCCATCGCTTGTCCCATTGGCAGCAGGGGGAGGTTCCGGTCTTCGTGACCTTTCGGCTCGCCGATTCCTTGCCGTCGGATATCCTAAGGCAATGGATCGAAGACCGTGATGCGTTTGTCGCGGCCAATCCCCCTCCATGGGACGAAGAGACAGAACGGGAGTATCACCGTTTGTTCTCGGACCGGATCGAGGAGCAACTCGATGCGGCGCATGGCTGCTGCGCGTTGCGAGATCCTCGCGTTGCCGAAATCGTGGAAGAGCGGCTCCGGTATTTCGACGGCAAACGCTACACGCTGTGGAGCTTCGTCATCATGCCGAACCATGTCCATGTCCTCGCAAGCATCGCCGCAGGAGAATCCCTCCCTGAAATCGTGAAGGGATGGAAGGGAGTGTCGAGCCGCATGATCCACCGCGAAGGTCTCTCCGATCTGAATCCTTTCTGGCAGCCGGACTATTTCGACCGATTGATTCGCAGTCCCGAGCACTTCGAGACCACCCTCGACTACATTCGCCACAATCCCGCGAAGGCGTGTCTCGCCTCGGGCTTCGTTTTTTGGGAAGCTGCGCCATGATCCACACTTTCGAGAACGGGAGCGCGGGCACTCCTGCCCGCCGAGATGCCCGGGGCTCCGCATTGCGGACAGGAGTGTCCGCGCTCCTTTTCCCTTGCCTCGCGGCCTTCCCTTTCGCCACCCGAGACCTTTACGGGAGCGCGGGCACTCCTGCCCGCCGAGATGCCCAGGGCTCCGCATTGCGGACAGGAGTGTCCGCGCTCCTGCTCCTTTTCCTTTGCCTCGCCACTCTCCCTCTCGTCGCCCGCGACCTCCATGTCGGGATCGACCCTGACCTTCCTACCATCGCTCATGCCATCAAGCTCGCGCAGCCCGGCGACACGATCCATCTCGAAGCGGGCAAGGTCTATCGCGACTACGCGGGCTTCTACGGCAAGAAAGGCGAGCCGGGCAAGCCCATTACCCTCGACGGCCACGGAGCCATCCTCGACGGCTCGGACCCGCTCGATTCCAGCACTTGGACCGAGATCGAACCGGGCCTTTTCGCCAACGAGAACCTCCTTCCTCGCCTCGACAGCGCCATTCTCGGTCGCTGGTTCTTCCTCTGGAACGGTGAGGTCAACCGCATGGGGACCGCCTCGAAGGCGAAGAGCGTCCCTCTGAAAAAGCCGGAGGATCTGGTGCCCGGCGAATGGACTTTCGTCCGCGATTCCTCGCGCGACCTTCCCGATTCGACGCAGTTCTTCGGAACCTTCTACCTGAAGCTCGCGCCGGGCCGCCCGCTCGCGGACGAGCCGATTTCCATCCCCTTCAGGAGCGCCGGGGTCCAGTTCGGCGGCGAGAACGCCCATCTCGTCATCCGCAACCTCACCGCCCGCCATCCCTACAACGACGGCTTTAACATCCACGGGCACTGCGAGGACGTGCTTTTCGAGAACATCGCCGCCTACGGCTGCGGCGACGACGGCATCAGCGCCCACGGCACCGCGCAATACCGGGTGAATGGCTTCGTCAGCATCGGCAACAGCACCGGAATCTGCGACACCGTCGACGCGGTGACGGACTACGAGGACATCTTCATCGCCGACTGCGTCAGCTACGACCTCTTCTTCCTCGACCGCGGGCGCTATTCGATCCAGAACGCCGTCGTCCTCTCCTCGGCGCAGAACCCCTTCACGGTGACGGGACGCGAGGACGGCGACTGCCGTCTGCGGCTGGAGAACGTCCTCTTCCGCCGTCTCGTCGAGCCGCGACTCGGGCTGGTCATGGCTAGGTCCACCCTCGACGCGACGCGCTGCACCTTCGAGGGAATTGAGTTCCGCACCACCGGAACCGCGACTTGGACCGATTCCCTCATCAACGGCGTTCCCTCCGAAGCGGGCGCGAAGGGGGCCTACCCGGAAGCGCTCGCGAAACTCTATCCTGAAACCCATCGACCATGAAAACGAATCTCGTGACTCTTGCCTCTCTCCTTGCGCTGGGGACTCTCCACGCCACTGAGCCCGAACCGCCTTCGATCCACCACCTCGTCGCGGTGAAGGACGTCTGCGCTTGGCCCGCCCTGACTCTGCTGCCGGACGGCTCGATCAATGCAACGATCTTCGGCCAGCCGAGCCACGGGCAGATCGCCGGATCCATCGAGGTCTGGAACAGCCCCGACGGCGAAGTCTGGACCAAGCGCGGCATCCCCGCGCCGAACGAGCCGGACACGAACCGCATGAACCACGCCGCCGGCATCGCGGGCAACGGAGACCTGATCGTGCTCTGCTCGGGCTGGACGAACGTGAAGCAGCCGCAGCGCCCGAAGCAGGCCGATTTCCGCGACGACATTCTCTCGAACTGGATCTGCCGCAGCGCCGATGGAGGCAAGACTTGGACGCAGATCAAGGAGTTCCCCGCGCCGGAGCCGGGCTGGACGCACTACATCCCCTTCGGCGACATCAAGCACGGCGAGGACGGAGCGCTCCACGTTTCCTGCTACGGCGGCGAATTCACCGATCCCACGCAGAGCACCCGCTTCAAGAGCTTCCGCTCGTGGCATTTCCGCAGCGACGACGACGGGGCGACATGGCGGAAGGTCTCGGTGATCAATCCCTCGGGGGACGAGACGACGATCCTCCACCTCGGCGGGAAACGCTGGCTCGCGGCCTCGCGGCAGAGGAACGTGGCGGTCTTCCGATCGGATGACGATGGCCTGACCTGGGGAGACAAATTGGACGTGACCGACCCGATGGAATTGAACGGCCAGCTCCTGCGCCTGAAGGACGGACGCATCCTCCTCAGCTACGGCTGCCGGGTGAAGGAGCGTTTCGGCGTACTCGGCAAATTCAGCGCGGACGAGGGGAAGATCTGGGGCGAACCCCTGCGGATCGCGACCTCGCTCGAGTTGGACTGCGGTTATCCCAGCACGGTGCAGCGCGCCGACGGAAAGCTGGTGACCGGATGGTATGCGAAGGCATCGCCACTCTACGAATCCTATCAGATGGGCGTTTCGATCTGGGAGGCTCCGGCTCCATGAAGCGGCCCGCTCCCATCCCCATCGTCCGCGACTGGTACGGGAGCGCGGGCACTCCTGCCCGCCGGGATGCGTGCGCCCCTCTGCGGGCAGGAGTGCCCGCGCTCCTTTTCATCCTCGCCTCCCTGTTACCCTTCGCCACGATCATGGCGCAGGAGAAGCATGCCCCCATGCACCGCCTGACGTGGGAGGAATACGCGGGGACGCTGCAACATTGGCGCAGCACCCATCCGCAGCTCGTCACGCTCGAATCGCGCGGCCTCAGCGGGCAGACGATGCCCGTCTATCTGCTGAAGGTCACCGACTCCACCGTGCCCGACGAGGACAAGCAGGTCTGCCTGATCACGACGCTGCACTGCGGACCGGAGCGGTCCGGCGCGACCGGGGCGCTGGCCTTCGCCGAATGGCTGCTCGGCGACGACCCGCTCGCGGCCGAGACGAGGAAAAAGCAGATCGTGCTGATCATGCCGATCGTGAACCCGCTGGCCTTCTTCCACACCGACCGCTTCCGCAACGAGCACGGCGTCGATCCCTACGCGGGGCTGGGGCCGGTGGGCAAGATCTGGGATGTGAAATCGCTTTCGCTTCTCACCCCCGAGCGGGCACCGGAGCTGGTCGCGGTGCTCTCGGTGATCGACGAATACCGGCCCGAGGTTCATGCCGACCTGCACGGTACGGGAATGCAGGAATACGGTCCCGGCCAGCTCGGTTCGCGCCGCATGTATCAAGGCCAGATCATGACCGAGGTCACCGGCGGGGCCTACTCGAACTGCGCCCTCCGCCCGTGGGACTGGCGCGTCACCGAGGCGATGATCGAGGCGGGGAAGGAGGCGGGCTACCCCTCGGACCGCTTCGAGGCCGACGCCCAGCGCACCTTCTGGGGACCGGAGCTGGCCCCGCTCGGAAAGAAGCTCTGGCACGGAGCGCCGCTTTTCTATTCCGCCCACTACGGCTACGCGAAATACCACACCATGCTGATCACGCAGGAGGTCGCATGGGAGGCCAGCGTCGTCGCGCGGATGAAGGGCCTGATGAAGATCGGCAACGGTCCTTGGCTCGACGAGCGCGCGCCGGGCTATCCGGTGAACCGGATCAAGCATTTCGTCGGCCACTTCGTCACGGGCTACGGGACGACCGCGAGCGAGCGGCGCGAGAGCCGGGTGGAGCTGTGGAACCGCCAGAGCGACTTCGCCCTCGGCTTTCTCTATCCACAGACCGACGGACGGGAGAGCTTCGTCGTGGCGACAACGGCGGCGGCCAAGAAGGTCGTGGCGGTCGAGGAGCTGGCGTCCCTGCGGGCGAACCTGAGGAGCGAGTTCGGCGACAAAGCGGCGGCGATCGAGGCCTTCCTCGACGATGGCCCCGAGATCAAGCTGGCGATGGAGCAAGCGCCGCCGCAGTTGCTCGCAGCGACCGACACGGCGACCGATCCCATCGCGAACGGTCTCGGCCTGCGCCTCCGTCTGCCCTATCATGCGCCCCGCAATCTCGTCGTCCATCTCAACGGCGAGCCGCTCGCCGAAAGCCCGACCGACGGCTACGAGAGCTGGCCCGCCGACGGTTTCACGCAGATCCAGGTGCATGTGCCACCCGCGAAGGCCGCAGCGACCGAGCTGTATGTCCTGACCGTCGCCTACGAGCCTGGCGAGGCCCGCACCACCGGCTGGATGCCGCCCGCCGAGGTGCAAAGGCGCTTCGCCACCGACAAGGCCGTGGCCACGCCCGCGACCCTCACCGACGTGCCCTACGGCGACCATTTCCGGCAGACGCTCGACGTCTGGCTCGCGGAATCGGACGAACCGACGCCGCTCGTCTTCTACCTCCACGGCGGCGGCTGGGCGGCGCAGGACAAGACCGACATCCATCAGCATCTCGACGTGCGCGGCCTGCTCGACGCGGGCCTCTCCGTAGTCTCGGCCAACTATCGCTTCCTCGCCGATGCGAACGCCGCGAAAGTCTCGCCGCCCTTGCAATGGCCGCTTCAGGACGCGGCGAGGGCCTTGCAGTTCGTCCGCTCGAAGGCCGTGGAGTGGAATCTCGACAAAACCCGCATCGCCGCGAGCGGCGTCAGCGCAGGCGGCTGCTCCGCGCTCTGGCTCGCGATGCACGACGACATGGCCGATCCGGCGAGCGGCGATCCCGTCGCCCGCGAGTCGACCCGCGTCCTCTTCACCGCGACGAAGGCCCCGCAGCCCTCGCTCGATCCGGCGGAGCTCGTCGAGTGGATTCCGAACTACGAATACGGCGGCCACGCCTTCGGCCATCCCGGCAGGACCCGTCCCGAGGCCTTCGCCCCGTTCCTGACAAACCGAGAAAAACACCGCGACGACCTCCGCCGCTGGTCGCCGATGGCTCACGCCAGCGCCGACGACCCGACCGCCTTCCTGCTCTTCGCCAAGGCCGACAAGCCGCCCGTGAAAGGCGAGCCGCAAACCGACCCTACCCACAGCGCCGTGCTCGGCCTGATGCTGCAAGACACCCTCGCGCCCCTCGGCGTGACCTGCGAGGTCCGCCATCCGCTCGACGGCAAAGAGCCGCTTTCCCTCCAAGAACTGCTTATCGAAACCCTGACATCCCACTAGCCATGAAACGATCCCGCCTTCTCGCCCTCGTCCTTACCTCGGCAGCCTTCACCGCCACTGCATCCGATCCCATCCAGATCGGCGGACGCCGGGAGCTCTTCGCCGACCGCTTCCTGCTCGACCAACTCAACGGCACGCGGCTCCAGATGCACGCTCCACGCGACGAGGGGATCGCCTTCGAATTCGACAAGCCTTGGGAAGGACTTTTCAGCGGCTACGCCACCATCGTGACGCTGGAGGACGGTCGCCTGCGGGCTTACTATCGCGGCAAGGCCGTCGCCAACCGGGACGGCAGCGACGAGGAGATCACCTGCGTCGCCGAGTCCGCCGACGGCCGCACTTGGACCAAGCCCGAGCTCGACATCCACGAAGTCATGGGCGCGGCGAAGAACAACGTCGTGCTGGCACAGACCGAGACCGCTGCCCACAACTTCAGCCCCTTCCGCGACGAGCGTCCCGGCGTGCCCGACGACGAGAAGTTCAAGGCCTTCGGCGGCACGATGGAGGGAGGCGGCCTGCTCGCGTGGAAGTCGCCCGACGGGCTGCGCTGGCAGAAGATGGCGGACAAGCCCGTGATCACCAAGGAGATGGTGCCCTACAAATACATGTTCGACTCGCAGAACGTGGCCTTCTGGTCGCCCGCCGAGGGGAAATACGTGGCCTACTACCGCGTCTTCGAGGACAACATCCGCCGCATCGTTCGCAGCGAGAGCGGGGACTTCCTGACATGGTCGCCTCCCGTGCTGCTCGGCTACCGGAATCCCGACATGGAGGCCCCCATCGAGCATCTCTACACCAACCAGACGCATCCCTACTTCCGCGCCCCGCATCTCTACGTCGCCGTCGCCGCGCGCTTCATGCCGGGACGTCAGGTGCTCAACGAAGAGCAGGCCAAGGCGATCAACGTGAACCCCGGCTACTTCAAGGACACCTCCGACGCCATCTTCATGACGACGCGACCGGTCGAGGGCGGCGAGAATGCCGCGAACTACGACCGCACTTTCCTGGAGGGCTTCATCCGCGGCGGCATCGGCGCACGCAACTGGGTCTCGCGCACCAACTACCCCGCGCTGAACGTCGTGCCGACAGGGCCGGAGGAGATGTCGGTGTATGTGAACCAAGACTACGCCCAGCCCACCGCCCATCTCCGCCGCTATTCGCTGCGCCTCGACGGCTTCTCTTCGCTGCATTGCGGCTACGCCGGCGGACACGCCATCACCAAGCCGCTCGTCTTCGCCGGGCGCGAGCTGTCGCTGAACTTCGCCACCTCCGCCGCTGGTGGCGTGAAGGTCGGATTCGAGGACGCCGACGGCCAGCCCATCCCCGGATTCTCCATTGAGGATGCCGTGATGCAGATCGGCAACGAATTGGACCGCAAGGTCACTTGGAAATCCGGTTCCGACGTCAGCTCCCTCGCCGGAAAGGCGGTGCGCCTTCGCTTTTCGATGAAGGACGCCGACATCTATTCCTTCCAATTCACCGAATAATCCCGCCATGTCCACCAATCCTCAGACTCCCTCCTCGCGCCGCCAGTTCCTCCGCGCCGTCGGCGGAATGTCCGGTGCGGCCCTCGTCGGCTTTTCCACCGAAGCTCGCGCCTCCACCGCCAAGGTGCTCGAAACGAAAGTCATCAGCCAAGTGCCGCAGTATTACCACGGCTGGCCCACCCTCGCCCGGCGGAAGGACGGTACGCTGCTCGTGGTCTGCTCCGGCGGACGGCAGAAGCACGTCTGCCCCTTCGGTCGCGTGGAGCTGATCGTGTCGCACGACGAGGGCAAGACTTGGTCCTGGCCGCGCACCTTGCTCGACACCGACATCGACGACCGCGACGCGGGCGTGGTCGAGACGCCGCAGGGCAGCCTGCTGGCGACGACCTTCACCTCCCTCTACTACGAGCAGTTCCTGACCCAAGCCGAAGGCGGGACCTTCAACCACTTCGTCACCGCCGAGACGCTCTCGGCGTGGAAGGCCGCCCACGAACGGGTCTCCGCCGAGGAACGACAGAAGCTGCTCGGGGAATGGGTGATCCGCTCCACCGACGGCGGGCTCACTTGGTCGGCTCCCGTGCCCAGCATTGTCGGCAGCCCGCACGGCCCCATCGCCCTGAAGGACGGCCGGATGCTCTATCTCGGCAAGGAAGCCTACACCGATGCCAAGCGCGTCGGAGCCTGCGAGTCCACCGACGACGGCCAGACTTGGCAATGGATCGGCGGCATCCCGACGCGGGAGGGCGACGACGCGGCCAAGAACTACTGGGAGCTTCACGCCGTCGAGGCCGACGACGGCACGATCATTGCCCACATCCGCGTCGAGGGGAAGGTCGCCAACACCGGCGAGACGCTGCAAAGCGAATCCAAGGACAGTGGCAGGACCTGGAGCGAACCGCATTCCATCGGCGTGTGGGGCCTGCCCTCGCATCTGCTCAAGCTGAACGACGGACGACTCCTGATGACCTACGGCCACCGCCGCGCTCCCTTCGGCAACCAAGCGCGTCTCAGCGAGGACAACGGCAAGACTTGGGGCGAGGCGATCATCCTCTCCGGCGACGGCGTCGGCGTGGACCTCGGCTATCCCAGCACCGTGCAGCTCGCGGACGGCTCGCTGCTGACCGTGTGGTACGAGAGCATGAACGGCGGCAAGGACTGGAACGAGACGCACGGCGGGACCGGCATGGCCGTGCTGCGACAGGCGCATTGGACCCTGTCATGAGCATGACCGGCCCCTGTCAGGTTCGCCGATCCCTCGCGGCGATCGGAGCGATGCTCCTGCCATGGTCGCTTCCTGCGGAAGATCCCGACGCTCCCATCCTCGGGATCTGGCTGATGGGACAATCCCTCTGCGACGGATCGGAGTCGCTGCCGATCGTGACGACAGAGGACACCGGCTGGGGCAACTACGCCTTCCGCCGGGGCGTCCGCACTTGGCGGGCGATGGACCATTCCGCGACCCCGGAGACGCGGTCGGCGGAGCAATTCGAGTTCGTCCCCCTTCGTGCCGAGGTGAACGGCGGTCTCGGCGAAACCGTGGCCAACGGCCTCGCCGACCATTTGAAGGCCTCGATTCTGGCGACGAAGCCGGGCGGCGAACGAAACGGTCCGCCGCATTTCCTCATCGCCTGTGCCGGGCAGGGGGGACGCCAGATTCAGGAGCTCGCTCCCGGCGACCTCTCGACCGATCCCCGCACGCCGGAGTCGCGGCGGCACGGAGGCGGCTACTACCGCACCAGCCTCGACGACGCCCGGCGCGCGAGGGAGCAGGCCGAGGCGCAGGGGCGGGAGTTCCGCATCGAGGCCCTCTACTGGATGCAGGGGGAGGGGAATGGCGGTCCGACCGGAGGCCTCGTGCCGACGCGCTGGGACGTGGAACTGCCGCGCCGGGAGGGGCTCGCCTGGTATCGCGACCAGCTCGTCGCCTACCGCAGGCAGTGGTCGGGGGATCTTTGCGAAATCACCGGGCAGGGCGGCGAGATCCCCCTGTTCACTTATCAGACGCTCGGCCCGGCGGGGCAGGCGCAGCTCCTGGCGGCGGATGCCGATCCGTCGATTCATCTGGTCGGCCCGCACTACGCCGTGTCCAGCGCGATCAACAGCCGCACCGCTCCGGGACGGCATGGCGACGCCATCCACCTCTCCGCCGACGGCGAGCGCTGGTGGGGCGAGCAAGTCGCGAAGGTGATGCACCGGGTCCTGCACGGGAAGGAAGCTTGGCAGCCGCTCCGCCCGCTGAGCGCCGAGTTCGAGACGGGGCGCGGCAGCGTGCTCGTCGAGTTCTCCGTGCCGCGTCCGCCGTTGGTGCTGGACACGGATTTCCTGCCACGGCAAGAGACCGAAGCGGGCGGCGGATCCTCCTCCCTTGCCGGATTCCAGGTTCGCGACGGAGCGGGACGGCCCCTAGCGATCGCGTCGGTGGAGGTGGCCGCGCCCACGCGGCTCCGCCTTCGTCTCGTCGAGCCCTTGCCGGAGGGCGAGACTTGCCGGATCGGCTACGGTCATCCTGCGGCGGGTTCGCTGAGAAATATCGCTGCGATCCGGCAAGGTCCGGAACGGGAGGGAAAGAGGCGCGAGGAGATCGTCATCGAGGGGCGCTTTCCAGACAAGCTCCGGCCTCTGACCGACGAGGGCGCTTTCTTCGTGATGAACCGTTCCACCGAGGCTCCCGCGCGGGCGACCGTGCGCCGCGTGCGCGAGGAAGGCGGGACCACCGTGCTGGAATACGATCCGGACGAACTCCGCGACGGCACTCCCTTCGCCGTTGGGCAGGAACTCGTGGCGATGCGCCCCTTCAGCTACGGCAACCTGCGGGATTCGGACGAGGCCGCCTCCGTCCACGCCTTCGCCGATGCCGCCTACGGCACGCGCGCCGGAAAGCCCTATCCGCTCTGGAACTGGTGCATTCTCTTTTCCGATTTGGAGATCGGCCCGCGCCCCGAGGTTGAGTCGGTCCAGCGCCCTCCCGACGCAGCGGCTCACCGGGGACGGTTCGCCCCACCGGGCTGCCGCCTACACGGTGGCGAGGGGAGTCGCGAGCCCTTCCGCTGCGGCGAGAGCGTTCTGGTTCGCGTCGAAGGAGAGGAAGGCGTCCGCCTCCATCCCCAAGGCCGCGGCGATGTGCAGCACGTCGAAGCTGCGATGGCCTCCGAGGAAGGTGCGGGCTTTGGAGACGCGTTCGGCGAGCGCGAGGACTTGGGTGAGATGGCCATCCGCGAGCCGGATCGCATCGCGGTCGAGATGCTGCCTCAGTTTCGCAATCATCCGCTCGGCCTCGGAATAGGGGAATCCGAGTCTCCGGTCCTTGCTATGGCGGAAGGCTTGGAACCGGACCGATTGGCGGAATTCCCAGAGCAACAGCCGGGAGGCCGTGAGGGGCTGCTCCAGCGATGCGAAGCAGGCGAGCGCCCTTTCCGAATTGCCCTGCTTTCGGTAGAGGGCGCAGAGAAAGGAGGTGTCGGCGGCGATTTTCAACTGAAGTCTCCAAGTTCGGCTTCGCGCATCTCCCGCACTTCCTCGGCCGAGAAGACCCTGTCGCCCCACGTTTCCTTCAACCAGCGCCGATGCTCATCCGCATCGAAGACAGGCGTCTGCTTCCGGCCCGGAGGCGAAAGCTTGGCCACCGCCTTGCCGTGCTTCGTGATCTCGATCTCCTCGCCGTCGGCGAGCCATTCCTCGACCTTGGCAAAATCGTATCGCAAATCCCGGACCGTAAGCGTTTTCATGATGAATTGTGACAGAATTTTCCATCACTTTCTCCCCGAAATCAAACCCCTCGTCCGCCAAGCCTCCTCCCATGTCCGCCGAACCTGAACCCAATCCCTACGTCTGGGCCGAAATCGAGGCATCCGACCTCGATCTCTGGCACCGTCACCTCGCCGATTTCGTCCCGCCCGACGCCTTCGATGCCCACGCCCATCTCTGGCGGGTCGCCGATCTCGGCTCTCCCACACCCGCCCTCGCCGCCGCCGGGCCCGAGGTCGTGACCCGCGCGGTCTACAACGAACGGCTTTCCCTCTGGATGCCGGACCGCTGCCCGACAGGCGGGCTGTTCTTTCCCTTTCCCACCCGCGTCCTCAATGTCGAGGCGGCGAACCGGCATCTCGCCGACGAAATGCGGGCCGATCCGCAGTCGCGCGGACTGATGATCGTGACTCCCCGCCAGGATCCGGCGGCGGTGGAACGGCAGCTTAACGAGGACGGCATCGCCGGGTTCAAGGTCTACCATCTCTTCGCGGAGCGCCCGGACACGCTCTTTGCCCCCACCGAGGAGTTCATCCCCGAGTGGGCCTGGGAGTTGGCGGACCAGCGAGGTCTCGCCATCATGCTCCACATGGTCCTGCCCCGCGCCCTCGCCGAGGCGGAGAACCAGCGATACATCCGTCAGCATTGCGTGCGCTATCCGAAGGCCAAGCTCATCCTCGCCCATGCCGCGCGGGGCTTCTGCGGACGCCATACGGTCGAGGGCATCGCGTCGCTGCGCGGACTCGACAACGTCTACTTCGATACCTCGGCCGTGTGCGAAGCCTCGGCCTTCGAGGCGATTCTCGAAGTCTTCGGACCCACCCGGCTCTGGTATGGCGCGGACTTTTGCGTCACCGAGATGCGGAGCCGTTGCGTGAACCTTGCCGACGGCTTCCTCTGGCTCGACGAGATCCGCGCCGATTTCCGGAAATCGCGCTTCGCCCGTCCCACCTTGCTCGGGCTGGAGTCGCTCCTCGCCCTGAAGGAGGCCTGCGAAAACCGCCATCTCGATGCGACGGACGTGGAGGAGATCTTCTGTCTTGGCGCGAGGCGTGTTCTCGGTTTGCCCCTGCCGCGCCGGGTTCCCGATGTGCAGACCGCCTACCGCGAGGCCAAGGCCATCATTCCTGGCGGAACCCAGCTCCTCAGCAAGCGGCCCGAGATGTTCGCGCCGGAGCAATGGCCCGCCTACTACCGCGAGGCGAGAGGCTGCGAGATCATCGACATGGAAGGGCGCAAGTTCCTTGACATGAGCATGGGAGGAATCCTTTCGACGATCTTGGGATATGCCGATCCGGAGGTGAATGCCGCCGTCATGCGCCGCGTTTCCCTCGGCGCGATGTCCACCCTCCAGACCCACGACGAGGTCGATCTGGCGCGGGAGCTGTTCGACCTCCACCCGTGGGCGGACCAGGCCCGCTTCACCCGCGGCGGCGGGGAGAGCATGGCCGTGGCCGTCCGCATCGCCCGCGCTGCGACCGGGCGCGACCGGATCGCCCTCTGCGGCTACCACGGCTGGCACGATTGGTATCTCGCGGCGAACCTGTCGGGCACGGACGGGCTCGACGGGCATCTCCTTCCCGGACTCGATCCTGTCGGCGTGCCGGCTCCGCTCGCCGGGAGCACGCTGACCTTCCGCTACAACCGGCTCGACGAGCTCGACGCGATCCTTGCGAAGCACGGCGGCGAGCTCGCCGCGATCGTGATGGAGCCGATCCGACACGCCGATCCCGAACCCGGCTTTCTCGAAGGCGTGCGCGAGCGCTGCGACCGCCACGGCGTCCGCTTGGTCTTCGACGAGATCTCCTGCGGCTGGAGGCTCTGCCTCGGCGGGGCGCATTTGAAATACGGCGTCGTCCCCGATCTCGCCGTCTTTGCCAAAGCCCTCGGCAACGGCTTTCCCATCGGAGCCGTGATTGGGCGCTCCGCGACGATGGAGGCGGCGCAGCGAGCCTTCATCTCCAGCACTTTCTGGACCGAGGGCGTCGGCCCGGCGGCGGCGCTCGCCTGCGTGCGCAAGATGAGATCGCTCGACGTGCCCTCCCATCTCGCCCGCATCGGAAATGCGGTGATGTCGGGCTGGCGCGAGCTGGGCACGAAACACGGTCTGCCAGTAAAGGCCGGAGGACGGCCGGAAATGGCCCTGCTCGTCTTCGACCATCCCGAGGCGGCGGCCCTGCTCACCCTGATGACGACGCGGATGCTGGAGCGCGGCTTCCTCGCTGGAGGCGGCTTCAACGCCATGCTCGCCCACGAAGAGAGGCACGTCGCCGCCTACCTCCAAGCCCTCGATGGAGTGTTCGCGGAACTGGCCGACGCCTTGGCGAAAGGGGATGTCGTCGCCCGCCTCGGCGGTCCGGTGAAGCACACGGGATTCGCGCGACTGACGTGAACTCGACTGAAATGCGAGCTGACACGAATGGCGCTCGGTCAAGCGGAATGGTAGGGACGCCTGGCTCAGACCTCCGCCGCAAGGTCGCGCAAGGCATCAATGGCGGACGCCTGAGCCAGGCGTCCCTACCCAAGCTTCGCGTTTGGATCGGATGCCATACCTTAACCGATTGCCATTCGGGCTAAGATTTCCCCCACCCCGCCCGTCTCAGGTATCGCGGGCGGCGTGGCGCGTTCCACATGGAATGTTCCGAAATCCCGGCATTCAAATTCAACGAACTTTTCACATCAGCCGGAATCCCTTCGGACTCGACGCCGCCGGGACCGGCCGGGAATTGTGTTTGAAGGGGATACGCCCTCCGCTTACCTTCCTCCGACATCCGACCTCACGCACCGCCGATGATCCGCCCCCTGACATCCTCCCTTCTCCTCGGGTTCCTCGTGTTCTCCTTGGGGCTTGAGCCTTCGCAAGCCTTCCTTGGTGGCATCCGCAAACGCTCGGAGGAGAAGAAAGTGCTCAATGCCGAGGAGTTGACCACCCAAGAGGGCAAGGCCGCCGCCGCCCTCGCCAAAGCGCAGGAATA
This sequence comes from Akkermansiaceae bacterium UBA2367, assembly GCA_002344525.1. Classification (GTDB taxonomy): domain Bacteria; phylum Verrucomicrobiota; class Verrucomicrobiia; order Verrucomicrobiales; family DEV007; genus Arctic95D-9. The sequence continues at coordinate 22,041 of DDTJ01000102.1, forward strand.
CGAGCAGAGCGGAAAAACGCGGCAGGCCCGGGACGCCTACAAGGGCATCGCCCAGAACTACTCGCGAACCCAGTCCGGAGCCACGGCGAAATTCGGCTACGCCCGCATGCTTGAGAACGAGGGGGACGGGCGGAAAGCCTTCGACCAGTATCAGGAACTGGTCACGAACTACCGCAACTCGCCAGACTTCAACGAGGCGGTGCGGAGGCAGTTCGAGATTGCCGAGGGGCTCAGGCAGACCAAGAAAAAAGGGTTCCTCGGCATCGGGGCGGCGATCCAGCCGTCGAAGCTGGTCGAAATGTTCGAGAAGATCTCCGCGAGCGCCCCCTTCACGGAATGGTCTCCAAAATCCCTTCTGAACATCGGCTACATCCGCACCGAGATCGGGGAGACGGACCCCGCCATCGCCTCCTTCCGGCAAGTCGTGGACAAATATCCCGACACGGAGTTCGCCAAGGAGGCCCAATACCAGATCTTCAAACTCCGGGGTGTGAGCGCCGACAAGTCGAACAGCCCACTGAAGGACCGCGCCCATGTCGAGGCCGGACTCGATTTCGTGAACCAAAACCCCGAGGACCAGCGCGCCGCCGAGGTCAAGGACGACATGAGGCAGGTCGAGGAGAAATCCATGGAGAAGCTCTATGAAACGGGGAAGTTCTACGAAAAGAGCGGCAAACCCGAGGCGGCACGGATCTACTATCGTGAGGTGGTGAAGAACCCCAACACGAGCTGGGCGGCGAAGGCCCAGGAGCGCCTCGCCGCGCTCGACAGTGGCGGGACCGTCGAAAAGAAGGCCTCCATGTTCGGCCCGAACCCGCTCAAGAAGGACAAAGTCGAGATGCGGACCTCGGATGACGCCGTCGTCCCCCTCCCGGCAGGAGCGTCGTCCAGCCCCGCCCCGGCTCCCGCACCCGCGCCAGCCGCCCCCGGTGGGCCGATCGACGACATCCCCTCCCCTCCGGCCCGGTGAGGGCGACCTCCGCAACTCCGCCACCCGACCCGGTTGCGGACGGGACCGCACAGGGTAGAGTCCGTGCATGATCCTGCGCCTCCTCTGCGCGTTCGCGTTCGCGCCCCTGCCCGCCTCCGTCGTCGGCTCCTCCTGGCCCGAATTCCGAGGCCCTTCGGCGGACGGCCATGCGCCGGAGGCGACCCCACCCACGACTTGGTCGGCGACGGAGCGGATCCGCTGGAAGGTTCCTGTGCCCGGAAAGGCCTGGTCCTCCCCGGTGATCGCGGACGGGAACGTCTATGTCACGACGGCCGCCGCCGAGGGCGACGATCTTTCCCTGCGGACCCTCGCCTTCCGGCTCGACGATGGAACCGAACTCTGGAACCGCGAAGTCTTCCGCAAGGGCCAAGGCGCGATCCACCAGAAAAACAGCCACGCCTCCCCCACCCCGGTCCATGCCGAAGGCAAGCTCTACGTCCACTTCGGCCACGACGGCACCGCCGCGCTCGACGCCGCCGACGGCTCCATCCTCTGGACGCAGACCGGATTGCCCTATCTCCCTGTGCATGGCAACGGAGGCTCCCCCGCGCTGCACGGGGGCAAACTGATCTTCGCCTGCGACGGCCAGAGCGATCCCTTCGTCGTGGCGCTGAACGCGGGGGATGGCTCGGTCGCTTGGAAAACGCCCCGGAACGTCGCGGTGAAGAACACCTTCTCCTTTTCGACCCCTCTGATCATCGAAGTCGCCGACAAGGCGCAAGCCGTCATCCCCGGATCGGGCGCGGTCGTCGCCTACGACCCGTCGGACGGGCGCGAGATCTGGCGCTTCCGCTATGGCGAAGGCTTTTCCGTGGTGCCCCGCCCGCTCTTCCGCGACGGGATCGTCTACGTCTGCTCCGGCTTCGGCCGGGCCAGCCTCTTCGCGGTGCGCGCCGACGGGACGGGCGACGTCACCGACACCCACCTGGTCTGGCAGAGCGACAAAACCGTGCCGAAGGAAAGCTCCCCCATCCTCGTCGGCGACCGCATCTTCTTCAACGACGACAAAGGCATCCTGAGCTGCCTCGACGCCACCACCGGAGAGGAGTTCTACCGCGAGCGCCTCGACGGCCGGGGCGGCTACTCGGCTTCGCCAGTCTACGCGGGCGGCCACCTCTACTTCCACAACGGCGACGGGGTGACGACGGTGGTGCGGCCCGACCAAGTCTTCCGCAAAGTCGCGGAGAACCAGCTCGGCGAATACGGTCTCTCCTCCTTCGCGGTGGTGCCCGACGGTTTCCTCGTGCGGACGGAAGGGCATCTGCTGCGCATCGGGGAGTGATGCCCTGTTCTGCCAAGATGAAAGTTGCGATTGCGCTATCCATCTTTGTTCTTATCGCAGCCATATCGATTTGCGATGCCCTATACTGGAAGAATCACACCGGCATTTGGCTGAACATTACGAAGACAGCCGTGGCAATTACACTAGCAAGATTCACACTTCGTGGATCGATTGTGGCCAGAAGAGCCATTATTGCATGGAGCAGCATTGGTGTCATCGCTATGGGTTTATCCATTTTTCAGATCACTACCCTCTCGACACTACAACAAAGCATCTCAAAACCGATACTGCTGGGGGGCATGATTGCTGTTCTTGTAGCCTATTAGTCCGTCAGAGTTAAAATGAGTGATATTTATGGTATTTTGACTTGTACTTTTCAAAAGCGCGTATTGAGGTGAGCTGGATTTCTGGA
>DDTJ01000109.1 GCA_002344525.1 Akkermansiaceae bacterium UBA2367
GAAAACCTGATGCGGAGAAGTATATCCACAAAAAATTGTGCCCTAATCAGATTCGCGCACAAAAAACTGTGGACGAATCGAAATTTAAGTGTTCATTTGTTCAAATCAAGCTCAAAACTTCATGGATCGCCCAGTTTTCTCAAAAAAGCCTCCCGAAGTCAAGCCTTGGGTGAGGCGCGTCGTGGAGGCCTCTGGCACGGCGGTGCCGGACACCCCATCGGGCGAGGCGTTGCTCGGTTGGTGGGGCGTGGAGATGTCGCGCTTCCTGAGCTACTGCCGCCGCTTGCCTGCCGGGACCGACTTGGGAGCGGCGCTGGAGGGATACGGGCGGTATCTCAAAGGCTCGGAACCTCCTCCAGCCGACTGGCAGCTCGACCAAGCCCGCGAGGCGCTGCGCTGCTTCCGGAAGGGCATCGAGAACTGGACGGTCCTGCCTGCGGAAGGCGAAGGCTCGGAAGTGAGATTCCGGACGCGGACGCGCGGGATTTCGGATATCCCACCCGCTCCCTCGGAGGCCTCTCCTCCAGCGGTATTGTCCGAAAGCGCCGGAGATCTGCTGGCGCAGTGCGGGCGGCAACTGAAGGTGCGCCGATACGCCCGCCGCACGGAGGAATCCTATCTGGGATGGATCCGGCGCTACCTCTCCTGGTCGGAGCAGCGCCAGTTGACGCCGGGCGAGGCCGCGTCGGTCGAGGCTTTCATCTCCTCCCTCGCTCTGGAACGGCGGGTCAGCGCCGCGACGCAGAACCAAGCCTTGAGCGCACTGCTCTTTCTCGTCGAGAAGACCATGGGGAGGGAGCTGGACAATATCGATTCTGTCCGGGCAAAGCGGTCGCGTCATCTGCCCGAAGTCCTGAGCCGCGAGGAGGCCGGGAGGCTGCTCGCGTCCACGGAGGGCGTGACAGGGCTCTGCCTACGCCTCCTCTACGGAACCGGCATGAGAAAGATGGAGGGCCTGCGTCTCCGGGTGAAGGACATCGATCTGGACCGCCGCACCGTGATGGTGCGAGGAGGCAAGGGTGGAAAGGACCGCCGGGTGATGCTGCCCGAAGCACTTCTGGTCGAAATGGATGCACATCTCGGACGCGTCAGGATCCTCTGGGAGCGCGACCGGGCCTCGGACACGGCGGGGGTCTGGCTGCCGGAGGCGCTTGCCGTCAAATCCCCGAACTTAGGCAAGCAGCTCGCTTGGCAATGGGTGTTTCCCTCCTCCCAGCTCGGCCTCGATCCGGAGTCGGGAGTGCTGCGACGCCATCATCTGCACGAAAACACCCTCTCCGCCGCGCTCGCCTTGGCGCGCGAGCGCACGAGCATCGCGAAAAAGATCGGCTGCCACACGCTGCGGCACAGCTTCGCGACGCATCTGCTGGAGGCGGGGGTGGACATCCGCTCGGTGCAGGATCTGCTGGGACACAAGAGCGTGGAGACGACGCAGATCTACACCCATGTCACCTCGGGTCGGGGCATGGGCGTGAAAAGCCCGCTGGACCGATGATGCGCAGACGACGGAGGGCTTGCCGACCGACAGGAATGTCGGCCCTCCTTGTGGCCCGGAACCGCGTCGATGGAGCGGTTTTGGGTGTGTCGTTCGCTCTCCTTTGGTCCATCTAGGTTTTGACCACGAATGGGCACCAATGGACACGAATTTTCTTGATCCTATTCGTGTGATTTGTGTGATTCGTGGTCCAAACCCAAATTTAGCGAAGCGGGATTCGTATCGCACACGACGACAGCGGCGGCGACTCCTGCCCTCCGAACGGCGGGCAGGAGTGCCCGCCCTCCCCTCCCCTCCCGATCAGGGCAAGGAGAAACGCTCGTTCAATTCCATCACTCGCTGGCGGATTTCCTCCAGCTTGGCCTTGTCGTTGTGGTTGGAAATCGCCTCGTGCATGAGGTCGCCGACGAGATCCATCTCCGCCTCCTTCATGCCGCGAGTGGTCACGGCGGGGGTGCCGACACGGATGCCACCGCCTTTGAAGGGGCTCTCGGTGTCGAAGGGGATGGAGTTCTTGTTCACGGTGATGCCGGCATGGTCGAGGGTCTCCTGGACGAGCTTGCCGTTCACGCCCTTGGGACGCAGATCGACCATGAAGAGGTGGTTCTCGGTGCCGCCGGAAATGATGCGGTAGCCGTGCGAGGCGAGGCGGGCGGCGAGGCGGGCGGCGTTCTTCACGACTTGGACCTGGTAGTCACGGAAGCCGGGCTGGAGGGCCTCGTGGAAGCAGACAGCCTTGGCGGCGATGACGTGCATGAGCGGCCCGCCCTGGATGCCGGGGAAGACGGTGGCGTCGATCTTCTTGGCGAGCTCCTCGTCGTTGGTCAGGACGAGGCCGCCGCGAGGGCCGCGCAGGCTCTTGTGGGTGGTGGTGGTGACGAAGTGGGCGTGCTCCATCGGCGAGGGGTGGACCCCGGCGGCGACGAGCCCGGCGATGTGGGCCATATCGACGAAGAGCCAAGCCCCGACGGAGTCGGCGATCTCGCGCATCCGGGCGAAGTCGATGATGTGCGAGTAGGCCGAGGCCCCGGCGGTGATCATCTTGGGCTGGTATTCCTTGGCCACGGCGGCAAGCTGGTCGTAGTCGATGGTCTCGTCCTCCTGCGAGACGCCGTAGTGCTTCACGGTGTAGAGCTTTCCGGAGAAGTTGGCGAAGTGCCCGTGGGTGAGATGCCCGCCGTGGGAGAGGTCCATGGTCAGGATCTTGTCGCCGACCTCCAAGACGCTGAAATAGACGGCGCAGTTCGCCTGCGAACCGGAGTGGGGCTGGACGTTGGCGAACTTCGCTCCGAAGAGCTGCTTGGCCCGCTCGATGGCGAGGGTCTCGACCTTGTCGACGTTCTCGCAGCCGCCATACCAGCGGCGTCCAGGGTAGCCCTCGGCGTATTTGTTGGTGAGGCAGCTCCCCTGGGCCTGCTGCACGGCGCGGGAGGCGAAATTCTCGGAGGCGATCAGCTCGATGTTGCCGCTCTGGCGGGCCTCCTCCTCCTCGATGGCGTGGTAGATCTCTGGATCGGTCGCGGCGAGCTTGGGGGCGCTGGTGGCGACGCCGCAGGAGTTCATCTTGGCGACGCGGCGTCCGTGGCGACCCTCGCCCTCAAAACCGGCCCCGAGCCAGGCATCGACGATGGCGGCGGCTTCCTCGGCGGAGGTGAAGTCGCCGGCGAGGCAGAGGACGTTGGTGTTGTTGTGGACGCGGGTTTTGGCGGCGAGGTCGGGGTCGGTGACGACGGCGGCCTGGATGCCGGGGAAGCGGTTCGCAGCGATGGCCATGCCGATGCCGGTGGTGCAGCAGAGGATGCCGAGGTCGCGCCGCCCGGAAAGGACGGCCCGGGAGACGAGGGCGGCGTAGTCGGGGTAATCGACGGATTCCTTGGAGAAACAACCCGCGTCCTCGACCTCGTGGCCCCGGCCGCGAAGGTGGGCGACGAGGGCTTCCTTGAGTTCGTATCCACCGTGGTCGGTGCCGATGATGAGCGTGGGTTGGTCCATGGGTGTTGGGAAAGGGAATGGCTAAGACGGGAGGGGGGGGAAGTCAAGGGTGACGGGTCCACGGGTCCACGGGTCC
>DDTJ01000017.1 GCA_002344525.1 Akkermansiaceae bacterium UBA2367
TGCGGTACTTCTTCGCGGGCATCCCCCATAGGATACGCGCTTTTGAAAAGTACAAGTCAAAATACCATAAATATCACTCATTTTAACTCTGACGGACTACTAGGAAAGACCCTTGTGTTTTTTGTGCCTTTTCGTGGCCCATTCCCCCGATTGACGAGGAGGAAATCAGGATTCGAGGGAGGCCATCACCTCGATCATGGCGACGGCGGCCTCGGCGGCCTCGCGGCCCCGGTTCAGCTCGTCGCCGAGAGTGCGGGCCTCGGCCTGCTCCGCGCTTTCGACGAGGAGGACTTCGTGGATGACGGGAACGAGATGGGAGACGCCTGTGTCCTGAAGGCTGAGCGTGATCGACTCGGCGATGAGGTCGGCGTGGGCGGTGGAGCCGCGGATGATGACGCCGAGGGCGAGGATGGCGAGAGGTTGGTCCTCGGAGGAGGCGAGGGCCTCGACGACGATGGGGATCTCGAAGGCCCCCGGCACGCGGACGACGCGAACCGCGAGTTCCGGTGCCAGCTTCGCGAGCGTGGCCGAGGCGGACTCGACGAGGGCATCGGTGAAGCGGGCGTTGTAGCGGCTCGCGACGATGGCCACGGAACCGGAGCGGTCGGTGGGAGAAGGGGAGTCGGGGGCGGATTTCATGATGCGGGACGCGGGGCGTCCCGCAGTAAAAGGTAAAAGGTGAAAAGTAAAAGGTAAATTCCCTCCCGGCACTCTTGGGGGCACCTCTGGAAATCTGCCTGCCTGCCGTCCGCCCAAACGAGGTCGACAGGAGCGGGACTTTTCAAGTCCCGTAGGTGGAAGCATGGGAGGGCGGAGCCAGTCCAACGGAGGGGAATTGAAAAGCGCCCCTCCCAGCTCCTACAGAAAATGCCCGAGCTTGTCGCGCTTCGTGCCGAGATAGCGTTCGTTGTGCTCGTTCGGGTCGACGCGGATGGGGACCTGCTCGACGATCTCCAGCTTGTGCCCGTCGAGGCCGACGATCTTGCGGGGATTGTTCGTCATCAGGCGGATTTTCCGCACGCCGAGGTCGTAGAGGATCTGCGCTCCCATGCCGTAGTCGCGCAGATCGGAGCCGAAGCCGAGCCGTTCGTTTGCCTCGACGGTGTCGAGGCCTTCCTCCTGCAGCTTGTAGGCGCGGATCTTGTTGACGAGTCCGATGCCGCGTCCTTCCTGACGCATGTAGACGAGCACGCCGGCACCGGCCTCGTCGATCTGGGCGAGGGCGGCGTGGAGCTGGCTGCCGCAGTCGCAGCGGCGCGATCCGAAGACGTCGCCGGTGAGGCATTCGGAATGGACGCGGACGAGGACGGGCTCCTCGGGGCGGATTTCGCCTTTGACGAGGGCGAGGTGGTGCTCGTCGGGGTTCAGCTTGCTGGCGTAGACGGCGAGGTCGAAATTCCCGTAGTCGGTCGGCATCTGGATCCTCTCGATGCGCTCGATCAGCTTCTCCTGGCTGCGGCGGTATTCGATGAGCGACTCGATGGTGCCGATCTTGAGCCCGTGCCGTTCGGCGAATTCGATCAACTGCGGCAGTCGCGCCATGGTTCCATCGTCGTTGAGGATCTCGCAGATGACGGCGGCGGGCTCGAGGCCGGCGAGGCGGGCGAGATCGACCGAGGCCTCGGTGTGGCCGGCGCGGCGGAGGACGCCGCCCTGCTTCGCTTGGAGCGGCAGGATGTGGCCGGGCCGGACGAGATCGCGAGGCTCGGACATCGGATTGGCGAGTACTTGGACGGTGCGAGCACGGTCGGCGGCGCTGATCCCGGTGGTGACGCCGTCGGCGGCATCGACCGCGACGGTGAAATTCGTGCCGTGCGACTCGGTGTTGCGCCGCACCATCAGGGGCAGGCCGAGCCGCTCGGAGGCCTCCTGGGTGATGGGCGCGCAGATGAGCCCGCGGCCGTGGGTGGCCATGAAGTTGATCGCCTCGGGGGTGATCTTTGCGGCGGGGCAGACGAGGTCGCCCTCGTTCTCGCGGTCGGCGTCGTCCACGAGGATGATGAGGCGGCCTTGGCGGATCTCGGCGACGAGTTCCTCGACGGGGCTGAAGGGAGGCATGGCGGGGGCGCGCTTCGCGCGGTAAAAAAAGTGAAAGGTGAAAGGTTTCTTCTGGTTTCGTAGGCCCGTGACTCGTGCCCCATGACTCCGGCCTTTCAGGCCGGAAATTCGTCAGCGGGGTCGAATTTGGGGACGGGGACGTTCAGGATTTTCAAATTCTCGCCGACGGCGCGGTGGCGGCAGCCGGGCTGGATGAGGACGGCGGTGCCGGGGGAGAGCGGATGGATCTGGCCGTCGAGCTCGATGTGGCCCTCGCCTTCGAGGACGTAGTAGAGCTCGGTCATGCGCTGGTGGTAGTGCAGCTCGCTATCGTGCTTGATCTCGACGAGGTGCATCGAGGCGACGGTGTTGGCCTCGTTCATGAAGGCGCGGCGCGACTGCCCGCACGGGCAGGGAGTGGGCGCGATGTCGGCAAGGCGGGCCACTTGGAAGCGTTCCCCGATGATTTCGTTCTGCATGGCGATACTTACGCCTCGCAAATCCCGTTTGAAAAGCGGCGGATGCGGTTGTTCAGGTTCCGTCACGACCACCCGCCGGGCAACAAGATCCGAGACATGACCGAATTTACCCTTCCTCTCCGCCTCGCGGCGCTGTCGCTCCTCCTCCTGCCCTGCGCTTGCGAAAAAGCGCCGCCGCAAAGCCCTCCGCCCGGAGCCGCCTCCGAAGCGCCCCTTCCCGCCGCGCCCGCATCCCCTGCGGAGGAGGAGTCCATCCTCATCGAAGCGGCCCAGAAGCCACGGCAGCTTTCCCCGGAGGAGCAGCAACAGGTGATCGACGGAATCCTCCAAGCCCGCGCCAAGCAGCAGGCCGAGGGACTCGGGACCGGCACGGTGAAGGTGAACGGGGCATGGCCCTACACCGGCTACAGCGTCCTCGCCCCCGATCCGGCGGCGGCGATCGAGGCCCGGCTCGTCGCGGTGGACGTGACCGTCGCGGGCCACACGCCCTTTTTCGATCTCGACGACATCGAAATCGTCGACGGAGCCACGCTCGTCAGCTACGGGAGCGATCCCCACGCGGAGCCGCTGCGCCTCGACGGCACCCTGCTGCCGGCGGAGGAAGCCATCCCCGACGCCCCCGCAGCCTCGCGCTGGCTCCTCATCTACGCCTTCCCGAAGGCGACGAAGAGCTTCCGCCTTCTTTATTGGGGCAAGACGCTCACGCCGGAGCCGGTGGAGTTCGGGAAAGCCGGGCTGTCCCTGCCCTATCCCCCGGGGGAATAGGCGGGGGGCTTCCCCGAAAGCTCACGCCGGGCGCACCGGGATGCCGTGCTGCCGGAGGTAATCCTTCACTCCGGCGACCGTGTGCTCCCCGAAATGGAAGATGCTCGCGGCAAGAACGGCGTCGGCCCGGCCACGGTCGAGGACTTCCACCAAGTGGTCGAGGTTCCCGGCACCGCCGCTCGCGATCACCGGGATAGGCACCGCCTCCCCGATCGCGGCGGTGAGTTCGATGTCGTAGCCCGCCTTGGTGCCGTCGGCGTCCATGCTGGTGAGGAGGATCTCGCCAGCGCCGCGTTCGTGGACCTCCTTGGCCCAGGCGATCGCGTCGAGCCCCGTGGGGGTGCGGCCTCCGTGGGTGTAGACCTCCCAGCCGCCGCCGGGCCGCCGCTTCGCATCGATGGCGACGACGATGCACTGCGCCCCGAAGGCCTTCGCCCCCGCCGAGACGAGTCCGGGCTCTTTCACCGCGGCGGTGTTGATCCCGACCTTGTCGGCCCCGGCGAGGAGCATCTCGCGCATGTCCTCGACCGTGCGGATGCCCCCGCCCACGGTCACTGGCATGAAGCAGCGCTCGGCCGTGCGCCGCACCACCTCGACCATCGTGCCCCGTCCGTCGGAGGAGGCGGTGATGTCGAGGAAGACCAGTTCATCGGCCCCTTGGCGGTTGTATTCGACCGCGCAATCGACCGGATCGCCGGCGTCACGGAGGTTCACGAAGTTCGTGCCTTTGACGACGCGGCCGCCAGTGACATCGAGGCAGGGAATGATGCGCTTGGTGAGCATGGAGGGGACAAGGGTAGCCGCAAGAAGGGCTACGGCAAAGGGTTGGAAAAAATTTTTCGGAATTTCTAAAAAAATCTGGTAATTCCAAACAGCATATGCTTAACTTCCCTTAACCATCTTCAGAACCGTCCTTATGGAAGCCGTCGTCCACGACCCCGTCCCCGATTCCACCCCCTACTGCGACAATTCTTTCGCGGTCATTCCGAGGAACTGCGACACCGCCGTGGTCTACTGGAACCTCACCAGCGAGCGCCAGCCCATCCACTCGAAAGTGCGCCTCTGCCTCCAAGTGAACGGCAAGGAGACGGACGCCGAGGAGACCATCTTCCTCCATCGCGAATCCGGCCATTTCATCGTCCCCCTCCTCGCCGAAGACCGCGAATACCGCATCGCCCTCGGCTGGAGCGACATCCACGGCTTCCGCTCCATTTTCGAGCAAACCGTCCGCCTGCCCGACTTTCCCGGAAGCTCGGCCGGGGCGATGAGTTCCTCGCTCAGCTATCGCGGAGCCCATTTCTGGCCCAGGGGCGGCACCTCCGTGAACTGAGGCCACCCTGACATTCCCCTCCCCTCGTGCCCGCCTCCCCACGAGCTTACGACGAGCGGCTTGAGGAATTCCTCGAATACCTCTCGGTCGAACGGAACCGCTCGCACCGCACTTTGTCCAACTATCATCACGCCATCTCCCTCTTCCGGGAATGGCTGCCCCCGGCCAAAGGCTGGGCCGATGTCGGGGCGGAGGACTTCCGCGACTACCTCTTCCTCCTGATGCGGCGGAACCTGGCCCGCGCCACCGTGCGGCTCCATTTCGCGGCCTTGCGCAGCTTCTTCAAATTCCTCGTGCGACGCGCCGGCTTCCCGGCGGACCCGCTCGCCGGAATGCCATTGCCGAAGGCGGAGAAGAAGCTGCCCGTCGTCCTCGACGAGAAGCAGGTCGTCGAACTGCTGGAGAAACCCCTCCAAATCCAGCAGCCGAAGCAAGCCCCTGCCTGGACGGCGCAACGCGATGCCGCCATTCTGGAATTGTTCTACAGCTCCGGTCTGCGCCTCGCCGAACTCGCCTCCCTCGACGTGGAGGATTTCGACCTGCACCAGGAATGCGTCCGCGTCCTCGGCAAGGGGAACAAGGAGCGCATCTGTCCCGTGGGAACGATGGCGGCGGAGGCGATCCACCGCTACCGCAACGCGGCGCGGGTGATGGAGGGGCCGCTTTTCATCAACAAATCGCGGAAGCGGCTCACCACCCGGGCGATTTCGGATGTCTTCGAAAAATACCACGCCCTCTGCGACATTCCGCAAAAGGCGAGCCCGCACAAGCTGCGCCACAGTTTCGCGACCCACCTCCTCGACCACGGGGCCGACCTGCGTAGCGTGCAGACCCTGCTCGGCCACGCGAGCCTCTCGACGACGCAGATCTACACCCACGTCTCCATCGAGCGGATGAGGCGGGTCTACGACGAAGCCCATCCCAGGGCGTGAGTCACGGGTCACGGCGGGGTGGCCTGCGGCGACCGCTGATTGGTGCTGATCCGCGCTGATTTTTCCAAACTCGGAAAGATCAGCGGAAATCAGCGGTCCCCGTCGGGAAATTCGGGCTTCGGATTTCAAAATTTGCTCTGGACTCCGGCGGAATCACACCCATGATTCTCGTCGTTATGAATTTTCTCAAATCTGCCATCCTCTCAATGGCCCTGAGCGCCCCCCTTCTGTCCTTGGCCCAAGATCACGAGAGCCTCACCACTCGCGAGGGCAGAATCTACCATGAGGTTTTCGTCACCGACACAGACGCCAACGGCCTGACTTTCCGCCACCGGGACGGGATCGCGAAGGTTGGATTCGCATCGCTCTCCGACTCCTACCGGATGCTCTACGAAACCGTCGAGGAATTGCCGGAAGAGCCGTCCACGGCGGACAAGAAAGCGGAAACAACGACGAAAGCGGAGACGACGGACGAGGATTCCTTGGCCGCTTGGCTCGACCAAGGTCCGGTCCAGATCGAAGCCCGCAACCGTGTCGCCATCCTCCTCCCTTCCCCCTTCCTCCGGCTCGGCGGGGGGATCGACCATGGCAGGCGCGTCCCGGCATGGCCCACGCATTGGCCGGACCACGAACGCGTCCATCGGCTGACCCATCCCCTCTGGAGGGAGTTGGCGCTGCGCGACTTCCTCTGCACTTCCGGCCTGCTTCCTTCGCCCTTCCCAAGGCGGTGACTGGCGAAGACGGATGCGGGAAACGGGAGCGAATGGCACGGAATTGAAGCCGTGTATCCGAGGAAAAGGCGCTCCTGATCCGGTCGGCAGCCGAAACCCCACTTGGCCCCTGTTTCCTTGACCTCGGACCAAGGAAGCGCCCGAAGCCCTGCCACCCTCTCCCGTGCAGCGGAGGCAGCCCCGTCTGCGGAGGCACGGTGATCAGAAGTCCGGCTTGGTGTTTTATTATTGTATTTATTAAAATTATCAATTAAACTCAAGGAATGAGTCTTCCTCCCATGATGGACCGGGGTTGGCGTCGGGGGGGCGGGGTGCCCGGACTCCTGACGGCGGCGGCTCGTGCGCATCCCGAGGCCGCGTTCCTTGGGGACCGTTTCGGGACGGCCCTCACCTACGCGCAGACGGAGGACCGGGCGCGGCGCTTCGCGGCCTTCCTGCGGGGGGCGGGGCTGCGCCGTGGCGACCGGGTCGCGATCCATCTGCGCAACCGCGCCGAGCTCGCCGTCGCGCTCTTCGGCACCTCACTCGCGGGCGGGATTTTCACGGTTCTCAACGCCAAGCTGCGTCCCAAAGGACTCGCCGCGATCCTCTCCCAAGCCGAACCCTCCGTCATCGTCGTCGACGAAAGCACCACCGCGAATCTCGAAGGGATCGATCCCGGGACGACTCGCGTCCTCGTCGTCGGGGAGGACTCGTGGGCCTCCGCCCTCGCGGAAGAGCCGTGGAACGGGGATTGGGAGGGCTTCGACATGGACGCCGCCTGCCTCGTCTTCACCTCGGGCAGCACCGGCACACCGCGCGGCGTCACCCTCTCGCACGACAACATCGCCTATGTCGTCGGCGCGATCCAAGACCGCCTCGGCTACCGGCCCGGCGATGTCGTGGGCGGTTTTCTCCCACTCGCCTTCGACTACGGGCTGTATCAAATTTTCCTCGCGGCGCAGGCGGGGGCGACACTCTTCGTCGGCGATCCCGACTTGGTAGGGCCGAGGCTGCCGTCCATCCTCCGCGAGGCGGGCGTCACGGTCCTGCCGGGAGTGCCCTCGGTCTACGCCGCCCTCATCGCCCTCGGGCGGCGCGGGCCGCTCGACCTGCCCCGGCTGCGGGCCATCACGAACACGGGTGAGCGGCTGCCCCTCGCCTACATTGAGGAATTGCGACGCCTCCTCCCCGGTCTCGAAGTCTTCGTGATGTATGGCCTCACCGAGTGCAAGCGCGTCTCCATCCTGCTGCCTTCGGAGTTCGAGGCACATTCCGACACCGTGGGCCGCGCCCTTGCCGGAACGGAAGCCTACGCCGTCGATGCGGAGGGCCGCCGCCTCCCGCCCGGCGAGACCGGCGAGCTGGTCGTGCGCGGTCGTCACGTCGCCCTCGGCTACTGGCGTGCGCCCGAGGAAACGGCGCGGCGCTTCCGCAAGCGTGCCCCGGAGAGCGCGGTCGAACTCTTCACCGGGGACAGCGGCTCGGTCGATGCGGAGGGCTTCATCCGTTTCTCCGCCCGCAGCGACGATTGGATCAAGCATCGCGGCCACCGCATCAGCCCGCTCGAAATCGAGACCGAGGCCTGCCAGATCGCCGGGGTCGTCGAGGCCGCCCTGCTCCAGCGGGAGGAGGACGACACCCTGCATCTCTTCGTCACCGCTTCGGATTCCGACCTCGCGCCCGCCACGGTGCAGCGCGCCCTCGGGGAAGTCCTCGAACCGGCCAAGATCCCCGACCGCGTCCTCGTCCTCTCCGAAATGCCGAAGTCGATCAACGGCAAGATCGACCGGAAAACCCTCGCCTCCCGTCTCGCCGACTGACCGTCCATGGCCTACCGCATCGAGAGCGTCGCCGGGGATGCCGGGGAAAAGCGAGCCATCGCCGCCTTCCTCGCCGCCTTCGTGCGCGACGGCGAACTCCCCTTCCCTAGGCCCGGCGACGACGACCCCGCCGTGTGGGAGCGGCGCATGGGCGGATGGTGGGACGGGAACCCGCACTGCCGCGAGGACTCGCCGAAGGGCTTCCGGCTGGAGCACGACGAAGCCGGGCTCGTCGGTTTCAGCGGCTACATCCCCTTCGACTACGAGGTCGACGGGGTCGCGGTCCCGACCATGGTCTCCACGACCCTCTTCGTGCGCGAGGGGCACCGGGGCGCGGTGATGGGCCTGTTCGCGAAGCAGCGGGCCTTCGCGAAAACCCACCAGATCATCGACGGCTCGCCCTCGCCCGAGGTGCGGCGGCTCTTGGAGAAATTCGGCTACCCCTACGCCGGGGACCGCTCCCAGTATTTCTTCCCGACCCGGCGGTTCGGCGGCGGCTTCGCCCGCGCCCTCCTGCGCGGCATCGGCTGGAGCTTCCCCCTGCCCTCGTCCGACGAGGCCGCAGGCTGCCGCCTCGTCTCCGACCCGGCGGACTGGGACGGCTTCCGGGTTCCGCACGACGGACGCATCCACCGCCACGGCGGTCGCGCCACGATGGAATGGCTGCTCCGCACCGGCGCGGAGCGGCGGAGCTTCCACGGGCTGATCGACACGGAGGGGACGCCACTCGCCTGCGCCCTCGGCGTCCATCGGCGGCGCGGCGGGTGGAAGACCTGCTTCCTCCTCGACTATCGCGACCACCATCCCGGATCGGCGGGGCTCGGCCTCCTCCTCCGCAAGCTCCTCGACGATCCCGCCGCCCTGCCTCTCGGCACGGCGGGGCTCGTGCTCACGCGCTTCGGCTCGTCCACTTTGCACGGCGTCGCCGGACGCCGCGTCGAATCGAATCTCTACTACCACCTCCCGCCGCCTTGGCAGCACCGCCAAAAAGCCTGCCTCCCGGTCGAGGGGGATCTCATCTTGATCTGACTCCACCGCATGAAGTGCCTCTGGCTCACCCGCAAATATCCCCGCCCCGCCAACAGCGGCGAGCTGATCTATTCCGACGGCCTCCTCCGCTCCTTCGCCGGGAGCGGAGCCGAAATCGTCGCCATCGCCCACGACAACGACGAGGCCCCCGTCGGCGACGGCAGCGAATCGAGCGCTTATCTCGACGAGGATGGCGTCGCGTGGCGTCTCGGCTCGCCCGCCCTCGGCTCGCGCCTCGGCAGCCTCCTCACCCGGCTCCCCGCCGACTCGTGGCGGCTCAAGGGAGGCGGTCCGGGGAAAGCCCTCGACGCCGCCCTCGCCAACGAATCGTGGGACGCCATCGTCATCGACCACGCCGCCCTCGGCTGGGCCCTCGGCCCCCTCCGCAAACGAAAGAAGGCGGCGGGCATCCCCGGCGGCCCCGTCCTCGTCTACGTCTCGCACAACCACGAAGCCAAGGTCCGCCGCGAGGTCGCGCGAAACTCCGACGCCTCCTTTCCCCGCCGCCTAGCCCTGCGCCTCGACGCGGAGAAATACGCCCGCCAGGAGGAAGCCCTCTGCCGCGAGGCCGATCTCGTCACCGCCATCACCGAGGCCGAAGTCGCGGCCTACCGCGAGCATTTCCCCGACCAGCGCTACCTCTGCCTCACCCCCGGCTACGAAGGCCCCTTCCATCCCGAACGCGAGATCACGGCGGAGACGCCGCGCCGCGTCGTCATGTCCGGCTCCTTCGAATGGATCGCGAAGCGGATCAATCTGGAGCGATTCCTCGCGCAAGCCGCCGCCCCCCTCGCCGCCACCGGGATCGAGTTGCAAATCGTCGGCAAGACGGACGAGGATTTCCGCCAAGCCACGAGCGCCCGCTTCCCCGGCGTCGATTTCGTCGGGCGGGTCCCGGAAATGACCCCCTACCTCCTCGACGCACGCCTCGGCCTCATCGTCGAGGAGTTCGGCGGCGGCTTCAAGCTGAAGACCCTCGAATACCTCTTCCACGGCCTGCCTCTCGCCGGGCTCATCCAAGCCGTCGAGGGCCTGCCCCTGCGCAGCCCCGAGCACCTCCTCCTCGAACGCGACGTCCCCGCCCTTGTCGCCGCCGTCGTGGCGGCCATCGACGACCTCGACCGCCTCAACGCGATGCGGAAAAGCGCCTACGACCTCTGCCGCGAAGCCTTCCGCTGGGAGGATCGCGGGCGGAGACTGCACGAGGCCCTCCGCGAACTGCGCTGAAAAGCGCGTCCGCCGCGTCTCCCCTCCCCTTTCCAGCGTATCCTCCGCGAAACGCATTCGCGTTGACATCCCCCGAATCGAAGCTTCTTTCCCCGCAGCATGAGCGCCGACACCTCAGACAACCATCCCCTCGCCAAAATTCTCGGGAACGTCTTCCTCGTTCTCGTCCCCGGTGCCCTCATCGTCATGCTCGGCTACATCGGCTACCAATTCGTCTCCGGCATCGGTCCTGAGAAGAAGCCCGAGGCAGCAGCAACGCCCGTGGCCGTCGCGAGCACCCCCGCCCCCGATTCCGCTCCAGCCCCCGCCGCGCCTTCCTCCACCGATCCCGCCGCCACGCCTCCCGCTGCCCCTGCGGATGGTGGCTCCGCCGCCGCTGTCGATCCCGCCGTGATGGCCCTCGGCAAAGCCTCCTACATGACCTGCGCCGCCTGCCACGGACCCGACGGCACCGGATTGAAGGTCGGTCCCGCCCTCATGGCCCCCAGCCTCGTCGGTTCCGAGCTGCTCCTCGGCGACCCCAACAAATCGCTCCTCGTCGTCCTCAAAGGAATCGCGAAGGAGAACATGGATTTCATGGGCGTGATGGCCCCCCTCGGCGCGGCTCTCGACGACCAGAAGCTCGCCGCCGTGCTGACCTACACGCGCAACGAATGGGGCAACAGCGCCCCGCCCGTGACCGTCGAGCAAGCCGCCGCGGCCCGCGCCAAGTTCGCCGCCTTGAACGCCCCCGCCGGGGTCAAGCGCGCCGAAGTGGACGCCGTCATCGAAGCTCACAAGTGAGCGGAGGCAACAGGGTCGGGGCGTGCGCCTGCCCCTGTTGGGTGACGTCGTTTGGACGCCCGCGATCCGACCTCACTGAGGTCGGCTACAGGCTGGCGTGAAACTGTAGCCGGGGTCATCGACCTCGGTCGAACGTCGTTCAAACATCCGATCCGGCCTCAAATCGCCAGCGCGGCCTCCTCGTCGTCGGCGAAGAAATCGTCGTCGCCGTCCTCGCCACCCTTGCGAAGGGGACGCGGACCGGGATCCTCCTTTTTCTGGAGGGCGCGGCGCAGCTTCTTCAGCGCGATGTTCTGGAGCTGGCGGATACGCTCGCGGGTGACGCCGAACTCCTGGCCGACTTCCTCCAGGGTCTTCGGCTTCTGCCCGGCGAGGCCGAAACGGGCGTCGATGATCTTGCGCTCACGCTCGTCGAGAACCTCCAAGAGGTCGTCGAGCTGCATATGCATGTTCTTGTGGCTGAGCAGCTCGAGCGGGTTCTGGGCCTTCTCGTCGCCGATGATCTCGCCGAACTCGGTGGTGTCGTCGTCGCTGATGGGCGCGTCGAGGGAGGCGGGGCGCAGGGCGGCCGACTTCAAATGCGAGAGCTTGGCGCGGTCGATGCCGATCTCCTCGGCGAGCTCCTCGTCGGTGGGCTCGCGGCCGAGCTCCTCGCTCAGGACCATGGCGACGCGGCGCATCTTCGAAATCTTGTCGACCATGTGGACGGGCAGGCGGATGGTCTTGCTCTGGTTGGCGAGGGCGCGCTTGATGGACTGCTTGATCCACCAGGCCGCGTAGGTCGAGAGCTTGCCGCCCTTGTTCGGGTCGAAGCGCTCCACCGCCTTCATCAGGCCGATGTTGCCTTCGGAGATGAGGTCGAGGAGGGGGAGGCCGTAGTTGGCGTAGTCCTGCGCGATCTTGACGACGAGGCGCAGGTTCGCCTTGATCATGTGGGCGCGGGCTTCCTTGTCGCCCTTCTTGATGCGGTCGGCGAGCTCGACTTCCTCCTCGCGGGTGAGCAAAGCCGTCTTCCCGATCTCCCGAAGGTAGATCTTGATCCCGCCGTCCATTTCCAGATTGGCCATAAAAAAGATGAGTGGTTGGGTGGTGCCGCCGTGAAAGGTTGACGCGTCAAGGAAGGATCAGCAGCTTTCGTTCCGCCGATCCGTCGTTTTCAGGGTCAATTCTCGCAGCGGTCAGATGTCGGTGGGGATGGAGTCCGGCGTCATCGGATCCCGGAGCCGTGCGGAACGGCAGGGTCCGTCTTGGGTTGTCGCATATAAGCCGGTTCGGTGTCGCCTCCAATTCTCCGCCAACATGTGGCACGTTTGAGTGTCGCGGTTTTAAGGTCTGTTCAAAAAAAAATCAACTGAAAATCGGAGGCGAAGAGAGGTTATCTAAGATTTATTGAAAATCACGGATTATTTCAAGCAAATTGAGAGGGATGCGGGAGTTTCTTCCATTCGTGGCCATTCGCGTTTCATTCGCGAAAATTCGCGTTCCCCATTGTTTTTTTGGCGCGAATGATCGCAAATCCCCGCGAATTTTCGCGAATCCGGTCCAGTGGAAAAAATCGCACAGCCATCCCAAAGTGGATTTCCAAAATTCGCCCCCGCTTGCGAAAAGAACGAAATCACTTCCTCTCCAAAAGCCACGCGAGAAGGTCGCGCAGCTCCTCGGGGCTGAGGGTCTGCTCCAGCCCCATGGGCATCAGCGAGGTCGGAACGCGGCGGATGGAGGCGACGTCGCCGTGGGCGATCTCCTCGATCTGGCCGCCGGGGTTCATGAGGGAGAGGCCACGCTCGGTCTGCTCGGGAATGAGGCCGGTGCGCACCTGTCCGAGCGACTTCAAGGTCACCTCCCAGGTGTCGAAGTCACGGGCGATGGACTCGCTCGGGTAGAGGACGGACTCGTAGAGGTCGCGGGCGGTGCGGATGCGACCGATCGTCGTGAGGTCGGGGCCGATGGTCCCGCCAGTCTCGCCGACGCGGTGGCAGGCGACGCAGGCGCCCTTGCCGGAGGCGAAGACTTGGGCGCCGGCCTCGGGATCGGCCTGGTCCATGCCCTGGACCAGCTCGTCGATGCGGACGCTGCGGCCTTCGCGCTCCTTCTCCAATTCGTCGAGCCGGGCTTCGATCTTGGCGAGGGCCTCGGGATGGGCGGCGAAGAGCTTGCGCAGGGCGGCCACGTCGAAATTCCCGATCACGGGAGTGGCGACAAGGGCCTCGGCGACGGCCGCGGCCTGCTCGGGGGTGTCGAGTTTGCGGAAGAGGTTGGGGAAGGAGCTCCACTCGACCGGGTTGAACTGCGGAAGCAAGGGGGTGAGGCGGTCGCGCTGATTGGGCGTGAGGGTGGAGAGAGCGAGCAGGGCGATGGCCTTGCCGCGCAGGTCGGTCGCGCTGCCTTTCAGAACCTCCTCGGCCAAGTCGAAGGCGGCGGGAAGCGGGGTGCGTCCTGGACCGGAGAGGACGCTCGCGGCGTCGAGGCGAAGATTGGCGTCTCGTCCGGCGTCAAGGCAGATCGCCTCCATAGCCTTGGCAAAACGGTCGGATTTCGCGGTGCGAAGGGCGGCGAGGGCAGCGGTGTCCCCGGCGGCGAGGGCGCTTTCGAAGGCCGGTATCCATTCGTCGCGAAAGGGGATGCCGGGGGAGTTGGCGATGAGTTCCAAGGCCAATTGCCGGTGCGCGTCATCCTCCGAGACGACGAGGCTGGTGAGATAGTCGAGCATCGGCGGGGAGGTCGCGAACACCGGGACGAGGCGACCGAGGATGGCACGGCGGGTTTCGTCGATGGACTCGTGCCAAGAGAAGAAGGCGTTGGCGAGGGCGGCGTCCCACTCGTGGCGACCGGCGGCGATGGAGAGGGCGGTCTCGCGCAGAGCCCCGTCTTCGGATTCGAGGAAAGGGAGCACGTCGAGAGCTTCCAGTTTCGACGAAGGCATCTGGTCGAGGGCGCGGAGGACGCCGGAGAGGACCGCCGGGGACTCCGCTTTCAGGCCCTCGCGGGTCGCCTCGAAGTCGTCGATCTCGATGAGCGCGTAGATCAGGGAGTGTTCGAGGAAGCGGTCGCCTTCGGCGCGCCCGAGGCGACCGGTGAGCGTCCCGATGGCGCGATGCTCGGCCATGCGTCCGAGCGCGGCGGCGGCGGCGCGAGCCGGGGCGGGCTCGTCGCCGCGCACGATCCCGGCGAGGGCACCGGAGAGGGTCTTGTTGCGCTCCAGTTCGATGGCCCGTTCGGCGGGCTGGTTCGCCGCGACGATCTGCCAGGTGCGGGTCACGGAGATGGCGTTGCAGGCGGCCTGCCGCACGCCCGCGTCGGGGTCGGTGAGGGCGCCGTGGATGAGGTCGGCGGATTCGGAGAACTTCATCCGGGCGAGGGTCCAGACCGCGTTCGTCCGCTCCATCGCGGTCGCCTTGCCCTCGGTGAGGATGCGCCGCAGCTCGGGCATGGCGGGAGCTCCGCGCACCGCGAGCTCGGTGATGGCCCGCTCGCGCAGCCAGTCCTCGGGCGCTCCGAGGAAGTGGGAGGCCTGCTCGCTGGTGAGCTTGTCCCAATCCGGATACTTGGGGGCCTGGTAGGGGTGGCCCTTCCGCGACAGCCGGTAGATCGTCCCCGACCCATCGCCGTCCGTTTTGGTGAGATGCGAGGTGGGGCAGCCGTTGCGAAACCACCCGCCCGTGTCGAGGACGAGGAGGTCGCCGTTGCGGTCCTCCAACACGTCGGTGAAGTGGGTGTCGCCGGGATTGAGGAGGCGGAAGATCGTCCGGGTCTCCTCGTTGACGAAGGTGGAGCCTTTCGCTTGGAGTTTTGTCAGGGTGATCTCGGCGGTGTTGAAATGGGTGACGAGCCATCCGTCGGTCCAGGAGGAGTCCAGCGCGCCGCTGCGGTAGCGGCACATCCCGGAGACGGCGACATGGCCGAAATTGTGGGCGGGCGGGAGGAGCTCCCCGGTCTTGCGGAGTTCGGCGAGGACCTGCCCCTGGTCGTAGCGCGGGTAGGCTCCGCCGTGGACCCAGTGGACGAGGGTGTCGCCGCGGGGGCGGCCGTAGAAAAGGTTCACCGTGCCGATGATCTCGCCCTCGTCGGTGAAGTCGATCTCGACGGGGTTGTCCATGCCACCGCCGGCGAAAGGCTCGACCTCGCCCCCGCTAAGCTGCGAGGACCAGAGGCGGGAGCTTTTGCCCTGCTCCATGATCTGCCCGGTGTCGGGATCGGGGATGGCGAAGCCCTTGCGCCCATGGACCCAGTGGAGCCGTCCGTTCGGGTGGAGGAAGGGGCCGTGGACGTCGGCGGCGTTTCCGGTGAAGTCGAAGCCCGTGGCCAACTCCTCGCGCACCTCGGCACGTCCGTCGCCGTCCTCGTCGGCGAGGCGCCAGAGGCTGGGCGGCGACATCACGTAGAGCGAGTCGTAGACCCAGAGCGCGCCTTGGGGGAAGGTCATTTTGTCGGCAAAGAGGGTCGCCTTGTCGAAGACGCCGTCCCCGTCCGTGTCCTCGAGGAGCTTGATGGAACTGGGCAGCTCTTTGAGGAGGCCCTCCTTGTCGAGATTGACCCCCGCGTTCTCCGCGACGAAGAGCCGCCCTCGGTCGTCGAAGGCGGCCATCACCGGATGCTTCACCAGCCCCGGCGCGAGGGCGGAGGAGACGGCGATGCCCTCGTCCACGAGATAGTCCTGGGCGGCGAGCGGGGCCGGGAGGAGGAGGACGGAAAAAGCGGCGAGGGGCAGGAAGCGGTGCATCGGCGGAATTTGCCAGAATCGAGGGGCGGTCGCAAGAGGGAGATGCGGCGTGGTCACAAGCTGTGGATCGCCTTCAAATATTGCTCCCAGTCGTAGTCGGTCACGTCGTGCTTCCCGCTGCGGATGTGGTAGCGCACCCGGTCCCCGACGGCCGTGTCGAGCGGAGGATGCTCCGCCGTCCCGAGCCCCTTCTGCCCGAGCAGTTCATACACCGGGGCGGCGTGCAGCGCGGCGAGGAACTCCCCCTTGGGGTCGGCCCAGCGGTCCTCGACCGCGCTGGCGACATACACGAGCCGCGGGGCAGCGAGGGCGACGAGCTGGTGTTGGTCCACGGGCAGGGCGGCCTCGTTCTCGTTGTATCGCAGGAAGGTGTCGGCGAACCAGTGGGGGAAGGAGGTGTTGATCCGCTCCACCCGCTCGCCGAAGCGCCGACGGCTCAGGGCGGCCCCGCCGCAGCCGGAGTTGTTCGAGATGACCATGGCGAAGCGCTCGTCCTGCGCCCCTGCCCAGAGCGCGGTCTTGCCGAGGCGGGAGTGGCCCATGACGGCGACTCGGCCTTTGTCGATGGTCGGGTCGGTCTCAAGACAGTCCAAAGCGCGGCTCGCCCCCCAGGCCCACGCGCCGATGGAGCCCCATTCGTCCGGCCCGGGCTTGCCGAAAAGCGCGTGGATGCCGTTCTCGAAACCGTCGTCGTAGTCGGGGTCGATGTCGCCGTAGTAGAAGGTGGCGAGGGCCGCTCCGGCGTCGACGATCCTCTCCAGAGGCCAGCGCGAGGCTTGGTTGCCGCGCGATTTTTCGGTGGCGCGGTGGTCGACGACCTGCCCGGTCTCGATCTCGTCCTTCCGCGCCCGCACCCACGACTCGGTGATCGTGATCTCGGGCGAGGGATGGACGCCGTGGTTACCGGTGAAGTTCAGGCCGACGAAGGTGGGGACGCCCCCGGCGGGGACTTGCGACGGCTTGACCACGAGCAGGTCGAGGAAAGGGCCGTCCGCCCCTTCCGAGAAATGGATGCGGATCTCCTCCAGCGTCGCCTTGCCCCCGAGGAATCCCTCGACCCGCTTGCGCGGCTCGAAGCGCATCGTGTCGGGACGGCCCACCGGGGTTCGTCCGTAGACGTGCTTGGCGAAGAGATCGAGAAGCTCGGCGCGGCGCTTGCGCCAGTCCTCCGGCGTCCTCACCGGGGAGCCGTCCTCGAAGAGGAGCGGGGCGGGCAGGGTATAGGCCGGCACGAGGGCCTCGTCGTAGATAACGTCGTCCTGGGAGAAGGCGGACATGGGCAGGAGGAAAAGGGGGAAGAGGAGCGGGAGGGCTTTCGAGCGCATGGTCTAGGGTAAGGCAAGGCGACACCCGGCGGCAATCGCGGATTCGCGGCGGGGTCCGATCTTGGGAAGCCGTCGGAAAGGGCATGGGAAATGCAGGCTTGCGTCCTCTTGGAAACGCGCCATCGTTGCGACCGTTCCCCACGATTTCCTGCGGGTGTCGTTCAATGGTAGGACGCGAGCTTCCCAAGCTTGAGACCAGGGTTCGATTCCCTGTACCCGCACCAAAGCCCCCGATCCGCTGGATTTTCTCGGACGCTCCCGAAAGTCATGAAATCCACCACGCTCATCGAAACGCGGATATTGACGGTCCGAAGCCAGAAGATCATCGTGGACACCGACCTCGCGGAGCTATACGGAGTGCCGACGAAGCGGCTGAATGAGCAAGTCAAACGCAACGCGGATCGCTTCCCGGAGGATTTCATGTTCCAATTGACCACCAAGGAATGGCAAGACTTGAAGTCGCATATTGCGACTTCAAGTTTGGAATGCGGACAAAAACAAGAGGTTACGACGAAACAACCGCAAATTGCGACCACCCCTTCGCACGGCGGAAGGCGAAAGGCTCCCTACGCCTTCACCGAGCACGGGGCCATCATGGCGGTCGCGGTGCCGTAGTCTCCCCTCGACAAGCCGCGAAAATCAAGACCGTCCCGGCTCCCCGCGCCTCACCAAAACCATCCTGCCGAAAAATTCTTTGAACGGGCGGCGGGTTCCGTGCGTCTTTACGCACAATGCAGCGATTCTCCCAGGAGTGGCGCGATTGGCTCGACCGCAACGGTGCCCGGCTCATGCTTTTTGCCCGGCAGCAGACCCGGTGCGAAGCCGACGCCGAAGATGTCCTCCAAGCCGCCCTCGTCCGCACTTGGAAGGTCCATAAGGGCGCGCCCGACCAGCAGGTCGTGAGCCTCGCCTACACCAACATCCGCCGCTGCGCCATCGACCTCGCCCGCAGCAACGAACGCCGCCGCAAGCGCGAAGAGGAGTCCGTGCTGGAGCGCGGCGAACTCGTCGCTTGGTTCGATCTGCCGGAAGACGACACCAGCCGCGCCCTCCAAGTCGCCCTGTCCAAGGTGCCGGAGAAATTCCGCGAGGCCATCACCCTGAAAATCTGGGGCGGGCTCACCTTCGACCAGATCGGCAAAGCCCTCGGGATCTCCCCCAACACCGCCGCCTCCCGCTATCGCTACGGCATGGACGCGATGCGCCGTTCGCTCGAAGGCGAGAGGGTGGGGATCGGGCTGTGAAGTCCGGCGGTCTTTTATCCTACTTGGTTGAAGAGTGGGATTTGGACCACGGATGAACACGAATCACACGGATGGAACTCAAGAAAATTCGTGTCCATTTGTGTTCATTCGTGGTCCAAATCCAAATTGATTCATCCCATCGGAAAGCCCAAGGAGGGCCGATATTCCTTGGGGCACGGAACCCACATTGAGAACGAAATAGAGTCACCCCTCGGCAGGCGATCCGTAATGGACCACCGCCGAGGCGAACGCGACCGGCTCGCCGGAAAAAGGCGTCGCGAAGAGGACGGAGCGCCCCGCCAGCGGGAACTCCAGCTCGGCGGCGAAAACCTTGTGCTCGAAGAGGGTCTGGTCGGGGCGTTGACCCTCTTCGGTCCAGACCCGCCCGGAGACGATCCAATGCTGGCGCTCGCCCGCGACGGAAAGCTCCATCGAATGAAGCTTCTCCGGGTCGATCTCGAAAGGCTTCCGCAGCAGGACCTCTCCACGCCGGACCAGTTCGACCTCCTGCCGAGCGGGGACGAGGCGGATCTGGAAGCCGTTCTTCCCGTAGAGCCCGGCTCCGATCCGGGACTTCAGCCGTCCCCCGCCGGGAGCGAGACCTGTAGCGACGAGGGTCGCGCCCTTTTCGCGGATCTCGGGGCCGAATTCGAGCCAAGCGTCGAGGATCGGCTCGGGCAGGGCCTTCAGCCGTTTCGCCCCGGCATCGACGACCCATTGTCCTGCGACGGGAGTGGCCCCGCCAGGAAGGGAGCCCGTCGCGAAATCGAGCTTCGCAGCGACACCCTCTTCGAGAGGCGGGGCGGGCGGGGGTTTGGGGGATGGTTTGGATCTGGCTTTCCTCCTCCTTCTCGACTGGGCCGCGAGCGGAGGTGCGGCGAGGAGGGCCAAGCCTGACAAAACCAGAAATGTTCGTCTGTCGGACTTCATTCCTTCCGGATCGCGTCCATCAAATTGCCCCGCAGCACCGTCCACGCCGCCGCCGCGCAGAAGACGAGCCCGCCGACGAGGACCGCACCGTTGATTCCGGCGAGCAGCCCCCAAGGCAGCGGGGCCGAGCCGCCCGTCAGTTTCGGCAGCACCGCGAGGACCGCCGCGCCCAGCCCCACGAGCACCCCTGACAAATGCAGAAACCAATGCTCCGAGAGGACCATCCCGGCCAGCTTGCGGCGGGTGAAGCCCATCGCCTGCATCACCCCGAGCTGGCCGCGCCGCTCCATCACGTTGCGCCCCACGAGGATGGCGAGGCCGAGGGTGCCGAGGACGAGGCCAAGGCCGCCGAGGGTGGAGAAGATGCTCAAATAGGTGTTCTGCACCGCGTTGAACTCATTGAGCCGCTCCGCCGCCGGGCGCATTTCGAGGCCGAGGTCGCCGAACATGCGGGTGAGGTGCGCGGCCACGGGCGCGATGGCTTCCGCGTCGCCGCCGTCCCCGGCATCGAGGAGGAGGTAGCGGTAGCCGCCCGCGTCGGGGAAGAAGCGGATGAAGGCGGCTTCGTCGATGAGGAGGCTGCCCTGGAGCAGCGAGGTTTCGAGGAAGCCGACGATCCGCACCGCGAAAGGCTGGCCCGAGACCGTCTCGTAGCGCACCGTGTCGCCGACGGCTTTCTGGAGGGCGTAGATGGCGGTGTTCTGGTCGAGAATGCCGGGGATCACGGGGACGCCGTCCTCCTCGACCTCCGGGGCGGAGAGCAGGGTCCACGCGCTGTTCCCCGGCTCCGGCCCACCCGCCGTCTTGGTGAAGTGAAAGGGATCGAGCGCCGCGATCTTCGCCGCGTCCACCCCCATCAGGCGAGGCTGCTGGGCGCGGTTGAGATTGAGGCAGCTCGCGTCGTCGCCGTCGCTGACGCGGAGAGAGAGGATGGAGAACTTCTCCTGCAAGGTGTCGAGGCCATATTTTTTCCGTCCTTCGGCCCCGTCGAGGTCCTCGTAGATCGGCAAGGTCGATTCGCCCACCCAGGCGAAGCCGCCCGTGCCCGAGTCGCGCCGCTCCGCCCCGCGCGCGCCGTCGAGGCGGAAGGAGTTGATCGCCGTGACCATGAAAACGCCCGCCGCCATCAGCCCGATCACCGCGAGGCTGCGCCCGCGTCGGCGCACGGTGTGCTGGCGTCCCAGCGCCCCGAGCGAGGCGAGGGCCGTGGCGGGACGCAGGAAGCGGCGGATCAGCAGGGAGCAGAGCGCCACGCCCGCCACGGTGATGAGGAAGCCCGCGCCGAAGAACAGGCCCTGCTCCGCCATGGTCCCCGCGACCTTCGGGGCGAACAGGCAGCCGAGCGCTCCGACCAAGCCTAGCAAAAACACCCATCGGTCGAGACGGCGGCGCGGAGCGGCGGAGGGAGAATCCTCCTCGATTCCGGAGATGAGGGCGCTCGGTTGCACGGCGGCGGCGCGGCGGCTGGCGAACCAGACCACGACGAGGGCGACGAGCACGGTGATGGCGAAGGCAACGGCCAGCGAGGACGGTTTCAGGAAATAGACGAACTCCATCCCGGCGGCGGCCTCGCGCCAGACGCCGGACATGCCGTGCAGGGCGAGGCGGGTGTATAGGTAGCCGCCGAGCAGCCCGAGGACCGCTCCGGCGAGGGAGAGGATCAGCGCCTCGGCGAGGAAGAGGCGGCGGACGCGGCGTCGCGTGAATCCGAGGGCGAGGAGGAGCCCGATTTGCGAGGCGCGCTGCTCGATCCCGAAGACGAAGACCAGTCCGGCGAGGACCAGCGCCGCGACGATGAGGAAGAAGCTCATGCTCGCGAAGAGCGATCCGAAGTCGAAGGAACCCGCCACCGCCGCCGCCGCCTCGGCGGGCAGGTCGCGCGCGGCCATGCCGAGATCGGCGAGGGCGAGATGCTCGCGCAGGGAGTCGGCGAAGTCTTTGCCGGGGTCTTTCGGGACGAAGCGAACGGCAGTGGCGTCGCCGAAGCGGTTCGACCACATCGAGCGGGCCGCCGCGAGAGAGACGAAGGCCTTGGGCGTGGCGCGGTGCTGGTCCCAGTAGTCGTCGTCCTTCTGCCGGATGCGGTCGCGGTCGATGGGGATGCCCGGCTCCCAGTCGTCGAGTCCATCGACGTCGAAGATGCCGGGGAACTCCGGCGTCCAGGTGGCGTCCCAGCCTTTCTGCCCGATGGCGGCGACGCCCGCGACAGTGAAGGAGCGGGTCTGCTCGACGAGGGCGCGTCCCGTGCCGACGACGTTGTAGGTGAGGGTGATCGAGTCGCCCTCCTTCGCGTCGAGGTCCTCGGCGAGCCAGTCGGAGAGGAGGATTTCGTCCTCGCCGAGATCCGTCCCGACGAGGCCGTTCAAGCGAGGCGCGACCCCGGTGATCATGGAGTAGGGCGTGCCGCGCGTCGCCGGGGCTTTCGCGATGTCGGTGGCGAGGTAGGTCAGGACCGGGGCGCTGTCGGTGGCGATTTCCTCCAGCGCCGCGACGATGGCGGCGTCGAAGAAGACGCGGGAGCTGATCATCTGCCGGGCTCCCCCCTCCCCCGCCGGGGCGACGGTGAGCTGGAGATCGTCGAGCTGCCAAGCGCCCTCGACGACGGCGGCGAAACGCCCGGCCTCGATCCCGCGTCCGCCGAGGAGGAGATTGGCGCGACCCGCCTGCTCCACGACGGCTTCGAGACGTTCGCGACGGAGGAAGATCGTGGCGGGCGGGACTTGTTCGGCCTTGAGCGAGTAGCCGCCGAAGTCCTCCGGCCCCAGCACCGACGCGACCTCCACGGTGAAGGGCGTGGTCTGCTCGGACTCGCCCGAGAGCGGGGCGTCCTTCGAGAGCGCGCCGGGAATCTCGACGCGGACGATGAGGGTGTCGCCCGCACCCGCGCCAATGCGTTCGGCGAGGGGACGGTTGATCGCGATCCAGCGTTCGTCGTCGAAGCCTTCGGGCGCTTTGCCCGCGAGGGAGAGCTTCCAAAAACGCTCGTCCACCCCGACGATCTGGACGCGGTTGACGCGGCGTCCGCCTTCACGGTTCGCGGCGGTGCCCTCGATCTGGAGGACGGGCGCGACGAGGGCATCCTCGCCGAGAGAAGCGGCGACCCGGTCGGCGAGGTCAGCGGTGAAAAAGCGCTCGCCCCCGAGGAAGACGGGGCCGATTCCCGAGAGCCGCGCCTCGGCGTTGCGGCGCAGGCTTTCCCGCACCGAGTCACCCACGACCAACGCGCCACTGAGGATCGCGGAGGTCAGCGCCACCCCCGCGAGTACGGAGAGGTTCACCCACCGGTAGTGGAAGAGCGAACTGAGGATGAGGCGGGGGAGGGTCATGGGTCACGGGTCACGGGGAGCTCAGTTTAGAATACGGTGGATCGGTTCACCGCTCACGACACCTTCTCCAACTTCCCCCTCTGCAAAACCCGCACCGAACCCAAGGTCGCGGCGAGGGTGCGGTCATGCGTCACAACAACGAGGGCGAGGCCTTCGGATTCATTCAGTTCGGCGAGCAGTTCCATGAGCCGTTTCGCGTTGTCCTCGTCGAGCGCTCCGGTGGGTTCGTCGGCGAGGAGGAGGCGCGGGGCGTTGACCAGCGCCCGCACCACCGCGACGCGCTGCCGCTCCCCGCCCGAGAGCTGCGAGGGCAGACGGTCGAGCTTGTCGCCGAGACCGACCCGCTCGAAAAGCCCCTTCGCCCGGTCCGCCGCCGCCTTCGGGTCCGGGCGCTTGGCCAAGGTAAGGGTCGGGACGAGCGCGTTCTCCAGCGCAGTGCATTGCGGCAGGAGGTGGTGCATCTGGAAGATGAAGCCGATCTTCTCCGAACGGATGCGGGCGACCGCGTCCTCGCCGAGACCGGCGGTGTCGATGCCATCGACGACGACACGGCCCTCGGAAGGCGCGTCGAGGGTGCCTAGGAGGTTGAGCAGGGTGCTCTTCCCGCAGCCCGAAGGGCCGACGATGGCGAAGCGCTCGCCCTCGCGCACGACGAGGTCGAGTCCGTCGAGGATGCGGCGCTCCGGGGCGCCCGCATACCACTTCGACACCTTTTCCAGTTCCAAGATGGATTTGCTCATGGTTTCGCAGGGACGGAACACGGGCGACGGGTTCCCCGCAAGGCTTACTGCCGGAAAATCGCTTTTATTTCACCTGCGTTCCTCCTCCTTGTTCAACGCGGCTCCCATCGGAGGCAATGGTAGAGAAGTTCGTGAGAGCTTCTCCCGCCCGGCGTTTCAAGGAACGCCCGCCGAAGTTCTCATAAACTTCGCTACGGCTCGACATCCAGCGGAACGAAGTGGAACACGATCTCGGCCGGATTGCAGGGAGCGAGTTCCGCAAGGATCTCGCGTCGTGCGCTCATGACATGCTCGAACTTCCCTCCGACACTCGTCACGACCCGCGCGGCCGCGATGGCGCGAGCCCGGTCGAGTCCGACGACGATCATTGGGCAGTCCTCCTCGCCCAAGCGGATGACCTCCGTTTCGTGGATCAGCTGGCGATAGTCGGGATCGAGTTGCTTGAGAAGCTCGTCCCGCAAGCTCCCGGCATCGGTTCCGAAGCTCGCGAGCACCCTCGCCGCAAGGCCTTCTCCTTCGGCCACCAATCCAAGCAGAAGGTGTTCGGTCCCGACGTAGCTGTGATTCAGGGCCTTCGCTTCCTTGGCGGCGAGCGCGCAAACGCGCTTCGACCGGGGCGTGAAGGGAATGGTCGGCCCGACGCTACGCCAGCCAAACCAGAACCACCGCTTTTTCCGGAGCTTCTCCGCGTCCGCCCCCTCCGGCCCATAACCCACCAGTTCGACGACCGACTGCCTCACCGCATCGAGATCGACACCGCGACTCCGCAAGACCGCCACAGCGACGCCGTTCCCGAGACGGAGAAGCCCAAGCAGGAGATGCTCGCTGCCGATAAAACCATGCCGCAGCGCCGCCGCCTCCCGTGAAAAAGCGAACGCCTGCTGGACTCTCGGGGTGCAGTTGTGACTTCGCACGGGATCGGGAAAACTCTACCAGAAACCCGCCGTCAGAGCCATCCCGTCTTTCGAGAATCCGGCCAG
This sequence comes from Akkermansiaceae bacterium UBA2367, assembly GCA_002344525.1. Lineage (GTDB taxonomy): Bacteria > Verrucomicrobiota > Verrucomicrobiia > Verrucomicrobiales > DEV007 > Arctic95D-9. The sequence goes on from DDTJ01000017.1 coordinate 24,381, forward strand.
CAATCGCTTGTCGTTCACCCCGCGGAATTCCCCAAAGAAGACCGCCCCCTCGAAACCGCCCCAATTTTCCCTTGCGAATTGCGCCACAGGACGCAAATACAGCAGGCGTCCAACCCCGCCCCCCCCGGTCCGCCCCCCGTGTTGGCGTCGGCTCGATTTTTTTCGTGAATTCCTGAGACAAATCGGGAAAGGGAGGACGCTTTCCAACCCGAACCCATCGGTTTCAACCATGATAGAAGTCGAAAACCTCCATAAACACTTCGGCTCCAAAGTGGCGGTAGACGGAGTCTCCTTCACCGTCAAAAAGGGCGAAGTCCTCGGATTCCTCGGACCCAACGGGGCCGGGAAATCGACCACGATGCGAATGGTCACGGGCTTCCTCCCCGCGACGAAGGGCCGCGTCCGCATCGGCGGGGCGGACATCGAGGAGAACGAGATCGAGGCGAAGTCGAAGATCGGCTACCTGCCCGAGGCCGCCCCGCTCTACTCGGACATGACCGTCGAGGCCTTCCTCCGTTTCGCCGCCGAGATGCGCCGCGTCCCCGCCGGGGAGATCCAGGCGGCGGTGGATCGAGCCATCGAGACGACCTTCCTCGAACCGGTGCGCCACCAGAGCGTGGACACCCTCTCGAAAGGCTACCGCCACCGCACCTGCTTCGCGCAGTCCATCATCCACGATCCCGAGGTCCTCATCCTCGACGAACCCACCGACGGTCTCGATCCGAACCAGAAACACGAGATCCGCCAGCTCATCCGCCGCATGGGCGAGACCAAGGCGATCCTTTTCTCGACCCACATCCTTGAGGAGGTCGAGGCCTCCTGCACCCGCGCCATCATCATCGACCGCGGCCGCGTCGTCGCCGACGGCACTCCGGAGGAGCTGAAGGCCAAGGCGACCAACGCCGGGACCGTCGTGCTCCGGGCCACGGGCCTCGCGGGCAGCGGCATCCGCGCGGAATTGGAAAAGCTCGACGCCACCGCCTCGGTCGAGGTGGTCGAGTCGAGCGACGAGGGCCTCACCGCCCGCATCCAGCCCGCCAAGGGCAAGGCCGACCAGCTCTCCGCCGCCGTCTTCGGCCTGTGCAAGGACAAGAGCCTGACCGTCCACGAACTGAAGGTCGAGGAAGGACGCCTCGACCTGCTCTTCCGCGAGATCACGAAGAAGGAGACCGAGAAATAAGCCCATCGGCCCGCCATCACAGAACCCTTCCCCCGAATCCATGGACGCCCTGATCACCCTCCTCCTCGAATTCGCGATCCCGACGCTGGTCGTCGCCGCGGTCTTCGTCGCCCTGCTCCTCTACGCCCTGCCGCGCGAGGTGCGCACCATCTTCAAGCGGGAGCTGAAGAGCTACTTCACCTCGCCCATCGCCTACGTGCTCTTCGTCGTCTTCCTCGGCATCTCGAACGCGCTCTCCTTCTTCTTCACGGGCGTGCTCGAAGGCGGCGAGGCGGACCTCTTCCTCCCTTACTTCCAATACCTGCCTTGGTATCTCATCCTCATCGCGCCCGCCGTGGGGATGCGCCTCTGGTCGGAGGAGCAGCGCCTCGGCACCTTGGAACTGATCCTGACGATGCCCCTCGCGCCCTGGCACGCCATCCTCGGCAAATACCTCGCCGCAGCCGTGGTCCTCTTCACCATGCTCGTGCTATCCTTCCCCATCGTCTGGACGATCAACTTCCTCGGCGAACCGGACAACGGGGTCATCCTCGCGGGTTTCGTCGCGACCTACCTCGTCGCCCTCTGCTTCCTCGCCGTGACCTCGGTGGTCTCGGCGATCACCCGCAGCCAGCTCGTCGCCCTGCTCGTCTCGGTGGCGATCTGCCTCGTCCTCTGGCTCGGCGGCCTCCCCCACCTCAGCGAGATGCTCATGAACCTGAAGGGCGGCTGGCTCGTGGCTTGGCCGGTCCTGAAGCTGATCAACTCCGTCGGGGTGATGCCGCATTTCACCGAACTGGCCAAGGGCGTGCTCGGCCTGCGCGACCTCGTCTTCTTCGTCACCTTCATCGCCTTCTGCCTCTTCGCGACCTCGGTCGCGATCCGTGTGAAACGGGCCTGACCGAACTGTTTTCCACCCCCCTTCCGATCCCCCCCCATGAGTGAATCGAAAGCAGCCTCTCCCGCGAAACTGAGCCGCCGCGCCACCGCCCTCGTCGGGCTCGTCGCGGCCTTCGCCGTCGCCCTGCTCGTCAACTTCGTCGCCGGCAAGCTGAGCTTCCGCGCCGACCTCACAGAGTACGACGTCTACACCCTCTCCGAGGGCACCTCGAACATCCTCTCGCGCCTCGAAACGCCCGTCGAACTGCGCTACTACGTCAACGACGACGCGAAGACGATGAGCCCGAACGAGCGCGCCCGCGCCCGCCGCGTCAGCGACCTCCTCGCCGAGTTCGCCCGGAGCGCCCCGACGAAGGAGATCGAGATCACGGACGACAAGGGCGAGTTCGTGAAGAAGAAGGTCAAGATGCTGACGGTGAAGAAGCTCAACCCCGAGCCGAACACCGACGCCGAGGACTCCGCCGTCATCGACGGCCTCCGCGCCAGCCTCTCGGGCGAGACGAACAACGAGGTCTACTTCGGCATCGCGATCCAGTGCCTCGACTCGGTGGAGGCCATCCCCTTCGTCCCGGCGAAGCCCGAGACGACGCTGGAATACGACCTCGCCCGCGCCATCTCCAGCGTCCACGGGGGCAAGAAGAAGAAGATCGCCGTGATGACGAGCATGCCCGTTGGCGGCGGCTTCGGCGGCAATTTCCAAGCCCCTCCGCAGCAGCCGTGGATGTTCTACGAACTCCTCAGCCGGGACTACGAGGTCGAGACGATCCCGCCCACCACGACGGAGATCCCCGAGGGCACCACGACCCTCATCGTCGTGCATCCCTTCGACCTCGCCGACGAAGGCCAATTCGCCATCGACCAGTATCTGCTCAAAGGCGGGAACGTGATCGCCTTCGTCGATCCGAACTTCTTCTATGCCCAAGCCATGGCCGGAGGCCAGCCGCAGTTCCCCGGAATGCCGCCGCAGGGAGGCCCCGGCCCCTCCTCCGACCTCGACAAGCTCTTCAAAGCCTGGGGCGTGAAATACGACATGAACCGCGTCCTCGCCGATCTCGATTCCGCGACCGAGATCCTCCAGCGCGGCAACTACTCCCCCACCTTCCTCACCCTCGACCGCAAGGCCCTCGGCTCCGATCCGAAAGCTCCCGGGCTGACCGATCCGGTCACGAGCCTGCTCAACCAGCTCAACCTGCTGACCCCCGGCGCCTTCGAGGTCTCCCCTCCAGAGGGTGTGACGTCCGAGAGCCTCGTCCTTTCCTCGGTGGAAAACCAGCTCATCGGCTCCTTCGACGCCGATCCGAGGACGGAAGGCGGGGCCGACCGCATCCGCGAGAAGTTCGAACGCTACGGCCAACGCCGCTCGTTCGTGGTGCGTTTGTCAGGGGAGTTCCCCACTGCCTTCCCCGAGGGCAATCCCGCCAAGCAGGACGAAGCCGCCGAAGAGGGCGGCAACGCCGACGAAAAGAAAGAGGAAGGCGAGAAGGCCAAAGAGAAGGCTGAAAAGAAGGAGGACAACTCCCTCAAGAAGTCCTCCGCTCCGGGCCGCGTTTTCCTCATCGCCGACGTGGATTTCATCTACGACGCCACCGTGGTGCGCCGCAACCAGATCCCCGGCCTGAACATCTCCGTCCCCGAAATGCTGAACGAGAATCTCACCCTCGTGCAGAACGCGGCGGAGCAGATGTCGGGCGATCCCGACCTCATCAAAGTGCGCAGCCGCACCGGGGTGAGCCGTCCTTTCACGAAGCAGACCGAGTGGTATCGCGAAGCGCAGCAGCAATACGCCGCCCAGGTCGCCGAGTTCAGCGAGAAGAAGAAGGAGGCCGAGCGGAAGCTGAACGAGATCATCCAGAAGACGCCGGAAAATATCGATCAGGCCCTCCTCTCGTCCGAAGTGCAGGCGGAGTTGAAGAAGCTGCGCCAGGATGGAATCGAGTTCAGCCGCCGCGAGCGCGAACTCCAGAAGGAGGTCACCCGCGAGTTCCGGCGCAAGCTCGCGACCTTCAAATTCGGCAACACCCTCGTCATGCCCGTGGTCGTGATCCTCGCCGGACTCACCGTCGCCATCCTCCGCCGTCGCCAGATCGCAGCGCGGTGAGCCTCCCGCCCGAAACCCTTATCCTGACATTGCACGAATCATGGGAACGAAAACATTGATCCGACTGCTCATCGCCCTCGCCCTGCTCGGCGGGGTCGCCGCGATCCTCCACTTCGCCGGTTCGGGCGGGGCCGTCTCCGAAGTCGGCTCCTCCACGACCAAACGGAAGGTCTACGAGGATTTCCCGATCAACGAAGTCGCCAAAATCGTCATCAAGCAGAAGGAAGGCTCCCTCACCCTCGCCAAAGGCGCGGGGACTTGGGAAGTCGCCGAGCGCGAGGGCTATCCCGCCAACGCCGAGCCCGTCGTCGGTCTGCTCCGCAAAATCTGGGATCTGAACGTGGTCCAGCCCATCACCATCGGACGCACGCAATACGGCCGCCTCGGCCTGCTCGATCCCTCCGATGAGGGCGCGGCGGCCGACGAGACCGCGACGATCCTGACCTTCCAGGACAAGGACGGCAAGGATCTCTCCTCCCTCTGGCTCGGCAAGGTCTACGAGCGCAACGAAGGCCGCCCCGACCCCTACAGCGGCGGCATGGCCAGGACCGACGCGGGCCGCTACGTGAAGCGTGGCGACGGGAACGCCGTCCACCTCGTGGGCGACACCTTCGCCGACGTGAAGACCGAGGCCCCCGACTGGCTCGACAAGAGCTTCTTCCGCGTCGAGAAGATCCAATCCATCGAGATCGTCTCCGCCTCGAAGGACGACGACTGGAAGCTGGAGCGCGCCGACGAGTCCACCGACTTCACCCTCGCCAAGGCCACCGCGACCGAGAAGCTCGACCCGAACAAGGTCGCGAGCATGAAGTCCGCCTTCTCCAACTCCCAGTTCGAGGATGTCTTCATCGGCGAGGAGAAGGGCCAGCAAAAGACCGACCAAACCACCTTCAAGATCGCCACCTTCGACGGCTTCCAATACGAAATCTCCGTCGGAGGGAAGAACGATCTGAACGAACTGCCGCTCGTCCTCAAAGTCTCCGCCGAACTGCCCAAGGAGCGCAAGCCCGGCGAAGAGGAAAGCGACGAGGAGAAGAAAAAGCTCGATCAGGAATCCGCCGACCGCGTCGCCGCCCTGCAAAAGAAACTCGACCAGGAGAAGAAGCTGGAGGGCCACGTCTTCAAAGTGCGCAGCTACCTTGTGGACACGATCACGAAGAAGCGCTCCGAGCTTCTGGAGGAGAAGAAAGAGGAAACCGCTAAGGCCGAGGAAGTCGCCCCCGGCGTCTCCCTGCCAGTGCCTGCGCCTCCGGCGCCAGCGCCGGAGGCGAAACCCGAAGCGCCGAAGCCCGAAGCCCCAGCCCCCGAGGCGAAACCGGAACCCGCCCTGGAAGCGAAACCCGAAGCGCCGAAGCCCGAAGCACCGGCTCCCGAGGCGAAGCCGGCACCCGCCCCTGCCGCGCAAGAGGCGGGCGATGCCGCTCCGGCTCCGAAGGATTGAGGCGGAATTCCAAATAGACAACCTTTCGGGATTCGGGACGGTCGTCCCATCTGCGAAAATTTGCGGACATCTGCGTCAAAAAAGAATGGGGAACGCAAATTTCCACGGATGAAACGCGGATTGGCGCAGATGGAGGAGCTTTCGCGAGATCCTTCACCTGCTGCCGCAAGGTCCCCGCCAATCCGAAAAGATGACTTCGGTATTGATCCCGAGATTCTTCCGGAAGAGCGCTCTGCTCGCTCGTCTCCACCCAAAGAGGCCGACATTCCTTCGATCAACCGTCCCGCCACACCAAGATCCGCGCTCTACGAGAGCCTGAAACAGCACCTCAGAACAACTCAAAATCGATCAGGTCGTCGCCCACGCCGGGTTTCAAAGCGGTCTCGCTGTGGGCGTTCTTCGTCACGAGGGTGGCGATGGCCTCATCCACTTCGACTTGGTTCACCTTCACCCAACCGAGGATGTCGCCCCCCCGCCGGACCGCGAAACGCTGGTCGATGGACACACCTTGGGCCGATCCGGCGTTGAAGGTGACGATACCCCATTCGGAATCGTAGCTCGTCACCTTCGCCAGAGAGGGCTGGGCCATCACCTGCGAACGCATCCGCCGCAGGCGCTCATCGAGCTCCGGGTTCCCGCCGGGAGGATTCTCGACCGCGTTGCGGAGGAACTCGGGCAATTCGGAGGTGATCTCGGCGTTTCCCGTCCCGGCACTATCGGCGGCGGGGGCGGAGGTTCCGGGGGTGGCGGCGCCGGTCCTGCCCGCGACTTCGTTGAAGCGCTGCTCGGTCTGGCGGCTCTGCTCGCGGGCCTGGTCAAGCGAGGCCCTCAGGCTGGCGATGTCGGGATCCTCCGGCACGGGCAGGGAGGATTCGACCTGCCGTCCGGCCTCCGGGGGATAGGCGGAGACGGACTCCCCCGTTCCGGCAATGTAGACGGGATTACCTTGGGCGTCGTAGAGCACCGTCCCCGGGGCCGGTGCGGGTGCGGTCGCGGCGGGAGTCGTGACGGCGGGCTGGGCCGGCGCGGAGGCGGCGGAAGGAGCTGCGGCAGCGGGATAGCCGAGGCGCTGCATAAGTCGCTCTTCCTTATCCGCGAATTCCTTTTCCAAGCTCGAACGAACGGAATCCCGGTAGGTCAGGGCACCCACCACAAGAAGGAGTGCCGCCGCGATGCCGAAGGCGATGATGGGAGTGTGGTTCGGCGATCTCCGTTCGCCGATGATGTCGTCTGGGCCAATCATGACAGTACGAATTCTACCACATGCCCCCGTCGGAGCCAATCTCCAACTTTGGGTAACTTCCACGACGTCGCTTCGCCGCATCGACAGGCGGGGCCGCAAAAAAACAAGAACGCCCCCGCTTGCGACGGGGGCGCCCTTCAAAATCGCTTGGTGGACGGAGGCTGCCGGCTCTTGCCTGACGTGCGTTTCGTGGTGGCGGGGCGAATCCCCGCCGCGAAAGGCTTCAGCGGGCGGCGATGAACTCCTTGAGCTGCGAGTAGACGGGTTGGACCGCCTCACTCTCGCCATTCTCCTGCGCGACCATCACCTCCGAAATGCTGTCGGCGATGGCTTTGCGAAGGCGACCGACCAGCTCGATGCCCTTGCGGGTGATCTGGACCATGACCTTGCGGCGGTCGTCGGCGGCGTGGAGGCGCTGCACGTAGCCGAGCTTCTCAAGACGGTCCACGAGGCCGGTCGCGGCTGCCGTGGAATGGCCCATCTTCTTCGAGATGTCGGTCATGGTGAGGTAGTCCTCGTTCGCGAGATAGCCGAGGAGGAAGAACTGGGCGTAGGAAATGTTCCCCTTGTTCAACTCCTTGGACAGATCCAGCAGAAAGGACCGCTGGGCGAACATGATGAAATCCGCCAAACGGTCAGCGTTTTGCTCGACCTCGATGGTTTTGTCTTCTGTAATTTGCATATTGTTACCTCCTTGCGATTTTGAAAATTATGGTATTAATGGAAATTTAACACCCGCCGGGTCATTTGGTCAACCGAATATTTATAATTTTTGTAATCGAATTTCACTTCGTCTCCTTTCATCACAAAAAACATCGGCGAATGATCGCATTTTTTTTCAATTTTGCAATCACGAATTGTAAGTCCGCGCTAATTTTCAAATTTGAGACGAATTCACCCTTGGCCATTATCCAACCATCCGGAGGGAAGCGCCAACAGATTTTAATGGTGCCCTCCGCATCCATTCCGTATCTTTCTATTTTTCGAGTTCCGGGGCGTTCAAGCTTCGCGTAGCGTTCCGCCCGCCCCCCTTCTTCACCGATGCGATTCCTCCTCTCCGAACACCACTGGGCCCTCGATTCGCTCTTCCCCGGCGAGTGGGAATGGATGCGCCTGCTCCCGCGCCTCGCCTCGGGCGAGGACTTCCACCCGTCGTCCCGCGAGCGCCTCTACCCCTCCCCCCTCGCCTCCGACGTCCTCGCTGACGAAAATACGATCACCCAGATGGAGGACTGGGACGAGTTGATCCGCCCCGAGCTGGCCGAGTCCTTCGCGGCGGCGCGGGCCGTCGTCGAGGCCGATCTGTCGCGCAGCGAATCGCTCACCCTCGACCAATACGACGAGGACGATCCCGTCCGCGAGGAGCTGGAACAGGCGGGTTTCCCCCGAGATCTCCTCGAAATGCGGCGCATCCTCGTCCCCTACGAGCACGCCGAGGCTTGGTACAGCACCTTGAATCAAGCCCGCCTCCTCATGAACGAGGAATACGACCTCGCCGCCGCGGAGGAGCGGCACCTCGCCAAGACCCTCGGCCCTGCTGCCGTCGGCGAGGACCGCCTCCTCCTCATCGCCCAATATGAATTGTATTCGGTGGTGCAGAGCATCCTCGTCGAGAATATCATGCAGGAGTGATTGGCTACCGGACGACGAAGGGTGGAACCTGGAAAAACGCGCCAGCGCCTGTAGCCGCGCTCAGTGAGCGCGGACCGGACGTCCCTACGACGCCCGAGCGAGGTCAGTGACCTCGCCTACAGATTTCCACCCATCGGCTTTGCTGACATGAACCACCGGGATCAGCGGTCCTCTTTCCGGCCATAAGAATTCCAACACAGATTTTCACGAATTCCCGCAGATTTGCACAGATGGCTGTGCCGTGGGCGGAAGGCCATCAGCGAAGATCAGCGCCCATCAGCGGTCCCCCCTTCCCTTTCAAGGTAACGGTTCTTGCCTCCGGCCCGTCGATTGGGTAAAACATCCCCGTGCTCGTCGCTTCCTCCACTCCCTTTTGCCCGATCCTCGCGGGGATGCCCAGCATCTCCCTCACCGAGGTGGCGGAGGCGAGGCTGGACGCGATCTCCCTCTTCCTCGTCGCCTTCGCCTTGGCGGCGTGGATTCTCCTCAAAGCGTGGAACCGGCTCGCCCGCGACTTCTCCTGGATGCCGTGCCTCCGCTACCGAGGGGCGCTCGCCGCCCTCGTCGTCTCCGGCCTGTTCGTCTACACGGCGATGAGCCTGATCGCAGGGGCTCGCGAACTGATGACGCCCGGTGCCTGGGTGCGGACGGGCTCCACCCATCGCATCGCCTATCCGGAACGAGACCCCAAACCCTGGCTGGAGTCGGGCAGACGCCTCGCCTTGGAGCATCTCCGCGGTCTCCTGTGGACCCATGCGACCGCGCACGAGGGCACCCTGCCCGGAAACCGGAGTGACGGGACGATCCCGGAAAGCGCATGGAGCGGAGTCCACCCGGCGAGCGAACCCCTCGCCTACGTCCCGGGCAGGCGACCCGGGGGAGGATCGGCCATCGTCGTCTACGAACCCGACGCCTACGGCCCGGTTCGCTTCGCGCTGCAAGAGGATGGGGTGGTCGTGAAGCTCTCCCCCGCCGATCTGAGGAAACGGCTGGTCGAGGAAACGATTGCCCAGGAAGCCCGCTGATGGAAAGCGATCCCGATCCACGCCCGGAAGCCAGCCCGAAAAAAAGAGGACCGGGCGGATGCGTCGTCCGGCTCCTGTTGTGGGGCTTCGTCGCGCTCTTCCTTCTTCTCGCCGGTGCGCTCCCCCTCTTGATCGAAACGGCTTTCCACCTCGCCTTCGGTTGGATCTCCTTCCTCCGGCGGAACTTCGGAGAAATCCGATTCGCGCCCGACCGCATCGCGACGGCCCTGATCCTCGGGGTCTTCGCGGTGGCGGGCCTCCACCTCCTCGCCCGCGCTTGGTGGCACCGGATGCGCCCAAGCTCCGGGCCTTGGCGTTGGGGATGGAGCGCGGCCATCGCTTTGTCCCTGCTCGCCTTCTCCCTCGCCGCAATGTCCGACGGCGTTGCCCAAGCCATCGCCGAAGACGAGTTCCAATCCTTGCTCGCGAAACAAGGAAGTTCCCCACCTGTCCAAGAAGGAGCGAAAACCACCGCTCCTTGACATCCGACTGTCACCCCTCCTTCCCCGCCTCCGCCAGCACCTTCGCGCTGCGGTCGGCCTTGGCGAGGTCGGCGAACTCGACGCCAGTCCCGGCGGCCTCCAGCACGGCGGAGTCGTCCACCTTGCTCAACGGGGTGTAGCCGGGATGGTGCGACTCCTTGTAGGGATCGTTCCACGCGGCGTTGTAGCAGCAGATCATGGCCCAGCGGGCGTTCTCGGAATGGTTCGGGCCGGAGCCGTGCAGGGTGTTGGCGTGGAAAAAGACCGCGTCGCCCGGGTCCATCACGCAGTAGATTTTTTCCAGCCGCTTCGCCGCCTCGGCGACGACCTCGCGGTCGGCCCCAGCCTGGTCGCCGGAGAGGACGTGGTTGACCCGGCCCATCTTGTGCGAGCCTTTCAGCACCTCAAGGCATCCGTTCTCCCGCGTCGCCGCGTCCACCGCGATCATCACACTGCACAGGTCAGGGAAAAGGAGGCCGTTCTGATACCAGTAGCCGTAATCCTGATGCCAAGCCCAAGCCCCACCAGTGCGGGCGTCTTTCAGGATCATCTTCGAATGGTAATGGTAGACCTCGCCGCCGATCAACTGCTCCACCGAATCGACGACGCGGCGGCAGCGGGCGACCCTGCCGTAGATGCCGTCGCCGGGATGGTTCCAAAGGGAGAGCCGCACCTTGTTGCCCTCCCCGTCGTCCCGCGCCACGGCGGCTTGGTCGAGGGCGTGGTCGGCACGGGCCGCGTCACCGAGCAGGTGGATCTCCTCGGGGGTGAAGAGACCGCGTTTGATGATGAAGCCGTCGGTGTGGTAGCTCGCGATCTCGTCGGGGGTGAAGATTCCGTTCATAGGAAGATCATGGCGAAAAGGCGGGGGAATGTAAAGCGGTCTCGTTCTCTCTTACTCCTTACTCTTACCTCCTTACTCTTACTCCTCCGCCTTGGAGTAAGAACTTATCCTTAAATAGTGATAGTTTGCCTCCAG